>JBJXDX010000059.1:0-25146 GCA_046154585.1 Hyphomicrobiaceae bacterium | reverse complement strand
CCAGCTGCCGCCGCCGTTGTTGGTGACGGTGTAGGCCGAGCGCAGCCCGCTCCAGGCCGCGCCATCGTGCCCGGTCCCACCGTCGATGCTGTCGGAGCCGACGCCTCCGAGGAGCACGTCATTGCCGTCGCCGCCCTGCAGGGTGTCGTTGTTCTGGCCGCCGTGCATGTAGTCGCCGTCAGCGCCGCCGATGAGCAAGTCATCGCCCTGATTGGCAATCATAACGTCAGAGCCGATGCCGCCCTCGATAGTGTCGTTGCCAAGCGCCCCATCCAAGCGGTCGTTGCCGTCCTCGCCGATCAGCGTGTCATTGCCAGCACCGCCGTGGGCATAGTCGTCGCCCGCACCGCCATTGATCGAATCGTTGTCCTGGTTGCCCACCATGTTGTCGTTGCCGGCACCGCCGAGGATCGTATCGTTCCCAGCGCCGCCCAGAATCGAATCGTTGCCGGCGTCAAACAGGACGTTGGTTCCAAACGCGCCGCCCCAGGCATCATCGTCGTCGCCCACCAGGAGGTCCGCGCCGCCACCGCCGGAAATCGTGTCGTTGCCACCCTGGCCTTGCAGGATATTGGCGCCGCCATCACCGGTAATGGAGTCGTTGAATTCGGAACCGGCGACGCCCTCGATGTTCAACAGCGTGTCGGTCCCCCCGAAGCCATCCGCCGCGGTGCCCGTTGCCAGGTTAACCACCACGCCCGCGGCCGAATTGCGATAGTTGGCCGAGTCCAGAGCACCGCCACCGCCATCCAGAGTGTCGTTGCCTGCCCCTCCACGAAATCGTTCAGCCTGTGCGCCGTTACTTCCCGTCAAGGTATCGGCGAAGTTGGAGCCACGGATGGCATTCACGCCTCCAACGATTGTGTCCGTCCCAATCCCGGCTGCGTCGCCACCTGCCGAGGATGTTGCGGTCCCGGTCTGAAGATTGACGGTAACTGCAGCCAACGCATTCGCGTACGTTGCGACCGTCATCCCATTGCCGGTGATGGTATCGTTGCCCCCTTCACCCTCGAAGTCGTTGTGTCCTCCGAACTGCCCGTTGAACGCCCCCGTAGCCACGAACGTATCGGCGAACTGTGAGCCGCGAATGGCTTCGACACTGATGAGCGTGTCTGTTCCCACCGAAGCGTCGCCCGTTACGGATGACGCAGCCCCGAGGTTGGCTGTGATTGCCGCGGTCGCTTGGCTGTAACGTGCTACGTTAAAGTCGAAGTTATTGATGCCGAGCCCCGTACCCGTAATGGTGTCGTTGCCGGCGCGGCCTTCGAACTGGAACTGGCCATGAACGCCAGCCGCCGTGAACGTGTCGGCGTAGTTGGATCCCCTGACATTGTCGACATTGGTGAACGTATCGACGCCAACGCCGGCGGCATCGCCGCCCGCCGTCGAGGATGCCGTGCCGGTGAGGAAGTTGACGGTGACGCCGGAAAGCGCCTGCTGGTACGAGATCCGCGTATTGCCGTTGCCGTTTATCGTATCGTCGCCGTCCATGCCCTCGAAATGGTTGAAGTTGCCGAAGGCACCGACGAAGTCGGATGCCGCGGTGAACTGGTCGTTGAAGTTGGAGCCGCGAATCCGATCGATGGCATGAAGTTCGTCAGTGCCGGTCGACGCGCCGCCCACCACGCTTGAGTTCACGCCCAGCACCGCCACGATCCCTTCGGTGGCGCCGTCATAGCGCGCCTCGCTGCCGCCCTGCAGGGGATTGGCAATGAGTGAGCCAGTGATGGTGTCGTTGCCGCCGCCGCCAATAAAGACGAGAAAATTGCCGTTGTTGGCACCGCTCAGCGTGTCGGCAAAGGCGGAGCCGCGAACGCTGTTGACGTTGGTGAGCGTGTCAGTGCCGATGCTGGCGGCGTTGCCCCCAGCCGACGAAGTAGCGGTGCCAGCAGTAAGATCGACCGTTACGGCAGCCGTCGCGGACTGGTAGCTCGCGCGCGTGTTGCCATTGCCGTTGATGGTATCGTTGCCGTTCATCCCCTCGAACTCGGCAAAGTTGCCGAACATGCCCGAGTAGTTGGCGGTAGCCGTGAACGAGTCGGCAAAGTTCGTGCCGCGCACCTGCTGCACGTTGATGAGCGTGTCGGTGCCGACATCCACTCCCCCGGTCACCGTCGCGACCGTGTCGTAGACGACCGTGATGGCCGAGGCAGAGCCGTTATAGTTGGCCCGCGCGCCGCGCCAGCCTTCGGCTGGACCGCTCTCGAAGCCGCCAAGCGCCTCCGAGCCGCCGTAGAGCGTATCGTTGCCGGCTTGGCCGACAAGAATGTCGAAGCCATCGCCGCCGTAGAGCACGTCGGCACCACCGCCGGCGACTATGGTATCGTCGCCGCCAAGGCCATGGACCGTATCGTCACCGGCCGTCGTGCCTTGTCCAGCGCCATTTACGCCCGTGCTATCGATGCTGTCATTGCCAGCGGTGCCATTGATAAGTGGCATACGAAATGTCCTCCCCACACCTAATACAGATGATCAGAATACAAATTTGGCGCGACCTTAACGCAAGACGTCCAGGTGTGGAAGCGTCGCCATTTGACGTAGACCGAGCACTGTCGTGCTGCGTTGCGATAGGAACCCGAACGATGAGGCCGTCAACTTCTGTCTAGGATTGTCGCTTGCAGCAACGTCGCTGTCGCAGGTATGCACAGCTCTTATTCGTGGACTAGGGCGATTTGCTTTTCGGCCTTGATTGAGACGGCAGCACTCTGTTTATGTGTCGATGCTCGTTGCTGCCAGGAGGGGGACAGATGAAACACCGCGACGTCAGCGAGGTCGTTGACCTTCCGGGCTCGGGCAGCCGGCTTCGCCTCTCCACCAATTTTCTTGCTTTCGACGATGCGATACCGGGCAGCATGAGCCTACTGGAGGTTCTCGCTGCCAACGGCTCGATCGACGCCGCCATCAACCAGGAAACGGATTGGGACTGGTTCGGCATCACTGCGGTTGGTGGAATCAACTCGATTGCACCGAGGGGATCGGGCACCACCGAGCTGCTTGTGCAGGACGTCGACTTAAGCGTCGGACTCGCGGTTGGCGGAATCGGCACGTTTACGGGATTGGGCGCCACCGGCCCGCTCGTGCAGGACGTCGACTTGAGCGTCGGACTCGCGGTCGGCGGAATCGGCACGTTTACGGGATTGGGCACCACCGGCCCGGTCGTGCAGGACGTCGATTTGAGTGTTGGCCTCAATCCTGCGGTTGCGCTCGTCGCGACAGCGACTGGAACACAGCCCGATTCAACCGGTGCCTTTCTCGACCTGAATTTGGACAGTGTGCTTGGCGGTTCCACCGAATATTACGGTGTTCCCGACACGATACCAGGCAGCACGAGCACGCTCGAGGTGCTGGCCGTCAACAGCTCGGTCAATGCCACGATCAACCCGGAGACGGATCAGGATTGGTTTCGCATCAATCTTGTCGCAGGCGAGACTTATACGTTCACGCTCGCGGGCTCGGGCGGAGCGCCGCTCAACGATCCGTATCTTCGCCTGTTCAACTCCGCCGGAGTGCTTCTCGCGGAGAATGATGATTCGGGAGGATTCAACTCCCGCATCACGTTCGTCGCCTCCGCAACGGGATCGTATTATCTTTCTGCCGGCGCCTTTCCCGATGCGGGATATGACAATGTAGGCACGTACACTCTCACGGCAGCGGAAGCAGCGGAGGTGCCCGTCTACTCCGTGCAGGAAATCGCCGACTTTCTTACCGAGGGGTACTGGCAGTCGGGAGGGTCGTCACCCCACCATTTCAGCAGCGGCACGCTGACGTACAATCTGACCGGCCTGACGGCGGCCGCACAAACGCTCTGCCGGATGGCGTTGCAGCTCTGGGCGGATGTTGGCCAGTTCACCTTCAGCGAAATCACCGGCGCTGCGCAGATCACGTTTGACGACGCCTCTAGCGGCGCCTTCTGTAACGCTTCTTGGTCCGGCACGACGACGATCTCCGCTTCCGTCAACGTCGGGCTCGATTGGCTTGCCGCCTACGGAACGGCCACCGATAGCTATACCCTGCAAACGTACATCCACGAGATCGGTCATGCCTTGGGTCTTGGGCACGCGGGCCCTTACAATGGCGCGGCGACCTACGGCGTCGACAACATCTACGCCAACGACTCCTGGGCCTACTCGATCATGTCGTATTTCGACCAGGCCGAGAGCGGCTATTGGGGATCGGCGCGGTTCGTCTTGACGCCGCAGCTCGCCGATATCGTCGCCATCGGCGATCTCTACGGCCTCGCCACGAACACGCGGACCGGGGATACGATCTACGGCTTCAACACCAATGCGGGCGCGCTTTACAACTTCGCGAGCTACGCCACCGCACCGGCCTGGACGATCTATGACAACGGCGGAACGGACCGGCTGGACGCGTCAGGCTACAGCAACAATCAACTGATCAATCTTGAAGCCGGCAGCTTCTCCAACATCGGCGGTCTGATCGGCAACATCACGATCGCGCTCAACGCCGTGATCGAGAATGCGACTGGCGGCTCGGGTGCAGACACGATCATCGGTAATAGCGTCGCCAACGGGATAATGGGCGGCGCGGGGAACGATACGATCAATGGTTTCGGTGGCGCCGACAATATCGTCGGCAATCAGGGCAACGATTCGATCAATGCTGGCGCAGGCGATGACTACGCTCACGGCGGCGCAGACAACGACACGATGATCGGCGAGGATGGCGACGACCGGCTCGATGGAGGCCTGGGCGCCGATACGATCGATGGCGGCGTGGGCTTCGACATCCTGATCTCCAACCAAGGCAATGATTCAATCATCGGCGGTGCCGATGGCGACTACATGCATGGCGGCCAAGATAATGACACGCTGCAGGGCGGAGACGGTGATGATGTGATGCTGGGTGGCGTCGGCTCCGATACGATCAATGGCGGCAACGGCTGGGACGGCGCGGCATGGTCCGGCTTGCGTTCGGCGTACACCGTCACCAACAACGGCGGCGGCAGCTGGCTCGTCTTACACATCCCCACCGGCGACAGCGACACGGTCACAGGCGTCGAGTTCCTGGTCTTCGACGATCAGGTCGTGACCTGACGTGAACGTCTCTGCGCCGAGCGACATGTCGCGTGTTTTTGCTCTCCCCGCGCAGTTTCGTTCTCACAGGACGCTGATCCACCAGCTCATCCGCCGCGAGGTGGTGGCCCGGTATCGTGGGTCGGCGCTCGGCATCCTATGGTCGATGATCACGCCACTTTTCATGCTGGCGACGTTCACGTTTGTTTTTGGAACGATCTTTCAAACGCGTTGGACCACCAGCGGAGCCACGGCCAGCATCGGCGAATTTGCGATCATCATCTTTGTCGGCTTGATCGTATTTCAACTCTTCTCCGAAGTGGTCAACCGCGCTCCAACGCTCGTTTTGTCGAACCCCAACTACGTCAAGAAGGTGGTATTCCCGCTCGAGATCCTGCCTGTGGTGGCCCTGGGATCGGCATTGTTTCATACGGCCGTCAGTCTACTCGTCTTGTGCTTCTTTATGCTGGCTTTCGCAGGCCACGTTCCGCTGACCTTACCATTCCTACCGGTCGTGCTGGCGCCGCTTCTTCTCGTCATTCTGGGGCTCAGCTGGTTCTTGTCCTCCCTTGGCGTGTACTTCCGCGACATCTCGCAGGTGCTCGGGACGCTCCTCACGGCGCTCATGTTCCTGTCGCCGATCTTTTTTCCGTCGTCGGCATTGCCGGATTGGGTCAAGCCGTGGCTGATCCTGAATCCGCTGTCGCTTCCCATTGAGCAGGCTCGGGATGTCTTGATCTGGGGCAAGGCTCCGGATTTCCTGGCGCTCGCCATTTACACACTTCCAGCGCTCGCCGTCGCAGCCGGCGGACTGTGGTGGTTTCAGAAGACGCGCAAAGGCTTTGCCGACGTCTTATAGAGGCGTCGCACGGGTAGAGGCGTCGCACGGGCTGCTCCGCCGCTTTTGCCGCCTTGCAAATCTATCTACTGTTGTGCGCTGCCGGTCTTCAAGCCAAGGGCTTTGCGCACATCCGACGCAAATGCGTCCAGTGAGAACAGCGCAGCGGCATCCTGCGCAGCACATTTCGCTATGCGCGTTCGATAAGGCTCATCGCGCTTGAGCCGGGAGAGACTCTCTGCCGCGTGGTCGATATCCGCTTCAGCCCAACGTTGATCGGGAAAATGATAGACGCCCTGCGGGTCCTGCGCGGGAACCAGACGATAGCGAACCGGACAGGCGTTCTCGTCGCTGACGAAGTCCATGTTGCCCGACCAGCCGGTGACCACGACCGGTAAACCTCGCAGCATCGCCTCAGCAGGCACAAGGCCGAAGCCTTCCGATCGATGCAGGGAAATCACCGCATCGGCGGTCAGGTAGAGGGCCTCCACCCCGTCCTGGGGAAGGGTGCAATCGATGTGGCGGATGTTCGCCGCACTGCCGATTGCAGCATCGATGAGGCCTCGGGCCGGCGGGTAGACATCGAGGTTGGACGACTTGACGATCAGCTCGACGGAGCTGTCCCCTGAGAATGCTTTTCGAAACGCTGCGATGGCGGCACAGGGGTTCTTGCGGGCGAAACCTGATGCGCAGTTGAAGAGCAAGAGCACACGAAAGCGGTTTCCGCCGCCAACCGAGACGTCAAAGGGCCGCATCGCCAGCGGGTATGAAACAACGCGGACGGGCAGTTGGGGATGTGACCTGGCAAGGGCATCCGCCGTAAAGCGCGACGGAACCCACACTTGGTGCACGCAGGGTGGACCAAAACGCCAGTCGTCGGGAAGGCCTTCCAGCTCCCAGGCCCAATAGCCGACGACATGTTTCTGGGCCAGGAACTTGCGCCCGAGCTGCATGAGGGCCAGAGGGACAAGCGGTGCATTGACCTGCAGGATCACCGTGCCCGGCCCGTGGCAACCGCGACCGTCAGCTATGGCGTAGTCCGGAAGATCCAGCGTCTGCATCTGTCCGGCGGAGATATCGATACCGTATGTCTCGCGCCCCAATCTGGTGAAGGCCTCGTACAGGAGGCGTGCGCCCTCTCCAAGTCCGGAAGCGGTCCGCAGGTAACCGACGACAGTGATCGGCTCTGCGGGCGAGACGCCGGCATGCGACCGCGGAGCGAGCAGTGCGGATGCCTGCAGAAGAGCGTTGCGCCGCAGATCCCTGGGCAGCCTCTGCCAGGCTTGACGGTGGACAATCGCCGCGGCACGTCTAAGAAGGGTCATGACGTCCAATCCTCAGACTCTGCTTCGGTGAGCCATTCTTACGGTCGAAAACGGTTCAGGCTGCATCTGATGGCAGACCTTAGTCTGGAAGCTGCGAGTGTCGACGTCAGTGATTTTTGGCGGCCGCGTTTGCGGGCTGAGCTGAAGACGGAGCCGCTGCCGGCCGGACTTTACCGCTTCCGATTGCAAACGCACTGCCCGACCTATGCCACGCTTCGTCTCACGCTGCGGGGGCTGCCGGCGGCACCGATGACCGTGTTCCCGGAGCGGGTTGCTGGCAACAGCTACGAGAAGGCGTTCAGCATATCACGAGCGGTCGAGCGGCTGGAGCTGGAACTCGAGCCGCATCTGGATCCGAATGTGATGCTGTCAGCCAGCATCGAGCCAGTGAGCCTTACTTGGCTGCTGGCACGCCGCCGCAGCATCACAGGCCTTCTGACATCGCCGCGAACGCTTTTGCCCAAGGCGCGCCAGTTGTGGTCGGGAAAAAGCAATCTGGCCTTTGCCGGACCGATGCCAAGTGATGGCGATCCGCAAACGACCTATGAGCGATGGCGGGCAGTCTTCGAGGGACGCGAGGAACGCGCGCGCGTATCGGCTGGGCTTAGATCTCTGTGCGGAGAACATCCGCCGTCCCTGCTCGCGGTCCACATCAGACGCAATGACGATGAGCATGCCCTGCCGCGAGCCTTGGCCGCGATCGATGCTGAAAGCTCTGGCGTGCGTGTCGTCCCGCTTGTGATCGAGCTGGGTGACGTGTCTTTGCCGGAGGATTTGCGGTCGCTCGTCGAGGCTCAAGGAGGGCACGTTTGCCGATGTGATGATGACGAATTGCCGATCCACCTTGTCGTCGAGCAGGCAAAGCGTCTTGGCGCCAAGGCCCTTGTCTACATCGACGTGCTCGGCGAGTGGAGCGCCTGGGCTCCGGCAATGATTCTGATTGAGCTTGCGAGAAACCCAGACTGCATGGCGGTCTATGGGGACAGCGATTGCATCGACAGCAGTGGACGGCGAAACACGCCAGATTTCAAGCCCGCCTGGAGCCGCCGCTATCACCAGGCTTCCAACTACGTCGGAAGCGCGGTGGCCTTCCGCGCCGATGATAGACTTTACGAGGTCTGCGGTGGCAAGCTGGCGAACGCGAGCACCTCCGAGTTGCTACTGCGCGCAATCGTCAGTTCCGGGAAACATTCCGGGATCGTGCGCCACATACCGCGGGTCATGTTCCACGAGTATGCCAGGCCGCATCCGACGGCGAGGTTGAGCTGTGCGCGGCCTAGCGAGATGCTTTCTGTCAATGAGCCGCCGTCGATCTCAGTGATTATGCCATCGAAAAATAATGCGCGCCTGTTAGAGGCCGCAGCTCGGTCTGTGCTGAGCGAGAGCGGCGACCTCGAACTCGTTATCGTCGACAACGGCTCGAGCGATCCGCCGCAATTGTCCCTCCTGCAACGACTGTCGGAGGATGAGCGCGTGCGCGTGATACGTGATCCCCGGCCGTTCAATTTCTCGGCGCTCATCAATCGCGGATTTGCCGTATCGAGCCGCAGGATATTGGTTCTGCTCAACGATGATGTGGAAGCTATCGAGAGCGGCTGGCTCGAGACGCTGGCCAAAGTGGCGGCCCAGCCTGAAGCGGGTTGTGTGGGTGCGTTGCTTCTATATCCTTCGGGGCGCATCCAGCACGGCGGCGTTGTCCTCGGCGTATTCGGCATTGGCGGCCACGCCTACAGGCATTTCCAGCCAGAGGACGTCGGCGCCCGGTCACGCTTGAGGTTTACCCACGAGGTCAGTGCCGTGACCGGTGCCTGCCTGGCCGTCAAGCGGGAGATTTTCAGCGAGGTCGGCCATCTCGATGAGGAGCTTCCCATCACCCTCAACGATGTTGATTTCTGCCTGCGTGTCCATAACAGGGGATACAGCAACTTGATGGTCCCGCGCGTGCGGCTGGTCCATCACGAATCGGCAACGCGAGGGCTTGACGCGGCTCCGACACAGGCCGAGCGGCTGGCCCATGAGACAGCATGTTTCATGGGCAAATGGGGACCGAAAGCGCTACTTGACCCGTTTTACAGTCCCCATTTGACGCTATCGCGCGAAGATTGCAGTTTGCGCGACATCTGAGGGGCGCGGCGGGCGCCTGCAAGCCGGCTCACGCTGCAATCGACGGCAGATGTTGACGCGAGGGGTCTATTCGAGTGCCTGCAGGCAAGACCGTGATACGAGTTGCGGGGGTTGGCAAATGCTACCTGACCTACACGCGCCCGGAAGACAGGCTGAAGCAATTCATCCTGCCCAGACTGCAACGCGCAATGGGGCAGGAGGCGAAACGGTATTTTCGCGAATTCTGGGCGTTGCAGAACATCTCTCTCGACGTCCAGGCGGGAGAGTCGGTCGGCATAATTGGCCGCAACGGATCGGGCAAATCAACGTTGCTGCAGATGATCGCCGGAACGCTGCAGCCGACGACCGGCACCGTTGAAACGCGAGGCCGAATTGCCGCGTTGCTGGAGCTTGGATCGGGCTTCAATACGGAGTTCACAGGGCGGGAAAATGTTCTGTTGAATGCTGCTATTCTTGGCCTCGACAGCAACGAGATCTCCAACAAGATGGATGAGATCGCGGCGTTCGCCGACATCGGCGAGTTTTTCGATCAGCCGGTCCGGACATACTCGAGCGGCATGGTCGTGCGCGTGGCGTTTGCTGTATCGGCGTGCGTCAACCCCGATATTCTCGTCGTCGACGAGGCTCTGGCCGTGGGCGACGCATCTTTCCAGTTCAAGTGCCTCGACCGGTTGAAAGGCCTGATTGCTTCCGGCACGACGCTGCTGTTTGTGTCGCATGACATCGGGATGGTCCGGAACTTCTGCCATCGCGTGATCTATCTCCATAAGGGCGAGGAACGCGGCCGGGGATCAAGCGACGAGATGGCCGAGTTGTACTCCCTCGACCTTCGCGACGAACAGCGCAAATGGCTGACGGCAGACAAGGGCGTCAAGCCGAAAACCTTCAGAGGCGACAGAAGCGGCATCGCCTTCGGGACCGAGGAGGGCGACATCCTGAACGCCCACTTCACGACCACGGGCGGTCAGGCATCGAGCTTTCGGTATGGGGAGGACATCGAACTTGAAGTGGCAGTTCGCTATCGTGACACCGTGCAGGCCCCGAGCCTCGCTCTGGTTGTCCAGGACTACAGGACCGCCAATCTCGGCGGGCAGACATTCGAATTGAAGCAGGAGAACGCCGTCGGCGGCTGGCATGAAGCAACGGTCCGGGTTGTCCTGGCCGGCAAGCTGGCCCGGGGGCGCTACTACATAACGGTCAGGCTCGAGAAGCGGATATCCGACAGAGCGTTCATGCCAATAGACAAGCAAGTGGGTCTGCTGTCGTTCGATGTGAACGACGTGCAAGCGGCCTTCATCGGGCCGGTGGATCTGGGCATTAGAAGGACGGCATAGCTACGCATTAAGTGAATTGCTTCTGCTTGATACGGGTATCAAGCCGCGACCGTCACTTCATATCCGTAGTGCGCAAGCGAACCTGCGGTAACAACCTCAATTTCACGAACTTGGCTTTTTGTGAGCTTTGTTCGCCACAAACCAATACGTTCGCTTGTTGGCGGCGAGCTTGTCAGCTGGTGGATCTGCCGCCTGCTCTGGGCGCTCGCGACTGCCTCCCCCATTTGCAAATCACTCAACTCGCTGATCCGCTCGGCAGCCCTTTGAAAGAAGGAAAGCTGAGCCGCAGAGAATGGCAGCTCAATAAACTCACAGACGCTTCTGACAACTCTCTCGGTTTCGCGAACCAAATCTTCGTAACGAACGGTCGTGGTCCGTCCCTCCAGCAGGAGCGCGTGTTGCCTGAACGACCGTGTCCGCGTCTCCCATTCCCCAGCAATGTCAGTAAGCGACCGGTGTTGCCCGAACCACGAGGCCTGCATGGAGCAGGCGACATCCCGCACGTCGCGCACGACATGGATAAAGCGGGCTCGTGGAAAAATAGCTGCTATCGACGCGACGCAACCAAGGTGGGCCGGCGTCTTGTCGCCCCAGCGAGGTTTTCCCGCTTTGTTGGCATAGAGTTCCCAGAGGCACGCAATCGCATCCCGGGCGGGCGCGCCGTCCGGCACCCGCATGATGCGCTCGGCCAACTCCGTTTCCTCCAAGTGGAGATCATGCCACCTATGGGCGGATACGAAGGCCGCGAGGACATTGGCGCGAACGTCGGCGTTCGCATCCCGGGTGGCATACGGTTCCTTGAACAGTTGGCATAGGTGAGTCTCCGGCGGTATCGCGAGATCAGGATGCGCGTCCAGAAGCAAGCGCAATAGCGTCGATCCCGACCTGGGATAGCAAACAATGAAAGGCAAAAGGGGTGCTTCAAAATCGGTCATGCGTCTCGATCGTTGACGGTCGGTTCGTGACATCGGATCCGAAACTATCTTCTATGATCACGCCGCGCTCCAGCAGTTCCTCAATCTGAGGCTCGGTAAGAAAATACGACTCATACTCGCTCTCCAGATCGCCAGTTTCGGCCAATCTGACCCACCTGCGAATATGCCATGAGATCGTCGGCCACACCCCTTGTTCCTGCGCAAATCGCTGTCGCGCGTGCACGACCTTCTGCTCGAACCTCACCCAAGGCCGCAACGGAAAATGCCGAATCAGAAGCCCATCGGCGACACTTCTGTCCGTACTGTCGTGATCGACATCGTGGTTGCCTCTCTGGATCATCCGCAAGCCACGTAACGGGACAAAGCATTTGCCCAACATCGTCCGAAGCATCATGGGAGCTTTGGGTTCGAACGGCTCGATAGTGATATTCTGCACTGGCCCCAAAGGATTGACGACCCGGTAACGAGCTGTTCGCAGCGGTGCGATGTCGAACGCAACGCGGTCACGCAAAGCGGGCAAAATATTCTCGCGCCGGCATATGACAGGATGGTCTGGAAAATGAGCTGCAATCGAACGTAGTGTCCCCCCGTCGGGCGCAATGAATTCATCAGCATCAAGACTTATTGCCCAATCAATCCCCAATTCCCCAAGCTTCAGAGCCAAAATCGTCGCCCATTCGTCCTGACGATAGTCGGTATCCGGCTGATATACGATCGTCAGGGGATAAGTCTTGGCAAGGCACGCCAAGATCGACCCGGTCTCGTCGCTGGACGCGTTGTCCATGATCGCAATGCGGTCAAAGCCTAGCTCGAGATGGTGCGCAATGTTGGCTGCAACGAGATCGGCCTCGTCTCGAACGATCAGACAAAGGCCAAGCGTGTTGCCCATGATTGCGCGCGTAGGTGGTTTGGCGTTTAGAATAGTACAGATCGAGCCATCAATTCGTTGCAGTACTTCGCGTCATCCAATGACAGCTCGTCGACGAAGCCCCCGACCTTTCCTCGACGCACCTTGAGACCATTGGGATCAGCGGAGAGATTTGCGCCGAAATGGTCCTTGTACTTGTCCGGAAATGCGCCCGCTCGTTCCTTGGCCTGCATGGCTGCGAAAGCGTTGTTGCGAACTGCGGCTTCGATTGCAGCCGGCGATCGCTCCTTACCCAAGAAAGCCAGTATCTTGGATACCGTGCTTAAAGGGCTCGAATGCAAGTTCTCGTACTGGACCACCAACATTCGCCTCCGATCCTGCGCTACTTTCAGCCACATCGTATTGAACAGCAGAATTTTCTCGATCCCATGCCGTGGGTCACGGATGAATGCACTCATTGAGCCAGTGTATGGCGGGGTCAGGCGCTTCGTTGCCTGATGGTACCCTGAGACAACCGTGTCGCGCGCGTCGCGATGGAGGAATACAATGCGCTCATACTTGCTTGCCGCCGAGGTATCTAGCTCGTCTCTGCCCAAAGCCTTACTGTGGTTCGATCCCGCATGATCGTAGGCAATTGCAACGTCGAGTTCGTCCAGCATGAGACGCACCCATGTGCGGCCGGACTTCGGGAAGGATATGCAGGCGTCCATATCTCACAGTCCTGACGTCAAGGCCTCCAAGCCCCTACGCATAGTTGTAAACAGCCTCGATGATCATCCACACTTTTGCATCATCTTGAAAGTGGTACGATGCGGCGTGGTGGGAATGTTGCGGCCGGCGCTGATATGCCCGAATCAACGGCAACTAGACTGCGGCCCCGGGGTAACGGCGCGCAATCGGGAAGGCGTTTTGGACATAGGCAGGCCATGCGAAGACTCGCGTAGATGGTAGGCCTGTCGGCGGTAGAGCCATGCGATGGTCAGCTTTCCTCTGTGCCCTGTTGGCCGCCGTCGGCGTCGGTTACTTCGGCGGCCTGTATGTGTTCTCGAATGCTGACATTGGGCGAACGAGTGCCCCCTTCCGACCGCTCCAACTCTTCCTTCAATCAGGAACCGTCGATTCGGCGCGGCTCGCAAAAGGCTGGTCGCGTCCGGAACCTTGGGGGACGTGGACCACGGGCGAGCAGGCGCACCTCAGTCTTACAACTCAGGGCACCCCGCGCCGCGATCTCGAACTGACGCTGACCGGGCAGGTTTTTCTGGCGCCGCCCAGGCACGAGTCCCAGGAAATTGGCGTCGACGTCAACGGCTCGCGGGTGGCGACTTGGCAGATCACCCGGAAAAACCAGAATGGGCCGTTCACGGCACGCATTCCCGCCCACGTCATTAAGTCGCAGTGGCCGGTCGAGCTCGTTCTGCTCATCAAGAGGCCGCGCGCGCCGGTAAAGCTAGGCGTCAACGCCGATGCGCGCGAGCTGGGGATCGGCGTTCATTCGGTCGTGTTGCGCGAGACCGGTTCTTGACCTTCGAGCGCTGCCCTCGGCCACGTTGACCTTGGAGCGCCACTCCCTTACACAAAGTTGACTTTCACCGGAAATGGGGGCGTCCGGGCCAGGGTGGGGCCCGCCGCGATACTTGAATGCCGGAGCCGTTCTTGAAAGTTCGGTCGCTCAAGAAGACGGTGCCGCCGCGCTAGATTGCCGACCAGGAAGTGCAGGGCCTGATGGGGGATGGAACGCCGGCTGGTGCCGTTGTTGTTCTAGGTATGCACCGCAGTGGCACGAGCGCGCTCACTCGCGGCCTTAGAGCTCTCGGCATCGAGCTCGGAGACAATCTCAAGCCGCCGGTCGCGGGGGACAACGACAAGGGCTTCTTCGAGGATGCCGGACTATCGAGCATCAACGATGATCTCCTGCATCTGTGGAAGGGCGGCTGGGACAGCCTTCACGCTGGCGGGAGCGAGGCGCAGGACCCTGCGTTGCGCGCGCTCAGTCTCAAGGCCTGCGAGATTGTTCGGCGTCAGTTCGGGTCGGTCCCGTATTTCGCCTTCAAGGATCCGCGCACGGCACGCAACCTGCCTTTCTGGAAGCAGGTATTCCAACACGTCGGTGCGACGCCCTACTACGTCATCGTCTTTCGTAATCCTCTGAGTACGGCCCGATCGCTGGCCGCGCGCGATGGCTTTCCGCACAAGAAATCCTACTTTCTTTGGCTGCTGCATATGCTCGATGCCGTATGCGGAACCGAGAACGAGCATCGCATCTTCATCGAATACGACGATCTTCTCGGGGAACCGGATGCCCAGCTCGCCAGGATTGCGAGCTTCATCGACGATGCGCGCGTCAACGTCTCCTATCCGGAAGCGCGCGCCTACGGCGAAGACTTTCTCGAGAAACGCCTGAGGCACCACTCCGCAACCGAGGAAGACCTTGCGCTGGATCCGGCCTCAACGGGTCTCTTGCGGGAAGCGTATCGGCTGCTGCGCGTGCACGCGCGGCCAGACAGCGCCGAGTTCGAGCCGGACACGAAGGCTGCGTGGCACCACTTGCGCGATGCGTTTCATCACGTGGCGTCGTTCGGTAGCCTGATCGATGAAGTCGACGCCGAGAGGCGGCAATGGCTCACGCAAGCCAGCGCCGCACAGACGCATGCCGAGGAATTGCGCGCCAGGCTCACCGATGCAGAAGCCAGGCTGGCGGAGGGCGAGGCGAACGGCACTGCGCTGGCGCAGGGGATGGAAACGGCACGGGCGACGCTGGAGGCGCAATGGCTCACGCAAGCCAGCGCCGCGCAGGCACATGCCGAGGAATTGCGCACCAGGCTCGCCGATGCAGAAGCCAGGCTGGCGGAGGGCGAGGCACACCGCACCGCGCTGGCGCAGGAGAGTGAGACGGCACGGGTGACGCTGGAGGCGCACAGGCAAGCCGCCGCAGAGACGCATCGACAGGCCGTTGCGGAACTCAGCACGCAGATCACCACGCTTACGGAAACTCTGAACACACGACACGGCGAGCTGTCGGCAATGCGCGACATCGCCCAGCAGAAAGAGGGACAGGTTGCAACGCTGATCCAAAGCGTGGCCGCCCGCGACGCCGACATCAAGGCTTTGCAGCACTCGCTCGATGCACGCCAGGCCAGGCTCGATGCGGCCCATACCGCGTGGCATGCGCGAACGGCGGAGCTGGACCTGTTGCAGCAGGCCGTGCGTGATCGTGACAGCCACATCGGATCCTTGCAGCAGGCCGTGCGTGATCGCGACAGCCACATCGGATCCTTGCAGCAGGCCATGCGTGATCGCGACGGCCATGCGGCATCCTTGCAGCAATTGGTTGCGGTGCAGGCCGCTGCGTCAGCGGCCACGCCCCATTTCGAACAGCGCGCGCAATTATTGGAGCAGCAGGTTTCCATCCTCAATGAGCACGCAAACGAGCTGCGCGCGGCGATCCGCATCCGGGACGAATTGCTCCAGAAGATCCACGTCTCCACGAGCTGGCGTGTTACGCACCCCTTGCGCAAGCTCAAGTCCATCTCGCAAAACGAAAACGGGTGGCGGCTGCCCGGCGTGCCGGCCCAGCCGACGCTGATACCCGATGGCGGCATGGCGAATGCGGTCGTGCTGCACGACGTGGAAGTGCCCCAGCGGCCATTGACAATGGCCTTCTTCACGATCTGCTCGCGCAATTTTCTCGCTTACGCCAGATCGCTGTTCCAGTCGCTCAAGGCGCACCATCCTGAGGCCGCTTTCTTTGTCGCGCTCTGCGATCGACCCGACCCGCCCTTCGTGGCGGCGGAGGAGCCGTTCGCCTTCGTCTACCTCGACGATCTCGACCTCCCGCACTGGCAGGAGATGGCCGAGCGCTACAACATCACCGAGTTCAATACGGCCATTAAGCCGTTCGTGTTCCGCCACCTCATGACCCGCAACGTGGCGGACACGATCGTCTATCTCGATCCTGACATCCTCGTGAAAAGCCGGATGGTGGAACTCGCGGAAGCCTTCCGCGCGGGCGCGCCCATCGTCCTGACGCCGCATGTGCTGGCACCAGCGGAAAACGTCGAGGTGAGCGATATCAAGATGCTGCAATTCGGCATCTATAACCTGGGCTTTATCGGTCTGCGCAATGCTCCCGACGTGCGGGACGTCGTCGACTGGTGGGGGCGTCGCCTGATCGATCAGTGCATCATCAAGCTGGATGAAGGCCTGTTCGTCGATCAGAAGTGGGCCGATCTGTTCCCGGCCTTCGCGTCGGGCACGCACGTTCTGCGGCACCCTGGATACAACGTCGCCTACTGGAACGTTTCCCAGCGGAAGGTGGAGCTTAGGGACGGCGCATGGCTGGTCAACGGACTGCCGCTGCGCTTCGCGCATTTCAGCGGCAGCAAGCTCGACGATCCCGCGGTGTTCTCGCGGCATAGCGGTCAATTCAACAAATCGAACATCGGCGATCTGGCCCTGCTGTTGGATGAATACCGAGCGCTCGTGTACGCGCAGGGGCATGCCCGATACCAGGCCATTCCGTATGCGTTCAACTGGGACGGCGCGGGTGAGGTCAACCTCCACACGCCCAGACCCGAACACCAATCCAAGACGCTGGTCGACGGACCGGCTGGCATCCTGGCGAACGGCAAAGACCATTCGGCCGGTCACGCCAATGGCCACGCTGCCACGGGATTGTCGCAACGCTACTTGCGCAGGCGGTCCGGCCCCAATCTGGTGACGCTTGCCAGAACGGCGAGGCAAATGGCGGGCGGCTGGCCGAGATTGGCCGACGCCGTGGGGCGGGCGATCCGCAACGAGGGGATTGGCGGTGTCCGGCGGCGGGTACGTCTGGTGCGCGCCTACTCGGAAACGTATGCGCCGCCGATTACGGAGCCATCGGTAGCGGACCTTAGGCCGGTCGTCCGCCCTCCCCTGGCGCCACGTTCGCTGCTGTTCATCGACTGGTCGACGCCCAGGCCGGACCACGATGCCGGATCGATCACGGCGTTCCGGCTGATGGAGCTGTTCACGACGCTCGGCTATGACGTGACGTTCGCTCCAAGCGATCTCACCTATCTGCCGGATTATACCGAAGGACTGCGTTCGGTCGGCATCCGCTGTCTCTATCGCGAGGACATCGGCAGCGTGCGCGAGCACCTCGCGGTGAATGGGCGCAGCTACGATTTCGTGTTCCTGTGCCGCGCGCCCATCGCCGCGCTCTACATCGACGATATCCGGCGGTTTGCGCCCGGCGCCAAGATCATTCTCAACACCAGCGACCTGCACTATCTGCGTGAAATGCGGGAAGCGGAGATTTCAGGGTCGAAGGAAAAAATCGCCGCGGCGGAGGTCGCCAAGACGGCCGAGCTCTCGACCATCCGCAAGTGCGACGTGACGATCGTCATGAGCGCCGTCGAGGTCGACATCCTGCGCAGGGCGCTTCCGCCGGAGACCGATGTGCGCCTGATGCCGCTGATGTTCGTCGACGTGGAGCAGAACTGCCCCCCGTTCGAGGCGCGCCGCGGCATCGTGTTCATCGGCGGCTTCCCCCATCCGCCCAACGTCGATGCGGTGCTGTACTTCACGCGCGACATATTTCCGATGGTGCGCGCGAAGCTGCCCGACGTGACGTTCCATGTCGTGGGCAATGCTCCGCCTCCGGATGTGACGGCGCTTGGAGACCTTCCCGGCGTGCAGGTGCATGGGTTCGTCAAGGATATCGGTGCGATTTTCAATCGCGTCCGCGTGTCGGTTGCCCCGCTGCGCTATGGCGCCGGCATCAAGGGCAAGGTCGGCACCAGCCTGAGCTACGGCGTTCCGGCCGTGGCGACGACGATGGCCGCGGAAGGAATGGAGTATGAGCCGGGCCGACATCTTCTGGTCGCGGACGATCCTGCAGACTTCGCCTTGCAAATCGTGCGTGCGCACGAGGATCGAGACCTCTGGAACAGGCTGAGCGAGGGCGGCCGCGCACAGACGGTCGAAAAATACTCCGTCGTCGCGGGGCAGCGCCGGCTCAGCGCGCTGATGGGCGATCTGGATCCCAAGGGTCCGCAACTGCACGTGTTCAAGTTCGAGTCGGGCGCGGACTATCGAGCCCACCAGCCGCTCTTGGCAGACGATCTTGCTGCGCGGGCCAACCTGGAGCAGGCGCTGGTTCGCCATGAGGCGCCGAATTTCTTCATCGAAGGCTACTGCGCGGTTTGCGGCACCCCCAGCACGTTCAACACGAGCTTCATGTATTCCTACCAGCAGACCGCCGACGGCAAACCATTGCCCAACTGGCGGGAGCACCTCGATTGCGTCGGGTGCAGGTTGCAGAACCGGTTGCGGGCCGCGATGCACCTGTTCCACCTTATGCTTCGTCCGCGGCGCGATGCCAAGATCTACGTCACGGAGCAGACGACAAGGCTCTTCGCCTGGCTCAAGGCACGCTACCCCAATGTGACCGGGAGCGAATTCATCGGCGGAGACGTGCCCCTCGGCTCGGTTCGCGATGGATTGCGCAACGAAGATCTCACGTCGCTAACGTTTGCCGATCAGAGCTTCGACTACATCCTTTCCTTTGATGTGATGGAGCACGTGGCGGACGATGTCGCGGCCCTGCGCGAGTGTTTTCGCTGCCTGAAGCCTGGGGGAAGGCTGCTGTTCGCGGCGCCGTTCTCCAAGGATCGCGACATCAAGCTCGTGCGCGCGAGGACGCACGCCAATGGCGAGATCGAGCATGTTCTTCCGCCCGAGTACCATGGCAATCCCGTAGACCCCGAGAACGGCTCGCTGTGTTTTCGCTACTTTGCGTGGGATCTCCTCGAAGACCTCAAGGGTGCGGGCTTTGCGAAGCCGCAGATTATGAGCTATTGGTCGAAAGACTACGCGTATCTCGGGGGAGAGCAGTTTATCTTTCTGGCTGAACGCCCTCTTTGATTGCACCGTCGAAGACTTGCGCATCTCGGCTATTGAAGCTGTGCTTCAGCGAAACGAGGCCGTCGCTGAGGACGTGCCGATGATCCAATCTACAGGGGCACGGCATTGAAGGAATGCAGTAAGGCAATCCCGCGCCGATTGGCGTCGGCCGATTTCATCAATCGCTATTTTGTCGGCGACGGAGTCGATGTCGGCGGCAAGCCCGATCCTTTGCTTCTCTATAAAGAGCTTTTCTGCCAGATGCGGTCGGTCCGCACCTGGGATTTGGAAGACGGAGATGCCCAACGGATGGCATCCGTCGCCGACAATACCTTCGATTTCGTACACAGCAGCCACTGTCTCGAACATCTGCATGATCCCGCCGAGGGATTGCGCAACTGGCTGCGCATCGTGCGGCCGGGAGGACATGTCATTTTCACGGTGCCCGATGAGGATCTCTACGAGCAGGGCGTGTTTCCGAGTACGCACAATCGCGACCACAAGTGGACATTCACGCTCTTCAAAACGCGGAGTTGGAGCAACCGATCGCTCAACTTGACGGAGCTCGTCACGGCCCTTGGCGAGACGGCGCAACCGATCAAGATGGAGCTTCTGACCTCGACATACCGCTTCGAACTGCCGCGCTACGATCAGACTCTGACGCCGATCGGCGAGTGTGCGATCGAGGTTGTCATTCGCAAGCGGACGCAGGAGGAGATTGCCGCCGGCACCCAGTTCGTGCGCAAAGCCGCGCAGCCGACCCAGGAGCTGCGGCGCCAATTCAACCAGTACAGGGACGATATGCAGACCCTGAAGCGTACAAACAACGACCGACCGCCGTTCCAGAACGATGATCCGATTTGATCCAACCCTGTTGTGCTCGGCGTGGGTTCCGACGGAGGGCCCGGCATGATCGTCCGCGCGCGCGCGCCATTGCGACTGGGCCTTGCCGGCGGCGGCACGGATGTTTCGCCCTATTGCGATGAATTCGGCGGCTCGGTTCTGAATGCCACCATCGACTTGTATGCCTACGCCATGCTGGAGCCGCTCGCGGAGGCGGTGGTCGAGTTCGTAGCACCGGATCTGGACCGGACCTGGACCGGCAAGGCCGCCTTTCCGCTGGAGACGAACGGACCGCTCGGACTGCACGCTGCCGTCTACAACCGCATCATCCGCGATTTCCACGGCGAGAAGCCGCTCGGTGTGCGCCTGACCACCTTTGCCGACGCGCCGCCGGGCTCGGGCCTCGGCTCTTCGTCAACCCTGATCGTGGCCATGATCAAGGCATTCCAGGAGCTATTGAACCTTCCGCTCGGCGAATACGAGACGGCGCATCTTGCCTTCGAGATCGAACGCATCGACATGGGGCTGAGCGGCGGCAAACAGGACCAGTACGCGGCCACCTTCGGCGGCTTCAACTTCATGGAGTTCTATGCCGGCGAGCGCGTGATCGTGAATCCCCTGCGGGTCAAGAATTGGATCCTGTCCGAGCTGGAAGCCTCCATGCTTCTGTACTTCACGGGAGTTTCTCGGCTGTCATCGACAATCATCGAGCAGCAGCGCACGCGGGTGCAGCAGAGGCTCGAGGCGCAGCTGGCGGCCATGCACAGCCTCAAGGAAGAGGCTGCTGCCATGAAGGAGGCTGTTCTGAAGGGCGACATGGCCAAGATCGCCGATTGCATGCGCCGATCATGGGAGTCGAAAAAGCTGACTGCCGAAGGCATCACGAACGCCCCCATCAACGGCGTGTTCGAGACCGCGCTGGCGGCGGGAGCCAAGGCCGGCAAGGTCTCAGGCGCGGGCGGCGGTGGGTTCATCATGTTGATCGTCGACCCGCCTCGGCGCATGGAGGTTCGCCGCGCGCTGCTTGCAAAAGGCGGCCAGGTCTTCAACTGTCACTTCACCAAGCACGGAACGCAGGGCTGGAGGGTCTAGTGCCGGCGGACATTCGGTCGAGCTTCGAAAGCAGCCGGGCGGTGCTCGAAAGCGCTCTCGCCGACGCCGGCTATCTCGAGGCGGCCAGGCGCGCGGCGCAGCTTTGCAGCGAGCGGCTCCAGGCCGGCAGCAAGGTCATGCTCGCCGGCAACGGCGGGAGTGCCGCGGATGCGCAGCATATTGCCGGGGAGCTCGTGGGACGCTTCCGCTACGATCGTCCCGCACTGAGCGCGATCGCGCTCACAACCGACACTTCAATCCTGACGGCGCTCGGCAATGACTACGGCTTTGAGACCGTATTCGCACGGCAAGTCGAGGCACATGGCCGGGCGGGCGACGTGCTCATGTGCTTTTCGACCTCCGGCCAGTCAGCGAATGTACTTGCCGCCTTGGCCGCCGCCCGTGCCCGGAGCATTCACACCATAGGGTTTTCGGGATCGTCGGGCGGCTCGATGACCGCAGTCTGCGATATCATTCTGCGCGTGCCATCCGATGACACGCCGCGCATTCAGGAAGTCCACATCATGACGGCGCACGCCATCTGCGAGCTGATCGAAAGGACGTGCTTCCCCAGATGACGCTGCAGGCCGTCATCCTCGTCGGCGGGCTCGGCACACGGCTGCGCCAGGTTTCGGGTGATTTGCCCAAGGCCATGGTGTCGGTCGGGGGACGGCCATTTCTGGAGCACGTCCTGAGTGGCTTGGAAGTGCAAGGCATCAAACATGCCGTCCTCGCCGTCGGCTTTCGCCGCGATGTCATCAGGACGCATTTCGGCGACCGGTTCGGCGGCATCCGCCTCGACTATGCGGAGGAGGACGCGCCGCTCGGAACGGGAGGGGCTACGCTCAAGGCGCTTCGAACGATTGGGCCGAGCCCTGCCTTCGTCCTCAACGGCGACACGTGGATCGATCTCGACTATGCCGCCATGCTCAACGCGCATGCTGCGGCCGGCGCTCGGCTCAGCATTGCCGTGCGTGCCGTCGACGACCTGAGCCGCTTCGGCGCGGTCGAGATCGAGTACGGGCGCATCGTGCGCTTCCATGAAAAGGACCGCAGCGGGCCTGGCATGATCAACGCCGGCGTGTACGTGATGCAGTCGAGCACGTTTGATGCCTGGGCTTTTCCGGACGCCTTCTCGCTCGAGCGCGACCTGTTTGAGCGGCATCTGGAGGAGCTGCGGCCGCTGGCATTTGTCGCCGGGGGGCGTTTCATCGACATCGGTGTCCCCGAGGACCTGCGCCGTGCGCAAGACTTTTTTGCGCCGGACGGGGCCAAGACGTGATCGTGATCGAAGGCAACGTGCGCGGATCGCTTTCCGCACCGCGCCCGGCGTTGTTCCTCGACCGGGACGGCGTCATCAATGTCGACCACGGCTATGTTCACAAGGCCGCGGATTTCGATTGGTGCCCGGGCATCTTCGAGCTTTGCGAGGAGGCGTGCGCTGAGGGCCACATCATTGTCGTGGTGACGAACCAGGGTGGTATCGCCCGAGGGTTGTATACAGAGCGCGACTTCCGTTCCCTGACGCTATGGATGCTGCAGGTGTTTGCGCAGCGCGGCATCGCCATCGCCCAGGTGATCGGCTGCCCGCATCATCCGGAAGGACTATCCGGTCCGCTCAGGCTCGACTGCGCGTGCCGGAAGCCCAATCCTGGAATGCTTCTCCACGCGGCACATGGGCTTAGCCTCGATCTGAAACGCTCCGCGCTCATTGGCGATAGATCGAGCGACATGCTGGCAGCCGCCCGGGCCGGCGTGGAAAGGCGCATTCTGCTGGGACAGCCCACAAATAATGACAGTGCAGGCGATGGCGCCGATGTCATTCAAGTGACGTCCCTGGGTGCTGCGCAACGCACCCTGTTCGGCACGCCGGATGTGATGCCAACTCAGCGTTGATAGCTGTTACGGGTGATGCAACTTGACTTGACTCTCGGGGAGCCACCGACTTAGCGTGATCCCTACATACTGTCCGC
This sequence comes from Hyphomicrobiaceae bacterium, assembly GCA_046154585.1. Taxonomy (GTDB): domain Bacteria; phylum Pseudomonadota; class Alphaproteobacteria; order Rhizobiales; family Hyphomicrobiaceae; genus CADEFX01. The sequence continues at coordinate 1,896 of JBJXDX010000059.1, read as the reverse complement.
GCACTGATGGGGAGATCAGTACGCTGTGCTGCGGGGATTTTAGAACACAACGATGCAATGGCAGGGCTCGGCGAGAGCGTTGAGCTGGAATGCCTGTTGTAATTTTGTTCTTTGGCGCAACGCGACCTGGGTCGGCGTTGGATTTTTGTGTGTTGTACTTAACGGAAGCGGGCAAGGGGAACGCCATGGCCGACATTCATATCAGCTGGTCCAGCATCATCGACATTTTCGCCACCGCAACAACCGCGACGACTACGAGCTTTGTCGTGCCGAATTCCGACGGCAACACGTCGACGCAGTTTCAAGGGTCAAGCTTCACCTACGATCCCTCGACCGGCTTTCTCACGGGCGGAACGATCACGTCGATCTCGCTGATCGTCAACGTCGCGGGCAATCCGGTCCTCACCACGCTTACGAACCTTAGCGTCAGCGCGGCCCAGTTGGGTGGTTTTGTCACGAGCGTGCAGACCTACCAAAACCAATTCCCTTGGCTCGGCATCGTCGACCAGGAGGCCGAGGCTTTGTTGTTTTCACCGACAGAGATCCGGCTGGCTAACACCGACGGCACATTCACAGTCGTGCACGGTTCCGGATTTTCCGAGGCAGGCGGTGTGCTCAGCGGAACGATCGATTATGTCGACCGTGTCGCCAGCAATGGCACGACCGTACTGCAAACCTTTGGCACTCCGGGGGCCGGCCCCGACGATGTCCCGCTCGCGATCGGCGCCTCCGCCCTCTTTCCGGACGTGGCGGGCGAACAATTCTACATGCTTATGAACCAAGGCAACAACACGCTGACGGGTGTGACCGGCGGCATCGCTGTAGGCGGCGACCTCATCTACACCACTCTGGATGACGGACCTGGCAACGATAACATCATCGGTAACTTGAACAACTCGTTCCTTTCTTACGATCTGGCAACCTCTGCCGTGCAGGTCAACCTGCTGACGGGGAGCGCAACGGGCGGCGGAGGCAACGATACCTTGTCCGGCGTGACAGGAGTTTCCGGATCAGAATTCGACGACACGATTACGGGAGACGACACAAACTTCGACGGGTTTGGGCTCGGCAACTCCCTCTTCGGCATGGATGGCAATGACACCATCTTCGGAGGGGGGGCGAACGATACGATTTCCGGGGGGCAGGGCGACGACTCGCTCGACGGCGGCACGGGCTTGGACTGGGCGGACTATGGCAATGAATGGGAGTTGGCCGGCGGCGTCACCGTTTCTCTCGCCATCGCAGGGGCACAGAATACGGGCGGCGCGGGGACGGATATCTTAGCGAATTTCGAAAACCTTCGCGGCACGGTGCTTGCCGACTCTCTGACCGGCAGCGGCATTGCCAACATCCTACGAGGTGAGGGTGGCAATGACAGCCTCGTTGGCGGCGCGGGCAACGATACCCTCGAAGGCGGCGATGGGGCCGACAACATGGTCGGCAACCAGGACAACGATTTCATCAACGCCGGTGCGGGCGACGACTATGCCCACGGTGGGGGCGGCAACGACACGCTCATCGGCGATAGCGGCAACGACCGCCTTGACGGCGGGCTGGGCGCCGACACCATCAACGGCGGCCTCGGCGCCGACATCCTAATCGCCAACCAGGATAACGACTCGATCACCGGCGGCTCCGATGGCGACTACATGCACGGTGGCCAGGGCAACGACACCGTGCAGGGCAATGACGGCAATGACGTGCTCCTCGGAGGCGTCGGCTCCGACAGCATCGACGGTGGTGCCGGGCACGATGGCGCGGCCTGGAGTGGGCTGCGCTCGGCCTACACCGTCACCAACAACGGCGGCGGCAGCTGGACCGTCTTGCACATCGCCACCGGCGACACCGACGCCGTCACCGGCGTCGAGTTCCTGGTCTTCGACGATCAGATCGTGA
>JBJXDX010000058.1:0-68900 GCA_046154585.1 Hyphomicrobiaceae bacterium | reverse complement strand
CAATAGGAAACTTCACCCAAGCCGTATCGCTCGTGTAGTCGTGATACTCGACCTCGGCCTCGGCCAGCGCGGTCTTCTCGACCACCGACCACATCACCGGCTTGGAGCCGCGATAGAGCAGCCCGTTCATGGCGAACTTCATCAGCTCGCCGGCGATCGTCGCCTCGGCCTGATAGGCCATGGTCGAATAGTAATGCTCCCAGTCGCCGACCACGCCTAGCCGTTTGAATTCCTCCCGCTGCACCTCGATCCAGTTTTCGGCGAACGCGCGGCACTGCTTGCGGAACTCGTCGACCGGCACCGCGTCCTTGTTGCGGCCCTTGGCGCGATACTCCTCCTCGATCTTCCACTCGATCGGCAGGCCGTGGCAGTCCCAGCCCGGCACGTAGTTGGAATCGAAGCCCAGCATCTGCTGCGAGCGCGTCACCACGTCCTTGAGGATCTTGTTCAGCGCCGTGCCGATGTGGATGTTGCCGTTGGCGTAGGGCGGGCCGTCATGCAGGATGAACTTGGCCCGTCCCTTCGAGGCCTCGCGCAGGCGCTCGTACAATTTGATGTCGGCCCAGCGCTGCAGCAGCTGGGGCTCGCGCTGCGGCAGACCCGCGCGCATCGGAAACTCGGTCTTGGGCAGCAGCAGGGTCGCGCTCCAGTCGCGCGCGGACCCGGATTTCGTGCTCATGGGAAAACCATCTTCGCCAGCGGATCGGAAGGATGAAAATATCCGGCGCCCGGACGCCCTCAAGCGGCCGGGACGATAATTCGCGACTCGATCAGCGGGCGGCGGATGTGTGACATGCGCGCATGTCTAGCGCTGGTGAGCGGCAAATTCAACCGGCGCGAGAGGCGCGGGACCGGCTCTCCCCCAGGATCTGCCGGGCGCGGGCGCAATCTTTGTCCATCTGCGCGACCAACAACTCGACTGTCTCGAAACGGCGGTCGCCGCGGATGAAGTCCACGAACTCGATCTCGATTTCGCGGCCGTAGAGGTCGTCGTTGAAGTCGAACAGGAAGACCTCGAGAATCGGCGTTCCGTCGTCGAACGTAGGCCGGGTGCCCAGATAGGCCGCGCCCTGGTGCTGCTCGCCGTGGATGTAGACGAAAACGGCATAGATGCCGTGCGCCAAGGCCGTGCCTTTCGGCAGCGGGATATTCGCCGTTGGAAATCCGATGCCTTGGCCGATCTTGGCGCCGCCGACCACCTTGCCGGATGTGCGCCAGTAATGCCCGAGCATGTGCGCCGCGCTCTTCACGTCGCCTTGCGCAATCTCGGCCCGGATTGCGCTCGACGAGAAGATTTCCCCCGCCTCTGCTACCGTTTCCACCACGGTGACATCGAAGCCGAACTCCTTCCCAGCCTCCAGCATGACGGCCGCATTGCCGTCTCGCCCTTTGCCGAAGTGGAAGTCGTGCCCGACGATGATGTGCCGCACGCCGAGGCCCGCCACCAGGATACGCTCGATGAAGTCGTGGGCGCTCAGTGCCGCCAGCTTCTTGTCGAACGTCAGAACGACCGCAAGATCGAGGTCATAGCGCTCGAGCAGGGCCAGCTTCTGGGCCAGCGGCGTCAGCCGGAAATGCGGCCTGTCAGGCTGAAAAAACTCGCGCGGATGCGGCTCGAAAACCATCGCCCCGGCTAGGCCGCCATGTTTCGCGATGGCCCTGCGAGCCTCCTGCAACAGCGCCTGATGGCCACGGTGCACGCCATCGAAGTTACCGATCGCGAGCGTGGCTCCCCGGGCATCGTGGGGAACATGATCGTATCCATGGATGACGTGCATAGGACCGCGACGGCTGCATCTAGTGTGATTCTAGTGTCCCTTTTGATTCCGAAGTTCGCTCCCGAACCTAGCACCACGATCAGGCGAACGTCGGAATCGGGACACTAGAGCAGGATCGTTTCACACGAAGCGCCCTCGGCAAAACGATCACGCTCTAAGGACAGCAAGAGTCGGCCCAAGGTCAAGCCTCGACCGGCCATATCGTCTCGCGCCGCGAAATAGGGCTTACGCGGGGCGCGCCGGGACCATCAGGATGGCCTCACCCTCCAGAACGGGCTTGCCGTCGACTGTGCAGATGCAGTCGAAGCGCGCGCGCCGCTTGGCCGGGAACAGCTCGGCGACCTTGACCTTGGCGATGACCTTGTCGCCGATCTTCACCGGCCCGCGGAAATTCAGCGTTTGTGAAATGTAGATCACGCCAGGCCCAGGCAGCTCCATGCCGAACACGGCCGAAATGTAGCTGGCGGTCAGCATGCCGTGGGCGATGCGGGTCTTGAACATGGTTTTGGCGGCGAAAGCCTCGTCGAGATGGACGGGGTTCTTGTCGCCGGTAACGTCGGCAAAGCCATTGATGTCGGCTTCCGTAACCGTCTTGGCGAACGTCGCCTCCATTCCGAGCTGGAGATCCTCGAAGTAGTAGGTGTTGCGTGTCAGTACCGTCATTTTGGCCCTGTCCCGATATCCCGAGCGTCACCCCTGCTTAGCCGCAGTGCACAATATGCATGATAAATGTGCACCGCAACGAGGGAAAACATGCTTTTTTGCCTTGCGAAGCTCTTTTGACACAGCGCGGAAAACACAGGTGATTCGACGGTTGCGCCCGAGCTGATCCGCGGGTGCATTGAAGGCTAGAATATTGCACTGCGTCAACACGCTAGGCGGCATTTGGTTCATTCCCCGCCGTCATGACTGCGATCTGCGGTTGCGGGTGCGCCAAGAGACACGATATAAGAAGAAATTCCCTCAACTTTCCCTCATTTGTAGCCATGTCTGCCTCGTGGCGGGCCCGGCTCGGAGAATAGCAACTATGAGCAATCGCAAGCCGCTAATGCCCAAGGCGACGGCCGTATGGCTGGTCGAGAACACGTCGCTGAGCTTCGAGCAGATTGCGGAGTTTTGCGGCCTTCACAATCTCGAGGTTAAGGGCATTGCCGACGGTGACGTCGCGCAAGGCATCAAGGGCATGGACCCGATCGCCTCCGGCCAGCTTTCGCGCGAAGAGATCAAGCGTGCAGAGGTCGATCCCGACTACCGCCTGAGGGTTGCCGAATCGAAGGTCGAGATTCCGCAAGTCAAGACCAAGCCCGGGCCGCGCTACACGCCCGTGTCGCGCCGCCAGGACCGGCCCAACGCCGTCCTCTGGCTTTTGCGCAATCACCCCGAACTGAAGGACAGCCAGATCATGCGGCTGGTCGGAACCACCAAGCCGACGATCGCGGCCATCCGTGACCGCTCGCACTGGAATTCGAGCAACCTGACGCCGCAGGATCCGGTGATGCTGGCGCTGTGCTCGCAGATCGACCTAGACAACGAGGTTGCGAAGGCCGCGCGGCGCCTGGATCGTGACCGCAAGGGGACGGCCAAGTCGGGCACGCTTCTGCCGGCAGCCGAAACCATTCCGGGGCTCGGCGCCCAGCCCGATGTCGTCATGCCTCCGCCCGAAGTGGAAACCGGTGGCGAAACGCCCGAACAGGAAGCGTCGCGCGTCTTTGCTCAGCTCAAGGAGCTGTCGCGACCGGAAGACGACAAGGAAGAAGACGGCAAGGAAGAATAAGTGGTCCGAGAGAGCGCTACGGAGCCGGCGCTTGAGGCGCGGGTGCCGCCTCTGCTGTCTCTCCCTCGCCCGACGTAACGCTGCGGCCAAAGAAGAAGATCGCGACGATCACGGCCATCACCAAAAGCGGCAGATTGCGTGCTGCCAGCCTGAGCAAACCAGGGAGCGCAACCGGCCCGGCTGTGGTCAGAAGAGCAACGAGCGTCTCCCGGTCGAGCAGAGGCGCTGCGACTTCTGCCACGTCTTCCGCAACGCTGGGCGCTTCCTTCGGCTGAGCTTGCGTTGTCCCATTGGCCGAAACGACCGCCGCCGTGATGCCGCCGAGTACGGCGAACAGCCCTCCCATCATCGTGTAGGAAAGCGCAGACCCGTAAACTTCCGTCAACGTCACGGTGAGAGCGGCAGTGCCGAATCCGGCCGCGACAACGAGCGGCACGGCCACGGCCGCGCGCGTCATGAGCTTAGTGAGCGTCGAGTCGACGGCGCGCTGAGCCCTCTGGACTACGGCCTGGAACATGGGTGCGCCTTGTTTCTCGCGTGCAGCTTCGAGACTACGACTTCCACAGCGCGCCGATGACGAATGCGATCGCGGCCGTCAGCGCCAGCGTGGTGATGGGCTGATCCCGCACCGACTTGTCCAGCGCCGTCTTGAAATTGTCCGCGACGACCTGAACCTGCTCGCCCATCTCTCGCCCCTGGTCGCGAACAGACTTCGCCGCGCCCTCGACCTGGCCGGCAAGTTTGTCGATTTGCTCGGCTGTCCGGTCTTTCAGATCGCTGGCGATCTCGCCGACCCGGCCGGTGTCCCGAGCCTGGTGTGTAGCCTGTGCCATCCCATGCTCCTTGGGTGAAATCTGCTGTGCAACAACGCTTTCAACAATCGTAGGTTCCATTTGGTTTCACTCCGGAAGATCCGGTTTTTCTTCCATAAAGACGTGCCGGATCACGACCATGCCCGCGATCAGAAGCGGCACCGCCAGAAACGCGCCAATCGGCCCCCACATCCATGTCCAGAAGGCGATAGACAGAAAGATCGAGAACGGATTCAACGTCAGGCGGTGGCCGATGACGGCGGGGCCGATCACCTGTCCTTCGAGCGTCGTGATGGCAACGAAAGCCGCCGGCGCCACAAGGGCCTCCGGTATCGTCGGCAAGGCAAAGACGCCGACGAAGAACAGCGTTGCCACGACGATGGCCGGCCCCATGTAGGGAATGTAGTTGACCACTCCGGCCAGAACGCCCCAGAGGAGCGGATTGGGCAAGCCGACGATATAGGCCAGCAGCGCCGTCACCATGCCCAGACCGATGTTCACCAGCGTGAAGGCGCCGAAGTAGGTCGTCATGTTCTGTTCAATGTCGGAGATGATGCGCAGCGTGGTCAGGCGCGCGTTCCTGTCCTGCACCAGAAACACGGCCCCCGTGCGGATTTCCTTTTGATAGATGAGGTAGAAGACCATCGCGAACAGGAACAACACGGTCTGGCTTACGGCCGGCGTCAGCAGGGAAAAAATGCCGCCGACGATATTCGTCGAGGACTGATCGACCTTGAGCCCGCCTTGCTCCGCGCCGGTCGCCTGGCTGAAAACGGCTCCGAGTTCCTTCAACATCGACAGCGGCTGATTGATCGACTGCAGTTTCTGTCGAATCAGCGAGCCAAGCTCTGTCGCCCGGCTCAGCCAGTAGGTCAAGGGGAGCGACAGCACGGTGGCCAAAACGAACACGATAGCGACCAGCGCCAACGCCACGATTGCCACTGCCAACGCTCGCGGCGCCCGCCAATTCTCGAGAAACTCGACCACCGGCAGCAGGATCGTGCCGACGACGAGGGCCAGCAGCACCGGAACGACGACGCTGTGCGACAAGTACAAACAACCAAGGATGGCCAGGGCGAAGAGCCCGATCGTCGCGATCTGCGTGGCCCGTTGCAACCCATCGATCTTGGGCGCGCCATCCTCGCCGTTGGACGATATACTCGCTGCGCGCTTGATGCGGTTTACGGCCATCGGCTCGTGCCGTGACTTGTCTTCGACAATTGCGTGATCAGAAGCTGCTTCGCGCGCTCCCATGGCCTTCACCGTTAATGCAGGTTCAGTTCTTAAGCGTTTTGACGATCACGCGCCCGGCGTTCGCCGCCTGGCTCCACATGCGCGCCCAATCCCATCGATCCTTCAGATCATGCAGTGACCGGATGAGCTGCGAGCTCTGCGCCTCCGGGAGCAGGCGAACGATCTGTCCCCAGACGGTATCGATGTTGTAGGGCGCGGAATTCGGTGCGGTGCTGATGGCCACCGCTTCGTCCAGCGAGAAGCCGAGTTCTTCGGCGATGGCCGACATCGCCTCGCGGATCGCTACCGCTTTCGGACGGTCGGATTGCGTCAGGTCGTATGGAGGGCTCCACTCCTGGAATGGTCTCAAGCGATCGATCTGGGATACGACAAGGACCACGGGCGGCCGCCTACGGTTGAGACGTTCAGCGAAGTGAAGACGAAAATCACGCAACGCACGCCGATCAGCGTCTCGGTCCGCGCGGTGTGATGCCACGACCCATAGGACCAGATCTGCCTCAGCGGCATTCTCGATCAACAACGCGGCATCGCCCGGCCGGGTTCCCAAACCAGGGCTGTCGATCAGGAGGGCTGCAGGAAATCCACCGCGTTTGAGCTCGTAGGCCGTGAACGCCCGCGTCGTCGGCAAGGCATCCACCGCCGCCGCGACTTCCCGCGCAAGTGCGTTGATCAGGCTCGACTTGCCGGCGCTGATCTGGCCGGCGACGAGGATGCGCAAGGGCTCGGCGACGCGTGCGGCAGCTTGTGCCTTGTCGGCGGCCGAGGTACGCGTGATGTGTGCGGCAAGCGTTTCACCCGATACCCGGAGGCGGCCGCCATACAAGTCGATCGCGGCCCGGCCGATCTCCTTGACGTAAGTGGCGGCCAGACGCCGGGCGATATGATCGCGTCCCCACTGCAACATCTCGCGTGACAGCCGCTCGCGCACTTCGTGCGTCGCAGCCGAAAGCGGATTGATGAAGCGGGCAAGCCGCCAAAGGTCATAGGCCTTCTCGGCAAGCTCGATGGTGCCCTTCCATCGGTAGATCGCCATCATCTGAGCCACGGTCAGCCGATCGCCCAGCGGTACGTTCTCGTTGACGAACACGCGCATACGCACGCTGACGCGCTCCAGGATGGCGAGCGCCTCGGGGATCGTAAATTTCCACAGCGGATCGCGTTCTTCCGGATGCACCGTAGACGCTACGGCACGGATCGTGTCGAGCCCGAGCTTTAGCGCCTCGTCGCTGCTCCCGACATGGTCGGGGGTGGCCGTTGACGCGATCGCCAGGACGCGCTTCCAGGCCTCCACCTCGCGCGGCGTCCATCCTGGGTCCGGAGCATCGGCTTCTGCATCCTCGGGAGCGCTCGCCTCGCCCTTCCCGTCCGGCTTTGCAAGTGTTGCTCGGCCGAGCAGGCGAAACTGGATGACGTAGGCCGCGAGAACAGCCAGGCACGCGGCGACTGCCCAGTACAGCAGATAGCCGTTCTGCCAAAGCCAAATGCTGCCGAACGGGATCAAAGTCAGGGACGGCAGCAGCAATCCGACGCCGAGGATGGCCAGCCGCAGGTAGAGCATCGATCGGCTGCTCTTGCCCTTCATGATTTGGCGTCCGGGCTGGCTCGACGCTCTTTGGCGAGCCGGAACGCGTCTTGCAGAGCCTGGCGATAGGTGCGCGCAACGCCGGCGGGATCATGGGCGCCGATGCGCCGCTTCGACAGGAAATAGACCGCGGCCTTACCCAGCGCATACGTCACGGCAAAGCTCATTGCCGCTGATGCAGCCATGCCCGCCGTCTGCCCGTAGACCGGAATGAATTTCATGAGCTGGCGAATGCCCAGCCCTGCCACCACGCGCACCGCGACGCCAGAGCCGAGCGCCGCTGCAAACTCACCGAACACGCGCCGGTCCCAGGCGATGCCATAGATAGCGGCCAGGCGCTGTAGAAGGCGCGCCTGGATGACGGAAACCGCCACGGCGCCGGCGACAGGCACAAGATCGCCACCAGCGGCTGCCGTGGCGTGTCCCATGATGAGGGGGTCTGCTTGCTGCAGACGCGGATCGTGGGTGAGTGCCGGCATCGCTTCCAACGCCGCGACCATCGCCGCCGGTGCGGTCCGCACGATCGTTTCCACCAGCGCATCGAGACCGAAATCGACAGGTTGGTAGCCGTCGCCGTCTTTCGTGAAGTCGATCGGCACGAAGGCAACGGGGCCGCGGCCGGGCAAGGCTGCAAACAGCGCCCGCTGAAGGGCGAGGCTGCGCAACAAATCTGTCGGCAGGTTGGTGGATGCGCCGGCACCGGGATCGGACGTATTGAACGGATAGTCCGCAGGATGGTTCTGCCCCGGCGCATAGCCCTCATGCAGGCTCGTCTGCGCGACGATCAAAGGCCAATCCGGGTGCGCCAACCGCACCGTGCGCAAGGCATCGAGCACGGGGTTCTGCTGCGGGTCCATTGCGCGTACGACCGCGAGCAGCAGGTGCGCGCGCTCGGCGCAGAACGCCAGATCCTCAGCCGGATCATAGTTCGTCTCTCCGAGTCCCCGCGTATCGAGAAAGCGCAGAACCGGCGCCTCCTCGGGAAAGTCGAAGATGTGCGCTGTGCGCGTGCAGGCCTTGAAGCCGCTGCCGAGGGCAACGGCGTCGCTCTTCGTGATGGCGCGGACGATCGAGCTCTTGCCGCTCTGCACCTTGCCGATCATCCATATCACGGGCGCAAATGCGCGTGCGCCCTCGGCCACGGCATCGGTCTCCGGCTGCGTCGTACGGCTCGCTCCGGCGATGGTGCTGAAATCAGGCAGATAGCGCTTGGCGAGCGAACCGGCGATCGACATTGGACCTGTGTGGTGCGTGGGTCGCCTAATTTAGTGCGTTGGCCGGGGCGAAGCTATGTCTCCGCCGAGGAAAAAAACTTTCACTTGGAAACGCATCCGGCCGGCAGGACTGCCTGCCGGCCAGATCGAACACGCAATCGTTTGGGAGTTAGACGCGGCCAAGCCAGTCGTCGACTTCCTTCTTGACCTGGTCCTTGCTGTAGCCGTACCGCTCCTGGATTTTTCCTTCGAGCTGGTCGCGCCGGCCATTGATGGCGGTGAGGTCGTCGTCGGTCAGATCACCCCACTTCTCTTTCACCTTTCCGGTGAACTGCTTCCAATTGCCTTCGATGCGATCCCAATTCATGTGTTTCTCTCCTCGGTTGCTATTGGTTGTCAGGGTCTCGGGGCGCGCCCTCTCATCATTCCGCCGATCAGCGAGATGACAAACAGGATGATGGCGACCCAGAACAAGATCCGCGCGCCTTCCATGGCCGTTCCAGCAACACCGCCAAAGCCGAGCGCTGCTGCCACAAGCGCAACCACGAGAAAGACGATCGCGTAGTGAAGAAGGTTGCCCACCTCAGTTTCTCCGGAAGTCATTGAACTGATAGGAGAACGCCGCGACGGCGCGAAGGTTCCGCGCGTGCGATAGGTGTTGAGCGGCTATTGCATCGGCGCACACGCACGAAACGCCGCGCGAAGGCGCGGCGTTCAATGCAATCAAGATCGGCGTGCGTTTGCTAAGCGGCTTCCTTGCCGGTGCGCTTGGCGCGCGTATCGAAGAACAGCGCCTGGCTGATGACGGCTTTCACGGTCTCGGGCTGGAAGGGCTTGGTGATCAGGAATGTCGGCTCGGGTTTTTGCCCCGTCAGCAGCCGCTCCGGGTAAGCTGTAATGAAAATCACCGGCACGGTGATGGTGGTGAGGATCTCGTTGACGGCCTCGAGGCCGGAGCTTCCGTCGGCGAGCTGAATATCCGCGAGCACCAGACTTGGCTTGCGGTTGGCAACGGCGGCAACGGCCTCCGCATGCGTCCGCGCGACACCCATCACACGATGCCCCACGTCGGTGACGAGCGCCTCCAGGTCCATGGCGATCAGCGGCTCGTCCTCGATGATGAGAATATCAGCGGCGATCTGCTCGGCGATTTCTGCGCCAGCCTGGTCGATCAGCGCCTTGACCTCCTGCGCCGGGAGATCGAGGATCTGCGCAGCCTCCGGCAGCGAGAAGCCTTCCAGCGCCATGAGGAGGAAGGCTTGGCGCGGACGCGGCGTAATGGCATCGAGGTTGCAATCCGCGCTGTCCGCTTCCTCACCCGACACGTCACCCGCATCCATATTGAGCGAGATCGAATCCCACACTTTGACGAAAGCGCGATACAGCGCGATGCGCGCCGGCAGATTCCGCGCGAAAGCATTGGGATCTTCGATGAACGCTTCGAGCACTGCCACGACATAAGCATCGCCGCTGGTCTGATTTCCAGTCAGCGCGCGCGCAAAGCGCCGCAGATATGGCAGGTGTGGCGCAACAGCGGTCGCGATAGACATCCCCATCTCCCTGTAGGCAGGCACAAAATCGTACCTCAACGCTTGCGGGACGTGTTGGTTCCCTGCGGCCTGCGAGGCAAGTTTGGCGTCACGATCGCGTGAGAGCGCCGACCAGAACAGGGCCCGTCGCAGCTTCAGGGCCGAAATCACCGGCACTTTCCACGTGCAGCAATTCCGCCAGTCTGACGCGCGCCCGGTTGACACGGCTTTTTACGGTACCCACGGCGCAACCGCAGATCGCCGCCACTTCCTCATAGGAAAATCCTTCTGCTCCGATGAGAATGAGTGCTTCACGCTGGTCGTCGGACAGGCGCGAAAGGGCGGCCTTGAAATCCACCATGTCCATGTGTCCGTGCTGTTCAGCCGGGACGGACAGCCGCGCCGCATATTCGCCATCCGAGTCCTTGACCTCGCGACGCAGCTTGCGGCGTTCGGAAAAGTACGTGTTGCGCAGAATGGTGAAAAGCCACGCTTTGAAATTGGTCCCCTGCTCAAAGCTGCTCAGCTTGTTCCAGGCCTTGACCAGGGTTTCCTGCACCAGATCGTCCGCACGGTCGACGTCGCCGCAGAGCGAGATTGCGAAAGCCCTGAGGTTCGGCACCGCCGCGATCAGAGGTGCTCGGAGGTTGTCTTGCTCGGGAGCGCTCACTACGCCTTCTCCTTCGCTTCGTTTGTGCCCTGAACGACGCCGCCGCTGCTTTTTGCTTCGAACTCTTGGGCCCTCAGACGGTCCAGCAGATCAAGCAGCGCGCCCGGAACCGGCTCGTTGACGAGATCGCTATAAGCGGCCCGGAGACGGTGTCCGAGAAAAGCATGGACCTCGGGAGGCAGCTTCTGGCGCAACTGGCCGTTGCCCTGCGGGCGTTCGATGCCCAGTCCGCCACGTGCATCATGCGGTTCGGCATGCGACCGAAATTCCGCGATCTTGCCGCCTCTATCGTCATTTTTGCGGTTCATGACCCGTTGGATACCCCTCGGAAGAAAGAGCGGCGGTCTGCCGGCAATTGGGATGTCGAGCAGAAACGCGTGTCGTTGCCCAAGGTTCCCGGCGGGCGAGGAGCCCCGGGAATGCGCTCAAAGGACGTTGAACAGGTACAGAAGGATGATCACGGGGATCGGGAGTCCAAGGATCCACAGAAGGACGGGCCTCATGCTGGTGCTCCAGATTTCAAGTGTCGATTGGTGGAACAACGCAGCCTGGGCAACCGAGTTCCCGCGCCTTGGGGTAAGAGTGCGCGGCCGGCGCTGGGAACGCGTGAGGCGTAGATCGCGTTGTGCGCTTCAGACGTCATCACGCCGAGGGAGCGTCACGACATGACCCGAAGCCAGCCCGACACATTGGAAGCAGCGGCGCGCGCGGCAATGGTCGCCGAAGACTACGGGCCGCTCGCAAGAAAGGCGCAGCAATCGAAGGGGTCAATGGCCTTGCCGATGTTCGCAGGCGCCCTTGCGATCATCGCGTTCGCTGCAGGACTCTAGCTCGCGCCCTCCGGCCCGCCACCCATTCCGCGTTTTTTCAGCGCGCCGGTAATTTCCTCCAGGATGGCGGGATCGTCGACGGTGGCGGGCATTTTCCAAGGCTCGCCGTCGGCAATCTGCCGCATCGTCCCGCGCAATATTTTCCCGGAGCGTGTTTTCGGCAGCCGCGGCACGGTCATGACCGTCTTGAAGGCGGCAACGGGCCCGATCTCGTCGCGCACCAGCTTCACCACCTCCTGCTCGATGTCCTCGGGATTGCGGTTGACATCCGCGTTGAGGACGATGAAGCCGGCCGGCACCTGACCCTTCATGTCGTCAGCCACGCCGATGACGGCGCATTCGCCGACGTCCTTGTGCTTGGCGACAACCTCTTCCATCTGCCCGGTCGAAAGCCGGTGTCCCGCCACATTGATGACGTCGTCCGTGCGCGCCATCACATAGATATACCCGTCAGCGTCGATGTAACCGGCATCGGATGTCGTGTAGTAGCCGTCGAACTCTGTGAGATAGCTGCGACGGAAGCGCTCGTTGTTGTTCCACAGCGTCGGCAGCGATGACGGCGGCAACGGCAGCTTGATGGCCAGCGTGCCTGTCTGCCCGGCCGCAAGCTGCCGTCCCTTTTCATCGAGCGCATGCAACTCGTAGCCGGGCATCGGCACCGTCGGCGAGCCGTACTTGACCGGCAGTTGGCCGAGCCCGACAGGATTGCCCGCAATAGGCCAGCCCGTTTCCGTCTGCCACCAGTGATCGAGCACCGGCACGCCCAGATGCGCCTCGGCCCATTTGATCGTCTCGGGATCGGCGCGCTCACCGGCGAGAAACAGCGTGCGGAAGGCGCGCAAGTCGTAGCGTTTGACGTGCTCGCCTTGCGGATCTTCTTTTTTGATGGCGCGAAAGGCGGTAGGTGCGGTGAACATGGCTGCCACGCGATGCTCAGCGATCACGCGCCAGAACGCGCCGGCGTCGGGCGTACCGACCGGCTTTCCTTCGTAGAGAATGCTCGTGCATCCATGCAGCAGCGGCGCGTAGACGATATAGCTGTGACCGACCACCCAGCCGACGTCGGACGCGGCCCAGAACACATCGCCCGGATCAACCCCATAGTGGTTCTTCATCGACCATTTGAGCGCCACCATGTGGCCGCCGTTGTCGCGCACCACGCCTTTCGGTTCGCCTGTCGTGCCCGAGGTGTAGAGAATGTAGAGCGGGTCGGTCGCCGCCACGACCGTGCATCCGGCGCGCCGACCGCGCGCCTTCGCGTCTGCGACGAGCGCCTCCCAGTCATGATCGCGCCCTTCGATCAACGCCGCCGTCTGCATGGGCCGCTGATAGACGAGGCAGGCGGACGGCTTGTGCGTCGCAAGCTCGATCGCCTTATCCAGGAGGGGTTTGTAGGGAATGATGCGTGCCGTCTCGATGCCGCAGCTCGCCGAGACGATGGCGACGGGTTTGGAGTCGTTGATGCGCGTCGCAAGTTCGCTCGCCGCAAAGCCGCCGAACACCACTGAATGCACCGCGCCGATGCGGGCGCACGCCAGCATGGCAATGGCCGCCTCGGGGATCATCGGCAGGTAGATGATGACCCGGTCGCCCTTTTTCACGCCGAGGTCCTGCAGGACCGCCCCGAAGACGGCCACTTCGTCGCGCAGCCCGGCGTAGGTGAAGCTTTTCGTCTGCTTGGTGACGGGGCTGTCGTAGATCAGCGCCTTCTGTCCGCCGCGCCCGCGCAGCACATGGCGATCGAGGCAGTTGTAGGCCGTGTTGCACTCGGCGCCGGCAAACCAGCGGCCGTATTCGCCGGCATAGGGGTCGAAGACTTTGTCCCAAAGGTTGTACCAGTCGATGTCCCGCGCCGCCTCTGCCCAGAACGCCTCCGGGTCCTTCTTCCAGGCGGCATAGACCTCATGGTAGCGGCTCACGATGGGTATCCTCCTCATGGCCGGCTCACACGCGGGCGCGGCGCCGGATTTTCGACTGTTGGCGGCATTGTTGCGAGCGCGGGAGCAAGAGGCAAGGCCGCGTTGAAGCCATGGCGCCCTTCCAGTAGGTTGCCAGGGTCGCATCGAGCCTTGGACGACGGAAATGCCCGCCAATCCTTACGCGCAGAATCTGGATCGGACTCCGGCCAATTATCAGCCGCTGACGCCGCTGATCTTCCTCGAGCGCTCCGCGCTGGTGTATCCCAACCACCCGGCCGTGATTCACGGGGGGCTGCGGCGGACCTACGCGGAGCTCAATGCACGCGCGCGCCGGCTGTCGTCGGGGCTTTCCTCACAGGGCATCGGCCCGGGCGACACGGTGTCAGTGATGCTGCCCAACACCCCGCCGATGCTGGAGGCGCACTACGGCGTGCCCATGACCGGGGCCGCTTTACACTCGATCAACACGCGGCTCGACGCGGCGATCATCGCCTTTCAGCTCGATCATGCCGAGACGAGGATACTCATCACGGACCGCGAGTTTGCGCCGGTGATGAAAGCCGCACTGGCGCTGGCCAAGGTGAAGCCGTTCATCATCGACTATGACGATCGCGAATTTCCCCAAACCGGCGAGCGGCTGGGCAGCATCGAGTACGACGATTTCGTGGCCGGCGGCGATCCGAGCTTCGAATGGCGGCGCCCAGACGACGAATGGGATGCCATCGCGCTCAACTACACCTCCGGGACGACCGGAAATCCTAAAGGCGTCGTCTATCACCATCGCGGCGCAGCGCTGATGTGCTACGGCAACGTCGTTGCGGCCGGCATGGGCCGGCATCCCGTCTATCTGTGGACGCTGCCGATGTTCCACTGCAACGGCTGGTGCTTCCCCTGGACGCTTTCGGTTGTGGCCGGCACCCACGTGTGCTTGCGCTGGGTGCGTGCCAAACCGATGTTCGACGCCATCGCCGAGCACAAGGTCACGCACCTGTGCGGTGCCCCGATCGTCATGTCGACCCTGCTCAACGCTGCGCCAGAGGACAAAAGGGCCTTGCCGCACACAGTGCAGTTCGTGACGGCTGCCGCGCCGCCGCCTGAGGCCGTGCTCGCGGCCATGAGCGACGCGGGCTTCGACGTCACACATGTCTATGGATTGACGGAGACCTATGGCCCCGCCGTCGTCAATGAGTGGCACACCGAGTGGAATGCGCTGGCGCCTGCCGTCCAGGCCGCGAAAAAGGCGCGCCAGGGTGTGCGTTACGCTCCGCTCGACGGCCTGACCGTCATGGATACCAGCACGATGACGCCCGTGCCGGCTGATGGTCAAACGCTGGGCGAGGTCATGTTTCGCGGCAACATCGTCATGAAGGGCTACCTCAAGAACGAGAAGGCGACGCGCGAAGCCTTCGAAGGCGGTTGGTTTCATTCCGGCGATCTCGGCGTCCTGCATCCGGATGGCTATATCCAGATCAAGGACCGTTCCAAGGACATCATCATTTCAGGCGGCGAAAACATCTCCTCCATCGAGGTCGAGGATGTGCTCTTCAAGCATCCTGCCGTCGCGCATGCGGCGGTCGTCGCCAAGCCCGACGACAAATGGGGCGAGACGCCGTGCGCCTTCGTCGAGCTGAAGCCGGGCACGACGGTGACATCTGACGAGATCATCCTGTACTGCCGCGCCAATCTCGCGAGCTACAAATGCCCGCGTCACGTTGTGTTCGGCGACATTCCCAAGACCAGCACCGGCAAGATTCAGAAGTTCAAGCTGCGCGACATTGCGAAGTCGGTGTGACTGGACTATCGCACTACGGGACGCATTCGTTGTGACGGCCTTCTTCGTTGACGCGCGAGCGTCTGGGCGACAGGTTGCCTGATCGGCTAGGGGAGGCTGCTCATGCGCGCTGTCAACGTGGCTGTTGCGATCGCCGTCGCATCCTTGGCCCTACTTCCGTCAACAGCACCGGCGGAAGCACAACAAGAGAAGCGCGCAACAAAGCAGAAGGCCAAGAAGCAGGCCAAACGGCCCGCCCCGAAGCCAGCCAGTACGTGGGGCGGCGACGGAATACCGTCATGCAATTTCGGAATCCTTTGGGTGGATTCCCACTGTCGGCGAGCTGACGGCAAGATCTGTACGGTGGGTGAGGAGGACCTGCTGAACTGCATCTAGGTTAGGTGGTGGTCGTCTAACCCGCCTGAACGTCATAGATTCTCATGTCCCGCCCGATCTTACTCGTGGTCGTCGCCGACGGCCTGCTGTCGCTGATGGACGCATTCATCAAGCTGCTGACGGCGCGCTATCCGACATTCCAGATCGTCTGGCTGCGGTTCTCGTTCGGTCTCATCGGCGCAACGCTGCTGCTGGCGTTCATGCGGCCCGGATGGCCCGGCCGCGAAACCATTGTCTTCAACGGGACGCGTTCCCTGCTGGTCGTGGTGGTCGCGACGACGTTCTTCTTCGCCTTATCCGTGCTGCCATTGGCGGAGGCTATCGCGCTGTCGTTCGTCTCGCCGCTGTTCATGGTGCTGTTCGGCGTGCTTCTGCTGGGGAAAGAATCGACTCCCGCATCAGCATCGCGCTCGCCGCGGGGCTCGCCGGCATGCTGCTGATCGCCGGCGCCCGGATCGGTGACGCGAGCTACTCCTCTTTGGCCTGGCTCGGCGCGCTTGCCGCGGTGATATCATCGATGGCGTACGGGCTCGTGATGGTTCTGCTCAGGGCGCGAGCGACGCGCGATCCACTGCCCACTATCGTCTTTTTCCAGAACCTCGGCCCAAGTCTCATCTTGGCCCTGCCGGCGGCCTACGTTTGGGTGCCTTTGGAAGGATATGATCTGGCGCTGTTCGCCCTGATCGGTGCTATCGGGGTTGCGGGCCACTACCTGCTGGCGCTGGCGTTCGCCGGCGCGGAGGCTGCGAGACTGGCACCGATTACGTACGTGTCCTTGTATGGGCGACTCTGTTCGGATACATCTTTTTCGGCGAGTTGCCGACGGCGTCGGCGCTTGCCGGCGCGGCGCTGATCGTGGTCGGAACTCTGGTCACTCAGCGCAACAAAACCTAGGCCGCGCAGATTTCGCGTGCGCAGCGCGCTGTTTGATCGGGCAAGGGCCAGTGTCCTCTGCCGGAACCGGATTAGTGCCGGGTTCTCGTTTCCAGCCGGACGATCTCTTCCTTAAGCTTGAGCTTCTCTCGCTTTAATTTCGTAATGTCGATATCACTGGAGCCGGGCCGGGATAGCTCTTCTTCAATCCGGCGCTCAAGAAGCTTGTGCTTCTCGGACAGCTCTGCGAGATGTGCCGCAAGCGACATCTTTAGCCTCCGTGGGGTCGTTGAAGCCACGGGGAAGTGTGACACGCAAATGACGTCCTGTCTAACGGGACAAGCCGTGAATCCGGGGCCTGTGGAGACGTCCGGGTGCCATAGGCAACCGCTCTTCCCGGCCGGCGCCGGTAACGCGATGGAAACCTTGTGCGCAGGCAAGAGTTGGCCATGGCGGTGGCTTGCGTCGTGTGGATTTCACAGTGATACTGCGCCAGTGAACGCCTGCGTCGGGATCGGGCGAGAGGTGTGAGCATCGCCGGATGCAGCGATCGAACGAACGCGAATTGCGCGAATTTCTTGCCAAGCTCCAGATGGAGCATCGCGACCTCGACACCGAGATTTTGGGGCTTGAGGACAAGGGGCATGCCGACCAGCTTCAGATCAAGCGACTGAAAAAGAGGAAGCTGCAACTCAAGGATCAGATCAAGTCGGTCGAAGATCAGCTGACGCCCGATATTATTGCGTAGGCCGGTAAGGCGGCTGATTTACTGGCCCTTACGGGCGTGCTTGCCGGCGCAACTGTTCCCCCATAGAAAAAGGCAATCAATCCGTCGGTCCGGCCGGCAGGTTATTTCATGTGCAGCAGCCCGGAATGCTGCCGAGGAGCTGTCGAACAGAATCATGGCCGACACCCGCGCATCGGTCGCCATCATCATGGGCAGCCAGTCCGATTGGCCCACCATGCGTGCGGCGGCCGCCGTTCTCACGGACTTGAAAGTTCCGCACACCGCTCGGATCGTGTCGGCTCACCGCACGCCGGAGCGCCTTTACAAATTCGCCAAGGGTGCGCGCGAGGCGGGCTTCAAGGTGATCATCGCGGGGGCGGGCGGCGCGGCGCATCTGCCGGGCATGACGGCATCCATGACCACGTTGCCCGTCTTGGGCGTTCCGGTCCGGTCGAGCGCGCTCGATGGCCAGGACAGCCTGTTGTCGATCGTGCAGATGCCGGCCGGAATTCCGGTCGGCCCGCTGGCCATCGGCGAAGCGGGGGCTGCCAATGCGGGTCTGCTCGCGGCACAGATCCTGGCGCTGTCCGATCCGGCGCTCGCCAAACGCATCGATGCCTGGCGCGCGCGCCAGACCGCGGACGTCGCCGATGCCCCTTCGGAAGGTTGAGCACTTGGCCGGGCTGCCGCCGCGATCCGTCATCGGCATCCTGGGCAGCGGCCAGCTCGGACGCATGCTGGCGCAGGCCGCCAGTCGCCTCGGCTTTCGCACACACGTCTATGCCGACGACTCCGGTCCCGCGTTCGATGTGGCCGGTGCGCATTCGGTCGGCGGCTACGATAATCTCGTACGCCTCGATGAATTCGCGCGCGCCGTCGATGTCGTTACGTACGAATTCGAGAACGTTCCGGTCGACGCGGCGCAGCACCTGATCCAGCGGGTGCCCGTCCATCCCGGACCCAAGGCCCTGGCCGTGGCGCAAGACCGGATCGTCGAAAAAGCATTCATCTCGGACCTTGGCATTTCCGTTGCGCCGTTTGCGGCCATCCGCACGCGTGACGATCTGGGCGCAGGGCGCGGGGCACTGGCTTCGTGGAAAGCGCCCGGCATCCTGAAAACGTCGCGCCTCGGCTATGACGGAAAAGGCCAGGCCACCGTACGCACGGCGGACGAGTTGGACGCCGCGTGGCAGCAGTTTGGCCAGGTTCCGTGCGTGCTGGAGCAGCGTGTGACTTTTGCCTTCGAGATCTCCGTGCTGGTCGTGCGCGGCCAGGATGGCGAGATCGTGTTCTACGATGTGCCGCGCAATACGCATGCCGATGGCATCCTGCGCCGCTCGATCGTTCCGTCCGGCATGCCCGCCGCGTTCGAGCAGCGCGCACGCGCCATGGCCGGGCAGGTTGCCGAGGCGCTGTCCTATGTCGGCGTTTTGGGCGTGGAGATGTTCTGGCTCGGGCCCGATGCGGCGCAGCCGTTACTCGTCAACGAGATTGCGCCGCGCGTTCACAATTCCGGTCACTGGACCATGGATGCCTGCACGGCCGATCAGTTCGAAAATCATATCCGCGCCGTCGCCGGCTGGCCGCTCGCCCCGACCACCCGCCATTCCGATGCCGAGATGGTCAACTTGATCGGTCCCGAAGCCGATGCCTGGCTCACGCTCGCAGCCGAGCCCGACGCGTGCCTCCACCTCTACGGCAAGCGGGAGGCCCGGCCTGGCCGCAAAATGGGGCACATCAACTATCTCAGGCCCGGGATGCTCTAAGTGACCAAGCTCTGAGTGGACACATTAACCGAGCTTTGCTACAAGCAGCCCCAAATGCGGTGAGCTGGCAGTCCTCGGGCGGCCAGGCCGCGGCTGTACACGCGATATTCCGTAGCCATCTGAGGGAAACACGCTTGCAAGTTCTCGTCCGTGACAACAACGTCGACCAGGCGCTCAAGGCGCTGAAAAAGAAGATGCAGCGCGAAGGCATCTTCCGCGAAATGAAGCTCCGCAATTATTACGAGAAGCCCTCCGAGCGCCGCGTGCGCGAGAAGGCGGAGGCCGTGCGCCGGGCTCGCAAGCTCGCGCGCAAGCGGGCGCAGCGCGAGGGTCTGTTGCCGGGCAAGGCCGTTGCGAAGCCGGCACCTGGTGGCCGTCCGGGCGCAGCAGGTGGCCCCGGTGGGCCGTCGCGCGGCGGCGGCGGGCCACGCTGAGGCACGGCATCAGAGCTGTCCAGTTGAGGGCGCCGGTTTTTGCCGGCGCTTTTTCTTTTGAGCGACACCTGTCAGAGGGTGCGGGCTTCGCTCACCCACGTCTGCACCTCCTGCACGGCGCCGTGGTCGTCCAGATCCACGTGCCGTCCCTGGGGAAATATCACGAGCCGCTTCGGCTCATTGGCCAGCGCGTGAAGGCTGCGCCCCATCTCGACGGGAATGATCGAGTCGCGCGCGCCATGCAGAATCAGCACCGGCGCGGTCACGCGCTGAATGAGCGCGTTGCTCTCGTAGCGGTCGGTCAAGAGCGTCCGCACAGGCAGGAACGGGTATTGGCCCGCGGCCACGTCGACGATTGACGTATATGGCGCGTCCAGCACGAGCGCGCCGATCTTCTTTTGCGCCGCCAGCGCCACCGCCACGCCGGAGCCCAGCGACTCGCCGTACACGACAATGTCCTCGGGAGCCACGCCCCGGTGCTGCAACGCCTCATAAGCCGATATGGCATCGCTGACGTTGGCACGCTCGCTCGGGTTTCCCGTGCTGCCGCTGTAGCCGCGATAGCTCACGGCGAGCAGCCCATATCCGATGGCGCGATAGCGCGCAAGGCGCCCGGCTCGATTGACAAGTCCACCGGCGTTGCCGTGGAAATACAAAAGCGTCGGTTGGCCAGGCTGAGCCGCCGCTTGCCAGGTGACGAGCCTTGCGCCGTCCGACACATCGAGCAGGTGCTCCTCGACGCCCGCCAGTCCGGCCGCTGAAGGTGAAATCCTTGACGGATCGGGAAAATACATGAGCCGCCGTTGTCCCAGCCAGGCTGCGAGGACGAGGCAGGCATAGGCGGCGGCCGCGATCAGGACGATTTTGAGAAGCATCGACATGATAGCGCTTCTCTCGCGTGAGAACCGCAGGGGTCAAGTTGGCATGGCGGCGCACATGAGATGAGTTTGCTTGATCTGGCAGCGGAGTGGTGTGCTACGCTGAGATCAGAGCGCGGCCGATCCTAAAGGGCCCGCGATGTGCAGAGACGCTATCTCGCTCGATCTCGAGCCGTCGCGCGGACCCGATCCGTCAATCGCCGTGTCGCGAGCATAGCGAGCCAGAACGGAGGAGCATGTTCCATGCAGCAGAAGACTGAGTCCTTGGATCAAATGGCAGCCAATGACGCGGAGCGGCACGCGCGCATCGATCTTGCCGCTGCACACCGAGCCGCCGTCATGCACGGATTTCACGAGGGCATTTTCAACCACCTCACGCTGTCGGTTCCGGGTAAATCGGACCGCTATTACCAAATTCCGTTCGGGCTGCATTGGTCGGAGGTGACGGCGAGCTGCTTCATGGAGGTGAGCTGGGAAGGCGAGGTGCTGAAAGGCAGCGGCGAGGTCGAGCGCTCATGCTATGCGATCCACGCTCCCATTCATCGCAAGGTGCCGCAGGCGGGGGCCGTCTTCCATACGCACATGCCGTTTGCCAGCGCCCTGACACGGCTCGAGGATCCGCGCATCAAGCCGATCGGCCAGACCGAGGTGCTGATGATGAACAAGATCGCCTACGACATGGACTACGCTGGGCCGGCATTCGACCCGGAGGAGGGCGAGCGTCTCGCTGACCTCTTCGGCGACAAGAAGGTGCTCTTCATGGGCAGCCACGGCGTTGCCACGGTCGCCCCCTCCGTGGCCGAGGCCTACGATCTGCTCTACTACACCGAGCGGGCGGCCCAAGTGCAGATCTACGCCATGTGGACAGGCCAAAAACTTCTGCCCATGGCGCCGAACGTGGTTGAGTCGATGCTCAAGGGCACCGGCCAGAAGTTCAAGCACGGGAAGGCTTGCGATTATCACTTCGCCGCGTTGAAGCGGATACTGGACCGGCAGGAGCCGGACTACCGCAACTGATCGAAGCGGTCTATCGCCTCATCGAGGGCGCCCTTCGGGGCGCCCTTTTTGTTGCGCCGAGCCCAAGTCGTTTAACATTTATCCAAATTCATGCCACTGTTTAACGGTCTGTTAATTATGCTGTAATTTATGTTTTGTTAACCTTTTGGGGGAGGGCACTCAAATGCACGGCGTTGCGTCCCCGTTCGTGCGTAGAACATCTGTCGCCAGAGCGGGCAAGTCATTCCTGTCTCACGTTTCGATCGATCACGGCCCCGCCGAATTGCTGGGGCGGCTTTTCCTGCGCTGGGACGACGATCTGCGCAAACGCGGGATCAGTCTCTCGTTCGTGCCCACGGAGCAACTGCTGTACGTCAACCGGCAGAACAGTGAGAGCTGGCGTCCGCTTTTTCCCGTCTTCAACGCCGAGGTCAGCGGTTTCAACGAGGACAACGGCTTTTGTCTGCTCGGACGGAACGCTGAGGGACAGGTCGTGGCAGCGCAGGCGGCGCGGCTCTACAATCTCGGAGACGCCACTTTCAAAGAAGAGACGGAAAGTCTGCGGCTCCTTTACAGCGATCCGGAGCGGTTCAAGCAGCCGGGCGAAACCTGCACGGTTGCAGCGAAATCGATGGGCCGCTTCAGGGGGAGGGTCGTTTTCTCGGGCGCCGTTTGGTACCACCCCGACTATCGGCGGCAAGGCCTGACGTCGATCCTGCCGCGCCTGACCAAGGCTTACGCACTCACCAAATGGTACACCGACTCCATCGTCAGCTTCATGGCCGAGGATGTGGTCAAGGGCGGAACGGCGGAGCGCGCGGGCTACGCGCACGTGGAGTGGGACGTTGTGATGAAAAACTCGATGCTGGGCGACTTGCGCCTCGCGTTCATCTGGTCAAGCGCCGCCGAGCTGATCAAATACTTCACGGGGTATCTAGGCGAGGCCAATTCTGAGATCGATCCGATTGTCTATGATCGAGCCGCCTAGCATGACGCCATCCTGACTTTCCATCGTGATCGGAACGATGACGCGCCTATAGCGCATGCGCGTCCGGCCGATGTGGGGCCATTTGACGATGGCATCCACGTCGTGAATGCGCGGCTCGCCTTCGGTCAGGACGTTCCTGTAGGCTTCGGCGGCCCACAGGCCGTAGTCGTGATCGGGAAGCGCATCGAGCGACACGCCGACGCCGTTTGCGCGCCATGCCTCGTAGTGGTTGAACAGGCCGCCGCCAAACTCCCGGAACACCATCTTCTCCGACGACTGATCCTTCCCCACCAGGACGTAGCGATTGCCCAGCGCCTTGTTCAGCAGGTTCATGAGCGAGGCATGGCCCTCGGGTTCGGAGAGGCGCTCCCAATAGCGCAGGAGAATGCCCAACGCAGTGCTTTCCGGCAGCTCGTTCGCTGTCACCGCATGAGCGAGGAAGTCCTTGGGTCGCGCACGCTTGGCGATCTCGACCAGCTCCGCGACGCGTGCGACGGCCGTGTCGCGCGACTTGAGCATCTCGTGATGCCAGTCCTTATCGAGCCACGACAGGACAATGCGGTCGATGCGCCCGGAGCTCAGCCAATGCTTCAAGCTGTTGTGGGCGGCCGCGGTGATGAAATCGGGGCGCAGCCTAACCTGACAGGAGCCGCCGTAGGCATTCGCTGCAATGAAGCCGAGATTGGTTACGGCATAGTCGGAAAACTCGCCGCCCGAATATGGCGAGTCGAACGACGCACGCAGCGTCCGGGACGCGCCGTCCCAGAGGTGCCCCTGATCATCGATCAACAGCAACGCCACTGTGCTACTCCAACCCCAACCGACTTGAGTGCGTTTTCTTTTAGTACGGGACAATTTCAACATAACGAGGTTGTTAAATGGTTCACTCAATGCCCGAGCCCAGCGGAAGTGGCCAAATAGTTGACGCAATATTAATGAACTAAGGTCTGCGCAGAGGTCGGTATCGACACTGGCGCCACATGCATACAGGTGCACAACGACTTCGTGCATCAGTGGCTGGCGTCCAACGTTAGGCCATTCAAGGTAGCCAAGAAGGCGGGCCGCCAAAGAATGGCCACGTGTCGTTTTTCTGCTGGGGAGGCAACGCGTCATCGGCCGGGCGGCTGTCGGCCGATGGTGTAAGTGTTCGGAGGTCGTATGCGTCGCCTTCTAGCCGGCCTTATCCTTCTCATCTGTGCGGCAACGGTGGCATCGGCGGCCGGGCCCAAATCCAAGGCGCGGCGGCAACAGCCCCCTCAAGCGCCGATGACGTCATCGCAGGATGTTCTGCGGTGGATCAATAGTTATCGGCAAAATCCCGAGCCGCAGCGTTTGCCAGGCGCCGTGCAGGCGATGAGCCGTCTAGCGCTTTTCAAGGAGCTCGATGCCGCGGGCGTCTACGTTGGATTTACCGCGGGCGTCCTCGGCGCCAATCCGGATCTGGCGGAGAAGCTGGTCGCCCAGATGTTTCCGATGCCGCCGGAGGATCAGGTCGTCATCGTGCGGGCTATCGCCTATTCCGGTCTGCCCGCCTGGAAGGAGCTTCTCGGCAAATTCATCGAACGCATGCCGGCGCGCAAGGTGCTGATCGAGCATCATCTCTACGGCAAGGGTAAGACCCTGTTGAAGCTGCCTCTCGACACGACGCCAGCGGTGCTCGACACGCTCTGGGGCTACTATTTCGCGACGGGCTCGGTCGAGCACGTCAGCCGCATTTTGACGACGCTGCCGTGGAGCAAGGACCAGAACGACGTCGAGAAGCTGACGCTCGGGAACATGGCCAAGTGGACGCTCGCCAACAATGCCCTGCAGGACAAGGAGTTGCTCGACTACCTGAAGCAGGAGATGGGCACGCGGCCGAAGGATGTGGCTGCGCCATTGCGCGAGGTCATTACCGCAGCCGAGACCTTCGAAACATCGCGCATCCGCAAGGAAGCCATGGGCGCCATCGAAGAGCTGAAGCGCAAGGGGCCTGCCAACGGCCGTAACATGGTCTGGTGGGGAACGGCGGGCCAGACCGCGCTGGCGCTGGGCTGCGTCGTCGTCAGCGCCTTAGGACATCCGGAGGTCGGCCTGCCGTGCGTCATCGGCGGCGCGGTCTCAGGCGCCGTATTGAAGTACGTGGCGCCTCAGTAAAAATGAACTTCCCAAGACGTTTCGCCGCACGGTTGAGATTTACCGGGCGGCTGAATGAGCAAGTGTGCCCATTGTGAAGGCATTTCGCTGTCGTCGCCTATAAAACAAGCGGCGATGTGCTCGATCGGTAGGCGACGCATGCTGCGCCTGCGAAATCCCATCAGCGGTCTTGCGCTCCACAACATCCGGAATGGTGATTGTTGCCAAATGGTTGCGCCGCTCGCTGCGCCTCCTCCGACCAACTGGCACACGCCTTGCCATTGGTAAATCCGTAGGTAACGGTCTTTGGAGGTTCATATGGGATTTACGGGGCGCGCGATGTTGCGCGGTGTCGCGTTGGCGGCGGGGTTGGCCATAGGTGCGAGCGGTGCCATCGCCCAGGACACAATCAAAGTCGGTATTCTGCACTCCCTCTCCGGCACCATGGCGATCAGCGAGACCACGTTGAAAGACGTGATGCTGATGCTCATTGAGGAGCAGAACAAGAAGGGTGGTCTCCTCGGCAAGAAGCTCGAGGCAGTCGTCGTCGATCCCGCCTCGAATTGGCCTCTGTTCGCGGAAAAGGCCCGCGAGCTGATCACCCAGCAGAAGGTGTCAGCCGTGTTTGGCTGCTGGACCTCTGTGTCGCGCAAGTCCGTGCTGCCCGTCTTCAAGGAATTGAACAGCATCCTCTTCTATCCCGTCCAATACGAGGGCGAAGAGTCCGAGCGCAACGTGTTCTACACGGGCGCGGCTCCCAACCAGCAGGCCATCCCTGCTGTCGACTACCTGATGAGCAAGGACGGCGGCGACGTGAAGCGCTGGGTGCTGGAAGGCACCGACTACGTCTATCCGCGCACCACCAACAAGATCCTCGAAGCCTATCTGTTGGCCAAGGGCGTCGCTCCGGCCGACATCTCGATCGGTTACACCCCGTTCGGCCACTCGGACTGGCAGACGCGTGTCGCCGCGATCAAGAAGTTCGGCTCGGAGGGCAAGAAGACAGCGGTGGTCTCGACCATCAACGGCGATGCCAACGTGCCGTTTTACAAGGAGCTTGCCAACCAGGGCGTGAAGGCCACCGATATTCCTGTCGTGGCGTTCTCGGTCGGTGAGGAAGAGCTGGCCGGCATCGACACGAGCAATCTTGTCGGCCACTTGGCGGCCTGGAACTACTTCCAGTCCATCAAGGACAAGGGCAACGACGAGTTCATTGCCAAGTGGAAAACCTTCACCAAGAACCCGAAGCGCGTGACCAACGATCCCATGGAGGCGCACGTCATCGGTTTTGACATGTGGGTCAAGGCCGTCGAGAAAGCCAAGACGATCGATCCGGACAAGGTCATCGAGGCGCTGCCTGGTATTGAGGCTCCGAACCTGACGGGCGGCACGTCGAAAATGCTGGCGAACCACCACATCACGAAGCCGGTGTTCATCGGCGAAATCAAAGCCGACGGCCAGTTCGACGTCGTCTGGAAGACGCAAGGTCTGGTTCCGGGGGCTGCATGGTCGCCGTACCTCGAAGGCTCCAAGGATCTGGTTGCCGACTGGGTCGAGAAGAAGTGCGGCAACTTCAATACCAAGACGGGCAAGTGCGGCGGCGCCTAAGGCGCTCACCTGACGCTTGAGAGTGTGTGGAACGGCGTCGAAAACGATGCCGTTCCACGGTCCATTCGGCGCAAGCTTGCGAACCCGACGGTGATCCCAGTGCGGCCAGGCTTTTTTCGATTGTTGATTGCGCTTGCGCTCCTGCTGGCCGCGCTTCCAGCGGTTGCCGCACCGTTGGACGACGCCCTCGCCCGGTTGGCGGCTGACAGTTATCCCGAAACCGAAAAGGCCATTGCGGAAATCACGGCCTCGGGGGCCGAGACCGCGCCCGCAATCCTAGATGCCATGTTGGACCGGCGCCTGTTCGTCGGCGCAGCCGACAAAGGCATATTTGTGAAGGATCGCACTGGCGCTTTCCTTGACGCGAAGACCGGAAAAGCAGCCGCGACGACGCCAACCGACTTGGCGATGGTTCGCCTCAACAATCGCCTGCGTGGTGTGATCGAGGCGTCGCTCGGCTCCCTGACGCTGCTGTCGCCCGATGCCGGAAAGCGGCTGTCGGCAGCTGAGTCCGTTTTTAAGTCGAAAGACGAGAAGCTGCTGCCGACGCTCGACGCGGCCCTCGCCAAAGAAGAGAACACCCGCGTCAATCGCGCGCTGAGCGAGGCACGTGCCGCGATCGTCCTGAGCAAGGCGGACGCCACCATCACCGCCAAGGCCGAGGCCATTGCAACGCTCGCCAATCGCGCCGATCGCGATGCGCTGGCAGTCATTCGCGGGGCCACCAGCACGCCGTCACCGGAGCTGAATGCGGCGGCAGAGGCCGCGGTCCAGACGATCGAGAGGCGGCTCTACATCGCAGGTCTCTTCCAGAATGTGTGGTACGGCCTGTCCCTCGGGTCGGTCCTCCTGCTTGCCGCCATCGGCCTTGCCATCACCTTCGGCGTCATGGGCGTCATCAACATGGCGCATGGCGAGATGGTCATGCTAGGCGCCTACACCACCTTCGTCGTGCAGGAAGCCTTCCGCACCATGGCGCCGGGCTGGTTCGATTGGTCTCTGCCCATCGCCATTCCGCTCGCCTTTCTCGTCGCGGCTCTGGTCGGCATTGCCATTGAGCGTGGCATCATCCGCTTCCTCTACGGCCGGCCGCTGGAAACGCTGCTTGCCACCTGGGGCGTCAGCCTCATCCTCCAGCAGGCCGTGCGCACGACCTTCGGCCCGACCAACCGCGAGGTCGGCAACCCTTCGTACATGTCCGGCGCGTTCGATTTCTACGGCATCTCGATCACCTATGGCCGCTTGTGGATCATCGTGTTCACGCTGGTCGTCTTCTTTGCGCTGCTGCTGGCGCTGAAGGCGACGCCGCTCGGTCTGCAGATGCGCGCCGTGACGCAGAACCGGCGCATGGCAAGCTCGATGGGCATCCGCACCGGATGGATCGACGCCATGACCTTCGCGCTGGGGTCGGGCATCGCCGGCATCGCCGGCGTCGCCTTGTCCCAAATCGACAACGTGTCGCCCAATCTCGGGCAGAGCTACATCATCGACAGCTTCATGGTGGTCGTGTTTGGCGGGGTCGGCAATTTGTGGGGCACGCTGTTCGGCGCGTTCGCCCTCGGTGTCGCCAACAAGTTTCTGGAGCCGGTGGCCGGCGCGGTGCTGGGCAAGATCCTGATTCTCGTGCTGTTGATCCTCTTCATTCAGCGGCGGCCGCGCGGCATGTTCGCGCTCAAGGGACGCGCGGTGGAAGCATGATCACGGCACGCCTGCTCCACAGCCTCGACGGTCGCGGCCGCATCTTCCTGGGCGTTCTGGCGCTGCTGGCCGTGGTTATTCCGCTGCTCAACATGCTTCTGCCCCCGAGCTCGACGTTTCACGTGCCGACCTATGTCGTATCCCTGCTCGGCAAGTACCTGTGCTACGCCATCCTGGCGCTCGCGCTCGATCTGGTCTGGGGCTATTGCGGAATTCTGTCGCTCGGTCACGGCGCGTTCTTTGCGCTCGGCGGTTACGCGATGGGCATGTATCTGATGCGCCAGATCGGCACGCGCGGCGTGTATGCCCACCCGATCCTCCCCGACTTCATGGTGTTCCTGAACTGGAAGGAGCTGCCCTGGTACTGGTACGGCTTCGACTGGTTTCCGTTCGCCGCCGTGATGATCTTCCTGGTGCCGGGCCTGCTCGCGTTCCTGTTTGGCTGGTTGACGTTCCGCAGCCGCGTGACCGGCGTCTATCTCTCCATCATCACGCAGGCGATGACATATGCGCTCCTGCTGGCGTTCTTCCGCAACGACATGGGGTTTGGCGGCAACAACGGCCTGACGGACTTCAAGGACATCCTCGGCTTCAACATCCAGGCGCAGGGAACGCGTGTCGCGCTCTACATCACGACCGTGGCCATGCTTGCCCTCATGTTCGTCATCGCCCGTATTCTGGTGACGTCCACCTACGGCAAAGTCCTGGTCGCCATCCGGGATGCCGAATCCCGCGTCCGGTTCCTCGGCTACCGTGTCGAGCACTACAAGCTCCTCGCCTTCACGCTCTCGGCGTGTATGGCCGGTATCGCCGGTGCGCTGTATGTGCCTCAGGTCGGCATCATCAATCCGTCGGAGTTTTCTCCCGCAAATTCGATCGAGGCGGTGATCTGGGTGGCTGTCGGCGGCCGCGGCACGCTGATTGGCGCCGCCGTCGGGGCCGTGGCCGTCAACTTCCTCAAGTCGACGTTTACGACAGGACTTCTCGCACCATACTGGCTGTTCGCGCTGGGTGCGCTGTTCGTGGCTGTTACGCTGGCTCTGCCGAAAGGCATTGTCGGGACCCTCTACGAATGGCTCGACCGTCGGTCTCAGAAACACTCGAGCCCACAGAACGGACAAGCCGCATCGCAGCCCCAGGCGGCGGAGTAGACGATGGTCGAACCCGATCTCAACGTGACGAAAGCCCTGCTGTACCTGGATGCCGTCAGCGTGTCCTTCGACGGGTTCAAGGCGCTCAACAAACTTTCGCTGACGGTCGAGCCGGGCGAAATGCGCGCCATCATCGGCCCGAACGGCGCCGGCAAGACGACCATGATGGACGTCATTACCGGCAAGACGCGGCCGGACGACGGCATCGTCTACTTCGACGGCAAGCACGACCTCACCCAGCTCGACGAGTCCTCGATCGCCCAGCTCGGCATCGGCCGCAAGTTTCAGAAACCGACGGTGTTCGAGACGCTGGACTGTGCCGACAACATCCGCCTGGCCCTCAAGGGCGAGCGCACACCGGGCTCGGCACTGTTCGGCGAGCGCAATCGCATCGCCAGCGAACGCATCGACGCCATCCTTGAGCGCGTGCGCCTACTGCAGCATCGGCACCGGCCGGCGGGCGATCTCTCCCACGGCCAGAAGCAGTGGCTCGAGATCGGCATGCTGCTGGCGCAGGATCCCAAGCTGCTGCTGGTCGATGAGCCGGTCGCCGGCATGACGGACGCTGAGACGGAAGACACCGCCCACCTTCTCAAGGAGATCTCGGCCACCCATTCGGTGGTCGTCGTCGAGCACGACATGACGTTCATACGGGCGCTCGGCGTCAAGGTCTCCTGCCTGCATGAAGGCTCGGTCTTGGCGGAAGGCACCATTGACGCCGTGTCGGCCAACGATAGGGTCGTGGAAGTCTACCTGGGGCGTTGAGAGGGGAAACGAGCCATGCTGCCGCCGCATCTGCCTGCCAGCCGCAAGATTGATCGCGCAGCACGCATTCGCACCCGCCAGGCCAAGCCGAAAGCGAACGCTGGCATTTGTCCGGCGCGGGTTGGGCTCAAGGGGCCGCTCCGTGTCATCGGCAGCAAGGCCGAAACCGCCGTCGCCGCCATGCGCAAGAAGGGCTCCCGCCTATGCTGAGCGTTGAAGGCATCGATCTGCACTATGGTGCGGCGCAGGCCTTGCGCGGCGTGTCGATCGAGGCGCGTCAGGGCGAGGTCACCTGCATTCTCGGCCGCAACGGCGTCGGCAAGACCAGCCTGCTGCGCGGGATCGTGGGGCATCAGAAGGTGAGCGCCGGTCGCGTCGTCTGGAACGGCGAGGACATCAATGGCCTTGCCGCTTACGAGCGCGCCCGCCGCGGCATCGCGTTTGTGCCCCAGGGCCGCGAGATCTTCCCGCTGCTGACGGTCAAGGAAAACCTTGAAACGGGCTTCGCGCCGATCAAGCGCAAAGACCGAAACATTCCTGACGAGATCTTCGAGCTGTTCCCAGTGCTGCGCAGCATGCTGCGGCGGCGTGGCGGCGATCTGTCCGGCGGGCAGCAGCAGCAGCTCGCCATCGCCCGCGCTTTGGTGACCCGCCCGGGTCTGCTAGTCCTCGACGAGCCGACCGAGGGTATCCAGCCGTCCATCATCAAGGACATCGGCCGCGCTATCAGCTACTTGCGGGAGCGCGGCACAATGGCCATTGTGCTGGTGGAACAGTATTTCGAGTTCGCGCGGGATCTCGCCGACCGGTTTGCCGTCATGGATCGGGGCCAGGTCGTGATCAGCGGAACGCGCGCGGAGATGGTTGAAGCTGATGTCCGCCGCCGCCTCGCCGTCTGAAGACCCGGCACGCGCGGCAGCCCGAACGCTCGACAAGATCCGCGTCGATGGCGGCATCACGGCAACGTTTTCGTCGAGGCTGGATGGCCCGACTGGCATCGCTACGCTGGCGGAACGCGGCGGATATCGCCTGAAGTTCCCCCGCACCCACAGCCGCCATGCGGACGCGGTCATCATCAACACGGGTGGTGGTGTCGTCGGGGGTGATCGCATCAAGCTGGATTTTTCGGTACAACACGGTGCTGATGCGACCGTCACGACGCAGGCGGCGGAGCGCATCTACCGAACGATCGGATCTTATAGCGAGATCGATGCGCGCCTTGACGTTTGCGACGGCGCGCGCCTGATCTGGGCGCCCCAGGAAACGATCTTGTTTTCCGGCGCCAGGCTGCGGCGCAGGTGCGAGGTGGACGTAGCGCCGACCGCGCGCTTCCTGTTTGCCGAAAGCATGATCTTCGGCCGCACGGCCAGCGGCGAGGTGATGGATCGCGGCGCGCTGCATGATAGCTGGCGGGTGCGTCGCGACGGCCGGCTCATCTTTGCGGAAGCCAATAGGCTGGATGACGTTTCGGAGGACGTCCTGCACCGCCTTGCAATCCTTGGCCCCGCGCGCGCATTCGCCTGCATCCTCTACGTCGCGCCGGATGCCGAAGCGCGGCTTGCGTCCGTGCGCGAGGTGCTGGAAAGTGCCGGCGTCGGAGCGGGGGCAAGCGCTTGGAACGGATTGCTTGTCGTGCGCTTCGTGACCGATGCGGCCAGGGACATGCGCCATGCTATGGTCCGCGTCATGCAGGAATTGTCGGGCGCATCCATGCCGCGCGTGTGGTCGAGCTGAGCCAGGGGAGGACAGATGCATCTGACGCCGCGGGAGAAGGACAAGCTGCTGATTTCGATGGCGGCCATCGTGGCCCGTCGCCGTATGGAGCGCGGTCTAAAGCTCAATCATCCCGAGGCCATCGCTCTCATAACGGAATTCGTCGTGGAGGGCGCGCGTGATGGCAAGTCCGTCGCCGCGCTCATGGAGGCCGGCGCCAGCGTGCTGACACGCGATCAGGTTATGCACGGCGTGCCCGAGATGATCCATGACGTGCAGGTGGAAGCAACATTTCCCGACGGTACGAAGCTCGTGACGGTGCATCAGCCCATCCGATGAGTGACAGTCGCCTCACCCTCCTTACGCGCGCCGCGGATTTTGCCGCACGGGCGCACGTTGCGCAGCACCGCAAGGGGCTGGCCGAGGAGCCCTACGTCAATCATCTGACGGAGGTCGCGACCCTATTGGCTGAGGCGACAGGCGGCGAGGACGCGGAGTTGATCGCGGCCGCCTACCTGCACGACACGCTTGAGGACACCGTCACACGTTATGAAGACCTCGTCACGCACTTCGGCTCCGACGTGGCCAAGCTCGTAGCCGAGGTGACTGACGACAAGAGCCTGCCGAAGGCGGAGCGCAAGCGGCTGCAGGTCGAAACGGTGACACGCAAGAGCGCCCGCGCGCAGGTGCTCAAGATCGCCGACAAGACTTCCAACGTGCGCGCGTTGGTCACGAGCCCGCCGGCGGGGTGGAGCAAGGCTCGCCTCATGGACTACATCGAGTGGGCCGAGGCGGTCGTGTCCCAGGTTCGGGGACGCAACCCTATTCTGGATGCCGAGTTCATCGCGGCACGCGACAACGCCCGCAGGGAAATCTCTGCCAAGATAGAAGAGGAAGCCAACCGATGACTCGCCGATTGCTCCTGAGCACACCGCTTCTTCTCGCTGCGACGCCAGCGTTCGCGCATGTCGGACAGCTTCTGGGCTTCTCCGCGGCCGGCGGATTTGCGCATCCGCTGATGGGCCTCGACCATCTGGCGGCGATGATCGCCGTGGGTCTGTGGGCGGCGATGGTCGGCGGCAAGCACATCTGGATCTGGCCGGCGGCCTTCGTCGTGGCCATGCCGGTGGGCGGCTTCATCGGCCATGCCGGCATCGAACTGCCGCAGGTCGAGCCGATAATTGCTCTTTCGGTAGTCGTGCTGGGGGTCCTTGTCGCTACCGGCGTCAGCGCACCGATCCCGGTCGGCGCCGTTTTGATCGCCGCATTCGCGATCTTCCACGGGCACGCACACGGTGCGGAAGCGCCCGCCGACGGTTGGGCCAGCTACGCCCTCGGCTTTGCGGCCGCAACGGCCCTGTTGCATGTGGTCGGCATTGGCGTCGGCCTGGGACTGCAGCGGACCGTCGGAGCGCTGCCGGTACGTGCCCTCGGCGCGGCGACGGCGGTACTCGGCGTCTTAATCGTGATGCAGTGAGGTGTGCCTTGATCCCAGGCGAATGGTTCATCAAGGATGGCAACATCGAGATCAATGCCGGACGCAAAACGGTTACGATCATGGTCGCCAATATCGGTGACCGGCCCATCCAGGTCGGCTCGCATTATCATTTCTTCGAGACCAACTCCGGGCTGTCGTTCGACCGGCAGGCGGCGCGCGGCATGCGCCTGAATATTCCGGCCGGCACGGCTGTACGCTTCGAACCCGGACAATCGCGCGAGGTGACGCTGGTCGCGCTGGCCGGCGCGCGCCGCGTCTACGGCTTTCGGCAGGACGTCATGGGTGATCTCTGATTCGATCGCAGGAGTGCAAGTCATGAGGCGCTTCTTGGCTCTTCTTCTCGCCGGCTTCCTATCCGTCGGTGCTGCCGTGGCGCACCCGCCGGCCATTCTCAATCAGGTCGCCGAGAAGGCTGTCGTCGAGGAAGTCACTGAGTTCCGCAAGACACTTGCCGCAACCATCGAGCGCAAGGATGCGGCTGCCTTACGTGGCATGTATGCCGATGCGTTCGTGCACACGCACGGCTCCGGCAAAACGGACGGCAAGGATGCCCGCATCGTCTCGGCGCTGGCCGGCGATCCGGTGATCGAGACGGCGCCCGTCACCGAACTGGTCGTCCGCGTGCCCGGCGGCTGGACGGCCATCGCCACCGGCGTCAGCCCGATCAAGTCATCCGACGGCAAGACCTACTCGTTCCGCTGGACCGCCGTGTACGTGCGGATCGGTGATGGCTGGCAGATTGCGGCTAGCCAGGCCACACGGCTCGCCGAAGTGAAGTAGTAAGGAGCATCGATGTCCTTCAAGATTGCGCGTGCCGCCTATGCCGACATGTTCGGCCCCACGGTCGGCGACAAGGTCCGGCTCGCCGACACCGATCTCATCATCGAGGTTGAGAAGGATTTCACCGTCTACGGCGAGGAGGTGAAGTTCGGCGGCGGCAAGGTGATCCGCGACGGCATGGGCCAGAGCCAGGTGACGAACGCCGCCGGAGCGGTCGATACCGTCATCACCAATGCGCTGATCCTGGACCATTGGGGCATCGTCAAGGCCGACATCGGCATCAAGGCGGGGCGCATCCACAAGATCGGCAAGGCCGGCAATCCTGATATTCAGCCCAGCGTCGACATCATTGTCGGCCCCGGCACGGAGGTGATCGCGGGTGAGGGCAAGATCCTGACCGCCGGCGGTTTCGACTCGCACATTCATTTCATCTGCCCGCAGCAGATCGAGGAAGCCCTCATGTCCGGCATCACGTCGATGCTGGGCGGCGGCACCGGCCCGGCGCACGGCACGTTCGCGACCACGTGCACACCCGGGCCATGGCACCTCGAGATGATGATCCGTGCTGCCGATGCCTTTCCCATGAACCTGGGCTTTGCCGGCAAGGGCAACGCCTCCCTTCCCGATGCGTTGGAGGAAATGGTCAAGGCCGGCGCCTGCTCCTTGAAGCTGCATGAGGACTGGGGCACCACGCCCGCGGCCATCGACTGCGCGCTATCGGTGGCCGACAACTACGATGTCCAGGTCATGATTCACACGGACACGCTCAACGAGAGCGGCTTCGTCGAGGACACCATCCGCGCCTTCAAAGGACGCACCATCCATGCGTTCCACACGGAGGGCGCAGGCGGCGGGCATGCCCCTGACATCATCAAGGTGGCGGGCCTCGCCAACGTGCTGCCGTCGTCGACCAACCCGACACGGCCCTTCACGGTCAACACGCTCGATGAGCACCTCGACATGCTCATGGTGTGCCACCACTTGGATTCGTCGATCCCCGAGGATCTGGCATTCGCCGAGAGCCGCATCCGCCAGGAGACCATCGCCGCCGAGGACATTCTCCACGACCTCGGAGCGTTGGCGATGATGTCGTCGGACAGCCAGGCGATGGGCCGCATCGGTGAGGTCATCATCCGGACTTGGCAGACGGCGCACAAGATGAAGCTGCAGCGCGGACCGCTGCCCGAGGATCAGCACAAGGGCAACGACAATTTTCGCGCCAAGCGCTATGTCGCCAAGTACACTATCAACCCGGCCATCGCGCACGGCGTGTCGCAGCACATCGGCTCGGTGGAAGCCGGCAAGCTTGCCGACCTCGTGCTGTGGTCTCCCGCGTTCTTCGGCGTGAAGCCAGATTGTGTCATCAAGGGTGGGGCTATCGCGGCTGCACCGATGGGCGATCCCAATGCGTCGATCCCGACGCCACAGCCCGTGCACATGCGGCCCATGTTCGGCGCCTTCGGCGGCGCCATCGGCATGACGTCGCTGACGTTCGTGTCGAAGGCAGCAGCCCAGGCCGGTATTGCCTCCAGGCTTGGTTTGTCGAAACAAGTTGTCGCCGTCGAGAACGTGCGCGGCGGCATCTCGAAGAAGAGCATGATCCATAACGATGCAACGCCCGCCATCGAGGTCGATCCCGAGACCTACGAGGTGAAGGCGGACGGTGTACTGCTTGCGTGCGAGCCCGCCACCGAGCTGCCCATGGCGCAGCGCTATTTCCTGTTCTGAGGGACTACCATGCTTCACGCCGGCTCAGTCATTCGCAAAGCCCAGCTTGGCCCGCGCGCGTTCCTCGATACGATCACGCTCGATCGCCAGTCGCGCTATCGCCGGCGCCTTGTGCTCAAGACAGACGCAGGGCACGAGTTGATGCTCGACCTTGCCGAGGCGACTTATCTCGCCGATGGGGACGGCTTGTTGGTGCAGGATGGCGGCGTCGTGCTCGTCAAGGCCGCTGCCGAAGATCTCATGGAGATCCACGCCGCCGATTCTCTCGCACTTGCGCGCATCGCCTGGCACCTCGGCAATCGCCACACGCCCGCGCAGATCGAGCCCGGCGCGATCCTGATCCAGCCCGACCACGTGCTGGCAGAGATGGTGGAAGGCCTGGGCGCGCACGTGCATCGCGTGAAGAAGCCCTTCGAGCCGGAAGGCGGCGCGTATGGCGGCCAGGGGCCGTTGCGCGCCAGCCATCATCACGGTGACCATAGTCATCATCACCATCATGGCGATCACGATCGTCATCACGGGCCCGCGACGCGACGCGGTCATGCCTAGGTCATGCCAGACGGCACAGGACTAGATGCGCTCAAGGAAGTGCGCAGCCTCGATGGGGCCAGCGGTGCGATCCCTGCGCCTCTGCTGTTGTGGTTCTCGCCGGCATTCCCGGTAGGCGGCTTTGCCTTCAGCCATGGGCTGGAGTGGGCGGCGGAACGTGGCTGGATCAAAGATCGGGAAACGCTGGCCGCCTGGCTGGAGGATCTCGTTGCGTATGGTGCTTTGGGCAACGATCAGATTCTGCTCTGCGCCGTATGGCACGCCACGATGCAGCGGGATGGTGCGGCGCTGCGCGAAGCCATCGATCTTGCCGTTGCCCTGCAGCCTTCTGCCGAACGTCACTTGGAAACCGTGACCCAGGGCGGCGCTTTCATGACGCAGATCGAAGCCTCATGGCCTTGTGCAGCGATCTCCTGGGTCCGCGGCATCCGTGACGGCGAGATCGCCTACTGCACGGCTGTGGGCATCGCTGCGGCAGGGCACGGCATTGCGCTTCAAGCGTTCCTGGTGCCCTATGGTTTGGCAGTGGTCGGCAATCTTGTATCGGCGGCTGTTCGTCTGGGCGTCGTCGGGCAGACTGACGGTCAGCGTGTGCTGGCCGGACTCGTGCCAGAGATTGAAAGTGTTTCGCGGCGATCCCTCGCCGCAACGCTAGCGGACCTTGGTGGCGCATGCTGGCACTCTGATCTCGCCTCGTTGCAGCACGAGACACAATATACGAGGCTGTTCCGCTCATGAGACCAATTGAAAAAAGTTGTGCACGAAAGGGTGGCCAATGACAGCTTCACGCTCGCACTCCGGACCGCTCCGTGTCGGTATCGGCGGCCCTGTCGGCTCCGGCAAGACGGCGCTGATGGAAGCGCTTTGCCGAGCGTTCCGCGATCGCTTCGATCTGTGCGCGATCACCAACGACATCTACACCAAGGAGGACGCGCTGATCCTGATGCGGGCCGGCGCGCTGCCCGACGAGCGCATCATGGGCGTCGAGACGGGCGGTTGCCCGCATACGGCCATCCGCGAGGATTGCTCGATCAATCTGGCCGCCGTCGGCACCATGACCAAACGGTTTCCTGGCCTCGATCTGGTCCTGATCGAGTCTGGCGGTGATAATCTCGCGGCAACCTTCTCGCCCGAGCTTGCCGACATTACCATCTACGTCATTGACGTCGCCCAGGGCGAAAAGATCCCGCGCAAGGGCGGCCCGGGCATCACGCGCTCGGATCTGCTCGTGATCAACAAAATCGACCTCGCCCCGCACGTCGGTGCGAGCCTCGATGTCATGGAGAACGACACGAAGCGCATGCGCGGCGAGAAACCCTACGTGTTCACGAATCTCAGGGCGGGCGCAGGAGCCGAGACGGTAGCCAAGTTCGTGGAGCAGGCGGGCGGCCTCGGACGGAGGTAAAAATGGGCACAGACAAACCTGACGATGCCGGCCGGCCGGCCAGTTGGAAGCTCGGCGCCATCAAGGCGCGAAAACTCGCACTCGAAGGCTACTGTCAGACCGCAGGCTGCGGCCGCTTCTATACCTTCGATGTCGACGATCTTATCGCTTCGGCTGGACCTGACTATGTCGTGCCCGAAATTCTGCCCGGAATTGAATGTTCAGCGTGCGGCGGAGCGTTGAAGTTCAAGCTGGCCATGATGCCTCCGAACGCCTGAGCGCTCGATGAGGCCGCCTCACTCTTTGGCCGAGTTCTGTCCGTAATGCGCGCGATGGGCCTGGATCTGCACCAGGAGCCGGTCCACCGGCACATTCAGAAGCTGCGGTATCGCAGTCACATCGAACTCGCCGGGTTCTGTCGCGGGTTGCACGTCGGGACTTGGCAAAGGTCCAAAACGATGGCCGTCGCGTACGCCAATGAGGATGCGCCCCGCGCCGAAAATCTTTACGCGCGGTTTGTCGTGCAGGACTGCCCTGATATCGCTCCACGGCAGCGTGGCGGCAAACAACTCGGGCACCGTTAGCCCGGCCGGACCGAGCGACACGAGAAGCTTGGGCTTCAACATCGAAGCCACGCCAGACACGACGATGACGATCCCGAGCACCCCAATGCCCACGGCTGCACCAATTCTGAGCCACAGGCGCCAGCCTTCGAACGGCGTCGGGGAAAGCGCGTTTTCCCGCAGGATGATGCCGATCATGGCCGCTAGAACCAGGGCAAACAGGCCACTGGATATCAGCTTCAGGGAGGAGCTGCGCGCCGCGACGGCGACCGGCGCCGGATAGTCGGCGGGTTGCGGCCAAGGCTCCCGCAGGGCCGAAATGACGAAAGCGTCAGTCTTGGAGAGCATGCCGATCATGCCGATCTGGCGCGCCACGCCTATCGGAGCGCAGCCCTGGGGCTATCTTCAATGGAAAAGGGAGGAGACGCTTTCCTCGCGTGCCGTCCTCGCGATCGCCTCGCCGAGCAGCGGGGCGATGGAAAGTACGCGGATGTTTTGGGCTGCCTTGACGGCTTCGGTAGGTTGGATTGAGTCCGTGATGACGAGTGTCTTGATCTTGGAATTGACGATTTTGGACACCGCGCCATTGGAAAGAACGCCGTGTGTGATGTAGGCCATCACTTCCGTTGCGCCTTGGCTCAGTAGCGCTGTCGCCGCGTTGACGAGGGTGCCACCGCTATCGACGATGTCATCAATCAGAATGCAGCGCTTGCCGCGCACGTCGCCGATGACACTCATGACTTCGGATTCACCCGGCCGCTCGCGCCGCGTGTCGCAGATGGCAATCGGCACGTTGATGCGCTTGGCGAGACCGCGCGCGCGCACGACGCCGCCGACGTCGGGCGAAACCACGACGAGCTTCGACGTATCGTAGTGCTCCTGGATGTCCCGCACCATCACGGGCGCCGCAAACAGATTGTCAGTCGGAATATCGAAAAAGCCCTGGATCTGGCCGGCGTGCAGATCAAGCGTCATGACGCGATGCACGCCCGCCCGCTCGATCAGGTTGGCGACGAGCTTCGCCGAGATGGGTGTGCGAGGGCCTGGCCGGCGGTCCTGACGGGCGTAGCCGAAGTAGGGCATGACAGCCGTGATGCGCCGCGCCATCGATCGCTTTAGCGCGTCCACCAGGATCAGCAGCTCCATCAAGTTGTCGTTGGTTGGGAACGACGTGGATTGCAGGACATAGACGTCCTCGCCGCGCATATTCTCCTGAATTTCGACGAACACTTCCATGTCGGCGAAGCGCCGCACGACACTCTTGGCGAGGGGCAGCTTGAGGATGGCGGAGATGGCTTCGGCCAGGGGGCGGTTGCTGTTGCCTGCAACCAGTTTGATGCGCGGTGCGCCGCCGCCCTGGTTGTCGCGCGAGTCGAAGGGCATGGAAACCGCTTTCCGCCTCGTTACTGGTGGGGGCCTTCTAGCAAGAGGGCCCAGACCTGTAAACGGTCCGAGCCCCCAGCTTTCCTCAGTTTTTCATCTTTCTGACACGTTCGCCTGAGCGACCGTGTCGGCCTGTCAATTCGAGGCCCGCTGTTGCGGCAGCAGCTTGACGATGCCCTGGGCCGCGGCGGCTGCGGCAGCGTCAGCCGTCTTGCCCCAGCTGCCATCGAGCGACCCCTCAGGAATTTCGTTCTTTTGCGAAACCGTGCCGAGCGCCTTGCCCTG
Organism: Hyphomicrobiaceae bacterium; assembly: GCA_046154585.1. Lineage (GTDB taxonomy): Bacteria > Pseudomonadota > Alphaproteobacteria > Rhizobiales > Hyphomicrobiaceae > CADEFX01. The sequence continues at coordinate 29,489 of JBJXDX010000058.1, read as the reverse complement.
GGGATCCTTGACGCGCCAATCGATCTGGATGGCCTGTTTGCCCTCTTTAGCAGCCCCGATGATCACCTTGCCTTCGACGCGATACGTGGCGCCGGCAGCTTGCTCGGTAACAGCCACGCCCTGGCGCGAAAGCTCGCCCTGCAACGCAGCCGCGAGCGCCGAGTTGCCATCTCCCGGTGCGCCGGTCACAGACGGCACCATGGCGGCCACATCGCCTGAGCGCGCGATGCTGGCCGTGGCCGTGCTGGATGCAGCCGTGCGTTGCGGCCGCTCGCTCGCTCCGCCATCGCCCGAGGACGCCGTCTGCGTGCTGGTCTGGCTTGCCGTCGGGCCGCCCACCGCGGCCGGCGCGGCCGACGAGTCGGTGCCCGATGCCACCGCCGCGCCCTTCTGGCCCGGTAGCCACGAGCCGAGCTGCGCCGCGGTCTTGTCGGCGATGTTCTGCGTCACCGTCGCGCTGACGGACGCCCACGGATCTTTCGGGTTCGTGCTCGCCACGACTTCCTCGCCGGTCACGCGGTTGACGCGCTTGCCGGTCGGATCCGTCACGTCCCAGATGTAGGAGACCTTGGTGTTGGACTTGTCTCGCGCCGCGACGATGTAGCCGCGCAGCATGTAGTCGGCTTTCGCATCGCGATCGGGCGTGATGGCGATGCGCCGCTTTTCCACCGCGCTGGTGAGCTGTGAGACCAGCTGTTTGGATACCGGATCGGGCGCACCTATGACCGGCGCGAGTGCGATCTTCGCGATCGGCGCCGCCGAGACTGAAGCTTGCGACTGGACAGGCGTCTCGTTGGACGCGACGGAGCCGCCCAGAATCGACCCTCCGGTTTCGCACCCGGCGAGGCCAGCCCCCGAGAAGATAATTGCAGCAGCGGCAGCATAACGTCTGATGCCGCGCTGCACCGAAGCAGCGTCGAAGTACGTCACGATGACGTCCCCCTTATGTCCTGACCCGCTGACAACCGGTGGCCATCGTACAAACTTAGTGGCCTTACATAGATCCGAAATGCCGGTACCCCTCGCGAATCCCTAGACCTTCGGCCGCCCCGCGTCCAGCCGGAGGCACAGGATTTCCTGTTCGCAGATCCCAATTTAGGCCAATGATAAGACCCTGAATACGGAAAAATTAATGCAAAACAATGGCCGAGATCTGTCGGCCGTAGTCGCTTTCTGAACGGTGGGTAGTGCGCCGGAAGCTGAAGAAATGATCCTCATTGGCATACGTGCAGCGGCTGACGCTCTGCGATTCGGCTAAGCCGGCCCGTTTCAGGCGGTTCATCACATAGCCCGGAAGATCGAAATGCGCTCGTGCATCAGGGCCCGGCAGGTGAAAAAAGGCCGCACTGTCCGAATCGCTCCCGTGGAACTGCTCCTCGAATTCCGGGCCCACTTCATAGGCTTCCGGCCCGATGCACGGCCCAAGCGCGGCCCGTATGTGCTCGCGCTTGGCACCGAGATCCTCCATGGCCTTTATAGTCGCTTCGAGGACGCCCCCCAGCGCACCTCTCCACCCCGCGTGTGCCGCGCCGATGACGCGGGCGTCGAGGTCGGCGAACAGGATCGGGGCACAGTCGGCGGCCAGCACGGCAACGGCGAGGCCCGGCGTTCGCGTCACGATGCCATCGGCTTTCGGGGCCGCGCCATTGGCCCACGGCTCGCTGATGGCGACTGCCAGCGCTGTATGGCTCTGGTGGCAGGTCAGCAGGTGACCTGGTTTTGCTCCCAGGTGCCCGGCGACGAGGGCTCGATTTGCGAGCACGGTCGTGCGGTCGTCTTTCGAGCCCGTGCCGCAGTTCAGCGATGCGTAAATCCCGGTCGAGCGTCCACCCTGTCGCGTGAAGAAGCCGTGCTCGATGTTCGGGATCGCCGCCAGTGCGGGTGCTTCGATCGGCTTCAGCATGCGATGCCCGTCGGTGCGGTGGTTTTCATGGTCTCTCCGTCGTCAAGCCGGGCAATGCGGGCAGTCCGTGGCTTCTGATGCCGATTGCCTTGAAACGTGTACCCATCGCCTGCGGCGCCATCAGCCGTTGCACGCTCATTTCAATGGCATTGGCGTTGGCAGGATTGGCTGCCATCAGTCGGCTCGCACGCTCGGCGATGCCGAGCGCTCCCAGGAATTCCGCCTGCGTAACGGGGCCGTCGACGGCAAGCGTCCGATGCTCGCTGAATGCGTGTGTCACACTTTCGAAATCGACGTGTATGGTGAGGTCCGCTTCTCCCGGAGAGGCCAGCGGATGCTCGGGCCGATGCGCACGCGCAGCTTCCAGTGTATCGCCGGAAGCCGATGTCGTGTGGCCGTAGTCGATGAACAGCGCGGCGACCGAAGTGTCTGCGGCACGTTTCTCCATCCAGGTGGCGAACTTTCTAAACTCAGCGTGAACCTGAACGATATCGCCCTCGCGCGAGCCGGGAAAGCGCTCGTCGAGCCCCGCATTCGCCGCCGCGCCAATGCCGAACTGCAGATCGCCCTGATCATCAAGGCCAATTGTTCGCTCATGCCAAGCCGATCGCGTTCGCACATACTGATGCGCCGGCAGCGCATCCAGGAATTCGTTGCCGACCACGATGGCGGCTCCAGAGGCGACGTCATCGAGCGCGCCATGGGCATGCACCGGAACGCCGGCATCCCGCATCAGATCCGACTGCCGCGCGGCCAATGCGGCACTTGTCTCGACGAGGTCGACCTCCACAGCATGCAGGAAGTCCGGCACGACGCGCGCCGCGCGCAGCATGTCGCGCATCATCGTGCCATGACCCGGGCCGAGTTCGACGAGCCGGATCGGCTGCGGCTGCCCCATCTGCTGCCACACGACGACCGACCACAGCCCGACCAACTCGCCGAACACCTGGCTGATTTCCGGTGCCGTGACGAAGTCCCGGCCGATCCCGTGCATCCGGTAATAGCCGTGCTGTGGATCTTGCAGGCACGCCTCGATATACTGCGCGACGGTGATGGGGCCTTTGTCGGCGATGCGCGCCTTGAGGATCGCGGCCAGCGGCGTATCGCGACGATCGCCCATCATGGATATGCGTGTGCCCGCCCACGCGCGATGAGCCAGAGGCCGACGGCGATCATCGGCAGGGAGTAGAGCATGCCCATCGTAAACAGCCCATCGCCGACGATGCCGCGATACTCCTGGTGCTTGAAGAATTCGCACGCGATGCGGAACGCGCCGTAGCCGGCGAGGAACGCGCCGCCGACGACGCCCGGCGTCTTCAGCGCGAGGCGATGATGGGTCAACCAGCGCAGGATCAGAAAGAGAACGATGCCTTCGAGGGCGGCTTCATAGAGCTGGGCCGGATGACGGGGTTCGGGACCCCAACCGGGGAACACCATGGCCCAGGGCACGTCCGAGGGACGCCCGACGATCTCCGAGTTGATGAAATTGGCGACGCGGCCGAAGAACAAGCCGAACGGCACGCTGGCGGCAACCACATCCATTACAGTCAGCGGCGTGATCGCATGCTGGCGCGCAAACAGCCACATGGCGAAGATCGTTCCCAGCATGCCGCCGTGAAAGGCCATGCCGCCATTCCAGATTTTGACGATCTCGAGCGGATGGCTGAGAAAGTACGCCGGCTCGTAGAGCAGCACGTGCCCGAGGCGTCCGCCGACGACCACGCCGATCGCCACCCAAATGAACAGGTCGTCGGCCAGGGTCGCGGCGAAGGGGCTTTTACCGTCGCGCCAGAGCCGGCCATCCGAGACCAGCCATTTCATGTACTGCCAGCCGAGCAGCAACCCGGCGACGTAGGCCAAACCGTACCATTTGATCGCGAGCGGCCCGATCTGCAGCGCGATGGGATCGATGGACGGATAGGAGATAACTAACGGAACCATGTCGCCCTGCCTCGGTGCCCCACGATGCGTGCGGACGTTGGGGGTCTCGGCGGCGCTCTGTCAAGCAAAGGCAGGGTGGCGCGTTGCCGCGTTTTTTTGACACTTTTGTTGCCCATTGCTGCGGCGGGGCACACCCGTGTTGCTTGAATGCGGCGGTCCCCCGCACCATAGTTCTTGCAGTACCCGTGCGGCCACAACCAGGATTTGATGGCGCCGATGACCCAGACCAACAATCGCATCTTCGACGAACTGGCCAAGCTGATGACGGATGCTGCCGGCGCCGCACAGGGCATGCGGCGCGAGGTCGAGACATTCATGAAGACGCAGGGCGAACGCGTCCTGCGCGAGATGGATGTCGTGACCCGTGAGGAGTTCGAGGCCACCAAGGCCATGGCCGTCAAGGCGCGCGACGAGAACGAGGCCCTGCGTGCACGCATCGAGGCTCTCGAAGCCGAACTCGCTGGGATGCGCACCCGCGCTTGAATCGATCCGCTGGCGTTGGCTCGCGAGGGTCAAGAGGCGCCCCGGCCCATCCCACAGTTCTCCACCGGCTCTCCACAGCTTGTGCAGCGCTTGTGCCGATCCTGCTTAAATATTCTAGGGTTGCCCGAGGATCGTCACTTTGGCCGTGGACAATAAATTCACCGTGTTGCGACTCGTGCGTCGGTTCGATTACGTCGGCAGATATGCTGCGCCGGACCGCACGGGGACACAGCAGCACGGGCAACGAATATCCGAGGGGAACGAATGGCAACAGCTGATCAGGGCTACCAGCGCGTGACCAACCCGATCGACCTGGTCGAGCAGGTTGCGTCCGGTCATGGCTGGGCCTGTGAGCGTACGGCTGACGAGGAGCTGACCCTCATCGTTGCCGGCACCTGGGCCGACTATCACGTGTCCCTCAATTGGCGCGACGATCTCGAAACGCTGCACATTGCGTGCGCGTTCGATTTCAAGATACCGAAGAACCGGCTGAGCGAGGTCTACCGGCTGATTGCGCAGATCAACGAGCAGCTTTGGCTCGGCCACTTCGATCTGTGGACCCAGGAAGGCCTTATTATGTTCCGTCAGGGCCTGATGCTGAATGGGACCGTGGCGACCGCGGCGCAGTGCGAGGCCTTGCTGCGGGCAGCGTTTGAGGCGTGCGAGCGCTATTACCAGTCCTTCCAGTTCGTGGTCTGGGCGGGCCGTGAGAGCAAGGAAGCGCTGGCCTCGACTATGTTCGAGACCGAAGGCCACGCCTGACGCGCTCGCGGAAAATTTCTTTCCTCGCCAGAACTCCCGCCCGACCCTAAGATTTCGCGACAACCGGTTCGCGATGAGTTCGCCGTGTGAGCGGGCGGAGGTGGCAATGGCGTTGCAACTCGATGGCAGTCTCGTGCTGGCCGGTGCCGGCAACATGGGTGGCGCGCTCCTGGCGGGCTGGCTGGACGGCGGATTGGATCCCGGCCGCATCATTGTGCAGGATCCATCTCCTCCGCCGCGCATCGCCGAATTGCTCGCGAAACACCGCGTCCGTGTGGTCAGCGAGGTGCCGCGCCTCGACGCGCCTCCGGCGGTGCTGCTCATGGCCGTGAAGCCCCAGATCATGGAGGAGGTCTTTCCGCCCCTCACCAGAATCGCCGGCGAGAACACCGTGGTCCTGTCCGTAGCCGCGGGCCGCACGATCCGCAGCTTCGAGCGTCATCTCGCGCCCGGCGCGGCGGTTGTCCGCTCCATCCCCAACACGCCGGCGGCGGTTGGGCGCGGCATTACCGTTGCGACAGCCAATGCACATGTCTCCGTCCGGCAGAAGGAGATGTGTGGCGCCTTGCTGTCGGCTGTCGGTGAGACCGCATGGGTGGACGATGAAGCCTTGATCGACCCTGTCACGGCGGTATCGGGCTCGGGGCCCGCCTATGTCTTTTATCTCGCCGAATGCTTGGCCGAAGCTGGCGTGAAAGCAGGGTTGGCGCCGGATCTCGCCGCCAAGCTGGCACGCTGGACGGTTGCCGGCGCCGGCGAGCTGCTGCATCGTTCGGATCAACCTGCCAGCACCCTGCGGGAGAATGTGACCTCGCCCAACGGCACAACGTTTGCGGCCCTGCAGGTGCTCATGGCCAAAAATGGATTGCAGCCGGTGATGACCGAAGCCGTTCTGGCTGCGTCGCGGCGATCCAAGGAGCTGGCGGGTTGATGCCGCTTGGTGCTTCAAAGGGTGGTCTCCAAGCCCTATCTAAGAGCATGGAGGACTGACAACCATGCTCGATCCCGCGCTACCGAGAAACGCCCTCATTGCAGCCGCCCTGCGGCTCGCCGCCGGGCGGCCCTGGGCAGATGTTACGCTGGCTGACATCGCCGAAGCTGCGGGCACGACCTTGTCGGCCCTGAAAAAGGAGTTTGCCTCCAAGGGCGAGATCATCGCGGCCTTCACGAGCGAGGTTGACGACGAGGTTCTTGTCCGGGCGCCCAAGCGCACGCCGGACCAGCCGGTGCGAGATACGCTGTTTGAAGTGATTATGTGCCGGTTCGATGTGCTTGCGCCTTACCGGCCGGCCCTGCGCTCGATTGTCCAAAACGGACTGCCCGACCCGGCGCATGTGCGTCCTGTGCTGGAGTCGCAGCGCTGGATGCTCGAGGCGGCGGGCGTCAACACTGCGGGCCTTGAGGGCGGCTTCAAAGTTGCCGGCTTGGCCACTGTGTACGGCTCCGTGTTCCGCGTATGGCTTGCGGACGAGGATCCGGGGCAGGCACGGACGATGGCTGCGCTTGACCGCCGCCTGCGGCGCGGCGAGCGCACGCTGACGCGCATCGACGAAATCTGTTCGGGCTTGACCAAGTTCATCTCGGCGGCGATGCCGCGCGGTTTCAAATCATCGCCGCGGGCAACCGACGATGCTGGGGCCGGCGCCACGTCGGCCGGCACGCCGCCGACGGGGGCGGGGATCTAGCGTCGCACAACCGGTCGCATATCCATCATCAGGGAGCAGAAAATGACGGGGGCCACCGCGGCGCCGCAGATCACGTTCGACGACTTTCTCAAAGTCGATATCCGCGTCGGCCGCATCGTTCAGGCCGAGCCGTATCCCGAGGCGCGTAAGCCGTCGATCAAGCTCGTGATCGATTTCGGGCCGGGCATTGGGCAGAAGAAAAGCGCGGCACAGATCACCAAATATTATGCGCCCGAAACGCTTATCGGCCGCCAAGTCGCGGCCGTAGTGAACTTTCCGCCGCGCCAGATCGGCAAGTTCATGTCGGAGGTATTGACGCTCGGATTTCCGGACGGCACGGGCGAGGTGGTGTTGCTCGGCCCCGAGCGCGAGGTGCCCGACGGTGGACGGTTGTTCTAGAGGGAAGGGAGCAGCAGCTTGTGGCTACTGCTCCGCAAACGTCTACCAGCGATGCCGCGGACGATAGCACCGCGTCACACGACGAGTGCATTTGCCAAAGATCCGCCTTCTGCAAACGCGCTCGCACACTTCGCGATGGCGCGCGGGCTCAACTTCCGACGAGGCTAACGGAGCCAGACTCGGCAGCACGGATGACATCGGCGCGGATTGAGCCGCTCCGGCAAAGCCGGCGATCGTGGAAGAAAGCGCAATCGCGGCCAAGATATTCCTTGATGACATAGTCACTCCCTTTCTCATCACATTGGCCCGGCGAGACCATGCACAAACTATCCTATGTCTAAGTGACGACCAAGATGGTTACCGATCTTCGCTATGATGACGATCGGCTGTGTCAGCCTTGCCGCGGCGATCGAATGTCCGGCGCGCGTTGGGGGCGATGAGCGTCACAATGGGACGCGGATGATGGCTCTGAGCCCGCCCATGGAGCTTTCCCCGAGCGCGACGTCGCCACCATGGCTCTTGGCGATATCGCGTGCGATGGCGAGCCCGAGGCCGGAATTGCCTTCGTCCTGGTTGCGGGAGTGGTCCAGCCGGTAGAACGGCCGGAAGACGTTGTCGCGCTCCTCCGGCGGGATGCCCGGCCCATCGTCATCCACCTCGATGCGCAGCCACTGCCGGTCCGTGCCGGCGCGGATGATGATCTGATCGCCGAAGCGGGCAGCGTTGGAGACGAGATTGGTGATTGCGCGTTTGAAGGCATTGCGCTTCAGCGGCAGGACCAGGTCACGCGGACGCCGCCGCAGCCTGAGCTCGATGGGCTTGCCGAAGTGCTGCGCGTCGTCATGCACTTCCTCCAGAAGCTCGCTGACGCTGGTCGGCTCGGCGACCTCGCCCCCGTCGCCCTTGGCGAACGCGAGATAGTCCTCGAGCATGTGCTGCATCTCGTTGACGTCGGCCTTCAGCGCCTTGGCCTCCGGGCCGTCGCCTAGAAATGCGAGCTCGAGCTTGAACCGTGTCAGCACCGTGCGGAGATCGTGGCTGACGCCGGCCAGCATCGCCGTGCGCTGATCCACGTGCTGGGTGATGCGCTCGCGCATTTCGATGAAGGCCTGGGCGGCCTGGCGCACCTCGCGGGCACCCCGCGGACGGAAATCGTCCGGCACCCGGCGGCCCTTGCCGAACGCGTCGGCGGCCTCGACCAGCCGCAGGATCGGCCTGATCTGGTTGCGCATGAAGAGAATGGCGACCGTGAGCAGGACGACGGACGTGCCGACCATCCAGATCAGGAAAATATGGGAGTTGGACGCATATGTCTGGCTGCGCGTGGCGATGAACCTGAGAATGGCGGCATCGTGCTTGACGCGAATTTCCACATGCCGCGACTGGCCCACGGTGTCGATCCAGAACGGCCGCGTAACGTGCTTCCTGATCTCATTGGAGAGCGTGCGATCGAGCAGCGCGAAGAACGGCTTGGGCTGCGTCGTAGGCAGTTCGCCCGGCGGCAGGATCTGCATCGACAGGCCCAGGCGCTCCCGCGCCATCTCGATGAGGCGGGCGTAGTCGTCGTTGATGCCGTAGCTTTCGTACACGTCGATCAGCGCGGCGATGTCGCGAGCGGTCGCTTCCGACAGGCGCCGGGTCACCGATTGCCAGTGGCGCTCCATGAAGGAAAAGGCAACGACGCTTTCGAGCAGAACGATCGGCGCGATGATGATGATGAGCGCGCGTGCATAGAGGCCCTTGGGCATCGCGTCGGCAAGCACGGCGGCGAGCCGCCCCAAGTGCCCTTGCAGCGCGGGCTTCTGCAACCAATCGGGTAGAGCAGCCCTACCCCTGGTCGCGATGTCATGCAGCTTCTGGTACGCGGCCGTCATCTACTCTTGTGGGTTAGGCGAGGCCCCCGGGGGCGTCTTCAATCGATGTAGAAGATATAGCCCTTGCCACGCACCGTCTGCAGGTAGACGGGATTGCCAGGGTCGGACTCGATTTTTCGGCGCAGACGGTTGATCTGCACGTCGATAGCGCGCTCGCTGCCCGTGGCATCGTCGCTCGCAAGCTCATGGCGGGCGATGGGTGAGCCGGGCCGACTTGCGAACAGGCGCAGCAGATCGCGCTCCCGCTCGGTGAGCTTGATGTTCTCCTCGCCCTGCTTCAACTCGCCCCGCGCGATGTGGAACGTAAAGTCGCCCATGCGAATCTCCTCGCGGGGACCTGCGGTGATCTGCCCTCGGCGCATGATGTTCTGCAGCCTGAGCACGAGTTCGCGCGGCTCGAAGGGCTTCGTCACATAGTCGTCGACGCCCGCTTCCAGCCCTTCGACCCGGTCTTCCGGCTCCGCTTTGGCTGTCAGCATGCAGATCGGCACAGGCGAGATGGTTTTGAGTTCGCGAGCAAGCTCCAGCCCGCCTTCGCCCGGCATCATCCGGTCGAGGATGACGAGGTCGAAGCTCAGGCCGCGCATCGAAGCGCGCGCGGTCGCCGAATCCGATGCCGTCGTCACGCGAAAGCCGTTCTCGAGCAGGTAGCGCCCGAGCAGGTCGCGAATGCGCTGGTCATCATCGACTACGAGCACATGGGGCGCATTGTCGGGCAGCGGCTCGCGACGCTGGTAGGTCATGCTCCCCGTCATGTGACACCCCCTTGCCTCGCAATCTAGGCGGCAAACTCCGGATCGCGAGTGAGAGTGGCGACGCCGGCGCGATCGTCGACACCTATCATGGCGAACAGAAAATCGCGCGTCAGAACTTCGGCCTCCGGCCCAGCGGACGACAGTGCCTGCGCCACGCGTGCCGTTTGCAGGGCGATTAGGCGTCGCGCCAATGCCGTTCCCTTGTCCGTGAGCATCAGGCGGCGCTCGCGCCTGTCCCGCTCGCCCATAGACTGCGTGACGTGGCCGTCGTCTACCAGTTGCTTGAGAACGCGGGCGAGACTCTGCTTGGTAATTTTCAGGATGCCCAGCAGATCGGCGACCCTCAGGCCGGGGTTGCGATAGACGAAATGCAGCACGCGGTGGTGCGCCCGTCCGAGGCCGATCTCCTCCAGCACGGCATCCGCCTCGCCCGTGAAATCGCGGTAGGCAAAGAACAGCAGTTCGACGACTGTCACGAGGCGAGCGTCGGGTCGCGTCTCTCCGGCAAGTTCGGCAGCGGCGGCTTCGGCTGGGCCTGTGCGCGGGCCGAGAGTCGGTGCGGTTATGTCAGTCATGTTGACTTATTTGAAGCCGATTGTTAGTCGTGGCAAGTCATTTTGCGAGGCTCGGCAGGCCGTCCAGCGGCGCGTGGTGGGGGTTCGCGAGCTGCCACGGCTGTGGCGCTTCCAATGCTGACAAAGCTTTGCGTGCTGAACGGAACGCCTGGAACAGAACGGCGTTCAGTACGCCTTCTGGAGGATACAATGGCGGCAACGCTTGTGCCTTATCACGATCGGGACGGCTTCATCTGGTTCGACGGCAAGTTGGTGCCGTGGCGCGAAGCCAATCTGCACATTTTGACGCACGGTCTGCACTACGCCAGCGCCGTGTTCGAGGGCGAGCGGGCTTACGGCGGACAAATCTTCAAGCTGCGCGAGCACTCGCAGCGCTTGATCGACTCCGCCCGCATGCTGGACTTCGAAATCCCCTACACCGTTGAGCAGATCGATGCCGCCTGCAACGAGTCCATGCGGGCCAACAAGCTGGTGGACTGTTACGTGCGCCCAATCGCCTGGCGCGGCAGCGAGCAGATGGGCGTGTCGGCACAGCTCAACAAGATCCATCTCGCAGTCGCGGCCTGGGATTGGGGCTCCTATTTCGATCCGCAGGAGCGCCTGCGCGGCATTCGCATCGGCCTTGCCCAATATCGTCGGCCCGATCCTGCCACCATTCCTGCCAAGGCCAAGGCCACCGGCCTCTACATGATCTGCACCATCGAAAAGCATCGCGCGGAGAAGGCCGGCTATGCGGACGCGCTGATGTATGACTGGCGTGGCCGCGTGGCCGAATGCACGGGCGCCAACATCTTCTTCGTCAAGGACGGCGCCTTGCACACGCCTACGCCCGACTGCTTCCTCGACGGGATTACCCGGCGCACGGTCATCGATCTCGCGAAACGGCGCGGCATCGCTGTCAACGAGCGGACTATCATGCCGGATGAACTGCCGGGGTTCACGGAGTGCTTCATCGTCGGTACGGCGGCCGAGGTGACGCCGGTACGCGAGATTGGCCCCTACAACTATCAGCCCGGCCGGGTTTCCGAGCAGCTTCTCAACGACTACATGGCCGCCGTGCAGCCGGCCAAGAAGGCCGCCGAATAGGCATCCCGGCGTCTCCGCTGGGCGTGGCTTGCCGGGCACAGCCGTTGCCTTCTCTTAACGTATAGGCCGAGCGTCCATTGCCATGGGCCCTGAGTTGCGGGACCATTTGCAGACATCTGATCGCCTCAGGCGATGGGAGTGCTGCACATGTCTGGACTTCACGCGCTGTCGATGTGGCTTGCCGCTGGCCTTGCCGTCGCGCTGTTGACGCTGGCTCAGGCATCCTCACCGGCCGTCGCCCAGCAAGCCGTCGGCATCGATCCGGGCCGGGACTGCCAGACCGTCCGCACCTGCAATTTCTCCCGCACAGGCCGCGTGCGCGGCTGTCTGTCGTCCTACACATGCCGGACCTGCCGCCTGGTGGCCGCGCGCTGCTCGTTGGCCGGGCGCACGCGCTGTCAGGAGGTAGTGTGCACCTGGGGTGGCTGAGGCTGCCCGGTCAGCCCCTTGCAACGTTTCATTTGACCAATCGCCTGCGTCCATTAATCTGACCGCGGACGTCAGCCATCGTGGCTGATGCGGGGCGGCGCCGTTGCCCCCCGGTCCCAAAGCTCCCGCGCGAAGCCAGGTTCGTGGCACGCCGGGGATACAATCAATAAAATGGCGAGCGCTAAAGGGAGGTTTGAATGAAGTCTGGTTTTGCGGCCGCTGCAGCTATTGCGTTTGTCCTTGCCCCGAGTTCGACCGCCACCGCGGAAACGCCAAAGCGCGGCGGCATATTGAATTTTGCGGTCACGGCTGAACCGCCAAATTACGATTGCCATGCCTCGCAGACGTTTGCGCTGCTGCATCCCATCAGCCCGATGTTCTCCTACCTCGTCAAATACGACAGCAGCCAGGGCGGCAAGATTGTCGGCGACCTTGCCAAGAGCTGGGATGCGGCCGACGATGGATTGACCTATACCTTCAAGCTGCACGAAGGCGTCAAATTTCACGACGGCTCGCCTCTGACCTCCGCCGATGTGAAGGCGTCATTCGATCGCATCGCCAACCCGCCGACTGGCGTGGTCTCTCTGCGCAAGTCCGCGTATTCGATCGTGAAGAGCATTGAGGCGCCCGATCCGGCGACAATCATCTTCCGGCTCAGCGAGATCAGTGCATCGATGCTCGACGTCCTGGCGTCGCCCTTCAACTGCATCTACAGCGCGGCCAAGATCAAGGAGGACCCGAAATTCCCAGAGCAGAACATCCTGGGCTCTGGCGCCTATCAGTTCGTGGAGTACGTGCGCGGCTCACATCTTACGACCAAGCGCTTCGATGGCTACTTCCGCAACGGATTGCCATACCTCGACGGCTACAAGGCCTATTTTGTGAAAACTGGCGCTGTCGTTCCGGGACTACTCGGGGGACAGTTCGACGTAGAGTTTCGCGGCCGCACGCCGAGCGAGCGCGATCAGCTCATGAACTCGGCCGACAAGGACAAGTTCGTTCTGCATGAAGGGCCGTGGGCGACCAACGACATCGTCATCTTCAATACGTCCAAAAAGCCGTTCGACGATCCGCGGGTGCGACGTGCGCTCTCGCTGGCGATCGATCGCTGGAATGGCAACGAGGCGCTCTCCAAGATCACCATCGTGAAAGCGACGGGCGGCATGCTGCGGCCCGGCTACGAGTATGCGCTGCCGGAATCGGAGATCGAGAAGATCCCGGGTTACGGGCGGGATATCGAGAAGTCGCGTGCCGAGGCCAGGCGCCTGCTGAAGGAGGCGGGGCAAGAGAACCTGAAATTTCAGCTGCACAATCGTACGCTGGCCGAGCCCTACACGCCCGTTGGGGTGTTCCTGATCGACCAGTGGCGTCGTATTGGTGTGACAGCCGAGCACTCGCAGGTCGAGACCACCCCCTACTTCGGCAATCTGGTCGACGGGAAGTTTGATGTCGCCATGTATCCCGTGACGGTGCCCGCCGACGATGTCACGGCGCAGCATCAATCGTATCTGACGAACAAGAAGTCGCCGATCAGCTACTCCCGTCACACCGACACCAAGCTGGACGATCTGTGGGATCAGCAGAACCGGACGCTCGATGTCGCCAAGCGCAAGGCCCTCGTGCACGAGTTCGAGAAGCACCTGCTTACGGAGAACTACAGCCTGACCGTGCACTGGTGGCAGCGCATCATTGTGCATCACAAGAAGGTCAAAGGCTGGCACATGTCCGCCAGCCACTTCCAGGGCCAGGATCTGATCGGCGTGTGGCTCGATCAGTAGGCAGACCGGCGTCCTGCTGCTACCTTCCCAGCAGGACGCCATTCCAAGAAAAAAATCGGGGAGGTCTGTTTGAGTCCGTACGTCATCGACAAGACGAGCAACGCGCGCCGCAAGGCGGTCGAGGAGTGTCTGTTCGGCCTCGATCTCTTAGCCCTCGAGATGCGCGACCGCGTGGTCACGGCGTGGGTCAGCACGTGGGCTTCGAGCCCCTACGAGCGCCTGGAGGACATGCCGTGGAGCGCCGGTGCCGACTATCCCCTGATGCACCACGTCAATGAGGTCACCCGCGCCGGCATCGATTTGGCAAAGCGCGCCAAGGCCGACTGGAACGTCGATCTCGCCAACGAACTCCTGGTTCCAATCCTGATCCTGCACGACGTGGACAAGCCGCTCATGTATGTGCGCGAGGGTGGCGCGGTCGTTGGCTCGACCCTGTCCAAGGAGATCCCGCACGGCGTCGTCGGCGCCATGCTGCTCAAGGAACTGGGCTTCTCGCACGAGATCATCAGCGTGGTGGCGACGCACTCGCCCAAGATGCCGTTTCGCAACCGGGGTTATGCCGCCTATGTGCTGCACTACGCCGATATGTTCTCGGCCGATCACGTGATGATGGTGCTGGGCAAGGAGCAGTTTCTGCAGAAGCACGCGAGCTGAGCTGGTTCTGAGGTCCGCGAGGCTCAGATCGTTTCGCCGGGCTTGGGCTGGCGGCGCAGCGACGCTTTCGGCGTCGGCAGCATCGGGTTGATGACTTGGGTTCGCTTTGGCGCCACCATGCGCGGCGCGCCCAGGAAACGCACGCCGATCTCGTTGCTCTTGCGCCAGACGACCTGGCAGTTGGCTTCAAAACCGTCGATGTCGATCATCAGCTCGAACGTATCCGGCGCGCTGATGGAACCTTCCACGCGTACGCGGGCGCCAGTGGCGGACAGATCGCGCACGGTGCAGGGCAGGGTGACGTGGCGATCGTTGTAGGCGACAACGCCCGCCTTGAGGACGCGACGGCGCAAAGCCACGCGTGCGTCGCCGTCGACTTTCGCGACTGCGCTGCTTTGCGAATGAAGCTGGACGACCGTCCCTATGGGCTGCCGCACGAGTGACAACGCACTTACTCCTGATTGCGCAAGCTGTAGATGGTCTCTTGCCCACCTCGAGCCAACTCAATATGTCGAAATTTACACGAACGCAGTTAAGGCCCGCTTAAGAAATGTCGTCTCGTGAAAAAGTGATCCGGCTTGCCCCTACCATCCCTTGAACGGCGTATCGGGCACCGGAGTCACCGGCGGTTTGCGGTCGCGATACAGGATGAGGTTGTCGACGACGAGCTGTCCCATCTGGTCGCGCGTGAAGACCGAGGCCGAGCCGACGTGCGGGAGAAGCGTCACGTTCTCCAATGTCAGAAACTCCGGATTGACCTTCGGCTCGTTCCAGAAGACGTCGAGCCCTGCCGCTAGAATCGTCCGGTTCTTGAGGGCCGCAATCAGCGCCGCCTCGTCGACGATCGATCCGCGCGCCATGTTGATGAAGATGCCGCGCGGCCCCAGCGCGTTCAGCACCTCGGTATTGACGATGTTCTGGGTCGCAGGACCGCCGGGCAAAATGGCGATCAGCGTATCCACGTCGCGCGCCAACGCCGTCAGATCGGCATAGTGCGGGTAGGAGACGCCCGCCTGCTTGCTGCGCGAGTAGTAGCTGATGGGAAGCCCGAAAGCTTCCAGCCGGCGCGTGATGGCCTTGCCGATCCGGCCGAGACCCATCATGCCGATCGTGCGGTCGCGCAGGCTCGCCGGCGTCAGCCGGTAGTCGCCCTCGACCGGCCAGCGACCCGCGCGCATGTAGGCCTCGGCCTTGGACAATTCCCGAACCGTGGAGAGAAGCAGGCCCAGCGCGGTATCGGCCACCTCCTCGTTCAGCACGTCGGGTGTATTGGAGATAATGACTCCCTGCTTGACGGCGGCTGGAACGTCGATCGTGTCGTACCCGACACCGAAATTGCTGATGATCTTCAGCCTCGGCAACTTGGCAATGAGCGCCGCGTCCGTCTTGACCCCGGTATGGGAGCCCGTGCAGACGGCTTCGATGCGCGGGCCCACCTCCGCGATCATGGCGTTGACGTCGCCGGTCTTGTGCATCCAGTGCACCTCGAATGCAGGTTCGATCTGATCTGCGATCAGTGGCATCATCGGACCAGTCGAAAGCAGTGCGGGTTTTGTCATCGCGGGCTCCAGCTCTTATCGTCTTCTGGTCGTAGCATCGCTGAGGCCGTCGCGGCAATCCGGGTCGGATGCGCACGTTTCCGGCAGAGACTGGCGCGACGATGTGCACAGCTTTGCGTTGAGCTTAATCATCGGGTGGACAGATGCGGCGCGCGCATGCAATGTGACTCCACCGTGTCCTGCGCGAGAGGCCCGCTTGGACATTTGGAGCGGGGCCAAGTGTGCGGCAGCGGGCAGAGGAGCCCTTCGTTTGCGGGGGGCTCTTTTGCTGCCGGCTCCCTGCAACGCGTGCGTGCATCGGGCGTTTCCGTTCTGTGAGCCAGCAAATGAGCGAGCAATACCACGACGTTGCCGTCATCGGTGGCGGTCACAACGGTTTGGCCTGTGCCGCCTATCTGGCGCGCGCGGGGCTGTCGGTCGTGGTGCTCGAGAAGCATACAGCCGTCGGCGGCGCGGCGATCACCGAGGAGTTCCACCCGGGTTTCCGCAATTCGGTGGCGAGCTACACTGTCAGCCTTCTCAATCCGAAGGTGATCGCCGATCTCGAGCTGCCGCAGCACGGGTTGCGGATCGTGGAGCGTCCCGTCGCCAATTTCTGGCCGGTGGACGAGCGCCGGTCGCTGCTGATGCCGTATGGTTCGGCCAAGCGTCAGGCCGCCATCGCCGCGTTCTCGACGGCAGATGCCGAGCGGCTGCCGGCCTACGACGCGGCGCTCGAGCGCGCCACGGCAGTGCTGCGTGATCTGGCGCTGCAGACGCCGCCCAACGCCGGCGGCGGTCTGATGGGCGTCGTGCATGCGGCCATTGCCGGTCGCCGGCTTTATCGTCTGCCGATGGAGGACCAGCGTCTGGTCCTCGATCTGTTCACGAAAAGCGCGGCGGACTTCCTGTCCCAGTGGTTCGAGAGTGAGATCGTGAAGGGCGCCTTCGCCTTCGACGGCATCGTCGGCGCCTACGTCTCGCCCTATACCCCGGGCACAGCGTACGTTCTGCTGCATCACTGCTTCGGCGAGGTGAACGGCAAGGCCGGTGTGTGGGGGCACGCCATCGGAGGCATGGGCGCCATCAGCGAGGCCTTGCGCCGCTCGGCTGAGGCCGCCGGTGCGATCATCCGAACCGGCGCAGCGGTGAAGCGGGTTCTGATCGAGAACGGCAATGCGACGGGCGTCGTTCTGGCCGGCGGCGAGGCCCTGCGCGCGCGTCGCATCGCCGCCAACGTCGGGCCGAAGCTGCTGTTCCGCGACCTGATTCCCGCCGGCAGCGTGCCCGAGGCCGTCAGCCGCCGGTTCATGCACATCAAGACCGGCTCGGGCACGTTTCGCATGAACGTGGCATTGGCCGAACTGCCAGACTTTCGCTGCCGGCCAGGGACCAGCCAGCAGGATCACCACGGCGCCGGCATCGTCATCGGTCCGACGGTCGAGTATCTGGAGCGCGCCTGGCTCGACGCGCGCGCCAATGGCTGGTCATCCAGGCCCGTAGTCGAAATGCTGATCCCCTCGACGCTGGACGACAGCCTCGCGCCAAAAGGCCAACACGTCGCCAGCCTGTTCGTGCAGCACGTAGCCCCGCATCTGCCAGAAGGCCGAAGCTGGCGCAACATCGCCGAGAAGCACGCGTTCGCCGATCTGGTGATTGATACCATCACCGAGCACGCGCCCAACTTCCGCCGTGCCGTCATCGCGCGCCAGATCCTGTCGCCGGCGGACCTGGAGCATCGGTTCGGTCTGATCGATGGCGACATCTTTCACGGCCAGTTGTCTTTGGATCAGCTGTTCTCGGCGCGCCCCGTCCTTGGCTATGCCGACTACCGCATGCCGCTGCCGGGTCTCTATCTGTGCGGCTCGGGTGCACATCCGGGTGGCGGCGTGACGGGCTTGCCGGGCCACAACGCGGCCCGCGAGATCATCAAGGATTTGAAAGGTCGCTTCGCCCGCATGTGAGCGCCTGGCTATTCGGCGGCATCCTCGAGGCGCGCCACCTTCGGCACCTCGCATCCGGTGGCACAACAGCGCCCGGGCTGTTTCGAGACGCGCTGCCCCTCGTCGAGGATGCCGCGGTCCAGCAGCTTCTCCACCATGGCGGCCTTCTCGCCGACCGGATAGTTGCGCCAGATCTCGCGCTTCATGGCCTCGGGGCTGCCGCCGCCGTGCAACGAGATGAGCGACATCCAGCCGCCGGTGTGGGATGCCGTCAGGTCCTCGACCAGCCGCGCTGCCTCCATGCGCGAGGACGCCGGAATGTCGGCGCGTCCGGCGAGCACCGCTGCCAGTGAACCCGCCGTTTCCGGATTGTGGTCCTCGTCGGGTCCCGGCAGCGCCACCACCAGGCCGCCCGAAACGTAATGCGCCAGCCGGTGCATATCGTAGATCTGCGTCGCCAGCAGCAGCTTGCCGATATTGGAGAAGACGGCGTCCGGCATCGCCGCGCCGCTCGCGTCTTTCACGGCGTACACCGAAGCGGCCACGCCACAGGCAAAGAAACCTTCGACGATCTTGATGAGATCGATCATGGCATCGCGCACGTGGCCGTGCTTGTCCGGGTCCAGCCCGTTGACTTCGATCATCAACGCGCCGGCGCCGATCAGCAGATCGCCGAAGCCGGCCCGCGCGCCGATGCAGGAATGGCGGTGGTGCGTGGCATAGTTGGTCGTGAGCTGCCCCGTTTCCTCGTGCTGGCCGTCAGCAAACACGCGATCCCAGGGCACGAACACGTTGTCGAACATCACGACACCGGTCGACTGGCCGTACTTCGACGAGAACTTCGCGGTCTTCTCTCCCGGTCGCCCCGCGGGCCGCGCGATGATGGTCACGCCCTCCGCATCGACCGGCACCGCGCAACAGACGGCGAAGTCAGTGTCCTCCGCCGTCATCGTGCGGCACGGCATGACCAGAAACTCGTGCACGTAGGGCGCCGCCGTCACGATCGCCTTGGTGCCGCGGATGACAATGCCGTCCGGCCGACGCTCGGCGATATGCACATAACTGTCCCGGTTGGCCTGGAGTCCCGGCCGCTTGGACCGGTCACCTTTGGCGTCCGTCATGGCGACGCCGACGGTCAGGTCCTCGTCCTGGATGCGGTGCAGGTAGGTCACGAAGCGGGCGTGATGCTCCGTTCCGAACGTGGCTTCGATCTGCTTGGTGGCCTGGAAAATTCCGTTGGCGGCATCGTGTGTCAGGTAGCGCATGGCGCAGCCCGACTCGCGGCAGACGAGCCGCACCGCCTCGAGCTTGCTCAGGAGGTCGGTGGAGTTTTCATTGATGTGCACCATCCGGTTGACGGTCTTGCCGGAGGTCGCCTGGCGCGCCGTCATCAGCGGCCGATGCTCGGGAATGAGCGCGAAGTCGTAGCACACGCCCGTTGCCGCGATGCCCGGAGCCAGAAGGGGCTCGTCCGCCACGCTCTCGATGCGCTGGCCGTTCACGAACACCCGCGGTTTGTAGCGCCGCAAGCTTTCCCGGTAATCCGCGGCAGACATCAGCATCGGCGCTTCCTCGATTTTCGCGGTTGTGATCATATTACCCTGGGTTGCCGGGGCCGGGCGTCCTTTTTCCGCATGTCAGCGCTGGATGACAACCTGCGCACAAACGCGCTATCAGATGTCCGGACATTAGACGGAATGCATGCGGCTGACCACGCCGCGCCGGGAGGATAAAGGGCCTATGAGCAAAACGCGGCAAATGGCGCTGGTCGGCTTTCTGCAGGCCCAGAACTGCTCCAACTATGTCGGATCCTGGCGGCACCCGGGCTCGGCCACCGATTTCCTGGGTGTCGAATACTACCAGCGCATTGCCCGCGCCCTCGAGGAAGGCAAGTTCCATATGTGCTTCTTCGATGATCGCCTGGCCATGCCCGACATCCTCGGCCACAGCCATGTCGAGGCGGTGCGCAACGGAGTCCGCGTCGTCAAGATGGACCCTTGCACCATCCTCACCTGCATGGGCATGGCTACGAAAAACCTGGGCCTGGGCTCGACCTATTCGACGACCTACTACGAGCCGTTTCACGTGGCCCGCGTCTTCGCCACGCTCGACCTGATGGTCGGCGGCCGGGCGGCCTGGAACGTTGTCACCTCGCTGAACTCGTCGGAAGCCCAGAACTTCGGCGAGGCCGAGCATCCCGAGCACGACCTGCGCTACGACAAGGCCGACGAGTTCATGGAGGTCGTGCTCGGCCATTGGGACAGCTGGGAAGACGATGCCTTGGTCGTCGACAAGGACTCGGGCCTGTTCGCCCACGCCGAAAAGGTGCACCAACTCGGCCACCAGGGGCGCTGGTTCCGGTCCAAAGGGCCGTTCACGGTCCCGCGGTCGCCGCAAGGCCGTCCCGTCATCATTCAGGCCGGGCAATCCGGTCGCGGCCGCGACTTCGCGGCGCGCTGGGGCGAACTGGTCTTCTGCGTCTATTCGTCGGTCGAGATGGGCCGCAAGCAGTACAAGGCCTTCAAGGATCAGCTCGCCGCCTATGGCCGCGACCCGGACAGCGTCCGCGTCTGCCCGGCCACCTATATCATCGTCGGTGAAACCCAGAGCATGGCCGAGGACAAGCGTGCGCTGATCGACAAGATGGCAAAGCCTATCGATGCGCTGGCGCTCCTGTCTGAAGCGCTGAACTTCGACTTCGCGTCGAAGCCCATGGATCAGCCTTTCACCGATGAGGAACTGAAGAACATTTCCGGCCTGCGCGGCATCCTCGACCGGGTCATCCTGCTCTCGGGCAACAAGAACCCGTCGCTGGGCGACTTCGTGAAGTATTCCAAGCGCGGCACCATCGGCGAGCATCCCTGCTTCTGCGGCAACGCCAAGCAGGTCGCCGATCAGCTCGAGGAGTGGTTCAACAACTGCTGCGACGGCTTCGTCTTCGCCGCTACTGAGCTGCCGGGCACCTACGAGGACATCACACGCTACGTCGTGCCGGAGCTGCAACGCCGCGGCTTGCATCACAAGGAGTACAAAGGACCGACGTTGCGCGATAATCTCGATCTGCCCAAGGCCGAGATCGGCGACTGGAGGCTCAAGAGCTGAATGGACTCGAATACGTATCGCTTATTGATGCGCCAGCAGGCTGGCGCCGTGACGATCATCGCCGTGGGCGACGCCGGCAACCGCACCGGGCTCACGGCGACAGCCGTGTGCTCGCTCACGGACTCACCGCCGACGCTGCTGGCATGCGTCAATCGCAGCGCCAGTGCGCACACGCCGATCAAGGCGACCAGGGCCTTCAGCATCAACCTGCTGGCGCGCGACCAGCTTCCGCTCGCTATGCGCTTTTCGGGCAAAGCGGGCCTCGAAGGCGAGGCCCGGTTCTCGGCCGAGGAATGGACGACGCTCAAGACTGGTGCGCCCGTGCTCAAGCATGCCCTTGCCAGCATCGACTGCGAGCTCGTTGACGAGCACGGCTTCGATACGCACTCCATTTTCATCGGCCGGGTTCGGGACGGCCGCACGCGAGACGGTGCCGATCCGCTGATCTATTTCCGCGGTACGTTCTGCGATCTGAGAGAGCTCAATACATAATCATAATTCAAACGAGAAGGCGGGATGGGAACGGATCAATTCGACTACGTCATCATTGGCGCAGGATCGGCGGGCAGTGTCATCGCCAATCGGTTGACCGAGGGCAGCAAGTTCACGGTCTGCGTTCTGGAGGCAGGACCGGCCGACTGGGATCCCTTCATCCACATCCCCGCTGGTTTCATGAAGACGTTCGTGAACCCGCGCATCAACTGGCTCTATCAGATGGAGCCCAACGAATGGACCGGGGGGCGGCGCATCCTGGCCCCGCGCGGCAAAACGCTGGGCGGCTCGAGCTCCATCAACGGCCACGTCTACAACCGCGGCCAGCCGCTCGATTTCAACACCTGGGCGCAACGTGGCAATCGCGGCTGGGGCTATGCCGATGTGTTGCCGTACTTCCGGCGCGCCGAGAATCGTATCGGCAGCGGCGAGGACACCTATCGCGGCCGCGAAGGCCGTCTCACCGTCACGGACATGGACTGGCGGCACCCGTTGTGCGAGGCTTTCATTCAAGGCGCCGTCGAGATGGGCATCCCGCGCAACCCGGACTACAACGGCCGAACGCAGGAAGGCGTTTCCTACGTTCAGCGCACCATCGCCAACGGCCGCCGCATGAGCTCGGCCCGCGCGTTTCTGCATCCGGCGATGAAGCGCGGCAATCTGCACGTGCGGACGCACGCGCACGTCACCTCGATCGTCCTTGAAGGCAAGCGCGCCGTCGGCGTTCGCTACATGCAGGGCGGCATGCATGGCGTGCCGAAGGAAGTCCGCGCTGGCCGCGAGGTCATCCTGTGCGGCGGCGCCTACAACTCGCCGCAGGTGCTGCAGATCTCCGGTATCGGTCCGGCGGCGCTGCTGCAGTCGCTCGGCATTCCGGTCCAGCACGATCTTGCCGGCGTCGGTGAGAATCTTGGCGACCACTACGCACCGCGCTTTGTCGCCCGCGTGAAGAACATCATCACCATCAACGAGCTGGCGCGCGGCCCGCGTCTCGTCGGCGAAGTCGCGAAGTGGATGCTGTCGCGCAAGGGCATCCTGTCGCTCAATCCGACGCTGGTCTACTGCTTCTGGCGGTCCGATCCCAGCGTGGCCAACAGCGACATCCAGCTCACCTTCACGCCGGCGAGCTACAAGGAGGGCGTGCAGTCCCAGCTCGACGACTTCCCCGGCGTGACCGTGGCATCGTGGCAACAGCGCCCCGAAAGCCGCGGCTATGTCCGCGTGCGCTCGTCCGATCCGTTCGATGCGCCCATCATCCAGTCCAACTATTTGGCGCTGGAAGGCGACCGGCGTATTTTGCTCGCCGCCATGAAGCTCGCCCGCAAGCTGCTCGCCTCGAATGCCATGAAGCCGTATTACGACCGCGAGGACTTTCCGGGCCCCAACGTCAAGAGCGACGACGAACTGCTCGCCGCCGCCAAGCAGCGCGGCACGACGACGTTCCATCCGATGGGCACGTGCCGCATGGGTCCGCGCACCGATCCGACTGCCGTGGTCGACGATCAGCTGCGCGTTCACGGCCTCGAAGGCTTGCGCGTGGTCGATGCCTCGATCATGCCGACCATGCTGTCGGCCAATCTCAACGCCGCCACCATCATGATCGGCGAGAAGGGCTCCGACCTGATCCTCGGCCGTGCGCCCTTGTTGGCCGAGCTGGAGCACACCACCGCGGCGTAAGGTCCACGGTCCGGAGTTAGAGCCCTTCGATCACCGGCCTCAGCTCACCCCAGGGCAGTGCCTGCTCGAACAGCGCCGCAACCCGCAACAGTTTCGCGTCCTCGCCGCGACGGCCAACGAGCTGGATCGCCACCGGCAGCCCATCGCTGTGCAATCCGGCCGGCAGAGTCACGGCGGGATTGCCGGAGATGTTGAAGGGGTGCGTGTAGGGGAACCAGGCCCTGCGCGGTGTATCGACCGGCTGACCCTCGATCTCGATCGGCTCGAACAGCCGCTGCTCGATGGGGAGCGCGGTGCGCGTCAAAGTCGGCATGGCGATGACGTCGAACCGATCGAACCACGACTGAACCTGGCGATAGACCCGCGTGCGCTGGACGTAGGCGCGCGCCAGCATCTCGGCTGTGTGCTTCGCTCCGCCATCCATCTGCCGCACCAGCGTCGGGCTCATGCGATCGCGCCACTTCGGCAGCAGATCGCCGAAGCGCGCGTTCCACAGCGCTGTCGACAGCACCAGCCAGATCGGCTCCGTCGGCTCCATGTCGTCGCCCATGGGCTCGATCGTGGCGCCGAGGTCGCCCAGGCTATCGGACGCCTCCTCGCACAGTGTGAGTATTTCGTTGTCGATCACCGTGTTGCCGAGGAAGGGGCGCCATGCCACGCGCAGGCCCTTCAAGTCGCCTTCAGCGCGCGCGGCCGCGACGAAGCCCGACGTTGGCATCCCGAAAGAATGCGGATCGCTCGGATGCCAGCCGGCCATAGCCTCCAGCATCAGCGCTGTGTCCATCACCGTGCGCGTCGTCGGCGTGATGTAGGAGAGGTTGCCGAATGCCTCGGGTGCCATGTCGTGCGGTACGAGACCCAGCGACTGCTTGAAGCCGACCACGCCGTTGCAAGCCGCCGGAATGCGAGTCGAGCCGCCGGCACAGGTGGCGATGGCAAGCGGGCCGACGCCAGCCGCACAGGCCGCCGCCGCACCGCCCGACGATCCACCCGAGGTGCGGGAGGCATCCCAGGCGTTGCGGGTGCGGCCGAACAGCGGCGCCTCGGTCCACACCATGTGCCCGAACTCGGGCGTCGTCGTCTTGGCGAACAGGATGGCGCCGGCAGCCTTCAGGCGTGCCACGGAGGCGGAGTCGGTATCCGGCACGTTGTGCTCATGGATGAAGGAGCCGAAGGTCGTGCGCACACCCTTGGTGTTCACGATGTCCTTCACATGCAGCGGCACGCCGTGCAGCGGACCGACGGCATCGCCGCGGGCAATGGCGGCATCAGCGGCCGAGGCATCGCGCAGAGCCTCTTCGCGGCAAATGGTGATGAAGCAGTTGAGGATGGGCTGGGCCCGATCGGCCCGATCGAGCGTCGCCTGCATGACTTCGGTCGCCGAAACCTTCTTCTCGCGGATGAGACGCGCCAGGTCGGCGGCGGACGTATAGGCGAGGTTGGCAGGCGGCATCGATATTCCTTCGCAGGCTATGCGGCCGGAGGCTAGCAGAGCCCGGCCGCCGTTGACATCACCTCCCCAGTCATGACACTCGCCTGCCGTGACAGCGCGGCCAATCAGGAGATATCAGCCATGCAACTCGGCATGATCGGCCTCGGGCGCATGGGAGCCAACATCGTACGCCGGCTCATGCGGGCCGGGCATAACTGCGTCGTCTTCGACCGTGACCCGTCGGCCGGTGCTGCGCTTGGGCGTGACGGGGCGCAGGCGGCCTCCAGCATCGCCGAGCTGGCACAGAAGCTGTCAGCCCCGCGGGCTGTCTGGATCATGGTTCCCGCGGGCGATGCGACCGAAGGCACCGTCCGCGAGCTGGCTGGCGTGCTGCAGCCCGGCGACACCATCATCGATGGCGGCAACTCCTTCTGGAAAGACGATGTCCGCCGCGCGGCGGAGCTGAAGCCCAAGGGCCTCAACTATGTCGATGCCGGCACCAGCGGCGGCGTCTGGGGCCTGGAGCGCGGCTATTGCCTCATGCTCGGGGGCGACAAAGCCCTCATCGATCGCCTCGATCCGATCTTCAACGCGCTGGCCCCGGGACGCGGCGACATTCCGGAGACGCCTGGCCGCGAGGGCCGCGACCGCCGCGTCGAGCAAGGCTACCTGCACGCAGGCCCCAACGGCGCCGGCCACTACGTCAAGATGATCCACAACGGCATCGAGTACGGCATGATGCAGGCCATGGCGGAAGGCTTCGACATCCTGAAGCACGCCAATTCACCCAAGCTTGCGCCCGAGCTGCGCCTCGATCTCGACGTCGCCGACATCGCCGAGGTCTGGCGCCGCGGCAGCGTCGTCACGTCCTGGCTCCTCGATCTCACAGCCAAGGCGCTGGCCGAAGACCCACAGCTCGCCTCGTACTCGGGCCACGTCGAGGATTCGGGCGAAGGCCGCTGGACCGTGCAGGCTGCCATCGAGCAGGCGGTGCCGGCCGAGGTGCTGACCAGCTCGCTCTACACGCGCTTCCGCTCGCGCGTGGATCATACGTTCGCAGAGAAGGTGCTGTCGGCCATGCGCAAGGGCTTCGGAGGCCACGTCGAGCCGAAGAGCCCGCAATGATGCCTTCGCCGGCAGCAGCGCCAACGCGCGTGGTCGTGCTGATGGGCGTGTCGGGCTCCGGCAAGAGCACGGTGGGCAACGCGCTGGCGTCCGCGCTCGGCTGGGAATTCCGCGACGCCGACAGCTTCCACCCGCCCGCCAACATCGCGAAGATGAGTCGCGGCATCCCGCTCACCGATGCGGATCGTGCTCCCTGGCTGGCGGCCATCGCCCATTGGATCGACGATCGCCTTCGCACGGCAAAGCCGGGCATCGTTTCCTGCTCGGCCTTGAAGCGCGCCTATCGGCAGGTTCTGCTGGAGGGCCGCTGCGGCGTCGGGCTGGTGCATCTGCGCGGCGATTTCGATCTCATCGCGGCCCGCATGGCGGCGCGCCGCGACCACTTCATGCCGCCGGCCCTGCTGCAAAGCCAGTTTCAGACGCTGCAGGAGCCCGGCTCCGACGAGCCCGCGTTCACCGTCTCCATCGACGCGCCCGCAGGGCAGATCGCGCAACAGATCATCGCCGCGTTTGCGTTACAGCCTGCGCCCGTCTGAGCGCACGGACGATCAGCTCTTCCAGCGCTCCACGGCCGCATCGTCACTCTCGCGCGCATCGACCCAGTGGCTTTCGCCCTCGGCCGGCGTTTCCTTCTTCCAGAAGGGCGCACGCGTCTTGAGATAGTCCATGAGAAATTCCGCCGCCTCGAACGCCGCCTGCCGGTGCGCCGATGCCGTCACCACCAGAACGATGTTGTCGCCGGGCTTCAACTCGCCATAGCGATGGATGATGAGCGTCGCTTGCAGCGGCCAGCGCTGCCGTGCCTCAGCCTCGACGCGTTCCAGCTCGGCTTCCGTCATGCCCGGATAGTGCTCCAGCGCCATCGCCATGATGGGCTGACCCTTGGCCTGATCGCGCACGGTGCCAGTAAACGTCACGATCGCGCCGACGTCGGTGCGCTCGCCGATAAGCTGCGTCACCTCGCGGCTGAGGTCGAAGTCCTGGGTCTGCACGCGCACGCTCATGGTGTCAGCCTCCCGACACGGGAGGGAAGAAGGCGATCTCCCGCGCCCCGCGGACACTGGCCGAAATCTTGACGTGGGACTTGTCGATGGCCGCGCGCACGATCTCGGGCTTGGCGAACGCCTCGGCGTATTCCGGTCCGCGTGCCACCAGCCAGCTCACGAGTTCGGCAATAGTGGTGACGTGCGCCGGCAACGCCAGCGTTTCCTCTGCCTTGCCGACCTTTTCTCGGACCCAGGCGAAATACAAAAGCTTCGTCATCACGCCTCATGGCGCAGCCAGCGGGCCGCACCATTCAAGTAGTCACAGCGGGGTAGGGGCGTCAACGGGGCGCCGGCACAATGAAGTCAATACCCAGCGCCTAGCCCGCGCTCGCCTCGTAGACCATGCCCGACAGCTCGCGGCCGCGGCGGCTGGCCAATTGCAGAGCCAGGGTGGCGATATCGGGCTCGCACGACAGCGTGGCGCCGAGGCCCGCCGACAGCGTCGCCGGCGCGACGGCATTAATGGAAATGCGGTCCGGCGCCCACTTCTCGGCCTCCGAGCGCGTGATGGCGGTCAACGTGCTGCGGCCGACCGCGGCCAGTCCGCGAGCCGCGCGTGTGATGAGTTTCGGCTCGGGCAGGATGTTGAGGATGGTGCCCTCGGTCCACGTGGTGCGCATGCGGTTGG
Source organism: Hyphomicrobiaceae bacterium (assembly GCA_046154585.1). Lineage (GTDB taxonomy): Bacteria > Pseudomonadota > Alphaproteobacteria > Rhizobiales > Hyphomicrobiaceae > CADEFX01. Next base: position 2,182 of record JBJXDX010000058.1, on the reverse strand, counting down.
CGGCGATGCGCGAGATCACGTAGGCGGGCGTCAGCGCCGCCGACACGGCACGATCCACTTCCGCCTCGCTCGCGAATGCACCCGTCGCCGGCAGCGACAGGTTCGCAATATTGATCACCACATCGAGCCCGTCGAAGCTCTTGATGGCCGTGCGGGCAAAACGCACTGCGGCCTCGTTGTCCAGCAGCGGGCCCGTAAACATCCGCATATCCAGCGCGGTTTGCGCCGCAATTTCGGCGACGGCCTGCGTCTCAGCGCAATCCTCCGCCACCTGCAGCACCAGCCGGGTGCGATGCTCGGCGAACGCGCGGGCGATATCCACGCCATGCAGGCGCGACAGCCCGGTGAGCAACACGCGCTTGCCGGCGAGCTCGGGATACGCGGGAAATGTCTCTACACCGTCAAGTGTACTCATCAACATCGGACCATCCTCCAGACTAGGGCCCCACGCAACCGTCGCGGCGCGGCGGACGCGGCACATGAGCCGATTCGCTCCTAACGAGAGCTAAACAGCGACCCGATTCGGGTTGCCTCACGGCGCAAGTAGGGAGGCATTGCGGCAGACGGTTTTGCAGTGGAAAACCCGCGCTCCAGCGGGTGCTTTCGCCCATCCCCGCGGGCTGCTAGTTTGGCGCCAGAAATAAATTTCGCCCGCCCGCAGACGTGGATCGCAGGAGCACCGCATGGCCCCCCTCGACATGAAGCCCAACGAGCTCGAGCCGTATTGGCTGCCCTTCACGCCGAACCGCTCGTTCAAGAAGCGCCCCCGCCTGTTTTCCGGCGCCAAGGACATGCACTACGTGACGCCGGACGGCCGCAAGGTTATCGACGGCACGTCGGGGCTGTTCTGCGTCAATGCCGGCCACACCCGCGAGCCGATTGTGAAGGCTATTCAACAGGCTGCGGCCCAGCTCGACTTCTCGCCGCCGTTCCAGTACGCGCATCCTGGCGTGTTCGAGCTGTCCTCGCGACTGACCCTGCTGGCCCCGGGCGACCTCGATTACTGCTTGTTTGCAAATTCGGGCTCGGAAGCCGTCGATACGGCCCTGAAGGTGGCGCTGGCCTATCACCGCAACCGCGGCGAGGGTGCCCGCACCCGCTTCATCGGCCGCGAGCGCGGCTATCACGGCGTCGGCTTTGGCGGCATCTCCGTCGGCGGCATGGTCGCCAACCGCAAGATGTTCGGCAACATGCTGTCCGGCATCGACCACCTGCCGAGCACCTACAACCGGTCCAAGCAGGCGTTCTCCAAGCAGGAGCCCGAATGGGGCGCCGAGACCGCCGACGAGCTGACGCGCCTCATCGGGCTGCACGATGCCTCCACCATCGCCGCCGTCATCGTCGAGCCGGTGGCCGGGTCCACGGGCTGCCTGCCGCCGCCCAAGGGCTACCTCGAGAAGCTGCGCAAGATCACGGCCGACCACGGCATCCTGCTGATCTTCGACGAAGTCATCACCGGCTTCGGCCGCCTCGGCACCTGCTTTGCCGCGGAGCGCTACGACATCGTCCCCGACATGATCACCTTCGCCAAGGGTGTCACCAATGCCGCGGTGCCGATGTCGGGCGTCATCGTGCGCAAAGGCATCTACGAGGCACACATGAACGGCCCCGAGCACATGGTCGAGCTGTTCCACGGCTACACCTACTCGGGGCACCCGCTGGCCGTCGCCGCTGGCCTCGCCACCCTCGACATCTACAGGGACGAGGGCCTGTTCGAGCGTGCCAAAGCATTGGAGGGCAAGTTCGCCGACGCGATGATGTCGCTCCGGTCCAAGCCCAATGTCGTCGACATCCGGCCGATCGGCTTGATCTGCGGCATCGACCTCGAGCCCATCGCCGGCAAGCCCGGCGTGCGCGGCTACGATGCGCTCGAGCGGATGTACCACGAGCATGATCTCTACGTGCGCGTGACCGCCGACACCCTGGTCGTCGCACCGCCTCTCATCGCCACCGAGGGCGACATCGCCGACATCACCGACCGCATCGCCAAAGTCCTCGACGCCGTGGCATAGGGCATCACCACGTCACCACCGGTGTCATCCCGGGGCTTGTCCTCGGGACCCATCGTGCCGCGAGTCCGGAAGGTGAAGTTTGTGGTGCCGCATCCCACACCAACGACCATTCGAGTTTGTGGAGCGATGGGTCCCGGCAATAAATGCCGGGATGACATCGGTGGGTGAGG
>JBJXDX010000057.1:0-35935 GCA_046154585.1 Hyphomicrobiaceae bacterium | reverse complement strand
CGGCGTACGCTTATCGCCGGCAGCAGGTTGGCACGGATTCGCTGATGTCTCGTGCCCAATCGTGGCCCCCGGATCCAATCGCAGACAACCAGCTCTTGCCTGCGCCCTGGGTGGTCAGATCCGGGATGGCCGCAGGATACGCGCAGAGTCAACGGCGAGGATAACTCGCGCCTGCATTCTGCATATGTGGTGAATGGCCAGCGGGTTCCGCATGCGCTGTCGCCGCCGCTTGGCGGGTGATCGAGCCGGCGTGTATAGCTCGCGCACGACGAAAAAAGGTGCGCGAGGACCACGATGATCGAGTGGATGTTCACGGCCGACGGCTGGGTCGCCTTTCTGACCTTGTTCGCCATGGAGGTAGTGCTCGGCATCGACAATGTCATTTTCATCTCGATCCTGGCTGCAAAGCTCCCCGTGCATCAGCAGGCCAATGCCCGCTACGTCGGGCTTGGCCTCGCGCTGGTGATGCGTATCGCCTTGCTGCTGACGCTGACGACCATCATGCAGCTCACCGCGCCGCTGTTCACGGTGTTGGGCGAGGAGATCTCCGGGCGCGATCTGGTCCTGCTCGGCGGCGGCCTGTTCCTCATCGCCAAGGCGACCATCGAGATCCACCACATGATGGAGGGCCGGCACGAGACGCGCTCGGCCGCACACGCGACCTTCGGCATGGTCATCGCCCAGATCGTCGTGATCGACCTCGTCTTTTCGCTCGATTCCATCATCACGGCCGTCGGGCTCACCAACGATGTCAACATCATGATCGCCGCAGTCTCCGCCTCGATGGTCGTCATGGTCTTGGCATCAGGCCCCGTCTCGGCGTTCGTCAACCGCCATCCCACCACCAAGATGCTGGCCCTGGCGTTCCTCGTCATGATCGGCGCGATGCTCGTCGCTCACGGCTTCGATGTCGAGGTGCCGAAAGGCTACGTCTACACGGCCATGGCGTTCGCCGTACTGGTCGAAGGCTTGAACATCAGCGCCCGCACCGCCGCAGCCCGCACGCGGGCCGCCGGCGTGAGCACCGGCGAAGCGCTCGACCGGCTCCTCGCTCGCGCGCGTCGCAACGGGGCATCGGCCGTGCAGCTCGCGGCAGATGATGCGGGCGCGGTGCGAAGCTGGATCGCGATCGGGAGCACTCTGCAGGAGGACAGCGCGTGTTCCGCGATCGACTGGAGTGCGCTGAAGTCGGCGATCGAGACGCGTTCGGCGCAAGGGTCGGCGCTGATCGACGGCGTCGCGCATCGCATTTCGGCGTGTGTCTCTCCTCCCGATGAGCGCCCCGCCGCATTGATCCTGTTGCGCCAGGAAGCGTGAACGCGCGTGCTGCGCGCATCGCACGCAGGCGACATCGATGTGACACCCGTTGTTGCTTGCATGCCTTTGCCACCGAATCCTGATAGTCGGGAAATGGGCCTTCACACGGCTTGCATCGGATCATTGTGACGCCCGGGCATCACCACACACGTTCGTGCGCGAGCTTGTGAATATCCTGGTGATAATCAAGCGCGGTTGCGTTGCGTGGCTTCGGGTGGGCTGAGAGGCTGGAACGCAACGCGAATCAACCCTGGGTCTGCAACCCATATGCGCAATACACCCGAGTCCTTCATTGCTCCGCCTGATGTTCTGGCGTCGACGCCATCGCGGACGTCCGACGTGTTCGTCGTTTGCGCCATGACGCTGGTCACCGTCGCGCTCGGAACCGGCCTGCATCTGCAGCTCGCGATGAGCGCGATGCACGCACTCGCCGTCGCGGGCTCCGTCTGGCTTGGCTTGCTGGCTCTGCATCTCGTGATCCGCCGCGGTCAAAATGGTGCGGCTGCTGCAGCAGCACGTCCGGCGCTCGCCCAGAAGCCGCGGCCCGATCTCGGCCGTCTCGCCGCATCGCCGGCCGTGCAACGGCGCCGGCAAGCGGAAACGGCATCCGAGTCAACGACCCGGTCCGAGCCGCCGCCGCTGCCCGCGACAGGTTCGCGGCAGGTCGCGGGCGAAGCCGCAACAGGCCGCTCGCCCGCTGCGCAGACGACAACGACGGCCCACACCGCGCAGCCGCGTCCAACCCTGGACGAGGCAACCGCCACGCCGCGGGAGATGGGATGGGACGTGCGTCCCCGCGACACGCTGGCTGCATCGCCCAAGCCCGCCGTCTTTCCGCCGCTGGAGCAGACCGTCGCAGCGGCTCTCAAGGCCAACCACATGGCAGCTCGCACGGCGGGCGCCGAGCAGGCGCACGATGCTCCGGCCACCGGCGCGCGGCCACCGCAGCGCGGCGCTGCGGCTGGCGGGCTCGAAGGCCGGCCGCCGCTCGCGCCGCCACGGCCTCCCGTATCCGATGCCACTGCTGAGGCGGGCGCCTCCAAGTCCGCCGAGATACAGTCGATGCAGACCGTCATCGAGCAGCTCGCGCGGCAGCTGAACACACCCGTCGAGTCCGGCGCGACGGCGGAGCAAGCCGCGGCGCCCGCGGCATCGCCGGAACAGGGCGGCGCGGAGCAGGCCATTACGCGCTCCATCGAAGCACTCAAAGCCGCCAGCGGGGCCATGCGTCATGTCGCGGCGACGCCTCGGCCGGCCGCTGGTGCGAACCGGGCGGCTGCCGGCAATCCCGCCGCGGCTGTCGATCCGGGCACGGCGCGCATCGCTGCCGCCATTGCTTCGAGCCAGTACGAGGTCTATCTCGACTCGATCGCCGGGCTGGCTGACCACAAGACGCGCCATTTCGACATCACGCTGCGGGTCAAGATCGACGGCGGTCCGACTCCCGATGCCGATGAATGCGCGGCGTTGCTCGGCAACGGCGCCGGGACGCGGCTCGATGCGGCGAAGCTGGTGCGCGTGGCGCAGATTGCGTCGCGGCTGAGCAGCCGCGGCGCCAGCGCCGCCCTGTTCACGCGTTTGATGCCCGAGTCGCTGATCGACGACATGGTGCTGGAGACCTGCGCGGAGATCGTCGGCCGTGATGCGGCCATCGGCCGCCAGCTCGTGCTGTCGTTCCGGCAGGCCGCCATCCGCTCGTTCGCCAAGGATCACTGGGAGACGCTGGCGACGCTGTCCGAGAACGGCTTGCGGTTCGCGGTAGAAGAGGTGTCGGATCTCGCCATGGACTTCGACGTCCTCAAGACGCGCGGCTTCCAATTCGTCAAGATCGATGCGGCGGCGCTGCTGGCCGGCATGCAGGCGCACGACGGCATCATCGCGCCGGCGGACGCGTGCCGCCGCCTTGCCGAGACGGGCGTGTCCGTGATTGTCGGGGGCGTGCTCGACGATGCCACCGTGACTTGGGCGCTGGGACTTGGTGCGCCGTACGGCCAGGGGGCGCTGTTCAGCTCACCGCGCCCGGTCAAGGATCTGGGCTCGCAGCAGGACGCCGCCGCTTGATTGCGGCACCTGCGGCCGGTAGAGCATGGGAATGACGCCCGCCGGCATTCCCATTCTCGCCTCGATCTCCTCTCTCGCCGCGGCAGCCGATGTGTGGCTGTCCGACGTGTGGGGCGTCATCCACAACGGCCGCGCCGCATTCCCCGCCGCTGTCGATGCTTGCGCCAGGTTTCGCGAGCAGGGCGGTACCGTCGTCCTCATCACCAATGCGCCGCGGCCCGATACGGCGGTGGCCGAAACACTGGCGCGCCTTGGTGTGCCGCGTGCCGCCTGGGACGTTATCGTGACGTCTGGCGACGTGACCCGCGATCTCATCCGGCCCTGGGGCAAGCGACCGCTGTTTCATCTCGGCCCCGCGCGCGATGGGGGTGTCTTTGACGGGCTCGATGTGTCGTTCGCGACCTCAGAGGCGGCCGACGTTGTCGTGTGCACGGGCCTGTTCGACGACGAGACCGAGACGCCGGAGACATACCGCCCGATGCTCGAGCGGTTGGCTGCGCAGAAAATTTCCATGATCTGCGCCAATCCGGATCTGTTCGTCGAGCGCGGCGACCGCCTCATCCCGTGCGCCGGCAGCATTGCCAAGCTCTACCAGGGGCTGGGTGGCACGGTCGTGTACGCCGGCAAGCCCTATGCGCCGATATACCAGCGTGCCTTCGACCTCGCGGCGTCGCCGCGCGGTAAACCCGTCCCCAAGGACCGCATCCTCGCCATCGGCGATGGCCTGAAGACAGACCTGCAGGGCGCCGGAGAGGCCGGCCTGCGCAGTGTCTTCATCGCCAGTGCGCTGCACGTCGACCCGGGCCGCGACTTTGATGAAGCGCTGCTCACCGAGCTGTTCGCGGCCTACCCACATCCGCCGATCGCAGCGCAGCCCGCGCTGCGCTGGTAGGGCAAGTTATACCGTCAGCACGATCTTGCCGATGTGCTGGCTCGTTTCCATGCGTCGATGCGCGTCGGCGGCCGCCGCCAGTGGAAATGTCGAATCCATCACGACCTTCACTTTGCCCGACGCAATCAGCGGCCACACGGTCTCCTCCAGCGCCTTGGCGAACCGCGTCTTCACCTCGCGCGTCCTCGGCCGCAGCGTGGAGCCCGTCAGCGTCACCCGCTTCATCATCACCCGGGCCATATTGATCGTCGCCTCGGCGCCGCCGAGCGTCGCGATCTGAACGATGCGGCCGTCCTCCGCCGCCGCGATGATGTTGCGCTCCGTGTAGGCACCCCCAACCATGTCGAGCGTCACGTCGATGCCCTTGCCGCCGGTCGCTTCCTTCGCGGCCTTCACGAAATCATCCGTCTTGTAGTTGATGGCCACGTCCGCGCCGAGCTCGAGGCAGGCCTCGCACTTGTCGTCGCTGCCGGCAGTGGCCATCACCTTGGCCCCGAGCGCCTTCGCCAGTTGGATGGCGGTCGTGCCGATGCCGCTCGTGCCGCCGTGCACCAGGAACCATTCGCCGCGTTGCAGCGCCCCGCGCTCGAACACATTGTTCCACACGGTGAAGCACGTTTCCGGCAGTCCGCCGGCCTCGACGAGGCTCGTGTTGGCGGGGATCGGCAGCGCCTGCACGTCCTCGGCGATGCTGTATTCTGCATAGCCGCCGCCGTTGACGAGCGCGCAGACCATCTGGCCCTGCTGCCACCGCGTCACCTGAGATCCTACCTGTACGACCTCGCCTGCGATCTCGAGCCCCGGCAGCGGCGAATGCCCGGCCGGCGGCGGATAGGCGCCGATGCGCTGCTGGACGTCAGGCCGATTGACGCCGGCCGCCGCGACCTTGACGAGGATTTGCCCGGCGCCCGGCCTGGGAACCGGCTGCGCACGCGGCTGAAGCACCTCCGGCCCGCCTTTGCCGTCGATCACGATGGCCGTCATGGTCTCGGGAATGGCGCTCATGGAATGCTCCTGACGCTTGGTCTCAACGCGCGACCGTTCGCTTGAACACGACGCCGTTGGTTGAGACAAGCGCCATCTTGTGCGAGCCTTCGCCTCCCGCGTGGCAACCCCGGGAGCACCGCATGGATTGGGATGACCTGAAGCCGACGCCGCCCAAGGCGGTCACGCTGGGCGAGGACCTGAAGGTCTTGTCGGTCGGCGATCTTGAGGCCCGTATCGTCGCGCTCAAGGCGGAGATCGAGCGCGTCGAGCGCGAACTGGCGGCCAAGAAGGCTTACGAAGCTGCCGCATCGGAGCTCTTCAAGCGTTGAGATGGCTCAACAACTCATGGATCTCCACAGGTTAAACGGCGCTCGTTCGATCCGTGGACTGCATTAAGCGCCCATTTACCGAGATCCGCTATCTTCAAGGCATATCCAGTCATCTGGATCTGGAGCGGCCTTGTCCGTTCCGCTTGACGCCTCCCTGTTTTTGACTTGAGCCGCTGTCCAGCGGCTCTTTTTTTTCCCTGGCTCCCAAAAACGGCTTAATTTGATGCACCTTTGTTAACCTGCCGCTGCGAGGCTGTCCTTCACGTATCGGGGACAACAAGCAGCCGCGGTGTGGTTGTGTTGGGTGGGGGGCGTGCGTGAGCGTTTCGTCGTTGAATAGCGTCACGGTTTCGTTCGGTGAGCGCTTTGCAGCTTCCGGACATTTCGACGAGGTCTTCAAGGATGGCATGGCGCTCGTCGAGCGCACCGCCGCCTACCTCGATGGTCAGGGCCGTCGCGAGGCCAAGTCCCTCAATCCTGCATTGGCCGTGATCTACGCAAGCGAAAGCATGCGCCTCACGTCACGGCTCCTCGAGATCGCGTCCTGGCTGCTGCTGCGCCGCTCGCACAGCACCGGTGATATCACCCCCGAGGATGCGCGCGTGCGCCGCCGCTGCATCAAGCTCACCACCATCGGCCGGCCGTCGCACGTCAAGGGTTTTGCCGAGCTGCCGCAGTCGTTGCGGAAGCTGATCGACGATAGCTTTGCCCTCAACGACCGTATTGTCCGGCTCGATCGCGCGATGGAAACCTGCGGCGTGCGCGAGGTTTCAGACACTTTCAACCCCGTCGCCAACCAGATGCAAAAGCTGCAGCAGGCGTTCGGCGTGCCCCACTAAAAAAGGAAAGCGGGGACTTTGTCCCCGCCTTGGAAGCGTAAACCAAGAGCGTTTGGCCGAAGCCGGAAACGCTTAGAACATTCCCTCGAACTTCTTCTTGAAGCGCGACACGCGGCCGCCGCGGTCGAGGAGTTGCTGGCCGCCGCCGGTCCATGCCGGATGGGTCTGCGGATCGATATCGAGCGACAGCGTATCGCCTTCCTTGCCGTACGTTGAGTACGTCTGGAATTCCGTGCCGTCCGTCATGACGACCTTGATCATATGATAGTCGGGGTGGAAATCTTCTTTGTTTTTCATGGTGTTCTCGTGAGTTTCGGGGGCGCTGTCCTGGGTCTTGGAAGGGTGCCGCGCCACGTCCCATCGAAGTTTGGAGGGCTTCCTATACTGGATCGGTCCAATGGAGACAAGCGGCGCGGCCGGACACCGTGGCCCAGATCGGTAAAAATGCGGCGACGATCGGCGCTGCCGTATGCCTCACTTGAGCCCGCGCTTGCTGTCAGGCATGCATGGGGAAAGCATCGGCGGCTGCCTGGCAGAGGTGATTGGTGTTGCGACGGCGATCCACGAGTGAGGCGGTAAATCCTGCCGCGGGTGCCGTCGACGACGCCGGGCCGGCCAGTCCTCGCGACCTGCGCCCGCTCCGCATGCTGCGGCCCTACATCCTGGCCCATCCGGGCATCCTCGCGATGGCCAGCCTGACGCTGGTCGTGTCCGCGCTCGCCATGCTGTCGATGCCGCTGGCACTGCGCCGCATGATCGACTTCGGCTTCAGCGAGAGCAACGGCGTCTTCATCGACCGCTACTTCGGCATGCTCATCGTCATCGGACTGGTGCTGGCCGTCGCCAGCGCCGGACGCTTCTATTTCGTGAACTGGCTGGGCGAGCGCGTCGTCGCCAGCATTCGCGCGGAAGTGTTCGCGCATCTGGCGACGCTCGGCCCGTCGTTCTACGACAAGACGCGCTCGGGCGAAGTGATGAGCCGGCTCACCGCCGACACGACTCAGATGAAAGCCGCTGCCGGCACCGCGCTGTCGCAGGCAGCCCGCAACGCCATCATGCTCGTCGGTGCACTGGCCATGATGTTCGTCACCAGCACGAAGCTGTCGCTGCTCGTGCTCGGCATCATCCCGGCGATCGTCCTGCCGCTTGTGGCCTACGGCCGCGTGGTGCGCCGCCTGTCGCGGCACGCCCAGGACACGCTCGCCGACGCATCGGCTTATGCGGCGGAGAATCTGTCGGCCGTGCGCACGATGCAGGCGTTCGGCCAGGAGCGTGCGGTGGCTGGCCTCTATGGCACGGCCATCGAGCGGTCCTTTCACGCCGCGCTGGTTCGCCTCAGGGCGCGCGCAGGATTGACGGCGCTGGTCATCTTCATCGTGTTTTCCAGCATCGTCGGCGTGCTCTGGTACGGAGCCGGCCTCGTCGTTGCCGGCGAGATGAGTGGCGGCCGGCTCGCTCAGTTCGTTCTCTATGCGCTGTTCGCAGGTGGTGCGCTCGCCGAGCTGTCGGAAGTCTGGGGCGAGGTGAGCCAGGCCGCCGGTGCCACGGAGCGCCTCGCGGAGCTGCTGGCGACCCGGTCCGAGATCGTGTCACCCGTCACTCCTGATCCGCTGCCGGAGCCCGCCAAAGGCCGGATCGAGTTCCGCCGCGTGACGTTCGCCTACACCTCGCGGCCGGCCATCAACGCTCTCGATGACGTGAGCTTCAGCGTGTCGCCGGGCGAGACCGTCGCCATCGTCGGGCCGTCCGGCGCCGGCAAGAGCACATTGTTCGGACTGCTGCTGCGCTTCTACGATCCCAACCACGGCGAAGTGCTGCTCGATGGCGTTCCGATTCGGTCTGCCGATCTGGATGCCGTACGCTGCCGCATCGCCCTCGTGCCGCAGGACGTCGCTTTGTTTGCCGCGTCGGTTTCGGAAAATATCCGCTACGGCGCGCCGGGCGCGACGCTCGACGACGTCAAGCGCGCGGCACAGGCGGCCCACGCGGACGGCTTCATCACGGCCCTGCCGGAGGGCTATGACACGCAGCTCGGCGAGCGCGGCGTCATGCTCTCGGGCGGGCAGCGTCAGCGCATTGCCATCGCGCGCGCCGTGCTGCGCGACGCTCCCATCCTGCTGCTCGACGAGGCCACCAGCGCCCTCGATGCGGAGAGCGAGATGGCCGTGCAAAATGCACTGGAACGCCTGATGGTCGGCCGCACGACGCTCGTCGTTGCGCATCGCCTGGCCACCGTGCAGCGCGCCGACCGCATTCTGGTGCTGGACGAGGGCCGTCTCGTCGAGGAGGGCACGCACGCCGCGCTGGTGCGTAAGAACGGGCTTTATGCGCGGTTCGCCGAGCTGCAGTTCGGCCGCGAGGCGGCGGAATAATCGACCGGCTCTAGCGATTCGTCAGCTTCAGCTCGATGCGGCGGTTGCGGCGCAGCACCTCTTCGGATGAGCCTTCCTCGAGCGGCGCGAACTCGCCATATCCGGCCGCCACCAGGCGTCGTGGGGATACCCCGCGGCTGATCAGATATTTGACGACCGACGTCGCGCGTGCGCTCGACAGCTCCCAGTTGGACGGGAACTCCCGGCTTGCGATCGGCCGCGGGTCGGTATGCCCATCGACCTGCAGCGCCCAATCGATTTCCCTCGGGATCTGCCGCTCGAGCTCGACGATCGCCGCTGCGAGCTGATCGATGGCCGCCAGACCTTCCGGTGTCATCAATGCCTGGCCAGACGGAAACAGAACCTCCGACTGGAATACGAAGCGGTCGCCGACCACCCGGATATCCTTGCGGTCGCGCAGCAGCTCTCTCAGGCGGCCGAAGAAGTCGGAGCGGTAGCGCTGCAGCTCCTGCACCTGGCGCGCCAGTACGACGTTGAGCCGGGAGCCCAGATCGGAGATGCGGGCCTGGCTGTCCTTGTCCTTGGCCTCTGCTGCCTGCAAGGCCTCGTTCAACGCCGCAATCTGCCGCCGCACGGCCAGAAGCTGCTGATTGAGAAGATCGACCTTGGCCAAGGCATCGCTGGCGACGCCTTTCTGGTCAGCCAGCTCCTTGGTCAGTCCTGATAGCTGTGAGGAGGCTGCGGCCGCCTTCTGCTCGCCAAGACCGGCGAGGCCTGTCAAGCGCTGGTTGTCGGCGCGCAGCGTGCTCAGCGTCGCCTGCAACGCAACCAGCTCGTCCTCGAGGTTCTTGCCTTTGCCCTTTTCCAGCGACAGCAGGCTGGTGAGCTCGGAAAGCTGCCGCGTCAACCGGTTCAACGCACTATCCTTGCCGGACGACTCCTGGCTGACGAAAAACTGCGACAGCATGAAGATCGACAGCAGGAACGTCACGGTCAGAAGCAGCGTTGAGAGCACGTCGACGTAGCCCGGCCAGAACTCGCCGTACTCGGAAGCGCGTCGCGATCGTCCGCGAGCCATCGGCTAGACACTCCGTCGCGAAATATTGTTGGCCAGATCTTTCAGTACGGTGGCGACTTCCGACTGGCGCACGGCCTGTTCGTCCACCCATTCGCGGACGACCTTCTGCTCGGCGCGCATCTGGCGCACGAGCTGGTCCACGCCTTTGGCCAGCTCGCGTACGGATTCGTCGTTGGTTCCGGCCGCGGCCTGCACGTTGGCGCCGTTGGCCTGCTCCAGGCGATCGGCCAGGGCGGTCAGCGTGCGCTGCATATCGTACATGGCGCCATGAAGCTGGCGGCTCGCCTGATCCGAGCCGCCACCGCCGCCCGCTGGCGTCAATTCGGTGATGCCCGACAGCCATTCCTCCAGCTCATTGTAGAAGCGGTTGTGCGCATGGCTCGACTGCAGATCGAGAAATCCAAGGATGAGCGATCCGGCAAGGCCGAGCAGCGATGCCGAGAACGCGGTGCCCATCCCTTTCAGCGGTGCCGCGAGGCCATTCTTCAGCTCCTCGAACATCATCACGCTGTCGCTGGCCTTCGTATCCAGCGTGTTGATGGCCGAGCCCACGGACTGCATGGTTTCGAGCAGGCCCCAGAACGTGCCGAGCAGGCCGAGGAACACGAGCAGGCCGACGAGATAGCGGCCGGTGTCGCGTGCTTCGTCCAGGCGCCCGCCGATCGAGTCCATGATCGACCGCATCGAGGTCGTCGACAGCGACAGTTGCCCCTTGCGGTCGCGCAGCATAGTCGCCATCGGCGCCAGCAGAACCGGCTGATGCGAGATGGCGAGGCCCGGATCGGCGATCCGGTAGGCGTTGACCCAGCGGATCTCGGGATAGAGGCGGACCACCTGCCCGAAGGCTCTCAGTATGCCGATCACCAGCACGCCGATGATCAGGCCGTTGAGCAGGGGGTTGTTCCAGAAGGCGTCGCTGAGCTGCTTGTGGATGATCGCCACAAGGAACCCGACGAGCGCCAAGAACACCAGCATTCCCCGCAGGAACGGGCCGGGTGTATTCAGCTTTCGGTGCAACGTCTTGGACGCAAGGTCGCTCGGTCTGGGCTTCGCCATACACATCCTCCGCCAGTCGGCCGGGCGAGATTAGCTAATGATCATGGCATGACAAACGGGCAACTTGTGGGTAGGCCAATTGTCTGCGCCTGGTTATTTGGTCGAAACCGGGGCTGTCGTCCGCTCCAGCAGCGCCAAAAGCTGTTTGTGAACATACGAATTGCCGGCGGCAATGCCTCCGCTGTCGAACATCGCCTGGCCGCCCTTCAGATCGGTCACCAGCCCTCCTGCCTCGCGCAGCAGCACAATTCCGGCAGCCATGTCCCACGGCTTGATCCCGTGTTCCCAACAGGCATCGAACCTTCCTGCCGCGGTCCAAGCAAGATCTATGCAAGCTGCGCCCGTCGCTCTGGTCCCGGATACCTCGCGCATGGCCCCGATGCATTCGGCGACGTACCGTTCGTGCCCGCCGCGTCCCCGATGTGGAATACCGGTTGTGACCACGCTGTCCTGCAGTGTGCGGCGCGCGGCCACACGCAGCCGGCGGTCGTTCAGGAACGCGCCCTTGCCCTTCTCGGCCGTATACAGCTCGTCCATGATGGGATTGTAGATGACACCCGCCACGAGCTGCCCCTCGCGCTCCAAGGCGATCGAAATCGCAAACAGAGGAATGCTGTGCAGAAAATTCGTGGTGCCGTCGAGGGGATCGACGATCCACCTGTGCGACTTGTCGGCGCCGGCCACCTCGCCGCGCTCTTCCATCAGGAAGCCGTATCCGTGCCGCGCCCTGGACAGCTCGTTGAAGATGATGTCTTCGGCCCGATGATCGGCCGCGGTGACGAAGTTGCCCGGTCCCTTGATGGATACCTGGAGCTGCTCGACCTCGCCGAAATCCCGCACGAGACTGCGCGCCGCCTTGCGAGCAGCGGCAACCATGACATTCATCAACGCAGACGCGGGCATACGAACTCGACGGAGGTAGGAGGGCCCGTGTTGGCCTCGCGGCCCTCAGCGCGTCTCACCTAACGGTTTGGGCGGCAAGTAGCAAGTGAGCAGGCGTTAACGTGGCCATCCCGTCATTTACTGTACCAGCGATTTTTCGCGCCATTCTTCCGCGGCTTTTTCAGCCGCCAGCCGATCGGCTTTTGACAGTTTGGCGACGAGAGCGTCCAGCTTGTCGTCGGTTACGCCGCCGGCCTTGGCCAGAAGATACCATTTGCCGGCTTCCCGGACGTTCTTCTCAACGCCCGCGCCGAACAAATAGCAGCGCGCCAGGCGATTCTGTGCGACGGCGACGCCTTTTTCGGCTGCGGTGCGGAACAACTGTGCACCGCGCTTCTGGTCTGGCGGCAGGCCATGGCCCTTGAACAGCAGAACGGCGAGCTCGACGGTGGCATCGATATGGCCGGCATTGGCCGCCTTCTCAATCCATTTCGCGGCCTCGAATGCATTCGGATCGACGCCCGTCCCTGTGGTGTAGAGCGTTCCGAGATCATACTGGGCTGCGGCAATGCCGTTTTCCGCCGCGTAGCGCATGTGCATGAAGGCACGATGCGGATTTTCCGGTTTGCCGCGGCCCTGCAGGAACAGCAGCGCGAGATTGTAGTTGGCGACCGCGTGTCCCTTGGCGGCGGCCGCCTCGAAATATGCGGCCGCGCCGCGCTCATCCTTGGCGACACCCCGACCTTGGGCGGCGAGAACGCCGAGCGCGAACACAGCCTCCATGTCGCCGAGCTTCGCCGCCTTCTCGTACCACTGCGCGGCGACTTTTTCATCCTTGGGAACCGCGACGCCCTCTTCATAGATGCGCGCGATCAACGTGTGCGCCTGCGGATCGCCCTTCGCGGCTGCCTTCTGCGCCAGATCGAGCGCCGTGAGATATCGGCCCTGATCGAAGGCGAAATACGCCTCCTCGCCGTCGTCGCTGGTCGGCGACTTGCGGACCTCGGTGATGTTCTTAGTGGGCGTTGTTGTGGGTGAGGTGCGGACCGCCTTGGGTTTGACCGGCGTCGGCACCGCATTCCAGCCGTTCCCCTGCGCCGGAGCACTCTTGTCCGGAGCCATGATCGTGCGTTGCGACCACGAGCTCGTTTCCGCCCGCGCGCCCGACGCGATCGCGAGGAGCAGCGCCGCCATTCCTGCCCGCTGGACTCTGTGCCGGATCATGTGGCCCCAGCTCTCCTCATTCGGCAGGCGCAGTGAGAGCGGCCGTCATGTCGCACAGCATCGCGCGCACGTCAGCCGGCGGCACCGTCGGTGCGAGGCGCACGGTGATGAAATCGGCACCTGCCCGCGCGAGTGCCTCGGCATCGGATGCCGTCTCGACGTCCAAGGCAACGCACGGTACCTCGAAGATTTCGGCCCACCACGCGATGAGATCGAGCCGGCGCGCACGTGCGGCGTCCGTGTCACCAACGAACTCCGGGATACCGAAGCCGACGTATTCCGCCCCCGCCTCCCCAAACCGCATCGCTGCATCACGCGAGCGGCCAGCATCTGCACCGATGATGAAGCGCTGGCCCAGGACGCTGCGAGCTTCCTCGTAATCAACGCTGGTCGACGCCACCGGCAGATGCACGCCGTCCGCCTTCAGCGTCCGCGCGAGCTGCGGGTCACCTACGAGCAAAGCGGCCGCTCCCGCCTTCTGCGCGAGGGCGACTAACGGCTTGGCGGCTTCCGCGTCTGCGGCCGCGATGATGACCGAAGCAACGTTCGCAGCCCCCAGCGCCGCGGAGAGCTGCTCGCGTGCGTCTGTCCCGGATTGAACCAGGAGAATGAGCCGGCAGCCCTGTTGGGGTTCGGACACGTCGCGTCTCTCAGTGGTGATGCCGGAGCGGCCACCGATCGCTATCAAGCGAGAATCGGGCAGAAAAGTGGGCGCGGCCATGCCATGCCCACATGCAGATCTTTCCGGACAGTCGATCAAGCCCCATTACGCGGCCTTTTCGAGGTCCTTCTTCCATTTGCCGGCCGCGGCGAGCCCATTCATCTTGGCGCGATGCGCGAAGGCGCGCTGGCCGGCCGCAACGTTCTCGGATTTGCCGCTCCAGGCCTTCAGCGGTGCCGCCTGCAGGGCACGGCCATAGGAGAACGACAGCTTCCAGGGCAGCGGACCCATGGCGTTCATGTAATGGAGGTGTGCGGTCGCGTCCTCGTCGGACTGGCCGCCGGACAGGAAGGCGATGCCGGGCACCGCCGTCGGCACGCACCGCTTCAGGATCTTCACGGTCTCTTCGGCCACCTGCTCGCGGCTCGCCTGCTTCGGGCTCTGCTTGCCGGCGATCACCATGTTGGGCTTCAGGATAGTTTGCTCGAGCGGGACGCGGGCGTAGTACAGCTCCTGGTAGACTTCCTTGAGCACCCACTCCGTCACCTCAGCGCAACGATTGATGTCGTGCGCGCCGTCCATCAGCACCTCGGGCTCCACGATCGGCACCAGGCCGCCTTCCACGCAGATGGCCGCATAGCGCGCGAGCGCATGGGCGTTGGCGTGGATGCAGGTGTAGCTCGGGATGCCAGCGCCGATGTCGATCACGGCGCGCCACTTGGCGAACTTGGCGCCGAGCGCGACGTACTCGCTGACGCGCTTGGGCAGTCCGTCGAGGCCTTCTGTCACGACCTCGCCCTTGCAGAACTGCAAGGGCTTGGTGCCGCCATCGACCTTGATGCCGGGCAGCGAACCCGCAGCGCTGATAATCTTGGTCAGCGGCGTTCCGTCCTTGGCGTTCTGGCGAATGGTCTCGTCATAAAGAATGACGCCGGAGATGTAGTTCTTCATGGCGTCGGTCGAGCGGAACAGCATCTCGCGGTAGTCGCGGCGATTGTCGGCGGTCGATTCCGTGCTGATCGAGTCGAACCGCTTCTTGATGGTGCCCGAGCTCTCGTCAGCCGCGAGAATGCCCTTGCCGGGGGCGACCATCGCCTGCGCGACCTGTTCGAGCGTCATTGTCATCGATTTCCTCTCCAACTTGAGACTGCCACACGTCCGGGAATGGATCTGGTGCTGACGGTGTAGCGCCAATTGCGCGGGCTAGCCAGTACCAGCCCTGCCTCATCCGATGCCAACCTGCGACCAGCGTTACCGGTTCCCCCGGGATGTAAATCCTTCTGCCTGAAGCGGTTGGGCGCTTGCGGGCTGCCGCCATCCCGCCACCAAAAGACCTAACGGCCTCCTCCGTTTACTCCCAGGTGAGCCCAAAAGGAGGACTAAGGATGGTTTTCGCGTGCGTGGAAACGGAGAAAATTGATGCTGTCCCAGCTCTATTTTTCCCTGATTGCGGCGAGTGCGGTGCTTCCCGTTCTGATGGTTGGCTCCGCTGCGGCGAGCACTGCTGCCAACCGCATTTCGACTCCCACCGTTCATGAAAACATTGCCGTGTATTTCGTCCACGGCCAATCGGCCTCCGGGCCGGTGCCGGCGACGCTGCAGGAGGCCCTGGCGCGTGGCGACGTCGACGTCGTCGAGACCGGCAACGTTCGCGAGTTGCAAATCGAGAACAAGGGCGACCAGCCGGTGTTCGTTCAGTTCGGCGACCTCGTGAAGGGTGGCAAGCAGGACCGCGTGCTGACGGTCAGTCTCGTGCTCCAGCCCAAATCCGGACGCGTACCGATCGGGTCCTACTGCGTCGAGCAGGGCCGATGGTCCGCCCGCGGCACCGAGGACGCGAAGAAGTTCTCGATGTCGGACTCGATGATGCCGTCGCGTGAGGCCAAGATCGCCATGGCCAAGCCTGCTGCGAAGGTGGCGCAGCCTGTCCCCGAGGTGCTGATGACGGACAGGCCTAACAATCGGGTTAACCGCATCGACAATCAGCGCATCGTTCAGGAGCGTCAGGGGTCACCCGATGGCCAGAGTGAAGTCTGGCGCAACGTCGGCGTCATGCAGAGCGCTCTTGCCGGGCACCTTGCCGCTCCGGTGTCGTCGGAAAAATCCCGCACCAGCCTGCAGCTCGCCCTTGAGAACGAGAAGCTCAAGAGGGCCATGGATGCCTATGTCGTCGCACTCGAACCGGCGGGCCTGAAAGGTGACGATGTCGTCGGTGTGGTCATCGCCGTGAACGGCCGCATCTCCAGTGCCGACGTCTATCCGTCGAACGGTCTGTTCCGCAAGATGTGGCCCAAGCTTGTGCGCGCAGGCGTGACGGAGGCCATGGTCAACAAGGCCGCGAAGGCGGATGCAGCACCCGCACCCGCCGACGTCGATGCCTTCTTGAATGATGCGGAAAAGGGCAAACAGAGCGAGTTGGCCCTGGGCTCGCACGCCAAGCTCGAAACGCGCGATGCCGACAAGGCCCTGCGCACGGAAGCACGCAGCGCCAGCGGTGCCTTCGTGCACCGCAACTATCTGGCGAAGTAATCTCGATTGAAAAGGCCGCGAGCGTGCGCACGCTCGCGGCCTGTTGCTTATGCAGACGCAGTGCTTAAAGCAGCTTGCCCATCGCCACTGCCGTATCGCTCATGCGGTTGGAGAAACCCCACTCGTTGTCGTACCAGGACAGGACGCGCACCAGCGTGCCGTCCATGACCTTGGTCTGATCGAGATGGAAGATCGACGAGTGGCTGTCGTGGTTGAAGTCGATCGACACGTTGGGCTGGTCCGTCGTTCCCAGGATGCCCTTTAAGGACTGGCTTGCCGCGCGCAGCACCGCCTCGTTGATCTCTTCCTTCGACGTCTTCTTGTTGGCGACGAACTTGAAGTCGATAACCGACACGTTCGGCGTCGGTACGCGAATGGACGTGCCGTCGAGCTTGCCGTTGAGCTCGGGCAGCACGAGACCGACGGCTTTCGCCGCGCCCGTGGTGGTGGGGATCATCGACAGCGACGCGGCGCGCCCGCGATAGAGATCCTTGTGCATGGTGTCGAGCGTCGGCTGGTCGCCCGTGTAGGCGTGGATCGTGGTCATGAAGCCCTTGTCGATGCCGACGGCGTCGTTCAGCACCTTGGCCACCGGCGCAAGACAGTTGGTCGTGCATGAGGCATTGGAAACGACTAGGTGCTCCTTCGTCAGCTTCTCGTGATTGACGCCATACACGACCGTCAGATCCGCACCATCGGCCGGCGCGGACACCAGCACGCGCTTGGCGCCGGCCTTCAGATGCGCGGCGGCCTTTTCCTTCGACGTGAAAATGCCGGTGCACTCGAGCGCGATGTCGACGCCCATCTCCTTGTGCGGGAGCGTGGCCGGATCCTTGATCGCGGTGACCTTGATGGGGCCGCGCCCGAAATCGATGCTGTCGCCCTTGACTTTGACCTCGAAGGGGAAGCGCCCGTGCACGCTGTCGAAACGCAGCAGGTGCGCGTTGGTCTCGACGGGGCCCAGATCGTTGATGGCCACCACTTCGATATCCTTGCGGCCGCTCTCCGCAATGGCCCGCAGGACATTGCGTCCGATGCGGCCAAATCCGTTGATCGCGACTTTCACAGCCATGTGTTTTGCTCCTTGGGTGGGAATGGAGGTTCCGATGTTCTTTTTCTACGCAACGCATGAACGTCAACATGCGTTCTCCACAGGCCGGTTGCGGGCCCTTTCGCGCAATTCGGATCGTGAAAATGTTCATGTCGAGCAAACCTGTCAATGCGTCACTCTCCGAAAGCATGAATGCAAAGGGGTGACACCCGCCGGCAAACGTCCCTACGTTGGGTTGTCGAGTTGACTGCGGTTCAATGAGCCTCCAAGGTTTTCTTGTGTGTGTCGGAGTGTGTCACGTGAGGGACGCGGGTGAAATAACGAGCGGCGGATAGAAGCATGGCGCGGTCGGGGGCCGGTAAAAGCAAAGCACGCGTGGCAAAAGCGGCTGACGATGCCGCAGCCGGGCATGCCTCGCGCATACGTCTGCTGGAAGCGGAGCTGGAAGAGGCTCGTGCCCGCATCCGCACGCTCGAGGAAGAGCGCGACCAGGTCCGCAACCGCATTGATTGGGTTATAGACTCTCTCCATAACGTGATTGGCGAGTGACATTCCTGTTCATGGATTTGAGAGCAAGGTTTTCATTTCTCGATTGAAGCGCCGGCTTCCGTCAGAACGATCTTGCTCTCACGTCTTCCGGGCCGACGACGGCGGGGCCAAATGGGGCAAGTCACGGTGACGGTCAACGGCCGGACGTACCGGCTGCAGTGCGGTGACGGGGAAGAGCGGCGGCTCATCGAGCTTGCGACGCATGTCGGCAATCGAATCGACGGGCTTGCAGCCGAGTTCGGTCCGGTCGGCGACGACCGTCTTCTCCTCATGACGGCCTTGCTGGTTGCCGACGAGTTGTGGGATGCGCGCGAGCGGCTGGCCCAGCTGGAAGCCGATAAAGCCAGAACACACGCGCCGCCTCCCGTTCCCGTGCAGCCGCAATCGGCGCCGAAAAGCTAGCCGTGCCGATGCTGTGGCGGGCATACATTGGAATTTCCACCGAACCGGACTACATTCGGTTCTGCAGGGCTGCGGGGTGCGTCAGGTGCACACGACCCGGGGGCCTATAAGACTCGCTCGGGAGCTGTCCCTGACCGGAGCCGTGGTTCCGGATACACGGCGCCCACCTACAATTGTAGGGACCCAGCGGGATCGCCGCACCGACGGCCAACGCGGCTCTGCATTTTGCTTTTCCGACAACCGCCCGAGGTGTCATTGCAGGCCGCCGCCGACGTCAAGACCGAGAAGAGGAAGCTGCGGGCGCGCATGCGGGAGCTGAGGGCGGGTCTCATATCGGCCCAAGGCGCAACGTTTGCGGCATCGGTAGCGGCACACGGTCTGGGTTTTCTCGATCTTGCGAATCGATATGTCGTGTCGGCGTTCTCCTCGATGCTGGACGAACTCGATACGCGACCGATCATGCTGCGCCTCGCCGCCGACGGATACCGCATCGCCTTGCCCGTGATGCAGGGCAAGGGGCAGCCGCTGCTGTTTCGCGCCTGGGCGCCGGGAGATGCCATGAACGAAGGCATTTGGGGTATCCGCGAGCCCAAGGACGACAAGCCACTGCTGGCCCCGGATGTCTTGCTCGTGCCTCTTCTGGCGTTCGACCGTCAGGGCTGGAGGCTCGGATACGGCGGCGGTTTCTACGATCGCACGCTGCGCGAGGCCCGGCGCACGCGGCCCGTTGTTGCCGTCGGTTTCGCGCTCGACGAACAGGAGGTCGACGCGGTCCCGCATCTGGACTATGACGAGCGCCTCGATTGGGTCTTGACGCCGTCGGGCCCACGGCGGTGTTAGGACGAAATTATGCGATTGTTGTTTCTGGGTGACGTCGTCGGGCGTTCCGGCCGCAAGGCGGTTCTGGAGCATCTTCCGGACCTGCGCGCGCGCGCCAAGTTCGATTTCGTCATCGTCAATGGCGAGAACTCCGCGGGCGGCTTCGGCATCACCGAGGCGATCTGCCAGGAACTCCTGGACGCGGGCGCCGATGCGGTGACACTCGGCAACCACGCCTTCGACCAGCGCGAGGCCCTTGTCTTCATCGACCGGCAGGACCGGCTGGTGCGGCCGCTCAACTATCCGGCCGGCACGCCGGGCCGCGGCGCAGGTGTCTACAAGGCCGCCAACGGTGCCGACGTTCTGGTGATCAACGCGCTCGGTCGGGTGTTCATGACGGAGCTCGACTGTCCCTTCCGCGCCATCGATGCCGAGCTCAACGCCTGCCGGCTGAAGCAGGGTGCCGATGCGATCGTGATTGATTTCCATGCCGAGGCGACCAGCGAGAAGCAGTCGCTCGCCTACTTCCTGGATGGGCGCGCCAGCCTCGTCGTGGGCACCCATACGCACGCGCCGACAGCCGACGAGCGCGTGCTGCCGGGCGGCACGGCCTACATGTCGGACGTCGGCATGTGCGGCGACTACAACTCGGTGCTCGGCATGGAGATCGACGAGCCCATCAGCCGGTTCCTCACGCGCATTCCGCGCGCGCGGTTCGAGCCGGCGTCGGGCGAAGCAACGGTCTGCGGCGTGGCGGTGGAGACGGACGATGCGACGGGGCTTGCGAGGTCCGTAAAAGCATTACGGCTCGGTGGTGCGTTGACACCTACCGAGCCGTTATTCTGGGTTGAGTGAGAAGAGACTTGGCTCTTTCTATCGGTTGCTTGCTGCAGCGTCGGACGCTGCGATCAGTAGCGGTTTCGGTACGCGGTTAGCTTGCGCGACCACCTCGTGGGCAGCGAAGCGGTCGGGAAAGACGAACTCGCCGTCTCTGCCGATGAAGGTGGGCCGAACCGGTTAATGAAGCCTTAACTGGGCAGATGCAACGCGTGCGGGCCGCGGGTGGATTTCAGCCCATCCGCGCCCTATAAGCACAGTGTCAACGGGCTTTACAGGCGCGACATGGCAGGGCATTCCCAATTCAAGAACATCATGCATCGCAAGGGCAAGCAGGACGCTGCCCGATCGAAGCTGTTCGCCAAGCTGGCACGAGAAATCACGGTCGCGGCGAAAAACGGCACCCCCGATCCCGACATGAACCCGCGCCTGCGCCTAGCAGTGCAGAATGCCCGCGCCGAGAACATGCCCAAGGACAATATCGAGCGGGCTATCAAGAAATCGCAGGGCGGCGACAGCGGCAGCTACGACCAGATACGCTATGAAGGCTATGCGTTGGGCGGCGTCGCCGTGATCGCCGAAGCGTTGACGGACAACCGCAACCGCACGGGCGGCGCGATCCGCGCCATCTTCACGAAGTACGGCGGCAATCTCGGTGCTACGGGGGCGGTCGCGCACATGTTCAATCGCATCGGCGAGATCGCTTACACGCCGGCCGCCGGCACCGCCGACGCCGTGCTCGAAGCCGCCATCGACGCCGGCGCGGACGATGTCGTCAGCGACGCCAGCGGTCACCTTGTGACGACGAGCTTCGACCAGCTGGGGCAGGTGGCCGCGGCGCTGGAAGCCAAGCTGGGTGCGCCCCAAAGCGTCAAGTCGGTCTGGAAGCCCAGCATGACGACGGTCGTGGATGAGGAAAAGGCGCAGTCCATTCTGAAGCTGATCGCTGCTCTGGACGACGACGAGGATGTCCAGGCCGTCTTCTCCAACTTCGAGGTCGACGAAGCCACGCTCGCCCGCCTGACCGTCGGCTAGCGTTCACCGCCACCAGATCGCCAGTGCGATCAGAATCGCCCCGGCCGCCAGCGCAACCAGCCCGGCGATGCTCGCGATCTGGGCCACCACATGCCGCGCCGCGTGGCCCGCGACCATCTTGGCGCGGCCCACGTTCGATGATTCGTCGCGCAGCTCCTTGACGCGATTGCCGAGTTCGGTTTCGACGTCCACGCGCCCACGATTTTTGGCCACCTGCCACACGGTATCGAGCGCCAGGCCTTTGAGGTCATAGCGCGAGGCCAATCGCAGCAGAAGCAGGCCGCAGATAATGAGAAATCCGCCTAATGCAAGCAGATAGGGGTGTGTCATGGCGGCCTCCGTGCCCATCGCGCGGAGCATGGCGCGGGCCAGCGCACCCGGCAAGCCGCCGTCGATGCTCATCCACTGCCGGCCATGCTATGTGCTTTGCCATGAGGGGCAATTCGATTCGCATCATCGGCATCGATCCGGGGCTGCGCCGCACGGGCTGGGGCGTGGTCGAAAGCGACGGGGTGCGCCTCATCTACGTCGCCAGTGGCGTCATCACCTCGGAGAACGAAGAGGACCTGTCCTGGCGCCTGCGGGCGCTCTACGAGGGGCTCGCCAGCGTGCTCGCAACTTTCAAACCGCAGGAAGCCGCCGTCGAGGAAACGTTCGTCAACGAGAACGCGCGCGCCACGTTGAAGCTCGGCCAGGCGCGCGGGATGGCGATGCTTGCGCCGGCCATGGCGGGGATCCGGGTGGCCGAGTACCCGCCCAATCTCATCAAGAAGACGGTGGTCGGTGCCGGTCACGCCGAGAAACGCCAGATCCAGGCGATGATCGGCTTTCTCTTGCCCAAGGCGAAGTTCGAGAGCGCGGACGAGGCCGACGCGCTGGCCATCGCCATCTGCCATTGCAATCATCGCACGAGCCCCGCTGCACGTTTGGTGCGGGAAGCGGCGCTGGTGCAGGCGCGGAGGGAGACATGATCGGCAAGCTGCGCGGCAAGGTCGACGCCATCGGCGAGTCGCACGCCATCATCGACGTCAACGGCGTGGGCTATGAGGTACAGCTTTCGTCGCGCACGCTGCGCAACCTGAAGCAGGGCGAGGAGGTGTCGCTGACCATCGACACCCATGTGCGCGAGGACGCCATCCGTCTGTTCGGCTTTGCGAGCGAGGTGGAGCGCAGCTGGTTCCGCACGCTGCAGACCATCCAGGGCGTCGGCTCCAAGGTGGCGCTGGCGACGCTCGGCACGCTGTCGCCACAGGATCTGGCATCCGCCATCGCCCTGCAGAACTGGGCTGCCGTCGAGCAGACGCCGGGCGTCGGCAAGAAGCTGGCGCAGCGCATCGTTGCCGAACTCAAGGACAAGGCGCCGGCGCTCTCTGTCGCGGGGCTCAACGTCCCCGTGGCGGCCAACGGCAAGGCCGTAGGCATGCCCGCCGAAGCCAACGCCGCGGCCGAAGCCATCTCGGCGCTCATCAACCTCGGCTACAACCCGGCCCAGGCGAACGCCGCCATCGCTTCTGCGCTGAACGACATGGGCGACAAGGCCGAGACGGCCGGCCTGATCCGGCGTGGTCTGAGAGAGCTTGCGCGGTAGCCCTCAAAAGCTACTTTGGCCACAGGATCATTTGCGTGCAGCGGAAGTGGGCGATGGGCTTTGTGCTGCCTTCCGGCGTCACGCTCGCGTCCCAAACCTGGGTCGTGCGGCCCTGATGCAGGGGGCGTGCCGTGCACACGATCGTGCCCTGGCGGGCCGTGCCGAGAAAATTGCTTTTCAGCTCGACCGTGGTGAAGCCCACGGCGCCAGCCGGCAGGCTTCGGATCGTGCCGTAGCCGCAGCATGAATCGGCGAGCGAGACCACGGCGCCGGCATGCAGGAAGCCGTTCCACGCGGCGAGCACCTTGCGCACGGCCATGCTGGCGATGACCTCGTCGGGCTCGACCTTCACGAAGGTCATACCAAGATGGCCCGGCAGATACTCGTGACCCGCACTGTTCCATTGTTCCAACGTCTGCGGAATTGAGATATCCATCGCGTTCCCTTCGGATCCGGCTGTGTGCTACGGGCGAAGTGCCTGAAATGCCGGGCACCTTCTCATAGGGCCTTTCTTGCCACAATCGGGGCATGTTGAGATGTGCCGCGGGCGCTTGACGTCGGTCGCGAATAGCTTCACGAACAAAGCATGACCGACCGTCTGGTAGCCGGAGCGACACAGGACGCCGACGCGCCCGATGCGACGCTGCGTCCACAGTCCCTGTCGGACTTCATCGGCCAGGAGCAGGCGCGCTCCAATCTGCGCGTGTTCATCCAGGCGGCGAAGGGGCGCGGCGACGCTCTCGACCATGTGCTGTTCGCCGGCCCGCCAGGCCTCGGCAAGACGACGCTGGCACAGATCATGGCCAAGGAACTGGGCGTCGGCTTCCGTGCCACCTCGGGCCCCGTGATTTCCAAGGCCGGCGATCTCGCCGCGCTCCTGACCAACCTCGAAGAGCGCGACGTCCTTTTCATCGACGAGATCCACCGGCTCAATCCAGCCATCGAGGAAATCCTCTATCCCGCCATGGAGGACTTCCAGCTCGATCTCATCATCGGCGAAGGCCCTGCGGCGCGATCCGTGCGCATCGATCTCGCCAAGTTTACGCTCGTGGGCGCCACCACCCGCGCCGGGCTGCTCACCACGCCCTTGCGCGATCGCTTCGGCATTCCCGTTCGGCTCAACTTCTATACCCACGCCGAACTCGAGCTGATCGTCACGCGCGGCGCGCGCGTCCTCAAGGCCGATATCAGTCCGGATGGCGCGCAGGAAATCGCCCACCGCGCGCGCGGCACGCCGCGCATCGCCGGCCGCCTGTTGCGGCGGGTCCGGGATTTTGCCTCCGTTGCCGGCGCCACGTGCATCACCGCCGAGATCGCGGACCGCGCGCTGCGTCAGCTCGAGGTTGACAGCGAAGGCCTGGATGCTCTGGACCATCGGTACCTTAACTGCATCGCCAAGAACTATGAAGGCGGCCCGGTCGGCATTGAGACCTTGTCGGCTGCCCTGTCCGAGCCCCGCGATGCCCTGGAGGAGATCGTCGAGCCCTATCTCCTGCAGCAGGGGTTCGTCGGCCGTACGCCGCGGGGCCGGGTCCTGACCTTGAAGGCCTACCGGCATCTGGGGATCGCCGGACCGGGGCGCACGTCAACCCCCCAGTTCGCCCTGTTCGAGGGCGACGAGGACGCGTCCGAGGGCGGCACAGGTACGGCCGGGACGGGTTAATCGGCTTTCTGGATCCGGCTTGCATTCGCCGCATTGCGCGGGCAACCAGGGGCCATGTTTGGCGGAGCGGTTTTTCCTGCAAATGCACACACAAGCTAAGACGCAGCCTCCTTTGTTGACCCGGCGACGCCTTCTCACGGGCGTCGGCGCGACCGCCGCTTCCACCCTGGCCCTTGGCGGCTACGCGTTCGCCGTGGAGCCCATGTGGCGGCTCGACGTGACGCGGTACCGGGTAACGCCTCCACGATGGCCGAAGGGGTTGAAGCTCTCGATCGCCATGCTGGCGGATATCCACGCGGGTGAGCCGCTGATGCCGGCGTCGCGTGTTGCGGCCATCGCCGAGCGGACCAATTCGCTACGCCCCGATGTGGTCGTGCTGCTCGGCGACTTTGCCGCTAGTCATCGCTTTCAGGGGAAGCGGGTACCGCCCGAGGCGTGGTCGGAAGCGCTTGGCACCTTGCGCGCGCCGCTCGGCGTGCACGCCGTCCTCGGCAATCACGACTGGTGGGACGACTTCCAGGCCCAGTTGCGCGGGCGCGGCCCGACCATCGGTCACCGCGTGCTCGAGCACGTCGGCATCCCCGTCTACGAGAACGACGCGGTGCGGCTGAGAAAGGACGGCCAGGCGTTCTGGCTCGCCGGTCTTGGCGACCAGATCGCCTTCATCGACCGCACCAAGAGGGGAGCGGGGCGCTTCCGCGGCGCCGATGATCTCAGTGGCACGCTGGCCAAGGTGACGGATGATGCACCGATCGTGCTGCTTGCACATGAGCCGGACATCTTTCCGGTGGTGTCGGATCGCGTGGCGCTCACATTGTCCGGCCACACGCACGGCGGGCAGGTGCGTCTGTTCGGCTATTCGCCCATGGTTCCGTCGCGCTTTGGCAACCGCTACGCCTATGGCCACGTCGTGGAGAACAACAGGCATCTCGTCGTTTCGGGCGGTCTTGGCTGCTCGATGCTGCCCGTTCGCTTCGGTGTGCCGCCTGAGATCGTGATGATCGATGTCGCAGCCTGACGCCAAAGAGGCGTGGCCAGACCTAGCCGGGCGGTTGATCAAGGACGAGGCGGGAGTGCGCCATGTCCTGCCCGTGCGCGTCTACTTCGAGGACACGGACTTCTCCGGCCTCGTGTATCACGGCTCCTACGTGCGCTGGTGCGAGCGCGGGCGGTCGGACTTCCTCCGCCTGCTCGGCAACAATCATCGCAAGCTGGATGAGGGCACTGGCGCGCGCGAGCCTGCCGCCTTTGTCGTCCGCCGCATGCGCCTCGACTTCCTGAAACCGGCCCGCATCGACGAGGTCTTGGACATCAAGACGCAGGTGAAGGAGATCGGCGCGGCGACCCTGACGCTCGATCAGGCGGTCTATCGCGGCGAGGTCTGCCTGTTCGAGGCGGAGGTGATGGTCGTGTTGGTCGGCCGTTCGGGCAAGCCGCAGCGTCTCGGCCGCATGATTCGCGACGCCCTGGCCCGCACCTGACGCATCGCGCCGGCGCTGGCATGCGCGCATTGGGCGTCTTGTGTTCCGCCACGGCCTGCTGTCTAGCTGCGGGTGCCGGTCGAGCCGTTACACGCGGCATGAGCCCAAGTTTAGTCACATTGCAGGGCAACATGCCGCGATTGACGGGGATCGCGGGCCCACCGGCAAATGCTTGAATTCGGAGCGACTCCGGCTACGTCGCGTTCGGCCGGACTCAGATTGCGGGGCCTCGCATGCGTGGCCACTGATGCGACGGAATTGACATGAATCCGACAGA
Source organism: Hyphomicrobiaceae bacterium (assembly GCA_046154585.1). Classification (GTDB taxonomy): domain Bacteria; phylum Pseudomonadota; class Alphaproteobacteria; order Rhizobiales; family Hyphomicrobiaceae; genus CADEFX01. The sequence goes on along the minus strand of JBJXDX010000057.1, from coordinate 10,045 downwards.
CGTAGTGAAGGGCGTGATCTCGACCGCCGGCAATGGTCAGGTCTCGTTCATGGAGCTGTTTCTCCAAGCCCACATCGTCGTCAAGCTGGTGATGATCGGGCTCATCCTGGCCTCGGTCTGGTCCTGGGCCATCATCGTGGAGAAGCTCTTCGCCTTCCGGCGCGCGCGAGTCGAGGCCGATCGCTTCGAACAGCTTTTCTGGTCCGGGCAATCCCTGGAGGAGCTTTACACGGGTCTCGCGAGCAGCCGCACGTTCTCGATGGCGGCGCTGTTCGTGGCCGCCATGCGCGAGTGGAAGCGCTCGGTGGAGGGCAACATCCGCGCGCTCGGCGGCATCCAGCTCCGCGTGGAAAAGGTGATGGACGTCACCATCAGCCGCGAGATGGAGCGCCTGGACCGGCGGCTGCTGTTCCTGGCTACTGTCGGCTCGACGGCGCCGTTCGTTGGTCTCTTCGGCACGGTCTGGGGCATCATGTCGAGCTTCCAGGCCATTGCCACGTCGAAGAACACGAGCCTCGCCGTGGTTGCGCCTGGCATCGCCGAAGCGCTGTTCGCGACGGCCCTGGGGCTGCTCGCCGCCATTCCCGCGGTCATCGCCTACAACAAGTTTTCCGCCGACTCGTCGCGTTTGAGTCAGCGCCTGGACGCGTTTGCCGATGAATTCTCCGCGATCGTCTCGCGGCAGATCGACGTTCGCACCTGACGGAGAACGGATTTGGCCGCCAGCATCAACACGTCATCGGGTGCCGGGGGGCGGCGCGGACGGCGCCGCCGTCACGCGCCCATGAGCGAGATCAACGTCACGCCGTTTGTCGATGTCATGCTGGTGCTGCTGATCATCTTCATGGTCACGGCACCGCTGCTGACGGTCGGTGTTCCCCTCGAGCTGCCGCAGGCCAAGGGCAAGCAGCTTGAGGCCAACAAGGAGCCGATCGTCGTCTCCGTGACACAAAAAGGCGATGTGTTCCTCGGGCAAGAGGAAAAAACGCCGATGAAGCTCGACGAGATCGGTCCCAAGCTAAACGCCGTCGCCGCTAATCGCGGCGGCGCCGACGAGCCCATTTTCGTCCGCGGTGACAAGAGCGTCGAATACGGGCTCGTGGCCCGCGTCATGGGCCGCATCAAGGATGCTGGCTTCAAGAAGATTTCACTGATTACGGAGGTGGAGGGCGGAGGCTAGGCGTGTACCTGGGGCTCGCAGTCTCGCTATTGCTGCACAGCGGCCTGCTAGCCTGGGCCCTCGTGTCGATCAATTCGGCGCGTGACTTCCCCGTGCCCGTGACGGAAGCCGTTGCCGTCGACTTCGTGACGATCTCGGACGTGAACAAGATGCGCCAGGGGAGCCGGCAGTCGAAGCTGAAGGACGCCGTCCCCAAGGAGAATACCAAGGACCCGGCGCTCAAGGAGACGCAGAAGCCCAAGCAGGTGACGCCGCCGCCCGCAAAGAGCGAACCGCCCCCAGACGAGACGGCTAAGGAGGAGGTCAAGCCGGCCGAGCAGAAGCTGGCTGCGGCCATTCCTCCGAAATCCGAGCCGAAGGTAGAGCCAAAGGTCGAACCGAAAGCAGAGCCGAAGCCCGATCCCGACAAGGCGGCGCTCGAGAAGAAGCTTGTGGAGCTTGCCAAGGAGCCGCTGCCCGGCCCCACGCCCGAGGAATTGAAGAAGATCGAGGACGACAAGCTCGCCGCGCAGAAGGACGCGGAGCTGAAGGCCGAGGCCGAGAAGAAAGCAGAGGCCGAGCGCAAGGCAGAGGCAGAACGGAAGGCGGAAGTCGAGAAGAATGCGGAGGCCGAGCGTAAGGCGGAAGAGGAACGCAAAGCCGAGGAAGACCGCAAGGAGAAGGAAAAGCACCGTATCGCCGAGGAAAAGCGCAAGGCCGAGGAGAAGAAGGCGGAGCTGAAACGTCTGGCCGACAAGAAGAAGGCCGACGAGAAAAAGAAGCGCGAGGCGGAGGCCAAGGCCAAGCTGGACCTAGACCGTCTGTCGGCGCTCATCGACAAGTCCGAGCCCAAGTCCGCGCCCGTCGGCGGACATCAGCCCGACGTGCCGACCAAGAACAAGGGTCCGGTTGCCGGAGATCGCGATGGCCGGGATCAAACCATGTCTGCCACCGAGGCATCGAGGTTGCTCGGCATGATCGTCTCAAGGGTGAAAACGTGTTGGAACATTCAGGCTGGTATGGAGGGTGCTAGTGAGTTAGTCCCCGTTATCGAGTTCGAGCTCAACCGCGATGGCACGGTGCGGGGAATGCCGCGAGTTGCTAATCCACAAAGCTCTGAGCGGTTTCGCGCAGCTGCCGACGCTGCCATGCGCGCAGTTCTTGAGTGCCAAGCCTACAATCTGCCGCAGGACAAGTATGACATGTGGGCAGTCGTGAAGCTGCGTTTCGATCCGAGCCAAATGTTCCGCTAGGTGTGCTCCGAGCCTTGAATCCGAACCGTTCCCAAGGCAGAAGTTCGCCTCGCGCGTCGCAGGCGCCGTCTTGTTCTAAGGCATGTCTATGACCGACATTTCCCTGTCGCGCCGCACTGTCCTCGCCGGGGTAGCCGCGTCCACCGGCATGACCTGTGTTGGATGGCCTGGCGAGGCTCTCGCCCAGCGGCGCGCGCTTGAGGGCGATGTCACGGAAGCGAATCTGCGGCCGCGTCCGATCGCCATTCCAGAGTTCCTCGGCGACGACCAGCGCCTGTCAGCGGGCATCACCGAGGTTATCTCGGCCAATCTGGAGCGCTCCGGTCTGTTCGAGCCGCTGGACCCGCGCGGCTTCATCGAGCGGATCAGCGACCACAACATGACGCCGCGCTTTGCGGACTGGCGCAGCTCGGGCGCGGAAGCGCTGGTGGTTGGGCGGGTAGCTCCCGCTGTGGGCAGCCGTGTGAATGCCGAGTTCCGGCTGTGGGACGTGGTGCTCGGCAAGCAGCTCGCCTCGGGCCAGTTCTCCACACCCTCCCAGAACTGGCGGCGGGTCGGCCACATCATTTCCGACCAGGTGTGGGAGAAGCTGACCCTGGAGCGGGGCTACTTCGATACGCGCATCGTCTTCATCGACGAGACCGGGCCCAAGGACAAGCGCGTCAAGCGGCTCGCCATCATGGATCAGGACGGCTTCAACGTGCGGCTCCTGTCGCAGGGCCAGGAGCTGGTGCTGACGCCTCGCTTCAGCCCCACGAGCCAGGAAATCACCTACATGTCCTACACGCGCGATCAACCGCGCGTTGTGCTGATGCGCCTGGACACTGGTCAGCGCGAGGTGGTCGGCGACTTCCCCGGCATGACCTTCGCCCCCCGCTTTTCGCCTGACGGGCAGCGCGTGGTGATGAGTCTCCAGCAGGGATCCGATTCGTCCATCACCGAAATGGACATGCGCAGCCGCCAGATCCGCCAGCTCACCCGCGGCGGAGGCCTCGACACAGGCCCTTGCTATGCCCCCGACGGGCGCCAGATTGTATTCGAGTCGGACCGGGAGGGGTCGCAGCAGCTTTACGTGATGGGGGCCGACGGCGGAGGCGCCCGCCGCATCAGTTTCGGGGACGGGCGCTACTCGACACCGGTATGGTCACCCCGCGGCGACTACATTGCCTTCACCAAGCAGATGTCGGGGCGATTTCTGATTGGTGTGATGCGTTTTGACGGCGCCGGCGAGCGCATCCTGACAGAAGGTTTTCACAACGAGGGGCCGACGTGGGCACCAAACGGCAGATTTTTGATGTTTTTTCGTGACTTATCCGGCCCTAACGGTGGCCCGAAGCTTTACACCATTGATCTCACAGGCCGTAACGAGCGCCAGGTCCAGACGCCGTCCTTCGCCTCCGATCCGGCCTGGTCGCCACTCCAGAAATAAGTTTACCGTTTACGGGATCTTTACCGCGTTCATGGCTTTTTAAGTGCGGGCCAGCGGAAGATTTCGCGCCGCGAGCCTGCATGTTGCTGCAGCTTGTCCGGGGGGTCTCGTGCAGGTCGGCGGTGCGTGGGAATCGTGCTGATCCGGCGTGGCATTTTCGCATCTCAAGGTGGGGAAAGCAGTTGGAAAACCGCCTCTCTTCTTGATCTGGAGGGGTGACACCGGTAGGCCAATAAAGGCGATTGCCGAATAAGCATCAGGAGAGAAGACATGCAGGTTATGAAGGGCGCGATCGTTGTGGCGACGATCATCGCGGCTGTGGCTGTGGGAGCCTGCCGTCGCGAAGTTGCGCACGAGCCCATGAAGCTCGGCGCCGAGGTTCCTGCTTCCACGCAGGTTGCTCGCTAACAGTTCGGACAAGCCTTTTGGTGGGCTTATAGGGGGACTTGAGATGAAAAATGCTATCGTTCTTGCTGCTCTGGTTGCGGCTGTCGCCGTTGGCGCCTGCCGTCGTGAAGTGGCCCATGAGCCCATGAAGCTCGGCGCTGATGTGCCGGTAGCTGGGCAAGTGGCTCGCTAAACCGTCTTGCAGGTGATGGGGCTCTATGAGCCCCAGACATCTGGTTATTATCGAAGCCGTGCTTTGATGCGCTTGACGCATTGGGTGCGGCTTCGATGCATTTGTGCCTGTTGCAGCAAGTAGTTTGGACGCAAGGCCGAAATGCGGGGAAAAGCACCCTCGTGCGCCTTGCCCGACAATTCCGCTTCGTGTTCTGAGTTTTGCCAGATCGCGGTCACATTTTCCGCACGGTATGCGCTTAACGATTAGATCGACAGTTGTCGGCGGATCTCGTCGCTTGAGGGCTGTGAGCGGCAGGCGCGCCGCTCGTGGCTTGTGCTAGGAAGGGGGTACTGATGGAATTCGCACCTAGGCGTTCGCGAACCGCTCGTTTGGCGGCCGTGATCGTGGTGGCGATCGGCATGGCCGCATGCTCCCAGACCCCCAAGCCCGAGGATGCCTTGGGCGCCTACGGCAAGGGCGGACCGGCGACGCCGGGCTCGACGCGCGACTTCGCCCAGAACGTCGGCGACATCGTCTATTTCTCGACCGACCAGACGGATCTGTCTCCCGAGGCGCAGCAGACGCTGACGGGCCAGGCCCGCTGGCTGCAGAAGTACAGCCAGTACTCCATGACGATCGAAGGACATGCGGACGAGCGGGGCACGCGCGAATACAACATTGCTCTCGGTGCCCGCAGGGCGCAGAACGTCAGGGATTTCCTGGCGCGCAACGGTGTCAGCGGCTCGCGCATCCGCACAATCTCCTACGGCAAGGAGCGCCCGGTCGCGGTCTGCAACGACATCTCTTGCTGGTCGCAGAACCGGCGCGCACAGACCGTCTTGAACGGCCGTGGCGCCGGCTCCTGATAGGCCGCCGCGTTTCAGTTAATCTCTTGGCTCGATCGCAGCGCAGCAAACAAAAATCGGCCCAATTGTTCGTGTACGCTGTCTGAGTGGCGTGTTTTGAAGATGCGGGACTTGGGCAAATGCCGCGCGACCCTGGTGGCTTGTGGGCTCGGCTATATTCGCCGTTTGGTGGCGCTGCCGCAATCAGCTTAGCTCTGGCGATTGGCACCGGCGTTGCTGTAGCGCAATCGCGCGACGCAAGCTTCGGCTCACAGCGTCCGCCTGTAACCTTTGACAGCTTGCGATCGAACGCCGTGGAGCGTCAGGCTGCGCGATACCTTGAGGATGCGCGTATGGCCCTTGACGGCGCCAATGCCCTCGAAGGCCGGCGCCGGCTGGAAATTCTCGTGGCGCGCTTCCCTGACACAAGGGCCGCGGACGATGCGCGTGCGTATCTCTCGCGCCTCTACGCCGAACCCGCCCGCAACACCGCCCGACCGAACGGCGATCGTCCCGGCATCGATGCAGGTGGCGCCGCAACGGCCGAGATCCGCCCTGGATCTCTGCCCAATGCTGCCGAGGTCCGCTTCGCGGCTGCGGCGGAGTGGGATTTCCGCATCACGGCGGGCGACCGCGTCTTCTTCGGCGATGGCAGCGTCGACCTCGGCTCGAGCGCGCGCTCGGTGCTCGGCGCCCAGGCCCGCTGGCTGAAACAGAATCCCGAAGTTCTTGTCATCCTCGAAGGACATGCGCACGAGCCCGGTACTGACGGATCGAACGCGGACATCGCCCTGCGCCGGGCACAGGCCGTGCGCGCGCGTCTGGTCGAACTGGGTGTCGACGGTGCGCGCATCGTCGTGGAAACCCGGGGCCGGCTGCATCCCGTCGCGCTCTGCAACGGGGTAGATTGTGCTGCGCAGAATCGTCGCGTGATAACGCGGCTGTCGCCCGTCCGCACGCCGCTTGCGACGCCGGTTCGTCAGTCACGCGCCGGTGTGACCGGGGGCAACTAGGTCCAGTCGTGTGAAGCTGAACGCCCGCGGTTGACAAGTGCCGGGGAACGCTCGAAGGCTAGCGCTTATGGCCTTGTCTCTTGGCTCGGGATCTTCATCGGTGATGGCAGTGCGAGATCGCAATCTCATGCCCGGCAATATGCGCGTCGTCCTTGCGAGCGGGGTCGCGGCGGCGGCTGTTCTGCTGTCGCTGACTGCGGCGAACGCCCAGCAACAGCAGCCTCAGCCCTTGCCATCGGCGCAGGGCCGGCCGCCGGCGCGGGGGCCGGCAACAACCACGACGCCCACGACCCGCCCTGCCGAAACCAAGGGCGACTCGTCCCAGGCGCGGGGCGGCGACGCCCAATTGCGTCAGCGCATCGAGCAGCTCGAAGAGCAGCTCGTGGATATGCAGGTTGTGATCGGCACGCTCGAGTCGTTGGCGAGAGCGCCTGCCCAAACAGGATCGGCCGCGCCGGCCCCACGCGGCGGCTTTGCCGCGAGCGATGGCGCCGACCCGGCGCGGATCGACAGCCTCGAGACTCAAATTCGCGCCCTGACGAGCCAGCTCGAGCAGCTCTCGGATCAGGTGCGGCAACTGGGTGGCCGGCGCACCGATGCAGGCGGTTTTGGAGGTCGCGATGTGGCGGGGCCCGCGCCGCGTTCTGATTCCGGCACGAGTGGTGGCCAATTCGCCAGCCGCGAGGCGCCCGGAGGCACGCCGCGTTCCGACACCGGCGGCTTCCGGCAAAGCGGACCCGGCGGTGGCGCCGCAGGCAGCTTCGGTTCGGTTACGGTGACGCCCTCACCCGATCGCGATCCCATCGGCCGCATGATCACCAACGATACGGATCGGACCGACCAGGCGTCGGCCCAGCAGCCGTCCATGAGCTCCGGCGGCAGCGCCAAGGAGCTGTATGAGACGGCCTACGGCTATCTGCTGCAGCAGGACTATGGTGCGGCCGAAGTCTCCTTCGAGGAATTCCTGCAGCGTTATCCAACCGACAGGCTCGCGGCCGATGCGCAGTATTGGCTCGGCGAGACGCTGTACGTGCAGCGACGCTACAAGCCCGCTGCCCAGGCCTTCCTCAAGGTGATGCAGAGCTATCAGGGCAGCGCCAAGGTGCCCAACAGCCTTCTCAAGCTGGCCATGACGCTGGAGCAGCTCGGCCAGAAGGACTGCGCGCTCTTCAACGAGCTCGAAACGCGCCATCCCAATGCCGCCGCCGACCTGAAGAGCCGGGCGAGGCTGGTGCGGCAGCGCGTCGGCTGCTAGTGATCGAGGGAATGGGCCGCGCGCCTCCGCTCACGCTCGACGAGCTTCGATCCGATTTCGAACGGCTGCTGATCGGCCCGCTGGCGCTGGCGGTGTCTGGCGGCCCCGACAGCATGGCGCTGATGCACCTCGTTGCAGCCTGGATCGCAGAGCCGGGGACTGCGCAGCGCCAAGGCATGGGGCCGGTTCCGCTCATCGTCCTGACCGTCGATCATAAGCTGCGGCCTCAGTCGGCGGAGGAAGCCGCGTGGGTCAAAGGCGAGGCCACCCGGCTCGGGCTGCCGCACGAGACGCTGGCCTGGGAAGGGCCGAAACCATCGAGCGCTGTCCAAGCGGCGGCACGTGCGGCGCGCTACGGGCTGATCGACGACTTTCTCGAGCGCGAGCTGCGCGAAGGCCGCGTCCCGGCCAAACGCCGCATCGCCGTTGCACACCACGAGGACGACCAGGCCGAAACCGTGCTCATGCGTCTCGCGCGCGGCAGCGGACTGGACGGTCTCAGCGGTATGCGCGACGAGGAGCACATGCCATCCGCCGGCGGCTCGGGTGGCTGCACGATCGTGCGCCCGCTGCTGCGGACATCCAAAGCCCGTCTGATGGCGACGCTGGACGCTGCAGGGCGGTCCTGGAAAGACGATCCGAGCAACCGGGCATCCGGGTTCGAGCGCGTTCGCGTGCGCCAGGCGCTGGAGACGTTGCGCGGGCTCGGCATTGGGTCCGCCGAGATCGGGCGCAGCGCATGGCGTCTGTCGCGGGCTCGCCGGGCGGTGCTGGCTGGCGCCGAGGCCGCTGCGTTCCGCACCGTGAAGCTGCATCGCGGGCTCTTCGCGGAAATCGATGCTGCACATCTGGCGGAGCTTCCCGACGAGTATGCCGTGCGCATCCTCGCTCATCTGCTGCGCATGTTCGGCGGCTCGGCCCCGCCGGCGCGGCTGTCCCAGATCGAGCAGCTCGCAGCGCGCATCATCGCGCCGGCTGGTACGGCCGCCGATCAGTCTCGCGCCGAGACGCTTGGCGGCTGCCGCATTGTGCGTGATGACGCGGGGCGGATGCGGATCTGGCGCGAATGGGGGCGCGATGGCCTGCCGACGCTGGAGCTGCAACCCGGTGCGCAGAAAATCTGGGACCAGAGGTTCAGCGTGGCGCTGGGCGCTGGCGAGACCGAGACCGTGGAGGTGCGCGCCTTCGGCCCTGACGATATTGCGTGGCTCCGCGAGGCTGGCGGCTTGGCCGAGCTCGAGCGGTTGCGGGCGCCGAGCGACGCCATCTTCACCTTGCCGTCGTTCTGGCGGAACGGCCGCCTTGTCGCAGTTCCTTACTTTCCGGCATTGGCGGGAGCGCCCGACCGCTTTTGCGTGCGATTTCTGGCAGATGACGGACGATGGGCATCGGCATGACGGCGGCTATTACAGCCGGTTAATGCAAAGTCGCTATTATTGGCAAAGTTACCATCCGACCCTATGTTAGGATGGAATTTCGTGGGACGCGCCCGCAGCCCTGTGGCGGACAGGATGTGGGATGGCCGTGTTCAGGCCTTGTTCCACCAGGAAGGGACCTTCATGAACGTACATTTCCGGAACTTCGCGATCTGGGTGATCATAGGTCTCCTGCTGCTCGCCTTGTTCAACCTTTTCCAGAATACGCCGCAGAGCCGGCGCGCCAATGAGATCAGCTACTCCGAGCTCCTGTCCCAGGTCGATGCCGGCAATATTTCTGAGGTCGTGATCCAGGGGCATCGCATCTCCGGCAACTTCTCCGACAAGAGCCGCACGTTCACATCATTCGCGCCGGAGGACCCCGGCCTCGTCGAGCGCCTGAACAAGAAGGGCGTGAAGATCTCAGCCCGTCCCGCCGATGAGGACGTGCCTTCGATCTTCAATGTCCTGGTCTCCTGGTTCCCCATGCTGCTGCTGATCGGAGTCTGGGTGTTCTTCATGCGCCAGATGCAGTCAGGCGGCGGTCGCGCCATGGGCTTCGGCAAGTCCAAGGCCAAGCTCCTCACCGAGCGCCACGGCCGCGTGACGTTCGAGGACGTCGCCGGCGTGGACGAGGCCAAGTACGACCTGCAGGAGATCGTCGAGTTCCTGCGCGACCCGCAGAAATTTCAGCGCCTGGGCGGCCGCATTCCGCGCGGTGCGCTTCTGGTCGGACCACCCGGCACCGGCAAGACGCTGCTTGCCCGCGCCATCGCCGGCGAAGCCAACGTGCCGTTCTTCACGATCTCGGGCTCCGACTTCGTCGAGATGTTCGTCGGCGTCGGCGCCAGCCGCGTCCGCGACATGTTCGACCAGGCCAAGAAGAACGCACCCTGCATCATCTTCATAGACGAAATCGACGCAGTTGGCCGTCATCGTGGCGCCGGCCTCGGCGGCGGCAATGACGAACGCGAGCAGACGTTGAACCAGTTGCTGGTCGAGATGGATGGCTTTGAGGCAAACGAGGGCATCATCATCATCGCAGCCACCAACCGGCCAGACGTGCTCGACCCGGCACTGCTGCGTCCCGGCCGCTTCGACCGCCAGATCGTGG
>JBJXDX010000056.1:0-16897 GCA_046154585.1 Hyphomicrobiaceae bacterium | reverse complement strand
TCCTGGGCTCGCGTCTCCCTGGCGCGAACAATACCAGCCGGGACTGGGGACCAATCCTCGGGCGGGCCTTGAAACAGCCACCGGACGCGCGAATCACCGGGAAATGATTGGCATTGTGAGAGAAAATGCCGGTTCGGGCCAAGCAGAATATTCGCTGGGCGGCGTCAATTCCGCCGCCCGGAGGAAAGTGGTTCCGGCGGGCCACTCAATTGTGGCAAACCCGTGATCCCGCCCCAATAACGTCAAGGTATTGCAGTCGATTTGCCTGAGGGAAAACGGGTTCAACGATGCTGACGACTTGGGATCACCGCGGTGGAGCGTGTGCTGCATACCCGAATGATTCGCATCTGCCTATTAATCTTAACGGCCGGTTAAGACCTGGCCGGCATGATGTGCTCACTGTACCGCGCGTCCTTTTGCGGGAGTAAGATTTATGTACCGCGTTCTGCTTGCGGCTGGCATCCTGGCACTGCTCAGCGGTTGCAGCCTCAACTCGTCTAGCTTGTCGTCTGGTTTTGCCGGATCAGACAGCGATACGGCCTCGCTGCGGCGTCCTGCGAGCAGCCGGCAGGGTTCGCTGGGCGGCGAGCCAACAGTGCGAGCGACCCCGGCAAGTGCCGCGCCCCAGCGCCTTGCCAAGCTCGATGACAAAGCCCCGCAGGGATCCTACGAGCGCGCACCCGCCGGGGCTCTGGGGGACCGCAACTATGCGGCGACGCAGCTCGATGCCGACAAGGCGCGCGAGCTCATCAATGCCTATCGCAAGGAAAAGGGGTTGAAGCCACTCAAGCTCAACGCCGAGCTTTCGAATGCCGCCAAGGCGCATTCGCGCGATCTTGCCAAATGGGATCGGATCTCGCACTACGGCTCGGATGGCTCCAACCCGTGGGATCGCGTCAAGCGGGCCGGCTATAACGCGCGGCTGGCCGCTGAAAACGTCGGCACCGGCCAGGCGTCGATCGACGAGGTGTTCAAGGGCTGGAAGGAGAGCCCCGGCCACAACAAGAACCTTCTCCTGACGGATGCCGAGCACATGGGGATTGCGCTCGTGCAGGAGCCGAAGACCGAGTTCAAAACATTCTGGACCCTGGTTGTGGGCTCGCCGCTTTAAGCGGGTCGCCAAGCGCCGCGGCAAATCGGCAAGTTGCTCCAGATCGCAAGGTCGACGCCGAGGTGCCGGCGCGCCAGGATTGTATTGAGAGCCGCGCTGGCCGTCCATGCGGTTGCCGTGGCGATGGCTGCACCCGCCGGACCGAATAACGGCACCAGCAGAACGCACAGCGTCAGATTGAGGGCGACGGTTGTCGCGAGTCCCGCGGCGCAGGCCTTCTGCTGCCCGAGCATGTTCAGCACAAATTCGGAGGGACCGGTCGCGGCCTTGGCCAGATACCCGACGGCCAGGATGGCCATCAGTCCATAGCCCGCCGTGAATTGCGGCCCGAACAGCCAAAGCGCGGGCCGGCCGAGGGCGAGTATTGCCGCCGCGACCGCCAGCGACGGCCAGAACGTCCAGTTGACGGCTTGCCGGATGGCGCTCTTCAACCCCAATTGATCGCCGCGGGCGTTGAGCGACGCGAACCGGTTGGCAAACGCGCTGCCGACCGCGAAATGTACGAAGAGGACGACGCTCATGGTCTTGGTCGCCGCGAAGTAGATGGCGATGTCGTTGGGTGCGAGGTAGTGCGAGATGACAAGCACATCGACGTTCTGCATCAGCACCTCGCAGCCGCTGATGAGCAGCAGAGGCAGACACATCTTGAACCATGGGCGGAGGGCGACGGTGCGGGGGCCCTGCGGCACCGTGCTGCGCAGCCGGCGCCGAAGAAACAGCGTCTGAACGATCGCGGCCGCGGCTGCAGCGAGGATGGCGGCGGAGACGGCTGTCGGGGCCGACATCTCCAGGCCAACTTCGTGCGCGGCAATCACGGCAGCGAGGACGGCGAGCGGCCGTATGACATAAGGGGGCAATAGCGCGACGCCGACCCACTCGTTGGCGCGGCCGATGCCGTCCTGCAGGTCCGTCAGAGTGATGAGCGGAAGGCACACGAGCGCCAGATACGCGGGAAGAAGGTAGTGGCTGTCCATCGCGTTGCCGAGCAGCCGCAACATGAGCCACCCCGCAATCGCAACCGTAGCGCTGAAGACAATAGGCACGACCCGCCCGCCCAGGAGCAGACCACGCATGAGGTCGAACGTGCCCTGCTCACGCTGCTCCGGCAGGAGCCGCATCATTGCGGTCGACAACCCCAGGGTCGACAAGCCGCCGAGCAGCAGGACCCAGGTCCACACGACGACGTAGATGCCGTATTCGAAGTCCCCCATCCAGCGGGCCAGGACAATCTGGGAGATGTAGAGGATGACCGCGCTGGCGATGCGGACCAGAAATGCGAAAACGACATTGGAGCCGGCGCCGGAATGCCGGAACGCGCCGGTGATCTGCTGCGCGAGCGAAATGAACCCGCTGTCCGTCGTGGCGGCTCGAGCGAGTTGCATTGCGAACTGTTCTCCGGCGTGGGGTTGAGGGATGGAGCGTTGGAGTTAGCGATGCGCGATGCGGGCGCTTTCGCGGTCGCGGATGGATCGCATGACGCACGTCCACATCCGCGAACGCTCGTTGTCCCCCGAGAGGGCGTGGTAGGTGGAGAAGAACTCGGCAATGCCGGCTGCAAAAAAGCCATGCTGCCGCTCGAGGACGCAGGCCATCGACTCCACCTCCGCGGAGCGGGGCGTCAGATCGAGGTCGGTGGGCAAAGGCATTTGTTAATCCTTAAGAATTTGCTTCCGCCGTTGAACTAGCAAAAACAAAGCCAATTCCGGGCATAAGCCGGCAACGTGCCCCCGAACTGCCGTGAAAGATCGTAAACATGTTGGCCCGGATGTCGCATTCCGGCACAGTGCGCCGGACGGCGAGCGTTGATGATGCGAGCATGGGGACAGCGATGATCTCAATCGCGCGGTTGATGGCGGCAGCGAGTATCGTTTTCGCGATGGCAGCGCCGGCAATGTCACAGGGTGCGTCGCGAACGGCGCCAGACGCTGGCCCGGCGAGAGGTGCCGACAGAGACAAGGGGGCGAAGCAGGGCGAGCGCAAAGGCCAGGGTAAGTCTGGCGCGGAGGGCGATAACAACGATGCCCCGAGGGCCGACCCCGGCGGTTGCCCTTACATCAAGCGCAAGCTCGAGCTGATCGTCTAGAGCGCGGTGGGAAGCAGCTTACTGCACCGATTTGGCCTGAGCGGCCGGTTGCGATTTCGTCTGTTCCGGCCTCACGACCTTGACCTGTTGTGACTGTGGTCGATTGGCCGGTGCACCGTTCGAGGCTGGCGCATCCTTAGCGGCAACGTTGGCTTGAGCGGCGGCTGCCGGCTTGCCTCCTTTGCGCTTCTTCGCAACCAGACGGCGCGGCGGTTTGCGGCCGTTGCAATGCCAGGACACGAGAGATTGGCGGATGCTCATGGCGCCTTTGGCCTCGCCCACCGCCAGCGAGTCGATGGTCGTGTTGTCGAACATCTGCTTCCAGCCGTAGGTATCGAAGCCATGCTGGAGGAGACTTGCAGCCCTGACACTCCGATCCCGGCCGGAGGATTCGCCCAGAACAACAGCCACCAGCTTGCGCCCGTCTCGCGATGCGCTGGCGACAACGTTGTAGCCGGAGTCGCAGATGAAGCCGGTCTTGAGGCCGTCCGCACCGCCGTAGGTCTTGAGCAATCCGTTGTGCGTTCGCAGACGGCGGCGGCCAATCTGCATGTCGGCCAGAGCCCAGAGCGAGGCTTGCTCGGGAAAGTCGGCCAGCACAGCACGAGACAGCTTGCCGAGATCCCGCGCCGTGGTGATTTGCTCGGGCGCCGGAAGACCATGAGGGTTGACGAAGTGTGTGCGCGTCATGCCCAGACGCAGCGCGGTATCGTTCATCTGCTTGACGAACGCCTCTTCGGATCTGCCGATGGCCTCGGCCAACATGACCGCCACATCGTTGGCCGACTTCACAATCAAGGCGCGGATGGCGAGATCGACTTTCATCTCGGCGCCGACGGGAAGCCCGACCTTGCTTGGCGGCAGCGCGTGGGCGTTTTCGCTGACAGTAATTTTCTGCTCCAGCGTGAGACGCCCGGACTTGAGGGCCTCGAACGTTAGATAGGCCGTCATGATTTTCGTCAGGGACGCGGGATGCCACTGATCGTCCTGGTCTTCGGCGTACAAGACCTTGCCGTCGGCCGGATCGAACAGAAGCGTGGGGCCGGCCATGGCGCCGCTCGTCGTCAGGACAATGCCCAGAGCGGCAGCTGGCAGCCAGCGTGTCATGCTTCCCCCGCGTCAGAAGGATATTGATTCCTTCCACGCATATTAGCGCGTCGGCGCGGCAGGATCAGGGCTCTTGACGCGGGCATGGGCCTTTCGCGGCGATTGGTCACGCGCGCTGCGGCGATGTCACGGCCCGCTCAATTTTGACAGCTCAGGGAACCGGTGGCCGCCAGGAGCGTTTTGGTTCCCTGTGAGGAACTCGTCGCAGCAGAACGCAGGGGAATGAAATATGTTCTTGCCGGGTGAATATCTGTGGCTCGAGCCGGTTATCGTCGCTGCTGTCGTCGTCTTCGTGATCGACCTCATCGGCAACATGCTCGTATTCGGTAGCCGGGTAGTGAACGCTTTCGTGACGGCCGTCCTATTCACCTTGGTTTTCGGATCACTTGTGTATTTCGGCTACGGCAACGTTTCGATGACGGTCAGCGCCACGCCGAGTGCAGCGGCGCCGGTCTATCGGTAGCGTGCCGCGTCATGCGGCCCTACCTGTCAGGCTTCATCGGCCTGCCGGCGCGGCAGCATGCGACAGAGTAGTCCGTCCTTCAGCACGAACTGGTGCCAAAGCACCAAGCCGATGTGACCGGCAAGGGTCAGCGCCAGGACGATGGCCGTTAGCGTGTGCACCCATCCGGTGGCGCTGGCGAGCCACGCACGCTCGCCGATCGGATTGCTGAATTCCAGAACCCCAAACAGGTTCACGCCGTAGCCGCCCGCCATGACGTAGATGAAGCCGCTGATCGGCATGATGAACATGGCGGCGTAGAGCACTTGCTCGGCTCGATGAATGAACACGCGCTCGCGATTGCCGAGCGTCGGCGCCCAGTCCGGCAGCCGGCCGCTTTTGCGCGCCAGCAGACGCAGCACAGCGACGACCAGCGCCAGCAGGCCTAGAGACTTGTGCCAATTGTAGTAGGTGGCCTGGTTCAGACCGAGCGTCGTGCCGTCGGGACCGACGCGCAGCATGATGCCGGCCGATGTGAACTGCAGGGCGAACAGGACGACCACAGCCCAATGCAGGATCTTGGTGACGGCGCCGTAGCCAGACGCGGCATTGAGCAGTGGCATGGTGATGATGCCCGTGGCTTGCGCATTAGAAATGCTCGGGAAGCCGACAAGAAGCACGACAAAGCAAAGTGGTGCCCCAGGCCCGACTCGAACGGGCACGTTGTTGCCAACGCGAGATTTTGAGCCGCGCCGATACTGCCGCACCGGACTTCACCGAGCCGCAATAAGGGTTCGCGGGCAAGGTGTTACCCGACATCATCGCCGCATGCAACTTCACCGAGCCACTACGTGCGCCGGGCACCCGGTCGGGCCTGGCTTGCTCGGTCGCGTGCTGCGGAGAGGATCGTGTCCACCAGGCTCACACAGTCGGCAGTCAACGGCCTGCGGGAGAGGCATCCCCCAGGGGCGCAGGTATACGACGCCGAGGTGCCGGGCCTCCGCGTCGTCGTCGGTGGGCGGTCGGCGAGCTACAAGCTCGTCGGGCGGATCAACGACGGGTCCGAGCGCTACGTCTCCATCATAATCGGCCGCACCGACGAGCTCCCGCTGAAGGAGGCGAGGGACAGGGCGCGCGAGCTCAGGCTCATGATGCGCAGGGGGCAGGACCCGAGGGTGGCCAAGAGGGGCGTACCCACGCTCCGCTCGGCCTGGGAAAGGTATGAGAGAACGCGAGGCCTGAGCCTTCGGCCCAAGACCGTGGTCTGGTACCGCCGCCAGGTGTTCGGGGGGCTGAAGCCGCTCCTCGACGTGCCGATGGACAGGATCGACCGCGCGACGGTCAGGGACCTCCACGACAGGGTCACGCTCCGCGGCCACCCGATCGCGGCCAACGGGATGATGAGGGCGTTCAAGGCGCTCTGGAACGACGCCGCCCGCAGCTTCGACCTGCCGCCTAACCCGGTGAGCCGCGGGGTGCGCCTGAACAAGGAGAGCGCCCGCGACTGGGCGGTCGGCCCCGACGAGCTTCCGGCGCTGTGGCGGGCGCTCGACGCGATGCCCGACCGGATCGAGGCCGCGTGCTGGCTGACGATGCTGACGACGGGCCTGAGGAAGGGCGACGCCCGATCCATCGAGTGGGCCAACATCGACGCCGACGGCGTCCTCCTCGTGCCATCGCCGAAGGGCGGGCCGGACCGATCGTTCAAGACGCCCCTGCCACGCCTGCTGCTGCAGGAGCTGGAGCGCGTGCGGCAGGAGACGTCGCACATGCGGTCTCGCTTCGTCTTCACCACGCAAATCGGTGCCAGCGGCCACATCGCGGACCTGCGCCGAAGCGAGCAGTTCCCGTACGCCCCCCACCAGATGCGGCACACCTACCGCACGGTCGCGCTCGAGGCGGGCGTCGACTTCCAGACCATAACCCTGCTCATGAACCACCGGCCTGGCGGCGTCAGCTGGGGCTACGTCACGCGGGCGCACCTCGTCGGCCCCATGCGGACGCACCAGGAGCGCATCGTCGAGGCGCTCCTTTCATACCGCTGAACGCAGGTGCGGCCCGGTGCGACTGAAGGTTCTCCACCCGACCTCACCGAGCCACACTCCTCGCACGGCGACGCACACACGCGCGCTGGTGAGGAGAAGCTCAATGCGGACGAGACAAGACAACCTGCTCGAGGACCGCGTCGACGACCTCGCCAGGCGGCTGAGGGCGATCGAGGAGTGGTTCGGCGAGGCCGACAGGCGAGACGCCGACGCGCAGGCCGCCGAGCAGCAGGCCAAGCCGTACATGAGCACGCGCGAGGCCGCCGAGTACCTCAACCTCTCGACGGCGATCCTCGAGCAGTGGCGGAGCTACAGGCCCGGCGGCCCGCCGTACCGGAAGGTGGGACGCCGAGTGGTCTATGCGGCCGCGGACCTCGACAAATTCCTGGAAGAGAGGTGTCGCTCGCGCCCACTGCTGGGACGCCCGAGCTAGTTCGAATGCCCAATTAATGGAGCGATATTCGGCGCACGTCTGTTGTCGACGTGAGCCGGAAATGCGTCGTCCGTGAGCTACTTGATGCTGCTGACTGGAGGAGAGGCAACCTCGCATCCGCCACTTGGGGTAGAGCGGAACGGGGAAGCAAGCCAGCCGAGCGTCGACGACGAGGGCCAAGTCCGGGCTCGGTCACGCGAGCGATATTGCTGGTTAGGTCGCCGACAATCCTCTCGCAGTAGGGCGAGGTTGATGCAGCTTATGACGGCACCAACCTCGCATATGTCGTCTTGATTACCGGCTACCGGATTCGGTAGCTCCGTGCGTACGGAGAGTAGTTGTACCGGTATTGAGGGGGCACAATCTGCTGGAACTGAGTTGCCGGCGGTCTCCACTGGCGCATCGCATTGGATGGTGGTCTCCACTGGCGCATCGCGTTGAACTGCTGATACCTCTGATGCAACTGGTACGGAGCCGGCGTATTTCTGAGCCACTGCCCTCCTTTCGCGGCATATGGTGCGAGCCGCACGTACCCCTGCACATACGGATTTGCCGACGCCCCACTGGCTATGAAGGGGCCGGACAACGCCACACACGCTGCAATCACTCGAAATCGCATGTCAGTCTCCTGTGCTTCACGATGACGATGGTCCCGCAACGCTTTTGCCCGCCTATTTGGGTCCGCCGGCGTTGATGAACCTAGGAGCGCTTCCGTTTCAACCGAGCAGCAAGCGATCCCTAAACCGGATATCGTGGGTCTGCGCTCGTTGTTCATCTCGTTTCCGCCATCAGGAATTGGACTCCCATCCATGCCCGTCTTTCTGAGGCAAGATCTGGTGACCCGACTGGTCCACGAGCGCTACGAGGCCGGATTCGACGGGCTAGCCGCCAGATGGGAAAGCCTCGCTGCCGTACGTCCGGGCTTCCCGAAGTCAAGAGGAAGAGCCAGCATTTATCGTTGGCTGGAGGAAGGCGTGCCCACAACCGGTAAGGACGCGGGCCTTCAGGCATTCGGGCTGTGTGCGCTCCTGGACATCGATCTCTTGACGATCTTCGACTACGAGCGGAACGGCTATTTCACGAGATTCGCCAAGCTTCGACAGCTCATCTACGCCCGGTCCTCAGCCGTGGGTGGCCTCGCGACCTTCATGGCTATGTATCGGCCTGGCGACAATTGGCCTTCGGATGCGGTCGCCCAGGTCTGCTACGGACGCCGCTGGTTCACCTCTGTGTTCACCAACGAGGACGCGTGGCAATCAACGGACTATGTGCTTGTGAAGGCCAGATTTCTCCACAAAGTCGGGAGCCAGCCGCGCGCCGTCCATATCGCCTATAGGCGAGTCCTCGTGCCCGACACGATGTGGCGATACTACGGTACCGTTCTCGCAGTGGACGGGCATCTGAAGCTATACAATGAGAGCGGTGGTTACCAACAGATGCAGCAAGTCGACGATAACGAGATTCGCTTTCGCACCTACTATGGCGGGCGCCCGGTGGAGTGGCGCATTGCCAGCCTTCATGAATTCTCTGTCGACCGTGAGTTGCCGTTCAATGACATGGATACCATCGGCTTCAACTGGTGATCGTCGAGGTCGCGGGACGGCAAGCGCAAGAGGCCAGTTACCGTGAGCCACCTGCCCAAGAGGCGAACGATCACTTCTTCGCCTTCGACCTAGATGCATCGGCGGCGCACGCGAACCTCGACACCACGTCCGAGATGGACCCCTCCACCATCGGCGTCATCTTCTCAGCGGGCTTGCTCCGCTTGAGATCCTCCTGCGTGTCCCCGGTGGCCGTGTACTTCGACAGCATCCTGCGGCAGTCGACGAGGCGCCTCGCGTAGCTGGTGCCGGAAGGCCCGTCGCGCCGCGTCTCCACGGATACGAGCTCACCCTCGTTCCGCAGAGACAGCATCGTGTAGCGGGCCTTCGCGTCCGACGGAATGGGAATGTTGTTGGCGTCCGCCTTCGGCTTGGCGTCGGCCTTCTTCGATATGGAGGCCGTCGTCGTCGGCGGAGCGGCTACGCACATCGTGTTCCAGACCTTGGCGAAGCCCTCAGTGTCCTCGTTCACGAACGTGGTGCCTACGCTGCCGCCCGAAACGAAGCGCATCCACCCGCCGTACCCGCCGAAGCCGTTCCTGGCGTTTACGCGACCGCAGACTACGGCCTTGCCGGTATGCTTCTCGACGGACAGGTCGGAGAACTCCGCCGACCCTGGGTCCTTGAGGACGCCCCTCACTCCCTCCTTCGCCGCGTCGACGAGCGCCTGATCCCTCCAACCCTCATCCGCCCTGGCGCGCTCGCGCTCCCTGGCGGCCCGCTCTCCGGCAGCAGTAGCCTCCAGGCGCACCTCCTCGCGCTTCCGTTCTACCTGCTGCTCCTCCGTCAGCGGAGCCCGCCTCGGTATGAAAGGCGCCGCGGCGATTGCGACGATCAGGAGACTCACCGTCGACGGTCCAAATCTCTTCAGGAAGGCCATGGCTCAGTCCCTGCCGGACGCCCGCACCGTCGGCCCACGGCCGATCCGCACACTGATTCTCACACATGGTGAGCTGGAGATCAGCGCCCGTAACCCCCACGGTTGGGCGTTACGAACAGTTTGATGGTGATACGTCGTCCGGGGGACGAGCACTGGAATCTAATTTACTTCACCGTCATCCTGTAGATCGTAAACCTTGCGATTGACTATCTCGTCAGTCGGCGGCGGGCGGCTGCAGCCCAGCGTCTCGGAGAACGTCCCACAGGCTTCAAGCAAACGCTCACTTACGTCGGTAAGAGTGGGACGAGCATTCTGCAGGACATGGTTCGTTGGAGTGCCAAGCCATTTGATCTCTTTTTCAATGGTGCGTTCTTCGAGTCGGAGTGCTCGATCCAACTCCGCACACCTGAGCCTCACCTTGTAATTGGTAGTTCCGTTGTACGGCGCGTTGCCCTGAAAGAGCGCAATGACGTCTCGAAGCGTATTTGCTTGGGTCAGCAAAGCGCTCCCCCACTGGGCATTGCTGTCCCAGGCTTCGATCTCGCAGAATTTCTTGAGGATATGCGCTTCGTCCCTCACGCCCAGCGCGCTGTCTGCCACAAACTTCTCATAGTTGCGATTGGGAGCATTCGTCTGATGCTGAGCCACGATGATGGCGGCAAGCGCCGCTATCCCTGCGCCTGCGGCTGATCCGATCAACTGGGTGAACCCGGCGTCGAGCGGAACCCCTGCCAGTGTGGATGCTAAGAAGATGCCGACGAAGGTGCCTGCTAGCAAGCCCGTCACAGCGGGCCCCCAGTTGTCGATGTGATGCCGAAAGAATTCTGACACGGTTGACATGCCCCCCCTCCTTCGGAACCTGTCTTACCCCTGATTCGCATGCTCGGCTCGCTTGATGATCCTGGAGTGAACAACTATCCCGTGGAGCGTGCGCGGATCACACTATGGGTGCGCGCGCTCGCGATAAAAATTTTGGTACGAATTTTTCTGCGCAATTTTTTGAGTGGGGCAAGGGCGACGGGGGCCTGCCTCGAAGCGCGGATGATTTTCGCCCGCGTGCGCGTCGATCGAGCCAGCCGAACGCATCCCCACGGCCGTCCAGCCCGAACACGTGATCGTCGATCATGGGATGCGGCGCATAGCATGGTGCAGAAAGCCTTCCACTCCATGGGCTTGGCCGATGCCGCCATGATGGAGCGGCGCCTCAGGCCCCAGCCGAGGCCCGACGGCGGGGCCGATTGCGGTACTGACGCGAGCGCTCGGCCCTGGCCTCCTTGATCTCCCTCTCGATCCGCTCGACCTGGGCGAGGGCGCCGGCAAGATCTGCAGCGCGCGCGTAGGCTCGGTGACCGTGGAACACGGTGCGGTAGAGCTCGATGTGACCGTCGCCGATCCGCGCCAGGCGGGCCGAGCCGAGCTCCCTGAGCCTCTCGAGCACCGCACCCGTCACGCCCATGGCAAACAGCTCGCCGAAGGCACGTCGCCTCCGCTCCAGCAGCACGTCCATGTCCATCACCACCCGCCCAACATCACCGCCACGCCGTAGCCATCCTCGCGCATGCACGCGATAGGGATCACGTCCTCGGGCAGGGCGGCAGTGTGTTGACGATTGTAGTTGGGAAGGCCGCATCTGAGTTTGCGAATGCGTGCGGCTGCAGTACGTGCAGCACGTCTGTCGCATAATGCCTGATGCGCTGCTGCCCCCCTCCTGTGCCGAGCTACACTACCGAGAGCAGCATCCGACATACTTGTTTTTATACATACTGCAGATACAGCAGATACAACAACGCAGCAGAAACAAGCGCTTGAAGCGCAGTACCTGGTCACAGAAGATCCTGCATGGCTGCTGGCGCCTCGTACCCTGTGGTAGTACGGGCCCCGATGCGCAGGGCGGGCTTATACCGCCATTCCAGTACCGTCATGGCCTGCCTCAGCCGCTTGGCATCCGCCTGGTTCTGGCGACTGCAGTGGAGCCCCAGCGCTTCCTCCAACAGCTGGGTCGAGCTGAGGCGCTGCGGCGCGTCCTGCCGCTCGACGTACTCCCTCAGTTTCGAGATCCATGGATCCTCCACAGTCCGCTGCGACTGCCTGCCAGCAGCCTCCACCCACAGCTCCCGGGGGAGCTCGATCGTCTCACCGGCCGCCTCGGCGGTGGCGGCCTCGGCCCAGAGCTGGTCGCGGTGCCGAGACAGCGCGTCGAGGTCTATGTGCCCCGTCTCTATCGGTAGGAACCGCCTGTTGCCGGTGAGATCGCGGAGGTATCCTGACGCGTTCGTCGTGCCCATGAACACGCATCGCCTCGGGAAGGTCTTCGACGTCTTCTCGTACGGGGGTCTGAAGCGGTCCGCCACGCGCGATACGAAGGCCTTGAGGTGGTCCACCTCGGCCCTGGCGAGCGTCGCCAGCTCGCCGAGCTCCATGATCCAGATGTTCTGCAGCGCTATCCCGGCGTCCTTATTCTCCAGGCTCCCGAGCGGCGCGTCGGAGTGCCACTCTCCGGCGAGGATGCGGACGGCCGACGATTTTCCAGTTCCCTGCTTGCCCTCGAGAATCGGCACGAGATCGAACTTGCAGCCCGGCCTTCTGGCGCGGCGCACGGCGGCGATCATGAACTTGCGGCCCACCTGCCTCTCATATTCTCCGTCCGGAGATCCGAGGTACCCCGGCATGAGGCGGTCGATCCTCTCGACGCCGTCCCACTCGGGCGTGTCCAGATAGTCGCGGACGGGGCTGAACATCGCCTCGAACGCCAGCGTGTGCGCGGCCTCGGTGACGTTCTCCTTACTCGGCTCCCATCCGTAGCACTCGATGATCCAGTGCCGGATCACGCGGACGGTGTCGTCGTTCAGCTCGCGCCCGACGTCCGTCTGCCACGGCAGCGTCACGGCTCTCAGGAGGGGACGCTGCGCCAGCTCGTCGAACGCCAGCCCGAGATCCGCGCTGCGGATCGCCAACATCGTATTGGCGAGCGTGTTGCAAACCCTGCCGTTGCGGACTTCGAACTCGGGGCGGTCGCCGACGGGAACGGCCGATGCACCCGGTACTGCGGGCTTCGTCGCAGCACGCCGGTGACGCGCGGGTAGGATGTCGGCACGCCCCGCCGCGGCGACCTTCTGGAAGAGCGTTGCGGCCGTGATCAGCCTGTCGCCTGTGAGCCGCGCTCGGTCCCACATTCCGCCGTTTTCGTCGATGGCAGCCGCGTTGTCGTAGTCGGGATCTTGCCTTGCCCATTCTATGAGCATGGCTCGAGCCCAGGCCGCGCCGCCAGTGGCGTGATGGGAAGCGTACAGGACATCCCTGAAGGCATTGGCCTCCGCGTAATCCTCCGGATCGAGAGCGTCGAGCACGCGCCCAAACTCCTCCTCGGTCAGGACATCGCCTCCTTTATCAGGGCTTTGCGCACCGGCGCGCGCGCGATTTCTCCGTATCAGCTCCAGCATGCCCCAGGGCGCCCGCGCCATTGGGCACTCGTTCACCCACCTGTAGTTCTTCTTGGTGTCGGGATGGATCGATCCCGCTGCAACGAGCTGCGTGCCCGCTGTTTTAAACTCCAACCCTGGGTAGTCGGAAAGTTTCCCGACGACGTTCGTCTCTCCAGGCATCTCCAGGAGCACGTGGAAACCGTCGGCACCGGTCTGAACCATCGCGCAGCTGCAAAGGTCGAGGCCGACGTGGTCGGCGAACCGCGCGAGCGGGTTGTCCATTATCGGGTTGAGGTCGTCGTCGTATTTGTCGGTGGCCCGGTAATGGCGGGGGTCAGCGTCGATGGCGACGACGGTTTTCGGCAGGCGCACGCCGACATTGCCGCCCTCAAGCATGTGCCGCGCGGCGTCGAACGAAGAATAATCCCTGGTCGTCCAGGCAGCATGGACGGGCGCCTTGCCGATCGGCTTCCCTTGCTTGTCTTTCTTCCAGTGGCGGTGCAGCGGGATGAGCTGCAGGCCCAGCGCTCGGTAATGCCTCAATTCTGCTGGCTCGCAACGCGGACCAGCCTCGCTATGGTTCATAGCGTGGTTTCTTTCCTGCTCGTGTGCGCATATCCGGCGACGCTGGCCATCAACCAGCGTCGCCGATCCTCTCAGTCAATCGTGCTTTGGCATTACGGAACGCTCTCGTTGCACCGAGCCCGCTGACGCCGTGTCGCAACAGCGGCTTTACATCGCGCCAGCTAATGACTTCGTTGCCGCAGAGCAATTCCGGGCGACGACGCTAAGCAGCAGGACTTTCCGCGAAATCCCGGCAGTCTTCATGGGCAGGCAAGTCGTCACCTGTCGCCGATGCCGTCATAGACGAGATGTAGCTCGCCACAGAGTGCCGGCAGTATTGCTTTGTGCTGATACCAATGCGATGGGCGGCCGCTTTCATTGCTTCGTAGTCTGAAAGAAGCAGCGGGATCTGAATGCTGACGTCATTGCTTCGGCCAAGCGGTGTCATCCGCCCCTCCGCTGCATCCTCCGCTCCGATTTCCTCCGCTCCGATCTCCACACAGACCGCGTGGATGGCATCCTGCCGTACCTGCCTTCTGACGGCATCCCTGTACAAATGGCGAAGCCTTACGCGGTGATCCCGCTTGATCCGTTTTGCGGCCAAGCTGTCGTTAAGGGATATTTTGGCTTGAACAATCATATCAGTCATGACGCACTCCATAAGAATGACCGCTGGTTCCTTTCCAGCCCCGATCCTATGGATCAAACTTCCATTCGCGCGCTACTTCCATTTGGCGCGATGGACGTGGCCGTCATCCAACGGTATGGCAGCAGCCAGTGGATTGGCCTGTGTCAACCCTCAAATCAGCATTGAGCGCATTGGCGCGTAGTGCATGATAACTTGCAGATCTCCAACTATTTTGTTGTGAAAGTATCGACGTTGCTCGCGCTGCGGACCAGCGCGAGATTTGCCGCGGTAACCAAAATTTGAATCTCTTCAGCGTGAGCTAGGTAGCGTCGCTCTCAAGCGGTTCTGCAATGACCTTGCCCGCCAGCTCCGATAGCCATGGCGACACGTCTTCGATCCGCACAGCATGTTTGTGGGCCGCATAATAGTCACGCACCCTATGGAAGCGGTCTCCGAAGCACTCGAGGAATTGTCCACGAAGCTTCATGTTTCGACTCAGCACGCTAGACAGTGCCCTGCCGCCACCAAGAAACTTTAGGGCATGATCAACGCCGAGCAAGTATAGGTATTTGTCCTTTTCCGTCGCATGCATCGCAAGCGAGACGTGGTCCTTGAACACCGCATTCTGGCGGATGGTTTCTGACCTGCCACGCCAGTGGATGAACTTGAACTCGGCAACACGAAAGTTCGTCTCCAGATCAAACTGACGCCCCGTATTGCCAGCGCCAAGCGAGATAGACTCGACGCGCTCGCCCTTTTTGAGAATATGAGGAAGGCACATTAGAATGCCCAGCGCGTGGATCGTGACATTGATTTGGGCAGCTAGTCGCTTCATCTCAGCCGCTGCTGCCAAAACCTCGCGGCCCGCGCCAGCGCTTTGAAGGAAACTCCGGCATTCCTGATCCGTCACGCCGAGGACGGCCGTCTCCAACCTTGATAGCGTATGAGTCAGGTCAGGCCCTGTAAACTCGGCGAGCCTATCGCTTAAGTCCGCACTAGCGATCTTCAACCGTCCAGCGCCGACCGCATCCATTCAGTCAGCTCCTTGTCAACTGCGGCGTCGACATACACATCGCACCCAGGGGCCGTTCCGTTTTTCACGTCAAGAACTAAGTGAAGCCCGACAGAGTACGCGTATTTGCCTGCCACCTCCGTCATGCCCTTCAGCTTCCAGATATCGCCATCGTAGTTCTTGTTGGCCGCCTTCTTCACCTCCACCACAAGGAGGTTTTCCTTCCTGCCCATTATGTGGACGATCAGGTCTGGGATGATCCGGCGCCCCTTCCCAGACAATTCATAGTCGAGGCGCTTGGTAAATTGCTCGTATCGATCCCACTCTGTATCGATCGACCATCCCTCGTACTTGTCGCGCACGAGATCTCGAAGGCGGCCTACGATCGCGGGCTCTCCAGGGTCGATATCAGCAAGCGCCTTGTCGCGAAGCAGATCCCGAACTGCCTTCGCGAAAACACCGAGCGTCTTTTTCGTATCGTCACTCATAGGTTGAAAATAGCATGAGTCGGGAAGCCAAGATCTCAGACGGTCGGCGCTCTCGCGCCCTTACCTCAAAAGTATCTGTCATCTCCACGCTTTAGCTCGGCAGTTTCCAGTGGGAAACTGACCGGCAGTATCTCGGCGCTTTTCGCCACACGTACAGGCACGGTTTCCTGTCGACCTGAACGAGGTCGACTCGAAAGCGCATGTGGCTCGCGTCAATAGCCCGCTGCGTCAGCGCATCACGGGTCCGTTCACCGCCATTGAGCAGAACGAACCGCTCCAGCACGCATTCCCACGGCGCCGCCCTCACGGGGTGCGCCAAGCCCTCGATGTCGAACCATCCCCCGTGCTCGTAGAACGCCCCCTCGAAGCAGTCCGAGAACGACTGCTGGTCCGCCGCGAACGCCTCCCTGACCCCGTCGGCCTCGGACATGCGCCGCGCGGGCGGCTGGTTGTGCGCGTACGCGATTGCCGCGTCCACGGCCGCTGCTGCCGTCGTCATCGTCCTTCTCCTATAATGTCGCCTGCGTCTCTTCATGTCGGCGATCTTGCTGCGGCGCAGGCGCCTCAAGCCGCCAGCGATGCGCCGAGTTCGGACCTCTCGCGGAAATGCTGGCGTCGATCTCGTGCCAGCGGTGCCCATCTTCATCCGCCGAGCGCACACGCTGGCTTACGCGCCGACGGCCGCGGCTCATGATCTCGCTCGAAACGACAGAGCGATGCGAGCGGAGACAGATGAGCGTCAGCGTCAAGGACGTGAGGGCCAAGATCGAGCGGTTGAGGTCACGGCTCGTCGCCGCGGCCTCGGACGTCGAGGAGACTTCGAGCGCGCTCGCGAAGGCTGAGATCGAGGGACGCGAGGCGAACGGAAAACTGGCGACCCTTCAATCAGCTCTTTTTAGGCGGGACGTGCTCGCCAAGGAGGTTGAGCGCCTCGAGCGGGTAGAGCTGCCCGGAGCCGAGCAGGCCGAGAGGGAGAAGGAGCGGCAGAAGCAGCTCGCCCTCGCGCGCCGCATACACAAGAACAGGCTCGGCCCCGCCGAGGAACTGGACGCTGCGTTCGCCGCCGCCGAGTCGGCGTGGC
>JBJXDX010000055.1:0-57509 GCA_046154585.1 Hyphomicrobiaceae bacterium | reverse complement strand
CAGCTTCACATAAAGACCGATGGCGGCCGTGTTGCTCGCGGCCACGTCGAGAAAGATGCGCTTCACGTCCTTGCGCTGCGCGGTGTCGATAAGCCCCTGCGCGAGCAGCGCGCCGACGCCCGATCTTTGCGACGTCATCCCGACGCCGATGGACAGGATCTCGGCCTCATCTGCCATGAGCTGAGCGAGAATGAAGCCGACGACACGCCACGGCCGTTCCGACGTCGCGACCAGCGCGACCGACGCCGGATGCTCGAGCAGGCGTCGCACGCTGTCCGCATCCCACGCTTTCTCGAACAGGCTGCTGTGCAGGGCCGATATGTCGCCGGCGTATTC
The DNA here is from genome assembly GCA_046154585.1 of Hyphomicrobiaceae bacterium. Classification (GTDB taxonomy): domain Bacteria; phylum Pseudomonadota; class Alphaproteobacteria; order Rhizobiales; family Hyphomicrobiaceae; genus CADEFX01. Next base: position 57,173 of record JBJXDX010000055.1, on the reverse strand, counting down.
TGCCGTCGCCAGCTGCAAGCGGACCTGATGTCGCTTCTCCGGCACGTCTCAATCCGTCCTCAGCGGGCCCGTCTGCACCTGTGGCTTGGCATCGGGCTGGCGCAGGTACAGCGGCGCCACAATCTCGACCGGCGGCAACTCGGCCGCCAACATGAGGAGGCTAGCAGCCCGCGGCTGCAGATCGGGTAGCCGCACCTCGATCTGCCCGCTACCGGCCACCGCAGCCGCGCGCGCCAAAGCCTCGGCGCCCGAACCCACCGCGATCACACGCCGGCCTGCAAGCCGCATCGCGCCTGCTTCGGGGGTCGCAAGCTCGGCGGCCGTAACCTCTTCGCGCGCACTGGTGCCAAAAACCTGCATATAGAGCCCGCCTCGCCGCGCATCCATCGCCACCACGAGATCACCACCCGCGCGTCCCGTCAGTTGGCTATCTGCCGTGGCGGCCAACGCGGCGAGGCTGGTCGTCGTCACCAGCGGAACACCGGTCGCCAGCGCCAGCGCCCGTGCCGCCGCTACGCCAACGCGCACGCCCGTGAACGAGCCTGGCCCCCGCGTAACCGCAATCCGCGAGACCTCAGAAAAATCGATGCCCGCGGCCCGCAACACCTCGTCCATCATCGGCATCAGCCGCTCGGCCTGGCCGACGGCCATCTCCTCGTACGCTTCGTGCGTTGCCCATTCGCCGCCGGCAGTTTGCCTGCCAACAGCAACGGAAACGGCACCGAAACACGTATCGAAGGCGAGAACGGTCATGGGCCTCGCTGAGTCAGAGAATCTTCGCCATCTCATCGAAAGCGAAGCGCGGTCCACGCGGATGAACACCACTCGGATCGCCATAGCCCACGCTGCATATGAAGTTCGACTTTACCGTCGTGCCGGCAAAGAATTCCTTGTCGACGCCCGCATTGTCGAAGCCCGACATGGGCCCCGTATCCAATCCCAGCGCGCGCGCAGCGAGGATGAGGTAGGCGCCCTGCAGCGAGCCGTTCCTGAGTGCCGTGGTCATGATGTTGGCCTCGTTCCCCTCGAACCACGTCCGCGCCGACAGGTTGTGCGGGAAAAGCCGGGGCAGATGCTCATAGAATTCGAGGTCGTAGCCGATGATCACGCAAGCTGGCGCCTGCATCGTCTTGTCCGCGTTGTTCGACGACAAAAAGGGCTTGAGGCGCAACTTCGCCTCCGGCGACTTCACGAACACGAACCGCGCCGGCTGGCAGTTGGCGCTGGTCGGCCCAATCTTGGCCAGGTCGACGATCTCGCGCAGCAGGTCGTCAGATACGTCCTTCGCCTGCCATTTATTGTTCGTCCGGGCAGATCGATAGAGCTGATCGAGGACGGCATCTGAAACGCGCGCAGACATCACTGGCTCCTGGCTTCACCTGAAACGTTGCAAGGAGCCTAGAACGATCCGAATTTGGGTCAAGGCAGCCGAACTCCCCGGCCGGCCGAAACGTCTCAGACCGGACGCACTTCCTGCACGTCGGGACAGAAGTGCTGCAGCAGCCGCTCGATGCCGCCGCGCAGCGTCGCCGTCGAACTCGGGCAGCCGGCGCAGGCGCCGCGCATGTGCAGATAGACGATGCCGTCCTTGAAGCCGTGGAACGTGATGTCCCCGCCGTCATTGGCGACCGCCGGACGAACGCGCGTCTCCAACAGCTCCTTGATCGTTTTGACCGTCTCTTCGTCTTTCGCCTCATACTCGCCGTCGACGGCCGCATCGCCGGAAGCGGTGGCGCCCTCGACCACGGGAGCACCCGACATGTAATGCTCCATAATGGCACCCAGGACGGCGGGCTTCAGATGCTGCCATTCGGTCTCGCCCTTGGTCACCGAGATGAAATCCGATCCCAGGAACACGCCCGTGATGCCCTCGATGGCAAACAGCCGTTGCGCCAGCGGCGAATGGGTTGCTTCCTCGGCGCCCCTGAAATCCACTGTGCCGTCCGCCAGCACGGCCTTGCCGGGAATGAACTTCAGCGTTGAGGGGTTCGGGGTCGGCTCGGTCTGGATGAACATCTGATTCTGTCTCCTGAGATCCCCGGCAACCTATGCACTGCACACGGTCCGGCCAAGGCCTAAATTTGGAATTCTTCTAATATATAGGCGCCCTTTGGTCAAAGCTCCAGGGCAGCCCCAGGCACCCGTCGGGCAGACTTTTACGCGAGCGCGCGCAGATCATCCAGGCCCAGGTCGCCCGGTACGATGGTTATAGGGATGGGAAAAGTTCCAGCCACCTTGCCGGCGGCCAGGGAGGACACGAGCGGACCCGGCCCCTTGGCGTCCGCCGCCGCGCCCAGCACCAGCACGGCAATATCCTCGTCCTCGTCGATGAGCTTGATGATTTCCTCGGCCTTCTTGCCTTCGCGGATGACTTCCTCGCACACGATGGCCTCGAAGCCGGCATTGTTCAGTTTGCGCCGGTTGAGGCGGAATACGGCCTTCGCCTTATTCGTCTCTTCCTCGAGCTGAACCTGCCGCACGCCCATCCAGTGCTGATAGTCCTGCGGCTCGATGACGTAGAGCATGACGAGCAGACCGCTGCTGTGCTCGATGCGGCTGGCGGCAAAGTTCAAAGCGGCTTCCACCTCCGGAAGATCGTCGACGACCACCAGATATTTTCGCAAGTGACCTTGCTCGTAGACACGTCTCTTCTTCGCCATAACTCATGCTGCCATGCTGACTAAACCGCAACAACAACAATCGCGCGGGTATTGCTCAAGTGTTCCAGCCAAAAGTCAAAGATGCGGCTCGGCTCAACTCTGAATGAACCCAACGATGTTCTTGATCTCGATCAGGATTGGCGCGGCTAGGATCCTCGCCCTGCTTGCTCCGTCGGCAAGGATGCGGTCGATCTCGGCAGGGTCGCCCAGCAGCCGCTGCATCTCGGCATTGACGGGCGCAACGCGCGCGACGGCGACATCGGCCAGCTGCTTCTTGAAGGCCGAGAACTGGCTGCCGCCGAACTCGCTCAGCACCTTTTCCTTTGTCGTGTCGGCCAGCGCCGCATAGATGCCAACGAGATTGTCGGCCTCGGGCCGTCCCGTCAGGCCTCCCTCGTCCGAGGGCAGCGGCTCCGGGTCCGTCTTCGCCTTCTGGATCTTGCGCGCGATTGCGTCCTGGTCGTCGCTCATGTTGATGCGCGACAGGTCGGACGGGTCCGACTTCGACATCTTCTTCGTGCCATCGCGCAGGCTCATAACCCGCGTCGCCGGCCCCTGGATCAGCGGCTCGGGCAGCGGAAAGAACAGCCCGTCAGCATAGCCGCTCGCCACAATCGACTCGCGATAGTCGTTGTTGAACTTCTGCGCGATATCGCGCGCCAGCTCGAGATGCTGCTTCTGGTCCTCGCCGACGGGCACGTGCGTACCGCGATAGAGCAAAATGTCCGCCGCCATCAGCACCGGATAGGCATAGAGCCCGACCGAGGCGCGCTCCTTCTCCTTGCCGGCCTTCTCCTTGAACTGCGTCATGCGGTCGAGCCATCCGAGGCGGGCAACGCAATTGAAGATCCAGGCCAGCTCGGCATGCTGTGCCACCTGCGACTGGTTGAAGATGATCGAGCGCTTGGGATCGAGCCCGCTGGCGATGTAGGCTGCCGCCACTTCACGGATCGACTGCTTAAGTTCTACCGGATCCTGCCACAGCGTGATCGCGTGCAGATCGACGATGCAATACAGGCACTCGTGGCTCTTCTGCATTTCCACCCAGCGCACCATGGCGCCGAGATAGTTGCCGAGATGCAGGTTGCCGGTCGGTTGCATGCCGGAGAAGACACGCGGCGTCAGGTTCATCATCGTCTGCTTCCTTATCGGGACGGCGCCTTATCGCGTGAAGGCCGCACTGGCGCAAGTCAGGACGCCGGGCCTCGGGTAAAGGCTGCCTTGAGCGACCCGAGCCGCGCGGCGCCAGTGACATGCGCCACCGCAAAGTAAACGACGATGCCCGCCGCCATCAGGCCCGCCATGGTCCCCATCCGGACCACCAGGCCGCTGCTCGGTGCGAGCTGGCCGGAAAACATTTCGGCTAAGACCCAAAGCACCGCACCCATCACGAGGCTCGCCACGACAATCATGGGGAGCGCATGCTTGAGCCGCGCATCGGCGATGAAATGGCCCTGCCGGCGCAGAGCCGACCATAACAGGACCGCATTGAGCCACCCGCCGACCGTCGTGGCCAAGGCGATGCCCAGGTGCGGCATCAGCCCCATCCGGCGAAACAGAAAAAACAGGCCGATCGACCCCACCGTATTCACGCCGAGGCTCACCGCCGCGTAGCGCATCGGTGTTCTCGTATCCTCGCGTGCGAAAAAGGCCGGCGAGAACACTTTGATCAGCACGAACGACGGTAGTCCAATCGCGAAGATCGCCAGCGCCGCCCCGACCGCAACCGTGTCCTCCGCCTTGAACTGACCGCGCTCGAACAGCGTGCTGACGATCGGAAACGGAATAACCGCCAATGCCGCGGCGGCCGGCACCGTCAGCAGCATCGCGAACTCGAGCGACCGATTCTGGCTGTCCATGACGGCCGCGTGATCGCCGGCGCGCAGGCCCCGCGACACGTCCGGCAGCAGCACGACCCCGATGGCGATGCCAACGATGGCCAGCGGCAGCTCATACAGCCTGTCCGCATAATAGAGATACGACACGGCCCCGTCCTGCCAGGACGCGATCATGCCGCCGATGACGATGTTGATCTGCGTCACGCCGCCCGCGATGATCCCCGGCACGCCCAGGGCAACAAGGCGCCGCATGTCATCGCTGTAGCGCGGCCAGCGCAGCTTCAGGAACAGTCCGTTCCGGCGCACGCCATCGGCCAGCAGGCCTAGCTGCAGGATGCCCGCCGCGAAAATGCCCCACGCCATTACCAGGCCGGCGCCACGATCGTTGCGGTAGCCGAGCATCAGCGCCATCAGCATCGCCGCGATCAGCGTCAGGTTGAGCACGACGGAGATCATCGAGCTTTCGACGAATTTGCCGAGCGTGTTCAAGACCCCCGACATGAGCGCCACCAGCGACATGCACAGCAGATAGGGAAACGCGATCCGCGACATCATCACGGCGAGGTCGAACTTTTCTGGCGTGTCCGCAAATCCCGGCGCCAGCACGTACATCAGCCACGGCATTGCCACCATGCACACGGCCGACAGCAACAGCAGGATGAAGGTCAGCCCCGCCATCGCCTCTTCAGCAAAGGCATGCGCCGCGTCCCGGCCATCGCCTTGGAGCTTCTTGGCAAACAGCGGAATGAAGGCCGCGTTGAACGCACCCTCACCGAACCAGCGACGGAACAGATTGGGGAACCGGAAAGCCACCACGAACGCCTCGGCCACCGGGCCTGTGCCAAGGATCGCCGCCAGCAGAATATCGCGCATGAAGCCGAGAACGCGGCTCACCAGCGTGAGGCCACCAACGGTCGCGAAGGCGCGATAGAGCTTCATGGCAGAGCCCTAGCGGACGCCTGTGGTAAGAGCAAGGAGCACCACTGACACAGCTTGGATAGTCCACCGCCTCGCCTTACGATGCCCGCCGCGTCGTCACCCCGGATCGCAATGACCACCCCAGCTCCCCGCCCGATTGCGACAGCCGCAGATCGCATCTCGCGCATCGTCGCCATCGAGCCCGGCGAGATCGCCGCCGTGCTGTGGTCGTTCGCGTACTTCTTCTGCGTTCTGTGCAGCTATTACATCCTGCGGCCGCTGCGCGACGAGATGGGCGTGACTGTCGGCTCCGGCGCCCTGCAGTGGCTGTTCGTTGTCGTCTTCCTCGTTATGCTGGCGGTCGTACCGCTGTTCGGCTGGATCGTCTCGCGTTACGCCCGCAGCAGGATCGTGCCGATCATCTACGGCTTTTTCGTCCTGAATCTCGTCGCCTTCTGGCTGCTTTTCAGAGTTGCCGACGCTTCGGCCTCGCACGCTTCGGCCTTCTTCGTCTGGGTCAGCGTTTTCAACCTCATCGTCGTCTCGCTGTTCTGGAGCGTCATGTCCGACGCCTGGAGCAACGACCAGGCCAAGCGCCTCTACGGCTTCATCGCCGCGGGCGGCAGCGCGGGCGCCATCACGGGGCCGCTTCTGACCCACAGCCTGGTCTCGGTCGCAGGGCCGACGAACCTTCTGCTCGTTTCCGCTTTTTTCCTGGCGGTGGCCATCGGCTGCGCCGTGGCCCTGCGTCAGCACATCAATGAGGACCGGCCGTCCGCCGCCGATGTCCCAACCGGAGGCTCGCTGCTGGCCGGCGCGCAGCGCACGCTGCAGTCACCTTATCTACGCAAGATCGCGCTTTGGGTTCTGCTCGCCAACCTGATCGGCACCTTCTTCTATCTGGAGCAGGCCCGGATCATCGGCGAGACGATGGCCGACCGCACGCAGCGCGTGCAGCTCTTCGCCCGCATGGATCTCGTCGTCAACACTCTGACCGTGCTGAGCCAGCTCGCCCTCACGGCCCAATTCCTGCGCCGGCTGGGCGTCGGCCTCAGCATCGCCACACTGCCGCTATCGGCCATCATCGGTCTCATTGCTCTGGGGTTTGCGCCGACCCTCACCGTCATCGTCGCGGTGATGGTGGCCGAGCGCGCCATTGCGTTTGCCATCGCCAATCCCGGCATGCGCGTCCTCTACACCGTCGTCGAGCCCGAGGAAAAATACAAGGCGCAGAACTTCATCGACACCGTCGTCTTCCGCGGCGGCGATGCCGCGAGCGGATGGCTCATCAATGGTCTGGCCCGTGGCCTCGGGGCCCCGGCTTCGGTGGTTGCCGTCGTCGCGCTTCCCTTTGCCATCGCCTGGCTGGGGCTCAGCCTCATGCTGGGCCGTGAGCAGGCCGCCCGCGCCGACAGCTCCAAGACCGGCTCGATCCGATAGGATCAGATACTGGCGGACCATGCCTGAGCCCGGTGCTTAAGGCTTTGACACGGGATAGATTTGGCCTTGAGATAGCTTTGATGTCCCGGCGACGTGGGGCCAACTGGCTCAGCCATCTGGCGTACGATTGGCAAGGCCCCATCTGGAGACACTCGCTCGCCAGGAGCGTAGGCTGCACTGGCGCAAGCGCGGCTCGTGCACCTCGTGAAGGATCTGCCGGCGCGTGAGCCGCGCCCGAGCGCTTTCAGGCAATCACTCGAGGAGCATATCGTCACCACCTGAGCAACGCACAAAAAATCCGTCAGCCAAGGAGAGGAGAAACGCTATGGCGACCTGGACACCCGATCCGAGTTTCTATCCCTCACCGCGCATGGCCATGAAGGCCGCACCCGAGACGCTGGCCTACGTCGCGGCCTTTGATCCGGACCGCAAGACACCCGATGCCATTGCCGTCGTCGACGTCGATCCGACGTCCAAGACGTATTCGCAGATCATCAGCTCGACGCCGATGCCCAACACCGGCGACGAGCTGCATCACTTCGGCTGGAACGCGTGCTCGTCCTGCCTCTGCCCGAACGCGTCGCACGCCCACATGGAGCGGCGCTATCTTGTCGTGCCAGGCCTCAGATCCTCGCGCATCCACATCCTCGACACCAAGCCCGATCCCAAGAAGCCGAAAATCGTCAAGGTGATCGAGCCCGCCGAGGTCGCCGACAAGGCTGGCTATACCCGGCCCCACACTGTGCACTGCGGTCCCGAGGGCATCTACGTTGCGTCGCTCGGCAATCGTGAAGGCAAAGGTCCGGGCGGCATTTTTCTCATGGATCCAGAAACGTTCGACGTGCGTGGCCAGTGGGAGATGGATCGCGGTCCGCAACATTTCGCCTACGATGCCTGGTGGCACCTGGGCCACGACACGATGGTCACGAGTGAATGGGGTACGCCCGACACTTTCGAGAACGGGCTGATCCCGGAGGTATTGCTCGGTGCGAAATACGGCCGACGGCTGCATTTCTGGGACTTGCACAAGCGCAAGCATCTGCAGACCATCGACTTCGGCGACAAGTACCAGCTCGTGTTCGAGCTCCGCCCCGCTCACGATCCCACCAAGGCCTATGGCTTTGTCAACTGCGTCGTGAGCCTGGAGAACCTCTCGTCCTCGATCTGGACCTGGTACAAGGACGGCGACAAGTGGGCGGTCAAGAAAGTGATCGAGATCCCGGCCGAGCCCGCGAACGAGGATGACCTGCCGCCGCTGCTCAAGGGCTTCAAGGCCGTGCCGCCGCTCGTCACGGATATCGACTTGTCCATGGATGACAAGTTCCTCTACGTTGCCGCTTGGGGCACCGGCGATCTGCAGCAGTACGACGTGTCCGACCCATTCAATCCGAAGCTCACCGGCAAGGTGCGCATCGGCGGCATCGTCTCCAAGGCCACGCACCCGGGGGCCAAGAACGGTGCCTTGAGTGGTGGACCCCAGATGGTGGAGATCAGCCGCGACGGCAAGCGGGTCTACTTCACCAACTCGCTCTATGGCGCCATCGATCCGCAATTCTATCCTGCGGGCATCGAGGGTTGGATGGTGAAGCTGGACGCCCATCCCGGCGGCGGCATCGCCTTCGATCCGAAATTCTTCGTGCAGTGGCCCGCTTCGCACCGGCCGCATCAGGTGCGGCTCGAAGGCGGCGATTGCTCGTCCGACTCCTACTGCTATCCGTAAGGGGACCCTGAAACCTCGGCAGGCCGGCCGTTGAGTCGGCCTGCCCCGAGGAGGCACGCCCGGGCATGACAGACACTTGGCCATCTCTGGTGTTTGCAGGGCTCGGGGCATTCCATGGTCTGAACCCGGCCATGGGGTGGCTGTTTGCCGTAGCTCTGGGGCTGCATCGCCAAAGCCGGACGGCCGTGTGGGCCGCGCTGCTACCGATCGCGTTGGGCCACGCCTTGTCGATTGCAGTGGCCACCGCGGTGCTGACTGCCACCGGCTATCTCTTGCCGCAGGAGTTTGTGCGCGTCGCCGCGGGTGTATCGCTGCTCGCCTGGGCGGCATACCATTGGCGTTTCGGCCATCGTCACCGCGTCCGCTTCGGCATGCAGGTCGGATTGCTTGGCCTAGCTGCATGGTCGTTCCTCATGGCGACAGCGCACGGGGCAGGCCTCATGCTATGGCCTGCCCTCATGCCTTTGTGCGCGTCCTCCTCGACACGTGAAGCTGAACTGGGCGGTTCCATGCTTGCCATGCTTGCCGGAGTCGGACTTCATACTGCGGCGATGCTTGCGACAACCGCCGTCATCGCGATCATCGTTTACGAATGGCTCGGCGTCAGCCTCCTGCGGCGGGCCTGGCTCAATCTGGATTTTCTTTGGACGTTCGCCCTCGTCGTCACTGGCGCACTCCTCTTGCTCCTCTGACCGTGGCTGCTGGCAATATAGTCCGACATCGTCCTAATATTGCCGGCAACGATCGCAGGCATGGGATCGCGGCCGAACGCCGCCAGGATGAGCTATTGCGTCATATGGGATTGAGCGGCAGTCTAGTCTCGATCACATACGGGCGAGACCGGTTCGGGGAAGAAATGCGCAAAGTGGATTTGGCGGCAGGCGCGTTGCTGCTGGCGTTTGTCGGGGTGATGCTTTTCATCGTCATTCCGTTGGAGGACGAGGGCGGCAAATGGCATGGCCTCTCGCCCTACTTCTTTCCCGTCGTCATGCTTTTCGGCGTCGCTGTAAGCAGCGTCGGGCTGCTCTTCCAGGCTTTGACGAAACCGGCGCTTTACGACGATCAGCCCAACCCTCTGAGCTGGTCGGACCTGGGCTTCTTCCTGCTGATCAGCGCTGTCATTCTGATTTGCACCCTCATCATTCATCGGTTCGGAACGTGGATCGGCGGGCCGTTGATGATTGCGGCGGCCATGCTCATCATGGGTGAGCGCAGCCCGCTTCGCATCGTGCCGACCGCCGTCATCACGGTGGCCATTGCCCAGGTGATTGCCACCTACGGCCTGCAGACTCCGTTGCCATAGGCAGCACAGCACATGCCCCAGCAAGTTCTGCAAGCCTTCCTCGATGTCATGACGATCCAGATCGTCCTGTACGTTAGTCTTGGCGTGTTCGTCGGCTATGTCGTCGGCGCTCTGCCCGGCTTGAATCGCGCAACCGCCATCGCCCTGCTGATCCCGTTCACCTACAAGCTGCCGCCGCTAGTCGCCATTTCCTTTCTAATTGGCATCAACAAGGGTGGAGCAACCGGTAGCGCCATCACGGCCATACTTGTCAATGTGCCGGGTGAGCCGTCTTCGGTCGTCACCACGCTTGATGGCTATCCGATGACGCGGCAGGGCAAGGCGCAGAAGGCCCTGAAGATTGCGCTCTATGGTTCGGTCGCGGGGGACTTTATCGCCACCATAGCGCTCATCGTGCTGACGGCGCCGCTCGCCAAGCTCGCCATCGGCACAGGGCCTGTCGAGCTCACCGCCGTTCTCATCTTCGCCATCACGTTCATTGCCGCGGTTTCGGGCCGTTCGTTCTTCAAGGGGCTGATCGCCGGTTTCCTCGGGCTTTTCCTGTCTGCGCCGAGACTCGACATCGAGACGGGGCAGCCCCGTCTGACCTTCGGCTGGCAGGACGTGTACGATGGCATCCCGCTGCTTGCGATCGCTATCGGCACACTCGCTCTGTCAGAGATGCTCGTGCAGATGGACAAGGGCTGGCGTGGCAACTACGCCCTCAAAGCGTCATACATGGATAGCGGCAAGCCCGAAGACCGGCGCCTGTCGTGGGCGGAGTTCGTCAAATGCATTCCGACGATCCTGCGCTCGAGCTTTGTCGGCATCGGCGTCGGCATTCTTCCCGGGTTGGGAGGCAGCCTCAGCTCGTTTCTGGCGTATACCTGGACCAAACGCGCGGACCCCGACCCCGATCGCTTCGGCAAGGGTGCCATCGAGGGTGTTGCCGCTGCCGAGACCGCGGACAACGCGGCCGTACCGGCGAGTCTCGTGCCGATGTTTGCTATCGGCCTCCCAGGTAGCGTTTCGACCGCGCTGCTGATGGGCGCCTTCATGATGCATGGGCTGACGCCCGGCCCATTCCTCTTCCGCGACGACGCCGTGCTGGTTTATTCCATTTTCACCGGCATGCTTCTCGCCTCCGTCATTCTTCTGGTGATCGGTATCGTGGGTCAGAGATTCTTCGCCCGCCTCATCATGGTGTCGGACGCCATACTTCTGCCAGTGATCATTTTCCTTTGCGTTGCGGGAGCCTATCTCGAAGGCAGCGGCATGTTCGGCGTCTATCTGATGCTTGCTTTCGCGTTTTTTGGCTACTTCATGAAGAAGTGCGATTTCTCCTTCGTGACGTTCCTGATCGGCTTTATTCTCGGCCCTATGGCCGAGTTATCGTTGCGGCAAGCGCTCATCCTCACCGACGCCAAGCCCTCCTCGCTTGTGGATCACCCGGTCGCCGTCGTATTCCTGCTGATGGCGATCATCTCGGTTTGGCGTTTGAGTTCGTTTCAGATGAAGCAGGCGAGAGTCGAGGTGCCACCACTCGCGAACGAAGCCGCGCAGCCTGCAAGCAAAGTGCCGAAGAACGATAACGCTTGAAACAGGCGAAGATCGGCGGTGCTCATCACGACATGCAAATAGGGAGTACAAGGAAATGCTGAACTGGAAACTGGGATCAGTTGCGGCGGCAGCGTTGGCAACCCTGACGATGGCCGGACCGGCCGTCGCTGCCGACTTTCCCACGAAGCCGATCAACATGTTCGTTGGTTTTGGGGCAGGCGGCGGCACGGACGCGTTGATCCGCGCTCTTGCCGAGCCTATGACCCAAAGTCTCGGTCAAACTGTGGTTGTGCAGAACAAGCCTGGAGCAGGTGGCGGTGTCGCCGCCATGGCGATCAAGGCGGCAGAGCCGGACGGATATAACCTGATCGGCACCGGCTCTTTGACCTACACGTTCGAGCCGCAGGTGTTGAAGTCGCAGTATGCGTCTGGCGATTTCGCGCACATCGCCATTGTCGCCCTGTTCCAGGACGGTTTGTTCACGCACCCGAGCCGCCCCTACAAGACCATGCGCGACGTCGTCGATGCGGCCAAGGCGGAGAAGCGCGATATCAAGTACGCGTCGCAGTACCAGCTCGACAAGATGATCTTCGAGTACGTGGGCAAGCAGGAAGGCGTGAAGTTCATTCCCGTCCCCACGCAAGGCGGCAATGGCAGCGTGACAGCCACTCTCGGCAATCAAGTTGACTTTGGTTTCTCGGGCGGAACGTTCGGCCCCCACGCCGAATCCGGCGCATTGCGCGTCATCGGCTCGATGATGACCGAACGCATGGAGCGGTTCCCTGATGTTGCGAGCATGGCCGACAATGGCTGGAACATCGGTGGAGAGAACTTCATCATCATCTCCGCGCCGAAGAACACGCCCAAGGCGGTCGTCGACAAGCTCGGCAAGGCCTTGGAAGAGGGCATGAAGGCGCCCTCGGCTCAGAACGTGATGAAAAGCCGTTACATGAAGACCGTTTTCATCGGACCGGACGGAGTCGAGGCCGCTGTCGAGAAGCAGTTCAAGAAGTACACCGATCTGATCGCTCGGGCGAAGTAAGCCCGGCATCATTTGCCCAGACAACCTGCGTCCTTGTTGGCCGGCAGCGACCTACCGCTGCCGGCATTCTCATTTGATAAGCTTCGCAGAGTTTTCTGCAGCCCTTAACGAACGTTCATTTCGGGCCGTCGAGCACCAGGCTCGCCGCTTTTTCGCCAATCATGATGGACGGCGCGTTGGTATTGCCCGACGTCAGCGTCGGCATGATCGAGGCGTCGGCAACGCGCAGACCCTGCAGCCCGTGCACGCGCAGGCGATCGTCCACCACCGCCATCGCATCTGATCCCATCTTGCACGTGCCGACCGGATGGTAGGCCGTCTCCGCTGTAGCTTTCACCCAATCCAGCAGCGCCTCGTCGGACTCGATCAATGCCCCCGGCGCGATTTCAACGCATCCCAGCGGCTCCATGCCGGGTGCCGCCATGAGCTTCCGCGCCCTGCGCATGGCGCTGAGCAGCACGTCCCGATCGAGGCTGTCTGACAGGAAATTGAAACGAATGGCCGGCGGAGCTTTCGGATCGGCGGACGTAATGTGGATGCTGCCGGTGCTCTCCGGCCGAAGCTGATGCACCACAAGCGTGATGCCCGGCTGACGCGAGAGTTTGACGTTGGGATCGACGAGGAACGGCATGATCGAAATTCCGGCGTCGGCACCCGCAAGACCTTCACGCGTTTGCACATAGGCACGCATCGGCGAGGCCGGAAGACTGAGAAATCCGCTGCCGCTCAGGGCATAGCGGAACACCTGCCCGGCCAGGGCTATCCCCCTTGCCTTGTCATTGTAGGTCAGGTTGCGCCTGGAGACGCTCCACTTCATGCGCGGCGCATAGTGATCCCGGAGATTTTCGCCCACTCCGGGCAGAGCATGCTGCACCTCCATCCCGAGACTGCGCAGCAAGTCCGGACGGCCGATGCCCGATAGCTCAAGCAGCTTGGGCGAGTTCACCGCGCCTGCGCTGACGATGACTTCGCGCGTGGCGGTCGCCTCACACGTTTCACCATCCATCGCGTAGCGCACGCCGACGCATCTCTTGCCGTCCAGCAGCAAACGGTCGGTATAGGCGCGCGACTGAATCTGCAGATTGGGACGCGAGCGCGCCGGTTCGAGATAGCAGTGTGCCGTGCTCATGCGCCGGCCATTTCGGATCGTGGCCTGCGACATGCTGATGCCGTCCTGCACGGGACCGTTGTAGTCGGGGTTGCGCTCAATTCCGATCTGCTTCGCCGCATCGAAGAACATGTCGTACAGCGGTCCGGCTTCATCGATATCCGACACCTTGAGCGGACCATCGCGTCCTCGAAATTCGCCATCGCCCCCGGCGTAGCTTTCCATGCGTCGGAAGATTGGCAGGACATCCTGATAGCTCCATCCTCTGTTGCCGAGTTGCGCCCAGGTATCAAAGTCCTGCGCCTGGCCGCGCACGAACACCATGCCGTTGATCGAGCTTGAGCCGCCCAGCATGCGCCCGCGCGGCACCGGAATCCGACGCTGCCCGGTGCTCTCTTCGGGCTCGGCCACGTAGCACCAGTTGGTGGCCGGGTTGTTGATGAATTTGGCGAAACTGATGGGAATCCGCGACAGCGGATGACTGGCACGCCCGGCCTCCAGCAGGAGCACGCGCGTGCGTTCGTCCGCGCTGAGCCGGTTGGCCACAACCGCGCCGGCAGAGCCTGCGCCAACTACGATGTAATCGAATGTCTGTCGCTTCACGTCAGCCCCATTTCTGATCGACCCCGCGCTGCGAGTATCGATGCGCCCTATGGTGTCCTCCCAGCGGACCCGTTACTGTCGCGCCAGCATGCAATCAGGAGCCCCTCCATGGAAGACGCTGCCCGCAATTTTCCGCTCGAGGACATCGACCGCGAGTACATGTTCCACCCCAACACCTCGATCGTGGATCATCTCAAAAAGGGGCCGGTGATATTTTCCGACGGTCGCGGCGTCCGCATCAAGGACCAGAAGGGCAAGGACATTATCGATTGCGGCGCGGGTTTGTGGTGCGTGAACATCGGCTATGGCCGCGCGGAAATGGCCGACGCAGCCAAAAAGGCTATCGAGAATCTCGCCTACCACCACATCTTCGGCGGCGCCTCCAACGAACCGATCATCCGGCTCGCCGAGCGTGTGCTCCAGCTCTTTCACGAGAAGGCCGATGCGACCCACCTGTCGAAGGTGTTCTTCGGCATGGGCGGCTCGGACGCCAACGACACGAATTTCAAGCTGGTCCGCTACTACAACAACCTGCGCGGCAAACCGCAAAAGAAGAAGATCATCTCCCGCATGGGCGCCTATCACGGACTGACCTATGCCGCGGGTAGCCTCACCGGCATTCCCGTCTATCACAAGGCGTTCGATCTGCCGGTAGAGGGCGTGTTCCACGCCTCGTGCCCGCACTTTTTCCGCTACGGCAAGCCGGGCGAAAGCGAGGACGCGTACGCCGATCGCCTGGTCGCTGAGATCGAGGGCATGATCCAGCGCGAAGGTCCGGAAACGGTGGCGGCCTTCATTGCCGAGCCCATCATGGGTACCGGCGGCGTTCTCATCCCGCCCAAGGGCTATTTCGAGAAGCTGCAGGTGGTGTTGGACCGGCACGACGTTCTGTTCATCGCCGACGAGGTCATCACCGGCTTTGGGCGCACGGGCCACTGGTTTGCCACCGGCGGCATGAAGCTCAAACCCGACATCGTCACGCTCGCCAAAGGCATCACCAGTGCCTATTTCCCGGTTTCGGCGTCGGTGATCTCGCAGAAGATCTGGGACGTCCTGTTGGAGGCGTCGCCCGAGATGGGTCCCGTGATGCACGGCTTCACCTACTCGGGACACCCGGTCGGCGGTGCGCTCGGTCTCGTCAACATCGCCATCATGGAGCGTGAGGGTCTTATCGAGCAGGCACGCGACGTCGGCGCCTACTTCCTCAAGCTGCTGCAGGATCGTGTCGGCGGGAATCGCTTTGTCGGCGAGGTCCGTGGTGTCGGCCAGATGATCGCGGTTGAACTCGTCGCGGACAAGGCGGCACGGCGGTTCTTCAACCCCAAGGACGGCGCCCACCGCATCGTGTCGGCCAAGGCCTTTGAGAACGGCGTGCTCTCGCGTGCTCTGCCCTTCATCGAGGTCAATGCCTTCTCGCCGCCGCTCAGCATGAACCGTTCCGAGGCAGAGGAAGCGGTGGACCGCTATGGGCGGGCGCTCGACGCGTCCAATGACGACCTTGCAAAACTCGCGGGTGCGTAGCGAACTCGCCCTAGTCATTGCTGCAAGCAAGACGGTGCGCGCCGCATCCCCTGCGGCGCGCATCTTCGTCAGCACGGTTGCATAAGCTATTGGAACCCAAACCAAATGAGGCACGCTCGCCCACATTTCGCGCCGAAAGTTGTGGTGTGATTCGGGCAGATGATGATTCGGCGATCAGACAGACAGGGGGCCGACGATGACGACTTTGCTTCAACAGATCGAGGAAATGCGCGTTCACGTAAACGACTTGGCGAATGCCGAGCAGGGGCTGGTCAAAGCGCTGGGGGATGCGCTCAATCGGGCTGATCAAAAGCTTCTGCATGACGTTCGCAGCGTGGCTGCTGAGCATGAGCTGCGCCGCGGCGTCATCTTGAAGGAACTGCAGTCCCTTGCCTCAAACATCGGCCTTTTGCCGGCCCCGCGAGAGGCCGTGGCCGTGCTCGAGAGCACGCCGCACGAGGTCTCGGCATTTTCCATCCAGCACGACGACCAGCAGGCGATCCGTCGAGGCGATTGGCGGCAGGCGGCCAACAATATTCAGGACGAGCTGGATTTCCATTTGAACGGCCGCGCCCACTGAGCGGTCGAGGAAGCCGCCACAGCGACGAGGCGGATGTACGACGAAGCTCCAGCCGGCCCTCCGGCTGGAGCTTCGTTTTCGCCAGCGGAAAATGTATTGCGGGGGCGGCCGCTGAACACGTCCTTGCGTTCCCAATCGCACTCAGTGAGTAAATTTTTCTTCTTTATTGGCCTGTACGCAGAGTTGGCAGCATCTTTTTTCTTCATATGTCTATTTTTCAGGAACGCCTCGGTGTAATGTCCGAAAGTCTTTCGCGCCCATCCGGGCGTTGAACGCCAATCCGCATCCAGCCGAAGTTCCTGCGAGTGTCAGGCGCGATGACATTTCGAGTCCATCATTCCAAGCCACCCACACCGCCTGCATTCAGCGAGGACGGCGGCCATGCTGTTGTCTGAGGCTGAGGCACTCTCCTGCCCCCAGGTGGAAGCTCTGCAGGCCCGGCTGAAGTCCTGCGAAGCGCAGTCGACGATTGCGTTCGCCATCGAGACCTTTCCGGGCCGGATTGCGTTGACCTCCAGTTTCGGGACCGAATCCGCAGTCCTGCTGCACCTTGTCTCCAGCGTCGCGCCGGATTTGCCGGTGCTGTTCCTCGATACGGGTAAGCTCTTTCCTGAGACCATCGCTTATCGAGATGCGCTCGTCCGTCGCCTCGGACTGACCGCCGTGCGCGTCGTCAGTCCCAACCCATCGAAACTCCAAGAGGACGACCCCAGCGGGTACCTCTGGAGCGTCGATCCGGACCGGTGCTGCGAGATCCGCAAGGTCGAGCCACTGTCGCAGGTGCTGACGGAATTTTCTGCCTGGATCACCGGCCGCAAACGCTTTCAAGGCGACTCACGGTCGGATCTGCCCGTTTTCGAGCGGGATGGGAGTCACGTAAAAATCAATCCGCTGGCGACCTGGTCAGAGGTCGACATCGAAAATTATCTGGTCGAGCACAATCTGCCGCGTCATCCTCTGGTCGCGCGCGGATACCGCTCGATCGGCTGCACCCATTGCACCAGCCCGACCGCGCCTGGTGAAAATACCAGGGCTGGGCGCTGGCGCAACAAGGGCAAGACGGAATGCGGCATCCACAGGCCGCACCAAGTTGTGGCGGAGGGGCCGGCTGCGACGCTAGGCAGGCTTGCGCCGTGAGCCATCGCCGTCGGATAGAGCGGTCTATGGACCGTCTTGATCAATTGGAAGCGCAAAGCATTTATATTCTGCGTGAGGCCTTCGCCAAGCTCGACAAGATCGCGCTGCTGTGGTCGCTCGGCAAGGATTCCAACGTCATGATCTGGTTGGCCCGCAAGGCTTTCCTGGGCCATGTGCCGTTCCCCGTCATGCACGTCGACACGAATAAGAAATTTGCCGAGATGTATGCCTTCCGCGATCGCTACGCGAAGGAATGGGGCCTCAATTTGTTTCTCGAGCCTTGCCCGCCGATCGATGCCGTAGATCCGACGCTGCCGCCCGCCGCCCGCTCAGCCGCCCGCAAAACGGAAGGGCTCAAGCTCGCCCTGGACAAGCATGGCTTCGACGGTCTGATTGCCGGTATTCGCCGCGATGAGGAGGCCACGCGCGCCAAGGAGCGCATTTTTTCTCCACGTGCGCCCGCAGGCGACTGGAACGTCAAGGACCAGCCGCCCGAGCTGTGGGATCATTTCAACACCACGGTGCCGGAAAAAGGCCACTTGCGCATTCACCCGATACTGCAATGGACCGAGGTCGATATCTGGACCTATACGCGTCGCGAGGGCATTCCCGTGATCCCCCTTTACTTTTCGCGCAACGGACAGCGGTACCGGTCCCTGGGCGATGAAGACATCACGCGACCAATCCCATCGCCGGCGGCAACGATCGACGATATCATCACCGAGCTTCGCGCAACGCGCGTTCCCGAACGATCGGGACGCCTTCTGGACCACGAAACCGAAGACGCCTTCGAGCGCCTTCGTACGGCGGGTTATCTATGACAGTTGTGGAAGCGGTCGGGCGATCGACGGACAGCACACCCGAACAAGCATCGCGAGCGCCGCTGCGCATCGTCGTCGTCGGCCATGTTGATCACGGCAAGTCGACGCTGATCGGGCGTCTGATACACGACACGGGCTCGTTGGAGGACGGCAAGCTCGAGGCCATCAAGGCGATGAGCGTCCGGCGCGGCATGCCCTTCGAGTGGGCATTCTTGCTCGACGCCCTCCAGGCCGAACGCGATCAGGGCATCACGATCGACACCAGCCAGATCCGTTTTCGCACGTCAACGCGCGACGTTGTGTTGATTGATGCGCCGGGGCACGTCGAATTCCTGAAGAATATGGTGACGGGCGCAGCCCAGGCTGATGCTGCGCTGTTGGTGATCGATGCAGCCGAAGGTGTACGCGAGCAGAGCCGCCGCCACGGCTTATTGTTGAAGCTGCTGGGCGTCAGCCAAGTCGCTGTCGTCGTCAATAAAATGGACAAGGTGGATTTCTCCGAGCAGGCCTTCCGCTCCGTAACGACCGAGTTTGGCGACTATCTCAAGAGCCTGGATGTCAAGCCGGCGGCGTTCATCCCCGTCGCGGCGCGTAGTGGCGATATGATTGCAGATCGCGGCTCGGTCCTCGACTGGTATCCGGGCAAAACGATCATCGAAACCATCGACAATTTTGAGGTCGCACAGCAGGACGAGGAGCTTCCGCTGCGGCTCGTGGTTCAGGACGTCTACAAATTCGACGACCGCCGCATCGTGGCAGGCCGCGTGGAAAGCGGGCGGCTCGCCATCGGTGACGAACTCGTGTTTACACCATCCGGCAAGCATGCCCGGGTCCGCACCATAGAACAGTGGCCTACGTCTAACGACGGCCATGAACTTCGGGGGCTTCGAGCAGGGCAGGCGGCCAGCGTCACGCTCGATCGCGAGATTTTCGTCGAGCGCGGCGAAGTGGCTGCCGCTCGCGCGGCGCGGCCAGCAGCCGCCCGGGTCTTGGCAAGCCGGATTTTCTGGCTCGGTGATGAGCCGCTCGCCGTCGGATCGCGGCTGACGCTCAAGATCGGAGCGTCGCAGGTGCCGGCAACCGTGACGTCCATCGAAGCCGCGGTGGACAGCACTTCGTTACAGCAAACCGCCGCTCAGCAGATCGAGCGCAACCAGGTGGCGGACGTGACGTTTGCGCTCGCCAAGCCGGTTGCCGCAGATCGCCAGGCAGTCAATCCGCGGCTCGGACGCTTCGTTCTGGAAGCCGGCGGGCGCATCCGCGGCGGAGGCGTTGTCCTGCGCACATTCGAGGAAACCCTGCGTCGCGCCAGCCCGAACGTCACGCCTGTCGCCTCCGCCGTCAGTATGGCCGAGCGCATGTCGGTGACGCGCCACCGTGGTGCCGTCGTGTGGCTGACAGGCCTCCCGAGCTCCGGCAAATCGACGATCGGCCGCGCGCTCGAGCGCCTGCTTTTCGATGGCGGCTCCCACGTCGTGCTTCTGGATGGCGATACCTTGCGGACCGGCCTGAATGGCGATCTGGGTTTTTCAGATGCCGACCGCGCAGAGAACGTGCGCCGTACGGCCGAGGTGGCAAGCTTCCTGGCACGCCAGGGCCAGATCGCCATAGTCGCGCTCGTCTCGCCTCTGGCGGCGGATCGCGCCCTCGCCCGCGGCATCGGCGGCGCTTCGTTCTTTGAAGTTCACGTCCACGCCAGTGTCGACGTTTGCGCCTCGCGCGATCCGAAAGGGCTGTACGCCCGTGCCAAGGCCGGCGAGATCAAGAGCTTCACGGGCGTGTCCGCACCCTATGAGCAGCCCGAGCAACCCGATGTGATCGTCGAGACGGATAAACTCAGCCTTGGAGACTGCGTCAACCGCATCGCGCAATGTCTCGAGGATCGCGACGTCCTGACCGTCGGCGGGACCGCACTCTAGCCGGCAAAATAAGACCGGAGCGACGCCATCAGCGTCGCGACCGCGATCACGGTCAGCATTGAAAGCGCCGCAGCCCGAAAATGCCTGTGTCCCCCTTTTGAAAAGTACCGGCTGCCGAACATGGTCGCCGCGACATAGAGTGGAAACAGCAGCACGCCTGCGATCAGCACCTGGCGCGTCAGGACGCCGAAATACCAGAGCGGAAGAAGCGACGCCGACGCGATTGCCGTCATCAAGGCCAGGACGTTGGCGCGCTGCTGTTTGGGACTTCCGGCGCGCGACAATGCCACGGCTACGACAGGCGGTCCGCCGATCCCGGCTGCTCCTTGTATCAGGCCGCCGGCGGCACCTGCCCCGATCAACGCCGGTAGCCGGATCTCCGACTTGGACGTCCAGCCGCGCGCCAGCATCGCCACCATGGCGATGACCAGTCCCGAGATGACGATGGTCATCAGTTTCGGATTGGCGGAAACCAGCACCCAGGAACCGACGGGTGCCGTCAGAAACGTCGTGACGGCCACGGGGATGACAATCCGATGCTCGGAGTAGCGAACGGCTTCGGGGAGAAGCTGAAACAGCGAGGGAATCCCCATCACGCTGGTAATGGCAACGGCCGCCTGGGGTCCCCAGACCAAACTCATCACCGGGACCGTAACGAGGGCTCCCCCAAATCCGACGAAGCCGCGCATGAAGCCTCCGATAAGCACTGCCGCTACGACCGCAAGCAATCGAAGGTCAAATGGCGCGCCGAACAGATTCTCCACGTGTGACGTTCCTCAAGCTCGGCCCGGCGTGTGCATGGCCAGCGTGGCCGTCAATTTTATTGGGCGAAGACGACCGCGGAGTTCTTAGTCTAAGCTGGCCATATGAGGCAACTGCCGCGGCGGGTTCGGCACCCGGCACCGCGACAAACTGCAAGGTACAGCGCGATGCGCAAGTTGGAATTTGGCTGGTTTCTGCCCACGCGTGGGGACACCGACGACTACGGAGAACCTCTCAAGGTCCCGGCCTCGTTCGAGATGTTCCGGAGAGTGACCGCTGCTGCCGAGGCTGCGGGCTTCGAATACATGCTCGTCCCGGTAGGGCACCAATGCTGGGACGCCTGGATGACCAGCGCGCTCATGATCGGCACTACCAGGTCCATACGCATGCTGGTGGCCGCCCGTCCCAGCTATATCAATCCGGTTCTGCTCGCGAAGATGATCGCGACGTGCGATCAGCTTTCCGGCGGGCGGATTTCGGTCAACCTCATCGCCGGGCAGAGCGAGCAGGAAAACATCGCCGAAGGCGTGAAGTGGAACAAGGAGCAGCGCTACGAGATCATGGATGAAGAGGTCTCGATCCTGAAGGCGCTTTGGACGTCGCAAGGCGCCACCAACTACGCCGGAAAATACTACACTTTGAAGCAGGCCGAGCTCACCCCCAAGCCCTTCCAGAAGCCGTATCCCAAGTTCTATCTCGGCGGCGGCTCGGGTCAGGCGTGGGAGCTTTCCGCCAAGCATTCCGATGTCCATCTGTTCTGGGGCGATACCGTCACGCAGATCGCCGACAACATGAAGGTGCTGCGCCAGATGGCTGCAAGGCACGGGCGGGAGCAGGACCTGGGCTTCGGCATGCGCCTGCAGATCGTCTGCCGCGAGAAAGAGAGCGACGCGTGGGAGTTCGCCGACGGGCTTATCCGCAACGTCGGCAAGGAACGCCAGGAATACATCAGGACGTACTACGCGGCGTCCGTCGCCAATCAGCGGGTGCAGGAACTCGCGCGCCAGGGCGATCTGATCGCGCCTCATTTATGGACCGGCCTCACCAAGGCTCGCCCCGGTGCCGGCATCGTCATTGTGGGCAATCCGGAGCAATGCGCAAGCACGCTGCAGGAGTTCATCGACATCGGCTGCCATTCGTTCTGTCTGTCGGGCTATCTGCACGACGAGGAATGCGTGCGTTTCAATCGCCTCGTGCGGCCGATCCTCGCCGATCGCAATCGCGGCCGCATGTCGGCCTGAGCAGGCAATTAAAGGGAGGTCAGAATGCGCGATCCACAGGCGCTGATCAGCACGAGCGAGCTCGAG
Organism: Hyphomicrobiaceae bacterium; assembly: GCA_046154585.1. GTDB lineage: Bacteria > Pseudomonadota > Alphaproteobacteria > Rhizobiales > Hyphomicrobiaceae > CADEFX01. The sequence goes on along the minus strand of JBJXDX010000055.1, from coordinate 34,955 downwards.
GCGATCAAGGTCCAGCCCAATGTCAGGATTTACGACTGCACGACCTACCTCGAGCCGACACCAGCAGGCAGCGACGATCCATATATTGCCGTTCCCGGCCGCAAGACATTCGAGGACTCTCATATCCCGGGCGCCGATTTCCTCGATCTGCAGGGCGAATTCTCCGATCAGACGACGCGGTTGCGTTTCATGATGCCGCCGGCAGCCCAGCTCGAGGCGGCTTTTGCCCGCCACGGTATCGGCGAAGGCGTGCGCGTCGTGCTCTACAGCGTCGGCACGATGATGTGGGCGACACGCTTTTGGTGGATGCTCAAATCGCTGGGTTATGACGGCGCAGCCGTGCTCGACGGGGGCTTCGACAAGTGGAAAGCCGAGGGGCGCCCAATCGAGAGCGGTCCGCCGCGCGGCTATCCACCCGCGACATTCCAAGCACGACCGCGCGCTGGATATTTTGTCGATAAGAATGTCGTCCGATCCAAGCTCGGCGCTTCGGACACCGTTGTTGTCAACGCGCTCGGGCCTCAGTTCCACAGGGGCTTGGAGGCAAGTCGTTACGGCCGTCCGGGACGCGTCCCCGGCAGTGTCAACGTGCCTGCGGCAACCCTTGTCACGACGGACAAGAGCTTTACTTCCCTCGGCGATGCGGCAGCGAAGTTTGCGGCTCGAGGGCTCTCGAAAGACAAGAACATCGTCTGCTATTGCGGCGGCGGCATCTCCGCCACGATCGATCTGTTCTTGCTGCATCAGCTTGGCTACGAAAACCTGACGCTGTACGACGGCTCCATGGGAGAGTGGGCCCGAGATCCCGCGCTGCCCATCGAGACCGACTGACAAGGACGCAAGGTGTCGCGCGAGATCCTGATCAACATCTTCAACATGAACACGGTCGGCCATCAGTCGCCGGGTTTGTGGAAGCATCCGCGCGATCGCTCCCGCAGCTATCGCGATCTCGAGACCTGGACCGACCTAGCCACGACTCTGGAGCGCGGGCTCGTCGACGGCCTGTTTCTGGCCGACGTGCTTGGCGTCTACGATGTATACGGCGGCACGCCGGACGCTGCCTTGCGTGCCGGTGCTCAGGTGCCCGTCAACGATCCGATGCTCCTTGTCTCGGCGATGGCCGCCGTGACCACGCATCTGGGCTTCGGTGTCACTTGCAATCTCGGCAACGAGCAGCCCTACGTCCTCGCGCGGCGCATGTCGACGCTCGATCATCTGACCAAGGGCCGTATGGGTTGGAACATCGTCACAGGCTATCTCAACAGTGCCGCCAAAGGCATGGGGCAGGCGCAGCAGCTGGGTCACGATCGCCGCTATGACCAGGCCGATGACTTCATGCAGGCCGTCTACAAGTTGTGGGAGGGAAGCTGGCAGGACGACGCGGTCGTGCTCGATCGCGAAAGGCGCATGTTCACCGATCCGGCCAAGGTCAGGCCCGTGCGGCACGCCGGCGAATTCTACACGGTGGACGCCATCCATCTGTGCGAGCCCTCACCGCAGCGGACGCCCGTGCTCTACCAGGCCGGCGCATCAGGCCGAGGCCGCAAGTTCGCTGCAGCCAACGCCGAATGCGTCTTCGTCAATGGCCCGATTGCACGAGTCGTATCCACGTATGTGACAGCGCTGCGCGAGGAGGCGGAAGCTGCGGGGCGAAGCCGGTCCGATATTCGCATCTTCTCCATGGCAACCGTCATCACCGCCGAGACGGACGAGGCTGCGAAGGCGAAGCTGGACGACTATCGTCGGTACATCGATCACGAAGGCACGCTGGCGCTGATGTCGGGATGGACCGGCATCGATTTCTCCAAGTACAAGCTCGACGATGTTCTCGAGCACGTGCAGACCGACGCCATGCGCACCGCGGTGGACAACTTCACGTCGTCCGCATCGGATAGAAAGTGGACCATCCGCGATATCGCCGAGTTCGGGGCGATCGGCGGCCGCGGGCCGGTGTTCGTGGGCTCTCCCGTGACGGTTGCCGATCAGTTGGAGCGCTGGGTCGATGAGGCGGGCGTCGACGGTTTCAATCTGGCCTACGCCGTGTTTCCGGAAACCTTCACGGACTTCATCGATCTCGTCGTTCCAGAACTGCAGCGGCGCGGCCGATACAAGACGGCATATGCGCCAGGAACGATGCGGCAGAAGCTGTTCGGCAAGGGCGCACGTTTGCCGGCCAACCATCCGGCTGCCGCCTACCGGTTCTGAGACGGGCTTAGATCACAGAGCGAACGCTCGCTCCGCCTATGACCCTCTGGGATATCCGATGCCCGGGCGCAACGGGCGGCGCGCCACCTTGCGCTCGACGACAACCGCCTGGCCGCCCTTGCGTCCGCTCGGCAACGCATACGTGCTGTTCGCGGAACGTATCGGCAGCTTGGCCGCCTGCTTCCTCACGTCCTCGATCGGCAACGCCATGAGCGAGGCGGCAATGGCGATCTGCTCCTGCCGGTTGCGCGTGAAGTCCTGCGCAGCGTCAAGCGCTTCCTCCAGCGTTGGGGGTTCATGCTTGACGCGGCGCCGGCCAAACTTCGTATTCCAAACTGGCCCCATCGCGCTTCTCCTCACGCCCTTCTGCATTCCGAGCGGCGCCACAGGCACCGCCGTCTCTCACTTGTGTAGAACCACGGCCGGATTCAAGCCTGAAAGATCGGCACGCCGCTCAAATAGCCTACAAACGGCAATACTTAAAAGAACGCAAACTGTCGCTGCATTTGTCTGAACAAGTGCGTGACATTGATGTGCAACACATCGCTGTCGCCTTGATTTTAGCGGCGCACGCCCGGTGTTTCGACAGGGACGCCGGTGGCGCGCCAGGCGAGATAGAGCTCGAGCGCGACGTACTCAGGCGCGCCATAGTCCAGAACCTCGGCGCGCACACCGAGGCTGCACGCACGCAGCCGTCGCTGCAGCGAGCCCATCGATTGCCACTCCAGGCGATAGATGGGAAATCCCGTCAGATGTCCTTGGCTGATGGTGTCGCCGCGCAAGCGGCGGCCCCAGTTCTGCTCGTGGCATTGGCTGCAAGAAAGATTGAGCTGGCCCTGACGCTCTTCGAAGAACGCGCGGCCCGACTCGAAAAATGGCTGGGCTGCGCCATCAATCGACACGCTCGGCGTCAGTCCGCGTGACTGATATGCGATGTAAGCCGTGAGCCCGAGAAGCTCGCGCGATTCCCACGCCAACGTTGGTGCAGACTGGTGCTCGGCGCGGCACTGATTGATTCTCATCTCGATATTCAGAAGCTTGCCCGTGCCCGCATCGATCTTCGGATAGCGCGTTGATACGCTGCGCATGCTGCTTTCTGCAGGCCCATGACAGGCAGCGCAGGCTTGTGCTTGAGGGCCCTCTGGCTTCGACCAGAGCGTCTCGCCTTCCGCCACCCACAGCATGCCGGGGTTGGCGCCCTCGTCGTCCTGCTGGGCTTTGAGCTCGGGGGATAAAAAAGCGCTGCCGGGCAATTTATCCCCGGAGGTGTCCCGGACACCCTGGCCGGACACCCCCGGACACCCCGCCGGACAGGCCCCGAACACCCCCGCGCACACCCAGACAGCCAGCCATTTGTACGGCCGGCGCATCACACGACCTTGATGGTTACTTTCTCCGTGTGCGTACTGCCATGGTCGAGAACGCGATGTAGGGGTTGGCCGCGACCCCCGGAAACAGATCGGCGCTGAAAATCTCCTCTCCGTCGTAGGTCGCGACGAAGCGATTGATGATGTTGCGCGGGATCGGATTGCCCGAGCCATCGCGACGATAGCCGGTCTCCATCTCATGCGTGATGAGCGTCTTGATCTCGAAGGTCGCGCCCTTCCTGACCTCGCGCGGCAGAACGATCCGGGCTGTCGGCATGCTTCAGTCTCCCTAGCCGCCGTCGAGGCAGGCGGCGAGCGTCACGACAACCTCGGCGTCGCCCGACCAGTGCGAGCCGTCGCTCATGGTGGCGATGGCGGTGATGGTCGGTGTCGCTGCAAGCCGGATGCTGGTCGAGACCCGGGCGACGCCGGCGCGGGGTCCGACGTGAAAACGCACCAGGGTGGCGATCGGGTTCTTCTCCGAGAACACGGCGATCGTCTTCACGTAGTCCTCCGCCGTCATGGGGCTGTCGGCCTTGACGATGATCTGGACCGAATTGCCGTTCTCCGCGAGCCGCGGCGCTTCGATCGTGACGCGCCCGCGCTTGACGTCGGCCGTGCCAACCGACTCCTTTATGGCAGCGGCCATGGTCTCGGGCGTGGCACGCGCCGGCGACAGCGTGACCGGCAGCAAGGCCAATCCTGCAGCACCGGCCAGCACGTATCGGCGATCGACGCCGTCCAGATGCAGTTTCGGCGTGTGTGTCATTGCGTCAGTGTTCCCAGATAGGCAACGACATCCTCGATCTCCTGGGCCGTCAGCACCGGCTTGCCCCGATATCGCGCCGCTACCCGGTTGAGCCCTTGCACACGATAGTACGGCGGCATCAGCGTCAGCGGGTTGAGCCGGCTCTCGTCGACCAGCCGCAACCGAATCCGCCCCGCTGTCAGCCTCTTGCCGATACCGCCGAGATCTGGTCCAAGATCGCCCTGAAATGGTTCGGCCGGCTCCGGCACCTTGTGGCAGATGAGGCAGTTGCCCGCCTCGCGATCCAGCACGATCCGCCGTCCCCGCGTCGCATTGCCGGCCTCCGGTGTGAGCAGCTCGACGATCGCGTCGCCCGTCACGGCATAGTCGCCAACCGATCGTTGCGGGCTGTCGCTCAAGACCAGGGTCGTGCTCGACATTGCAATGGCTGTCGCCGCCAGGACAACAGCCATTTGCCGCTGCTGCATCAGACAAGTTTCTCGTTCTTCAGCGGCAGGGATCGCACGCGTTTGCCTGTCGCAGCGAAGATGGCATTGAGCACGGCGGGTGCGGCCACGGCGATGGTCGGTTCGCCGACACCGCCCCAGAAGCCGCCCGAGGGAACGAGCACGGTCTCGACCTTCGGCATGCCGGCCAGCATCATCGTTTCGAAGCTGTCGAAGTTCTCCTCGACGATGCGGCCATCCTTGACGGTGTTCTCCTGGTAGAACGCCGCGCCGAGACCGTAGACCACCGACCCTTCCACCTGCGCGGCGATCTGGTCGGGATTGACGGCGATGCCGCAGTCCACCGCGATGACGAGGCGATGGACCTTGACCTTGTTGCGCTCCATCGAGACTTCGGCCACGGCCGCGCAATGGCTGCCGAAGCCGGTGTTCTGGCACAGGCCGCGGAAGATGCCGGCCGGCGGCTGAGTCGTCCATCCGGCCTTCTCGGCCGCCGCGTTGAGCACGCCCAGATGCTTGGGGTGGCTCTTCATCATGGCGCGCCGGAATTCCAGCGGATCGCGGCCTGCCGCATGCGCAACTTCATCGATGAAGGACTCGATGAAGATGGCATTCTGGTTGTGATTGACACCGCGCCAGAAGCCGATCGGCACGTGTGTCGGCCGCTGCGCGTGATCGATCAGAAGATTTGGTATCGAGTAGCCGAACTCGTCGGCCAGCAGGCCCTGGAAATGTAGCCTGTCGACGCCGCCCTGGAGACGTGCCGGGAAAAGCTGGTTGAGGATCGACGGTCCGGAGAGCCGCATGTGCAGTCCTACCAGGTTGTTCTTGTCGTCGAGCGCCGCCGTCATCTTGCATTGCTGCACGGGCCGGTAGAACCCGTGCGTCATGTCTTCCTCGCGCGACCAGATCATCTTGATCGGCACGTCGGGGATCTGCTTGGCGATCAGCACAGCCTGCTTGACGTAATCGTGGAACGCGCCGCGCCGGCCGAAGCCGCCGCCCAGATGGATCTTGTAGACTTCGCATTTCGCCAGCGGCAGCCCGGAGGCTTCAGCAGCGGCAGCCAGCGCTGCCTCGCCGTTCTGCGTCGGCACCCACACCTCGCAACGATCGGCCGTATACTTGGCCGTCGTGTTCATGGGCTCCAGCGTCGCGTGGTTGACGTAGGGCGAGAAATATACCCCTTCGACTTTTTTCGCCGCGGAATTGATTGCCCCCTGCGCGTCGCCGATCTTCTGGCCGATGGCGGCTTCGGGTGCGTCGAGACCTTCCTTCAGGCGTTCGGCGATGCTCGCGCTCGAGACTTTGGCATTGTCGCCCTCGTCCCATTGGATGGGCAAAGCATCGAGCGCTTTCTTCGCTTGCCACCACGTGTCCGCCACGACGGCGACACCGGATTCGCCGACCTTCACGATGTGGCGCACGCCCGGCATCGTTTTGACGGCCGCTTCGTCGTAGCTCTTCACTTTGCCGCCGAACACCGGGCAGTCCTTGATGGCGGCATTCAGCATGCCTGGCAGCTTGAGGTCGATGGCGTAGACCTGCTTGCCGTTGACCTTTTCGGCCGTATCCAACCGCTTCATCGACTGGCCGGCAACCGTCCAATCCTTCGGGTCCTTGAGCTTGATCTCCTTCGGATCGGGGGGCGGCAGCTTGGCGGCCGCTGCAGCGAGCTTGCCGTAGGTCGTGGTGCGCTTGCTAGCTGCGTGTGCGACGACGCCCTTGGAGACGGTGAGGTCCGCCACCGGCACCTTCCAACGCTCGGCGGCCGCCTGCAGCAGCATACTGCGTGCGGCGGCGCCACCCTTGCGCACATACTCGTGCGAGGAGCGGATGCCGCGGCTGCCGCCGGTCGACATGTCGCCCCACACGCGATTGCGGGCGAGGTTCTGGCCCGGCGTCGGGTACTCGGTCGTGACCTTGTTCCAGTCGCACTCCAGCTCTTCGACGACGAGCTGTGCGAGGCCGGTCAGCGTGCCCTGGCCCATCTCGGAGCGCGCGATGCGCACGACCACCGTGTCATTTGGCTTGATGAAGACCCAGGCATTGACCTCGGCGCCGACGTTCGCGGTGGCAGCCGCCTTCTGGGCCGCAGCATTCTCGATGCCGAAAGGAACATGGAAGCCAAGGGAAAGTCCGCCGCTCGCGGCGGCCGTACCGACGAGGAAGCTGCGCCGGCTCAGTTTTGCAGTATTCAGCATCTCAGCCCCCTCAGATCTTCTTGCCGTCGATCGAAGCGCTGGTGTTTCCTGCCGCCAGATGGATGGCAGCCCGGATGCGCTGGTGGGTGCCGCAGCGGCAGATGTTCAGCATGGCATCGTCGATATCGGCATCGGTGGGCTTGGGCTTGTTTTTCAGCAGCGCCACGGCCGACAGAATCTGGCCGGACTGGCAGTAGCCGCACTGCGGAACGTCGAGCGCGATCCAGGCGCGCTGCACGGGATGTGAGCTGTCGGCGGACAAGCCTTCGATCGTCATGACCTTGTCGGTGGCCTTCAGGCTCGAGATCGGCATGACGCACGAGCGCTGCACTTCGCCGTTGATGTGTACGGCACATGCGCCGCACTGGCCGACGCCGCATCCATACTTGGTGCCCGTCAGCCCGATCTGCTCGCGGATGGCCCAGAGCAAGGGCGTGTCGGGATCTGCTTTGACGTCGATTGTCTTGCCGTTGACGTTCAGCTTGGGCATTGGTGTTTTTTGTCCTCATCTGCAGTGGAGGGCCGCGCCTTGGCCGGCTGCGCATGGCACGCGCCGTCACACAACTTTCCTGGGTTGCGGACTACCCGGACAATGCGACCAGCCTACGACACGGTCCGGCGGCGCTGATATCACATTTACTTTAAGACGCGGGTTCCGGACCGTTGACGACGCGCGCCGCCGTCATGCGCGTCATGTCTGCGTCCGAGTAGCCCAGTTCCGCCATCAGCGCGCACGTGTCCGCGCCGAGGCGCGGCGCGAACCGATCCGCCTCGCGCGACATGCCGCGGTACAGCACGGGCTGCCTCAGTGTGCGCTGCACGGGCGTCGGTTCCGCAAATATCGGGTCGAAGAACCCCACGGCCGCGAGATGCGGGTCGTTGAGCAGCTCGTCCGTATCGTTGATGGGCCCGCATGGCACATCCTCGCGCTCAAAAATTGCGAGCCATTCCTTCGATGTGCGTGCTCCGAGTGAGCTTGCGAGTATCGCGTACAGCTCGTCCGACTTCTTGCTGCGCTCCGCGTCGTCATTGAACCACGGCGCGGCCGTTACGTCTTCCCGTCCGACCACCTTGAGGACCCGGCTCCATTGCACCGCGGTATAAGGCAGTACGGCCACCCAGCCATCGGCCGTCTGGTACGGCTTGCGATTGCGCGACAGGGCGCGGTGGTAGCCGGTCTTCGCGTCAGCAAAGAACGTCGCACCCATCAGATGCTCGTTGAGCGTGAAGCCGGCCATCGCCTCGAACATCGGCATTTCAACAAGCTGGCCCTGGCCGCCCGTGCGCTCGCGATGAAGGAGTGCTGCCAGCACCGCGTAGACGGTGCATAGAGCCGCAACCTTGTCGGCCGTGACGGTTGCATGGTAGGCGGGCTCGCCGTCGCGCATACGGCTGAGGCCCGCCAGGCCACTGGCCGCCTGGATGATGTCGTCGTAAGCGGGTTTGCCCGCGTACGGGCCGTCGCTGCCGTAGCCGAGCGCTGCGCAGTAGATGAGCTTGGGGTTGAGCGCGCGCACCGGCTCCCATCCGAACCCGAGCCGGTCCAGCGCCTGCTGGCGCATGTTGTGCACCAGCGCATCCGACGTTTTTATGAGCCGGCGCAGCAGCTCCTTGCCGTCCTCATGCTTGAGGTCGACAGACAGAGATCGCTTGTTGCGATTGTTGTTCGCGAACGTCGGCCCGATCCCAGGCGCGCCCTGGGGCGGCACGGCCCGGTTCATATCGCCTTCGATGGTCTCGATCTTGATCACCTCCGCGCCGAGATCAGCGAGAATCTGTGTCGCGAAGGGACCGAGCACGATCGTCGTGATGTCGACGATGCGCAGACCGGCGAGCAGCGGATACATGTTGGTCGAAGTCTCCTGGGATCAGCCGCGCACCTTCGGCCGCATGAAATACTTCCACGGATCGGGGAACGTGCCGACCGGGATCTCGATGAGCGCGGGTTCGCTGCCCTTGATGGCGGCCGCCATCTCCTTGCGCAACGCCTTGGGACTTTTCGCCCGCGTGGAACGTATCCCGAAGCTCGCGCCGAGCTTGACGAAGTCCGGATTCTTGAGGTCGCTCGCGATCACGCGGCCCTCATAGTTGTCGTGCTGCATGCGGCGCACGTTGCCGTAGGCGTCATCCGTGAACACCAGCGCCACCACGCCGATTTTGTGCCGCACCGCCGTCGCCAGCTCCTGCACGCCGAACATGAAGCCGCCGTCGCCGCTGACCGAGACGACCGCGCGTCCCGGCATCGCAACCTTGGCCCCGAGCGCCGTCGGCAATCCCCACCCGAGCGTGCCCTGATATCCTGTCGTCAGATACGTGCGCGGCCCGTACACCGGAAATAGCAGCCGGCTCGCGTAGCTGATCTGTGTCAACTCCTCGACCAGGATGCCGTCCTCCGGCAGCTCCGCCCGGATGGCATCGATCCACGCCTTTTGTGGTGTGAGTGAACTCAGTTCCTCTGCCAGCGCGCCCTTCAGCGCTTTCATGTCTGCGGTTCGGTCCGTGCGTTTGGCGCTATGTCGCTCCAGCCGTTGGATCAGAGCCCGCAGCCCTTCTGCCGCATCGGCCACGATCCCCACGTCCGGCTTCCGGATGCGGCCGAGACGCGCCGGATCGATATCCAGATGCACCACCTTCAGATCGTCGTCGCGGCCCCAGTCGAGCTGCTGCTGCAGCCGCGTGCCGATGCCCAGCACCACGTCGACGTCCTTCCACAGCCGATAGCCCGTCGGCACGCGATGGCTGAGGTCGTGCCGGTCGTCGAGCACGCCCAGCCCCGTGCGATAGGCGACCACTGGCGCCTGCAGCGTCTCCGCGATGGCGCGCACCTCCGCGCTCGCGCCCTGCGCTCCGCCGCCGACCATGATGAGCGGGGCCTTGGCCTTGCCCAGCAGCTTGGCCGCGGCCTCGATGGCATCTTCGTCGATGGCAGGCGTCACCCGCCGCGCCGGCTCGTAGTCGAATGCCACCTCGGCGCTGCGCCGCCACATGTTCCAGCCGCACTCGATGCCGACCGGCTGCGGCACGCCGCTCATCAACTGCCGGAACGCCTCGCGGATCTTGCCGCCGGCATCCTCTGGTCCGTCGATATGCGCGGCCCACTTCGTCAGCGTCTTCATGATGCCGAGCTGGTCGGGGATCTCGTGCAGGAAACCGATGCCCTTGCCGATGTGCTGCTCGAAAATCTGGCCGCTGATCGCCAGGACCGGCGCCCCCAGCGATTGCGCCGTCGCCAGCGGCGTCGTCGTGTTGAGAAAGCCCGGCCCCGGAACCACGCAATAGGCCTGCGGCTTGCCCGACGCCAGGGCCGCGCCGAGCGCCATGTAGGCCGTCGCCTGCTCATGCCGCGTGTGCACCGGTTTCAAGCCGCCGGTCCGCGCCAGCGCATCGAAGAAATCGTCGTTCTGCACGCCGGGCAGGCAGTAGAGCGTGTCCATGCCGTTGGCGACCATCGTCTTGATGACGATCTCGGCGCAATTGAGCTTGGCGAGGTTTGTGTCGCTCATGTTTCCTCCCGGCGTCTTTGGGTCGGCAACCTAGCAGCGTTGCGCAGCGATGGCCAAACGCCATCAGCCGTTCATGGTGAGGCCGCCCGACACGCTGATCACTTGGCCCGTGATGTAGGCGGCATCGTCGCTGGCGAGGAACGCCACGATGCCCGGCATGTCGTCGGGCTGGCCCAGCCGCTTCAGCGGGATGGCACGCTTCAGTCCCTCGTACACGCGGTTAGCCTTGTCGCCCTCGCCCGCCAGCGACGCCAGCAGCGGCGTCTCTGTCGGCCCGGGACACACGGCGTTGAGGGTCACGCCCGAGCGTGCCATCTCGCGCGCCATGGTTTTGGTGAAGGCAATGATCCCGCCCTTGCACGCGGAATAAACGGCCTCCATCGACGAGCCGGCACGTCCCGCATCCGACGCGATGTTGACGACGCGTCCCGACTTTCGCGCCTGCATGCCCTTGAGCACGGCGTAGTGCAGATTGAGCGGCCCTTTGAGGTTGATGGCGATGATCTTGTCCCAGAGCCCCGGATCGGTGTCGAGAAAGTAGCCGAAGTGATCCCATCCCGCGTTGTTGACGAGGATCTGCGTCGGTCCAGCCTTGGCCTCGAACGCGGCCACTGCCGCCTTCACCGCATCGGCATCCGTGATGTCGACGGCATGCGCCGATGCGCCCTCGAGCTCCATTGCCAGCGCAGCCGTGGCCTCCGCATTCCTGTCGAAGATCCCGACCGCGCATCCCTCCTGCGCCAGCCGCCGGCAGATCGCCTGGCCGATGCCGCCCGCGCCTCCGGTGACGATCGCAGCCTTGCCCTCGAGCCCTCGCATGATGCGCTCCCCTAAAATTGATACGCCAGCCGCACGCCTTCATCGATGGCGCGCATGGCGTCGAGCTCGGCCGCAAGCTTGGCCCCGCCGATCAGGTGGGCAGACTTTCCCTGCTGCACCAGCGCATCGTATAGCCCCCGCGACGGCTCCTGTCCGGCGCAGATGACGATCGTGTCGGCCGGGATGACTCTGTCTTCCGTTCCCACGGTCACGTGCAGGCCAGCGTCGTCGATCCGGCGGTATGTCACGCCGGAGACCTGCGCGACCTTCCGCTTGGCCAGCGCCAATCGCAAGATCCATCCGGTGGAGACACCGAGTCCGCGCCCCATGCGTCCGGGCTTCCTCTGCAGCATGACGACCTGCCGCGCCGGAACGTCCTCATCCGCCTTGGCGAGCCCGCCGCGTCCAGCAATGTCGGCATCCACGCCCCACTCGGCCCGGAAATGTGCCGGGTCGGCCGCAACGTCCGCCGGCGGCGATGTCAGGTACTCCGCTATATCGAAGCCGATGCCGCCCGCGCCGATAACCGCCACGCGCCGCCCGGCCGTTGCCCGTCCCGAGAGAATATCGGCATACGACACGCATTTTGGGTGATCGATGCCGGCGATGTCAGGCGTGCGTGGCGTCACGCCGGTCGCAATCACCACCTCGTCAAAGGTGGCGAGGCTCTCGGCCGTTGGCGCGCTGCGCACATGCACACGCACGCCGTAGCGCACGATCATCGCCTGCCAATAGCGCAGCGTTTCGTCGAACTCCTCCTTGCCCGGCACGTTGCGCGCGAGATTGAGTTGTCCGCCGACGCGATCCGAGACCTCGAACACCTCCACCTCATGTCCACGCTCCGCCGCCGCTGTAGCGCAGGCGAGCCCAGCGGCGCCGGCACCGACAACGGCGATGCGCTTGCGCGCCACGGGCTTCGGTACGTCGAACTCGAGCTCGCGCCCCGCTTTCGGATTGACCAGGCACGTCGCCACGCGCTCGGAGAAGATCAAGTCGAGGCAGGCCTGATTGCAGGCGATGCAGACGTTGATCTCCTGTGCCCGCCCTGCCGCGGTCTTGGCCATGAACTCCGCGTCCGCCAGCCACGGCCGCGCCATCGACACCAGATCGGCCTCGCCGTTGCTGAGAATGCGCTCCGCCACCTCCGGAGTGTTGATGCGGTTCGACGCGATCACCGGAACGGAAACGGCCTCCTTGATCCGCGCGGCGGCAAAGCTCCAGGCCGCACGTGGCACCTTCTGCGCGATCGTCGGCACGCGCGCCTCATGCCAGCCGATGCCCGTGTTGATGATGGTCGCACCGGCGGCTTCCGCCGCCCGCGCCTGCGCGATGATTTCCTCCCCCGTCAGTCCGCCCTCGACGAGATCGATCGAGGACACGCGGTAGATGACGATGAAATCCCGGCCCGTCCGCGCCGTCACGCGCCGTAGGGTCTCCACCGGCAGGCGCAGCCGGTTGTCGAGGCTGCCGCCCCAGTCGTCCGTACGATCGTTGGTGCGCGGCGCGGTGAACTCGTTGATGAGGTAGCCCTCCGAGCCCATGATCTCGACGCCGTCATAGCCGGCCTCCCGCGCCAGGGCGGCGCAGGTGGCATAGTCCTCGATGGTGCGTTCGATATCGGCCTCGGTCATGCGGCGGGGCGCGCGCGGGTTGATCGGCGAAGCTAGGGTCGAGGGACCGACCGACAACTCGTGCACGGCATAGCGTCCCGCGTGCAGGATCTGCAGCGCGATCTTGCCGCCGGCGTCGTGTACGGCGCGTGTGATCGGCGCGTGCTCGCCGATCTGGTCGCGGCGGTTGAGCACCGGCCCCTTCGGCTCCAGCAACCCTTCCTCGTTGGGTGAGAAGCCGCCGGTGATGATGAGCGCCGCTCCCCCGCGCGCCCGGTCGGCATAGAAGCGAGCGATGCGCTCGAGCGGCCGGTCCAACGTCTCCAGCCGCGTATGCATCGAGCCCATGATGGCGCGGTTGGCGAGCGTGGTGAACCCGAGATCGAGCGGCTTCAGCAGCGAGGGGAAATCGGTCATCTCAGGGGGACGCTCTGGTGGAGGGCACTGCCGTGCATGCTACCGCGCCGGTCCGCGCCGACAACACCCCCGATCGGGCAACCCGCTGCACGAAAATGTCAGGCTTTGGCCAGCTGCACCCGGACCCATCGACTGAGGAACTGGTCGAGCCATTGCCGCACATGCGGCCCGTGCGTCAAATGCCCGGCGAGGTGATCCGGCCTCGGCCGTGCGCCGCGCATCAGTAATCGGGTCGGATTACTTCCAGACCACCGGTTGACCTGGGTGTAGGTGATCTCCGGATGAAACTGGATGCCCACGGCGGCCGGCCCGCAGATCATCGCCTGGTTGGGAAATGCGCCTTCGGACCGCGCCAGCAGTCGCCCGCCGCTCGGGACCTCGAAGCCTTCGCGATGCCACTGGTAGACATGCTTGGGCAGGTCGCCCAACGTCTTTCTCGGGTCGGTGCAATGGACCGGGTGATAGCCGATCTCGACGAACGCGTTCTGGCAGTGATCGACCTTGGCCCCAAGATGATGCGCGAGCATCTGCGCGCCGAGGCAAATGCCGAGAAACGGCTTGTTTTCCTTGAGCGCCACGCCGACCCAGGCGACTTCGCGCTTGATGTAGTCATCCGTGTCGTTGGCGCTCTGCGGTCCGCCGAAGATCACGGCCCCGCAGTGATGCTCCAGCGTCTCAGGCAGGGGATCGTCGTAGCAGGGCCGGCGCAGGTCGAGTGCGTAGCCGTTGCGCTGAAACCATTGGCCGACATGGCCGGGGCTGGAATGCCGTTGATGCAGAACCATGAGGACGGGCTTCTTGGCCTCGGCCTGCGTTCTCGCCACTGGTTCACAAGGGCCATCGGACGGAATGTCCGCTGTGGCGCCCCGCGCCTCAAGCATCTCAAGTCTCCCGCGTCCCCGGCCGCAACAGCCAGCCGACAATCGGCACTAGAATACGATGTGGCACAAGCTGCAAGGCTAGACTCATTAACATGTTAATCAAACCGGGCACGATGACGCGCAGACCGAGTGCAAACCCGCGGTCGGTCCACCACGCCACAGTCGCAGGCTGCAACGGCGGCACCAGCCGGCGATACCAGGCCGTTTCAGCGCCCATACGCTCATGAAAGGCAGTATTGACCGGACCCGGCGCCACCGCACACACGCGCACGCCGTCTGCTGCAGCCTCCGCCGCGAGGGCTTCCGAGAACGACAGCACGTATGCCTTGCTGGCGTAGTACGTAGCCTGCCAGGGCCCCGGCGCGTAACCGCCCAGCGAAGCCAGGTTGATCACGCCGCCAGCGTGGCGCTGCCGCATGCCGGGCAGAACGTGGTGTGTCAACACCGTCAAGGCCTTGATGTTGAGATCTAGGAGCCGTTCGATCTCCTCCCGCGTCTGCTCCGCGAAGGCACCCGACAGCCCGATCCCGGCATTGTTGACCAGGATGTGGACATGCCCGCCCGCCTTCGCCACGGCTGCATCGATTTCGTTCGGCGCTTGAGTCGATGTGATATCGAGCGCCAGGATATGCACCTTGACGTTGAAATCCTTGTGCAACTCGGCGGCAGCTTCCCTCAGCTTCGGTTCGTTGCGTGCGATCAACAGCAGCTCGTGCCGCCGCGCTGCGAACCGCCGTGCGATGGCGCGCCCGATCCCTTCCGATCCGCCGGTGACGATCGTGATCGGCGTTGTGGTGAGGTCCGGGTCTCGCGTTATCGTCATCGTGCCATCCCTTTTGATATCAAAACGCACCTACGCGATTTTCATCGCATTGCTTATCGTGCGGCGCGATAAACAACGTGCGGCGCAGGCAAGAGAACTGAGGATCGAATGACCGTCAACGCCCTGGACCTCACGCGCGAGCTGATCCGCTTCGACACCATCAATCCGCCGGGGCAGGAGCAAGCAGCGACGGACCATCTCCGCGCCTTGCTGACCAGTGCCGGTTTTGCCTGCGACTACATCGATCTCGCTGACGGCCGCCCCAATCTCGTCGCCCGCATCGGCGGCAGCGCTGCCAAGCCGCCGCTCGCCTTCACCGGTCACACCGACACCGTCCCGCTCGGCCTGCAGCCCTGGAGCATCGGTCCGCACGCCGCCGAAGTGAGAGACGGCCGCGTCTGGGGCCGCGGTGCCTCCGACATGAAGGCTGGCGTCGCCGCTTTCGTCGCCGCCGCCATCGATCTCGCGCCCAGGCTCGGCGGCACACCCGGCGTCATCCTCTACATCACCGCCGGCGAGGAGACCGGCAGCGAAGGCGCCTTCGTGCTCGCCCGCCGCGGCATCAAGGGCGACGCTGGCGCCCTCGTCGTCGCCGAGCCGACCGAAAACTACCCGATGTGCGGCCACAAGGGCGCGCTCTGGCTCAAGGCCATGACCCGCGGCGTCACCGCGCATGGCTCCATGCCCGACAAGGGCGTCAACGCCGTCTACAAGGCGGCCCGTGCCGTCTCCAAGCTCGAGGAGTTCGGCTTCAACGTCGCGCCGCACGCCGTCATGGGCTCGCCGACGCTCAACGTCGGTTGGATGCACGGCGGCCTCAACGTCAACTCGGTGCCCGACAAGGCCGAGATCGGCATCGATATCCGCTCCATCCCCGGCCAGCGTCACGCCCGCATCAAGGAGGAGATCGCCGCCGCGCTCGGCAGTGACGCCGAGGTCACCACCATGGTCGACGTCGAGAGCGTGTGGACCGATCCCGCCGATCCATGGATGCGTCAGGTGTTTGCCACGTGCGAGGCCGCACAGGGCACAACGCCCATCGTCAAAACTGCGCCCTACTTCACCGACGCCTCCGCGCTCACGCCGGCACTCGGCGCCGTGCCCACCATCATTCTCGGCCCCGGTCCCGCCGCCATGGCGCACCAGACCGACGAATGGTGCGAGATCGCCAAAATCGACGAAGCCGCCGAGATCTACCGCCGTCTCATCGCCCAGTGGTGCTTCTGACAACACGAGGTCTGACCGCAGGCACAGCTCAGTCCCTTCTCCCCGTTCTTCACGGGGAGAAGGTTAGGATGAGGGGCAGGGTCTGGCTCTGTGCCGCTCGGCTGCCCCTCACCCCTACCCTCTCCCCGTTGAAGAAACGGGGAGAGGGAGAAGCGCGTCACCGCGCGTCGCCCGCAAAACCTGCCTGCAGCTCCGCCAGCCGCTTCAGCGCCGGGCCCTTCAGCGGCCCCTTCTGCATAGCCTTGGCCGCATATTCGAAGTGCTCGAACGTCGAGTAGCCGACCAGCACTGTGCTGATGCCCTTGTTGGCGATGACGAACCGCAGTCCCGCCTCGATCAGGCTGCCGGCATGGCCTTCCTTGACCAGCGGCTCGAGTCGCCGCGCGCGTTTGGCGTCCACCGCATAATCGCTCCCGGACCCGATCGGCTCCACCGAGGGCGTCCCGAGCGGGTGCCGTGCTTCCACGCCGCTCAGCGCGCCGCCCGCCAGCACGCGGATGTTGATGGTTCCCATGTCGGCGGCCTGCGTGCGCTCCAACAGCTTGTCGTAGTCGTGCGCCGGATAGTGCGGCGGCAACGCGGCTCCTGCGCTGGGATTGAGCACGTTGTAGGCAACCTGCGCCGTATCGAACACGCCCGCATCGACCACCCGGTGCAACGATTGCGTATCGCCAAGCGCCGTGATGCCGATGAAGCGCGTCTTGCCTTGCTTCCGCAGGCGCTCCAGCGCCGGCACCACCTCGTTCAGCACGATCTCGGCCGAGAGGTTCCTGTCGTCGCCATCATCCGCGATCAGGTTGTGAAGCTGGAACAGGTCGACACTGTCGCGCCCCATGCGTTTCAGGCTTGCTTCAAGCGACTGCGCAATCGCCTTGTCGATATCCTTGCGCTCTTCCGGCTTCACGCGCACCTTGGTGCCGACGATCACATTCGCCCGCAGCGCCTTGAGGACCCGGCCAATATTGCGCTCGGATGCCCCGTCGCCGTATTGCGCCGCCGTGTCGAAATAATTGATGCCGTATTCGATCGCGCGCGCCACGGCGCGCTCCTGGTCGGCCGGCTCGCCGCGCGTCATCAGTCCGCCGACGGCGCCGCAACCGAAGCCCAGCACCGCAACCTCCAGCCCTGTACGCCCGAATCGTCTGCGCTCCATGTCATTCTCCTCGCGAGGCTGCGCCCGCTATTGCTGTTCGCTCTCTTACGTTTCTCTAACCGCGACCGACCTGCGCGCGCATCAGCGCCGCGCCCGCACCAAGTGCCCGCAGCTTGCCCTCCGCCACCGCCCGCGGCAACGGTGCCATGCCGCAGTTCGTGCATGGCTGGATGCGTTCTGAATCGGCAAATTTCAAGGCTTCGCGAATGGTTCCTGCCACGTCCTCTGCCATCTCGACTTTTTCACTGGCCACATTGATGGCCCCAACCAAAATCTCTTTGTCCTTCAGATGCGATATCAGCGAGATCGGGACCTTGGACCCCGCGCACTCCAGCGACACCTGGTTGATGCGGCTGGCATTCAGTGCCGGAAAAATTTCTTCATACTGCCGCCACTCGGACCCCAGCGTGTCTTTCCACTTGATGTTGGCCTCGATGCCGTAGCCGTAGCAGATGTGCACGGCCGTCTTGCACGTGAGCCCCCGCGCCGCGCGCTCCAGGGCCGCGATGCCCCATTCCTTCACGTCATCCATGAAGACGTTGAACGCGGGTTCATCGAACTGGATCACGTCGACGCCCTGCGCCTGCAGCTCCAGCGCCTCCGCATTGAGCAGCTCCGCGAACGCCATCGCCATATCGGCGCGCCGCCCGTAGTGTGCATCGGCAATGGTATCGCAAATCGTCATCGGCCCCGGCAGAGTGAATTTCAGATGGCCCTTCGTATGCGCGCGTGAGAAGCGTGCTTCATCGGCATGGATCGCGCGCTGCCGCGTCAGCTTGGCCGTCACCGTCGGCACCTCGACCGTGTAGCGGTTGTTGCGGATGCCCATCTTGGTCTTCTTGGCCCAGTCGATGCCGCCGATGTGCTCCAGGAAGCCGTGCACGAAATGGATGCGGAATTGCTCGCCCTCCGACACGATGTCGATGCCCGCATCCTCCTGGATCTTGAGCCATACCAGCGCCGCGTCCTGCTTGGCCGCGATGAGCTCGGCGCCCTGTTGCCGCCATGGTGCCCATAGCTTCTCCGGCTCGGCCAGCCACGCGGGCTTCGGCAGGCTGCCGGCGATGGTGGCGGGAAATAGTGGAAGCGGCGCCATGTGATCCTCCCTTGTTTTTCGGGTGCGACTTTAGCCAGTTGCCCTTTCCAGGGCGATAGCCGTGCGCTTGCCGCCGCTCCTGCCACCAACTACGATCCTCCCATCTCCTCGAAAAGAAGGATGCCGATATGGCCGGAGCGAACGCCGCAAATGCGCCCAAGGACAAGGCTGAGGAAATCGAGGTCAGCTGGCAGAACGCCCTGTACGACGCGCTGAAGGCGCAGGGCGTCACCCAGTTCAGCTATGTGCCCGATGCCGGTCACCGCATCCTGATCGATCGCTCACTCGCCGATCCCGACGTGCATTCCGTGGCCCTGACCACGGAGGAAGAAGGCGTGGCCCTCGCAGCGGGAGCGCATCTCGGCGGCGCCCGCGCCGTGCTGCTCATGCAGAGCAGCGGCCTCGGCAACTGCGTGAACTTCATGTCGATGATCAAGGGCGGCAACTTCCCGTTCCTGACGCTCATCAGCATGCGCGGCGATTTCGGCGAAGGAAATCCCTGGCAGATGGGCATGGGCCAGGCTGTCCGCCCGGTGCTTGACGCAATGAATTTCATCACGGTCGAGGTCACCAAACCGGAGGAGGTGGTGCCAACTGCCATCGCCGCCTCGACCATGGCCTTCAAGTCCGGCCAGCCCGTCGCGGTGCTGCTGACGCAGAAGCTCATCGGCGCCAAGGCGTTCTAGGGAGGCGACCATGAGCAAAGCCGCATCCAAGTCCGCCCAACCGGCCTACGTGCTCGATCGGCGCGAAGCCGTCCCCGCCCTGATCGGCAACCACAAGGACTTCCTGCTGGTCGCCGGCCTTGCCGGCACGGCCAAGGACCTGGCATCCCTGACCGAGGACGGCGCCCACTACTTCGGTCTCGCCGGCGCCATGGGTGCCGCCGTATCGATCGGGCTCGGCTTAGCGCTGGCGCGGCCAGACAAACGCGTCCTCGTCGCCACCGGCGACGGCGAGCTGCTGATGAACGTCGGTGCGCTGGCTACCGTCGGTATCCTCAATCCCCCCAATCTCAGCATCCTGTGCGTCGACAACGGCCACTACGGCGAGACCGGCTACCAGAAGAGCCACACCAGTCTCGGCGTCGATCTGGAGCAGATGGCCATCGGTGCCGGCATCAAATCGACCTGCACCATCGACAAACCCGACGGCATCGTGGCCGGGTCGCGCATGCTGCGTGAAAGCAACGGCAGCTCTTTCGTGCTCCTGCGCGTGAAGCCGGAGGACCCGCCCAAGTTCAAGCGCAACATGGACATCGGCGCCTCGCGCGTGCGCTTCCGCCTGAACCTGCTCGGGCAGGCCTGACATGGCGGCAGGCAAAGGGCAGTCGGATCCGGCGCCCATATTCGAGCTCGATCGCCGCGAGGCGGTGCCGGCGCTCATAGGCAAACACGAGGATTTCCTCATGGTCGCGGGCCTTGCCGGCACGGCCTACGATCTGGCGGCCATCACCGACGGTGCGCCGCACCTCTATCTGCTGGGCGGTGCCATGGGCGCGGCCGTCATGATGGGGCTGGGTCTCGCGCTCGCCCGGCCTGACAAGCGCGTCCTCGTCGCCACCGGCGACGGCGAGCTGCTGATGAATGTCGGCGCCCTCGCTACCGTCGGCATCCTCAATCCGCCGAACCTGCGCATCCTGTGCGTCGACAACGGCCACTATGGCGAGACCGGATACCAGAAAAGTCACACCAGCCTAGGTGTCGATCTGGAGCGCATGGCGATCGGCGCCGCGATCCCATCCACCTGCACCGTGCAGCGCGCCTCCGACATTCCCGCCGGCGCGCGCATGCTGCGCGAAAGCAACGGTGCGTGCTTCGTACTCCTGCGCGTGTCGAAGCAAGACTCCGACAAGGCCAAGCTGTCGCTCGATGCGCCAGCCGTCCGCGTCCGTTTCCGCCAGGCGCTTCTCGGTCAGGCCTGAGAGGCTAACGCACCGAGCGGAGGCCGGCGCGCCGCACGCCCGATGCGCCCTGCACCAAAGCAGCGGCGCGTTTCGGCGTCCGCCGCGATGGCGAGAGCAACGCTGTCACGTCGGCTCCGAGCGCATACCGCGCGGCGAACTCTGCCCGGATATGACGCGCCAGCTCCTGGGCGACCTCACTGACTTCCGCCTTCGGAAGCCAAAGATTGATGGCGAAGTCCGGCAGTTCCGGCAGTCCGCTGTCGCGCGGCAATTGCTCCAGCATATCGGGAATGCAATCGCGCAGACTGAAGCCGATGCACGAGCCCGAGGCGATGGTCGCCGACACGGCCTCCTGGTTCGACACCGCCAGGATCACCTGCCACGAGCGTCCGATGTCACGCAGCGACTGCAGCGCCACCGGCCGGAAGCGGCACGTCTTGCCACCGATCGAGATCGGCAGCGGATTGCGCGTATGCGCATCTCCGCCCGGAGCGCCGACCCACACGAGCTTGTCCCACCGCAGCGTCTCGCAATGGTCGTCGCTGCTCGTATCCGTCGTCAGCGTGATGTCGACCTCGCCCGCGTCGAGATCCTGCAGCAGCTCGACGGAGTTACGGCATACGAGCGTGACGCGCGCCCGCGGCCACGCCGAGTTGAAACGGCGCAGGATCTGCGGGATGTAGGTCGAGATCAGGTCGACGGGTACACCGAGCTTCACCTCGCCCTGGAAGCTCGGCGTCGTCATCTGGCCCCAGATGTCGTCGTTCATGGCGATCAGGCGGTGCGCGTTGCCGAGCATCTGCTCGCCCGCCGGCGCCAGGATCAGGCGTTTGTGCACGCGCTCGAACAGCTGCTGTTCCAGCATGTCCTCCAGCCGCTTGAGCTGCAGGCTGACGGCCGCCTGGGTACGGTTCAGCAGGCGCGCCGCGCCGGTCACGCTGCCCGTTTCCACGATGGCGACAAAGGCCCTCAGCAGGGTGATGTCCAGATCACGCCGCATGGCTCACCTCATAACGTTCTCTAATGGGAACTATTAATAACATTCGATTTCATTATGCAAGCCCTTCCCCTATGTTCCCTACACCGGAGAATGACCGCCGGTGAAAAAAGCGCCGAACTAAAGGAGAGCGCGCTATGCAACCCGCAGTCATCCATCAGTCGAGCAGGCACCAGCATCCGATCACGGACTTGGTCCGTCAGGTCGTTGGTTGGGGCGCCTTCGTGAGCACGGCTCTGACGGTGGCTCGCGAGCGCCGCGCGCTGATGCAACTCGATGATCGTATGTTGAAAGACATCGGTATTGGCCGAAGCGAGGCCTACCAGGAAGCGTCGAAACCCTTCGGCGAGGTCTCAAATCGGAGACTGGACCTCTACTGAGGCCAAAAAACGGCCCCGGGGTCGATCATCGAGCAGCTATTCACAAGGGCGCCCTGCACCAGCCGGGCGCCCTTTGCGTTTGAGATTCGACCCCGCCCGATTGGAATTCGGCCCGTCTCGCCATGTCACTGGGCAGGCGTTAGGCTAAGGTGACGCCAGCATCCATCGATTGCCTTGCCCCTGATCGGGCGGCATTTGCAGGGTTCGCACGGAAGTCCACGTAACGGGAGAAGTGTATGCAACTGTCTAGAATTCTCATTGCAGCGCTCGGTGCTGCCAGCCTCGCCATCGGCGCGGCCGCTCACGCAGATGTGCTTGATGACATCAAGAAGCGCGGCAAGCTCGTGGTCGGCGTCAAGGCCGACTACAAGCCGTTCGGTTTCCGCGACCCCTCCGGCAAGATCATCGGTGTCGAGCCCGACCTCGCCGCCGAGGTCGCCAAGAAACTCGGCGTGGAGCTCGAGCTGATCCCGGTCGTCTCCGCCAATCGCATGGAGTTCCTGAACCAGGGCAAGATCGACCTGATGATCGCCACGATGTCGGACAACGCCGCGCGCCGCAAGGTCGTGCAAGTCATCGAACCGCTCTACTACTCCGACGCTGTCAACGTGCTGCAGAAGAAGGGCACGCCCATCAAGGTGTGGGAAGACCTCAAGGACAAGAAGCTCTGTGGCACCACGGGCGCCTTCTACAACAAGGACATGACGCAAAAATACGGCCCGGAGATCATCTCGTTCGATGGGTCCGAGAAGCCGCTGCTCGCCCTCAAGAACGGCGATTGCGTCGGCTACCTCTATGACCAGACCTTCATCGGCGGCAAGCTGTCCGAGGACGAGTGGAAGGCCGGCTACGAGATGGTTCTTCCCGGCATCATGGAGACACCGTGGGCCATGGCCATCAAGCCGGGCGAGGCCGCCCTGCAGAAGGTCATGGAAGACCTCACCAAGGACTGGATGAAGTCCGGCAAGATCGTCGAGCTCGAGAAAAAGTGGAACGTGCCGCCGACCGACTATGCCAAGCGCATGCATGAGGCGGCCAAAAAGGGAAGCTGATCCGGCTTCAGGTCATGCTCGGGGCGGCGTCATTGCCGCCCCGTTGCGTTGTCTGACCGGCAGCCGGGGGAGTGCTGCAGCGCATGCAGTCGGTGTATCAATGGTTCCAGCACCTCTACGACACGACCGGAATCAACCTCAACTACATCTATGACGATTTCGACCGTGCTCGCATGCTCAAGGGCGTCTGGCTGACTCTCTACATGTCCGTGGTCACCATCGTCCTGTCCATCGTCATCGGCATCATCGGTGCGTGGCTTCAGGGCTCGCGCTTCAAGTGGTTGCGGCTCGTGGTCGATGGCTTCATCAGCCTGTTCCGCAATACCCCGCCGCTGGTGCAGATCTATTTCTTCTACTTCGGCCTCGGCTATGCCCTGCCCCGCGTACCCGATGCCTCGGGCTCGCTGCAACCGCTGCTCTCCAACGTCCAGTGGGCCATCGTTTCGCTGTCGCTGTTTGCCGGCGCCTTCAACATCGAGATTTTCCGCTCCGGCATCGAGGCGGTTTCTCGGTCCACCGTCGAGGCCGCCGAGTCGCTCGGCTTCTCGCGCTGGCAGACCTATCGCAACGTCGTCCTGCCGCTGGCCTTCCGCACCGCCCTGCCGGCGCTCTCCAACAACCTCGTCAACCTCATCAAGACGACGAACCTCGCCTACGCCATCGCCGTGCCGGAGGTCATGTACACGGCCAAGCAGATCTGGGGCGACGCGCTCAACGTGCGCGAGATGATGTTCACCGTGCTCATCTTCTATGTCTGCCTCGCCTCGCTGTTCGCCTGGGGCATGAAACATCTGGAGTACCGCCTGCGCGTTCCCGGCATCGGCCAGGGAGCCTGAGGCGATGACAGCGAACCGCGCCCAGGTCTCTCCGGCCCCCGTCATGCTCGCCCCACGCGCCACGGCATCTCCGTCGCTCGGCGCCGCGGCATGGCTCATCGTGCCCAACGGCCCGCTGCGCGCCGCCATCGACGGCCGCGCGCTCGCCATTATCGCTCTCTTCTGCCTCGTCGCCACTGCCGCCAGCGCCGCCACCACCGCCGCCAACGGAGAGCGCTCGGCGCTGGAAGTCATCTGGCTGTGGGCGCCGCTGCTGCTCAAGGGCTTCGTCTTCAATCTCGTCATCTCGGCGCTGGCGATGATGGTTGGCACCATCGCCGGGCTGCCGCTCGGAGTGCTGCAAAGCTCGGCCATCGCGCCCGTCCGCTGGCTGGCTCGCTTTGTCACCCAGTTCTTCCGCAACTCGCCGTGGCTCGTTCTGCTGTTTCTGTGCGTGCTGCTGCTGCCGTTCCAGATCCGCATCTTCGGCCTCACCATCCCGATGCCGGATTGGTCGAAAGCTATCCTCGGATTCTCCCTGCCGGTCATGGCCAACGTGTCGGAGATCGTGCGCGGCGCGCTGCAATCGGTGCCGACGAGCCAGTGGGAGTCGGCAGAGTCGCTCGGTTTCTCGCGCACCCAAACGCTGATGCGCATCATCCTGCCGCAATGCTTCAAGCGCATGCTGCCGCCGTGGATGAACCTGTACTCCCTCATCACCATGTCGACGGTGAACGCCTCCGTCGTCGGCGTGTCCGAGATGATCACGCTGACCGGCGAGGTGCTGGCAGCGGAAGGCTCGCGCCCGGCATTGCTGGCGCCGCTTTACGCTTTCGCGATGCTGTGCTTCTTCCTGTATTGCTATCCGATCGGGAAGTGGACGGTCGCGCTCGAGCGCAAATTCCAGGTGAAACACTGATGCTGCAGACCGCAACGCCATGACCACGACCGAACCCGGAGCGCCCGTCGTCATCGTCGACAAGATCCGCAAGTCGTTCGGCAGCCTTGAAGTCCTGAAGGACGTGACGTTCAGCGTCGCCAAGGGCCAAACCATCTGCATCATCGGTCCGTCGGGATCGGGCAAGTCCACCGTCCTGCGCTGCATCAATGCGCTGACCCCCATCAACTCCGGCTCGATCAAAGTCGACGGCATCGAGGTCAACGATCCCAAGCTCGACAAGCTGGCTCTGCGGCGCAAGGTCGGCATCGTCTTCCAGAGCTACAATCTGTTCCCGCACAAGACGGCGTTGCAGAACGTCATGATGGCCCCGCTCGCCGTCCTGAAGCAGGACAAGGCCGAGGTCGAGGCCCGCGCCCGCGCGCTCATCGCCAAGGTGCGGCTCGCCGACAAGGCCGACGTCTACCCCGGCGAGCTGTCGGGCGGTCAGCAGCAACGCGTCGCCATCGCCCGGTCGCTGGCCATGAACCCGCTCGTGATGCTGTTCGACGAGGTCACGGCCGCCCTCGACCCCGAAACCAAGAAGGAAGTTCTGCACACCATCCGCGATCTCGCCACCGAAGGCATGACCTGCATCCTCGTCACGCACGAGATGGGCTTTGCCCGCGAGGTTGCCGATCACGTGTACTTCACCGACGGCGGCGTCATCGTCGAGCACGGCCCGCCCAAGGAGATTCTCGAAGCACCACGCCACGAGCGGACGCGCTCCTTCCTCGATCAGGTGCTCTGAGAAGCCCGCCGCAACAAACAACAACACGATTTTAGGAGGAAACGACGTGGCCAAGAAATCGCTGAGGCAACGGGTGATGGCGGGCGAGACGGTGCTCGGCGCCATGGTGTTCGAGTTCTTCTCGCCCGGAACGGCGCAGGTTCTGGCGCACGCCGGCTGTGAGTATGTCATGTACGACATGGAGCACACCGGCATCGGCCTTGAAACCATCAAGACGCAGGTCGCCCACTGCCGCGGCATCGGCATCGCGCCGATGGTGCGCGTGCCGCGCGGCGAATATCACTTCCTCGCCCGCGCCCTCGACATCGGCTGCCACGGCGTGATGATCCCGATGGTGGAAAGCGTCGAGCAGGCCAAGGCCATCGTCGCGGCCACCCGCTATCCGCCCAACGGCCGGCGTGGCGCCGCCTTCGCCTTCGCCCACGACGACTACGTCGCCGGCGACCCCCACACCAAGATGAAAACCGCCGATGCCCGCACGCTCGTCATCGCTCAGATCGAGACCGAGCGCGGTGTCGAGCATGTCGATGCCATTGCCGCTCTGCCAGGCATCGACGTGCTGTGGGTCGGCCACTTCGATCTCACCAACTTCCTCGGCATCCCGGGCCAGTTCGACAACCCGAAGTATATCGACGCGGTGAAGCGCACCGTGGCCGCCGGCCGCAAACACAAGAAGGGCCTGGGCTTCATGGCTGCCGACACCATGTGGGCCAAGCAATACAAGGAACTCGGCTTCAACATGCTGGCGACCGGCACCGACCATGGCATCCTCATGGCCGGCGTGCGCGGCATCCTGGCGTCCGTGGAGGACAAGCGATGATCTTCAAGGTCGGCATCACGCGCGACCTCCTGAATGCGGCCGGCGAGCCCTGCTTCGATCCACGTGCCTTCGACGTGCTCAAAGCAAATAGGGATATTGCCTGGGAGTGGGTGCCCGAGGACATGACGGAGCTCACGCCGGATGTCGCCGCCCGCTATGACGGCCTGCACATCAACTTGCCGCGTGTCGCCGCCGCCAGCCTGTCGCGCGCCGATTGCCGCCTGAAGGTCCTCGCCCGCAATGGTGTGGGCTACGACACGGTCGATCTTCCGGCCGCCACCGCCAAAGGCATCGTCGTCACCAACACGCCGATCGCCATCCGCCGCCCGCTCGCCGTGGCCACGCTGACGCTGATCTTCGCGCTCGCGGGCCGGCTGTTCGCTAAAGACAAGCTTGTGCACCAGAACCGCTGGAACGACCGCGTCGACTTCATGGGCCAGGGCCTCACCTCGCGCACCCTCGGTCTCGTCGGCGCCGGTGGTGTCGGCCAGGAGATCATGCAGCTGGCGCGGCCGTTCTTCGCGCGCATGATCGCCGCCGATCCCTATGCGGAGGCCGCGCGCACGAAAGGCCTCGGCACCGATCTGGTCCCGCTCGACACGCTCATGCGCGAAGCCGATTTCGTCGTCGTCTGCTGCCTTTTGAACGACGAGACGCGCCATCTCATCAACGCTAGCAACCTCGCACTGATGAAGCCCACGGCCTATTTCCTCAATGTCGGTCGCGGTCCCATCGTCGACGAGGCCGCGCTCATCGACACCCTGAAAGCCAAACGCATCCTCGGCGCCGGCCTCGACGTCACCTATCAGGAGCCCATCAATCCCGACAATCCGCTGCTGGCGATGGACAACGTCATCATCACGCCGCACGCCTTGTGCTGGACCGACGAGTGCTTCCACGAGATCGCCGCCACCGCCTTGCAATCCATCGTCGACGTGTCGCTCGGCAAGCGCCCCGCCCACGTCGTCAATCCCGATGCCCTCGGCAAGACCGGCAAAAGCGCGGGAGCCGTGTGACCTCTTACGACACAAGCGCGGAAAGCCCGCCGCCGAGCGGCATCCTGGCGCCCTTCCTCATTTCTGCCATCCCGCTCGCCGGGATGGCGATCCTGCACCACGCGTTGCCGGTGTTCGCACCCAAGCTCATGGAATCCGCCGGCATGCCGCCGCAAGCCTACGGCTGGGTCGGCGGCGCCCTCGGCCTGGGCTCCGTCTGGCTCTACATCGCCAACACCGCATTCACCGTCGCGCTCGGTCCAGTGCGCGCGTGGCTGGTGGCGGCGCTCATCGCCATGGCTGGTTCGGCCTTGATCCTGATCGGCGTCTATCCCGCCATCCTGCTCGGCGCCGTGTGCCTCGGCTTTGCCTATGCCACAGCGACGCCGGCGGGCGCGCAGATTCTCGCTGACCACACGCCGCGCGCCTATCGCGGTTCCCTGTTTTCACTGCGTCAGGCCGGGGTGCCGCTGGGCGGCGTCATCGCCGGCGCCGTCGGAAGCTGGCTCATCGTCGCCTACGGCTGGCGCGCCGCCTTCGCCATCATGACAGCTTGTGCTGTCTGCCTCTGCTTGGTGCTGCTGTTCGCGCCGCGCGAGTACAATGAAAGCCGGCCGCGCCATCGCTTCCGCCTCGTGCGGTTGTTTCGTCTGTCGAACGTGCTCAATCCATTTCGAGTGATGGCCGCTGCGCCTGGCCTGCGGCGGATCTCCGCGGCCTGCGTCGGCTTCGCTGCCGTCCAAGGCGCCACAACCGCGTTCTTCGTCACGTTCATGACGGCGGGCCTTGGCTTCTCCCTCACCTTCGCCGGCACGCTCTATGCCATGCTGCTCGCATCCAGCGTTGCGGGCCGTATCGTTCTGGGCTTCGTCGCCGATTGGGCCGGCTCGCCGCGCCCGGTGCTGAAGGCCCTCGCCGTCCTGTCGGTCCTGTCGTCGCTGCTGATCGCGGCCATGTCGCCGGATTGGAGCACGACCGTGATATTTGCGGCCGTGCTGTTCGTCGGCTTTTCGGTCGCCACCTGGAACGGCCTCTATCTCGCCGAGATCGCCAACCTTGCGCCCGAGACCGTCAGCGAAGCCACCGCGGCGACGACCTTCTTCGTCTTCTCCACCTACATGGTGACGCCGCCGATTGCGGGCATGATCATCAGCTGGTTCGGATATCGCGCCGTGTTCCTGGTCACGGCGTGCCTGGCTGTCACGTCGGCCATGGTCCTGTTCTCCGGCACCCGAAACACGAAGGCATGACCCCGCGTGCGTCACCGCTCCTTCGGGTCCAGTGCATCGCGCAAGCCGTCGCCCAGCAGGTTGAACGACAGCACCGACAGGAAGATCGCCAGTCCCGGCCACACCGCCATCCATGGCGCATTGGTGAGGAAGCGCTGTGCGGTATTCAGCATGGACCCCCACGACGGCGCCGGCGGCTGCTGCCCCAGTCCCAGGAACGACAGGCTCGCCTCGGCAATGATGGCCGCCGCGATAGCCAGCGTCGCCTGCACCAGCAGGGCCGGCAGGATATTGGGCAGGATGTGCCGGATGGCGATGCGCCAGCCCGGATTGCCCACTGCGCGCGCCGCCTCGACATAGTCCTCCACTTTCACGGCCAGCACCTGCCCGCGCGTCAGGCGCACGAACACCGGCGTCGCCGTGATGCCGATGGCGATCATGGCATTGGTCAGCGACGGCCCGAGGAATGCCGCCAGCGCAATGGCCAGGATGAGGTTGGGGCAGGCCAGCATGGCATCGGTAATGCGGCTGATGATGGCGTCGGTCCACCCGCCGGTGTATCCCGCGATCAAACCGATCGGCACGCCGGCCGCCACCGCAATCGTTACCGACACGACGCCCGCTAGCAGCGACGCCCGTGCCCCGTAGACCACCCGGCTAAGAAGATCGCGCCCAGATTCATCGGTGCCGAACCAGTGCGCCCATGATGGCGCCTTGCGCACTGCCGTCCAGCTCTGCTGCGCTGGATCGAAGGGCGCAATCAACGGCGCAAAAATCGCCAGCAGGATCAGGATGCAGATGACCACGAGCCCCAGCATCGCGCTCTTGCGCTGCTTCAATCGTCGCCACGCTCGCGCCGCCGGGCGCTCGTGGCCAGCAACATCCCCAGTTTCCAAGCCGACGGTGACGACAGCCACAGCCTAACTCCTCAACCGCGGATTGACGAGCACATAGGCGATATCGGCCAGCAGGTTCAGCAGAATGTACGTCGTCGCCGTCACCAGCGTCACGCCCTGCACCACCGCGTAGTCGCGGTTGAACACGCTGTCCACGATCAGCTTGCCGAAGCCCGGAATGGAAAACACCTGCTCGGTCAGCACGGCGCCCGACAGCAGCGTGCCGAGTTCGAGTGCCCCCAACGTAATCACCGGCGTCAACGCATTGCGCAGCGCGTGCTTCACCACGACGATGCGCTCGGCCAGCCCCTTGGCGCGCGCCGTGCGCACATAGTCGCTGGTCATCGCCTGCAGCATGGCGCTGCGCGTATGCCGCATCAGCACCGCTGCGAACGAGTTGCCGAGCACGAACGCGGGTAGGATGGTCGTCTGCAGTGACAGCCAGAAGTCCTCGAACGGACTGACGTAGCCCGAGGCCGGCAGCCAGCCGAGCCACACCGAGAACAGGAAGATCAGCATGATCCCGAGCCAGAAATTCGGCGTCGAGAGGCCCCACAGCGCCACCAGGTTCACGGCGTAGTCGATCTTGGTGTTCTTCTTGATCGCCGAGATCACGCCGGCCGTCACGCCCACCGCCAGCGATACGACGATAGCCATCAGGGCGAGTTGCAGCGTGACGGGAAACTTCTGCATGATGAGCCGCAGCACGGGCTCCTTCAGGCGCATCGATTCGCCGAGGTCCCCCGACAGCACGCCCTTGATCCAGTACACGTATTGAATGGGGATCGGCTGATCGAGTCGGTACTGCTTGCGGATCTGCTCGAGGACGGCCGGGTCGCGTTCTTCTCCGGCCATCACCAGCGCCGGATCGCCGGGCAGCAGCTGCTGCAGCGAGAAGATGATCACCGACACGAAGAACAGTGTCGGGATCAACTGCAGAACGCGCTTGCCAAGGAAGATCAGCATCGAAGCTCCACCTGCTTCCCCCTCTCCCCTCCAGAGGGCAGAGGGTCGGGGTGTGGGGCAGCTACGAATTCCGAGTCCGCCCTGCCCCGACGACGCCTACTGCTTCAGCTTCACGCCCACCACGCGCACAAGTCCGTCCGGCAGCTGTTTGTAGCCCTCTACACGCTCGGTGTGCGCGATGATGACGAGGCGATGATACAGGTAGATGATGCCACCTTCCGTCAGCACCTTCTCGGCCACCTTCTCGTACACCGCCTTGCGATCGGGCAAAACGGTCTTGGTGCGCGCTTCGTCCAGCCAGCCATCGACGTTCTTGTCGCAGAAGCCGCGGTTGTTCTGCGGCGCCTTGCACTTGTGGAAGATGTAGCTGTTGCCGTCCGGATCGACGCGGCCCGACCAGCCGATGAAATACGCCTGATAGCGCCCTTCCTCCGCCTCCTTCAGCGACGTCGCGAACTCCGTCACGCGGATCTTCATGTCGAAGCCCGCTTCTGCCGCCATGGCCTGGATGACCTCGGCCACCTGCCGGCTCTCCGGGTTGTTCGGCACCATGAAGTCGACCGTCACCGGCGCCGTCAGGCCCGACTCCTGCAGCAGCTGCTTGGCCTTCGCCACGTCGCGCTTGGAGAGCGGGAATTTCTCCTGATAGTACGGATTTTTCGGGCTGATCCATTGGTTGCCCGGCAGGAATTCGCCGCTGAACACGACCTGGTTGATGGCGACGCGATCGAGCGCGGCTTCGAGCGCCTGTCCCACCTTCGGGCTCTTGGCGAACGGGCTGGCCTTGCCGGTTTCACCCTGGCCGATATTCAGGGTCAGTCCCTGATAGCCGAGCTCGGTTTGGGTTGCGAGCTTGAGCTTGGGGTCGGCCTTGATCTCCTTCAGGTCCGTCGCCAGCGCCCGTTCGATGATGTCGAGGCTGCCCGACTTCAGATTGGCGAGCCGCACCGTCGACTCCACCACCGGCCGGTAGACGATGCGGTCGATGAAGACGTTGTCCTTGTTCCAGTAGTCTGCGAACTTCTCCACCACGATGCGGTCCTGCTGGATGCGCTCGACGAACTTGAACGGACCCGCGCATACCGGATTGAGACCGAACTTGTCGCTGGCGGCCTTCGCCGCCTTGGGCGACACGATCATGCCGGCGCGATCCGACAGCTGCGCGATCAGCGGCGAGAACGGCGCTTTCAGGTGCAGCTGAACCGTCAGCGGATCGGTGACCTCGACCTTCTCCACCGCCGCCAGCTCCGGCTTGCGGAACGAACCCTGCATCGTCAGATGCCGTTCGAGGCTGAATTTCACGGCCTCCGCATCCATCGGCTCGCCGTCGTGGAATTTGACATTGGGCCGCAGCTTAATGGCGACGATTTTGCCGTCATCGGAGATATCGTGTCCGAGCGCCAGCTGCGGCACGAGATTGAGCTTGTCATCGATGTCGAACAGCTTGTCGCAGATCGACGAGAATACGATGCGCCCGACGTAGGTACGCGCCAGCGTCGGATCGAGAATGTCAGGGTCCTCCGCCAGCCCCACGCGCAGCGATTGGGCGGAAACCGAGGCGGTCGCCAGCGCCAGTAGCGCGCTCGCGAGACCGAGACGGATGGACTGCATTACGTTCTCCCCATTCCAGCAGATGTCTGGTGTCGACGGATCAATTTTGGCTCTCGAATGCCGCCATGAGCCGCTGCAGCTGCGGCGATACTCCACCTTCGAGAGGCATGTGACCGGCGGATTGTCGAATATCGCGCCACACGTGGCAAGCCGTGGCATGCCAGTTATCGCTAAGGAGGGCTGGCCGCTCGCGCCGGCACAGGTCCACAACGTGGGGACAGCGCGTATGCAGGTGACATCCCGGCGGCGGGTCGATGGGGCTCGGAGGATCGCCCGGCAGCAGCTGGCGCTTGCGCCGCCCCGTCGCCGAGGCGATGGGAATGGCCGATAGAAGCGCCTGTGTATAGGGATGGCGCGGTTCGGCGAAAATCCGGTCGGCCGGCCCCGTTTCCACGATGCGCCCGAGGTACATCACCGCGATGCGCGCGGCGATGTGCTTCACTACCGCCAGGTCGTGGCTGATGAACACGTACGCGAGCCCCAGGCGGTCCTGCAGGTCCTTGAGAAGGTTTAGGATCTGGCTGCGGATGGAAACGTCGAGGGCCGACACGGGTTCGTCGCAGACGATCAGCTTGGGCTCGGCCGCCAACGCCCGTGCTATCGCCACACGCTGGCGCTGGCCGCCAGAAAACTCGTGCGGAAAGCGGTCGGCGTGGTCGCGGCGCAGGCCGACGACACCCAGCAGTTCGGCGACGCGCTGGCGGCGTTCCGAAGCCGGCAGATCCGTATGCAGCAGCAGCGGTTCCCCCAGCATGTCGCCGACTGTCATGCGCGGATTGAGCGAGGCATAAGGATCCTGGAAGATGAGCTGCGCTCGGCTGCGGAAGCGTCGCAGGTCTCCGCCCGCCAATGTCAAGGCATCCTGGCCTTGGAATGTCACGCGGCCCGCCGTCGGCTCGATCAGGCGCAGGAGCAGCCGGCCGACCGTGGATTTGCCGCACCCCGACTCGCCCACCAGCGCCAGCGTCTCGCCGGGTGCCACCTCGAACGACACGCCGTCGACCGCCTGCACCACGCTCTGCGGTCGGCCCAGCAGCGATCGCCTGACGACGAAATTCTTGACCAGGCCATCGACCGATATGAGCGGCTCGATCATGCCACGAGCTCGGTCAGGGGTGCCTTCCAGCAGCGTGACAGCCGGCGCCGCCCTGCGCTTACATCCCGGAGCGCTTGCGTCTCGTTCCTGCAGCGATCCTCCGCGAACGGACAGCGCGGTGCGAAACGGCAGCCGATGAAGGTCGCGGTGAGATTCGGCACCATGCCCTTGATCGCCGACAGTCTCTTGCGCTGCACCTCGAGCCGCGGGATGGAGCCGAGCAGGCCCACCGTATAGGGATGCTCCGGCGCCGCCAGCACGTCGGCCACCGGCCCGCGCTCGACGATCTCGCCCGCATACATCACGGCCACGTCGTCGGCCATCTCAGCCACCACGCCCAGGTCATGCGTGATGAGCAGGATGGCCGTGCCGCTCTCGGTCTGCAGCGTGCGCAGCAGATCGAGGATCTGTGCCTGGATGGTGACGTCGAGCGCCGTTGTCGGCTCGTCCGCGATCAGCAGCACAGGCTCGCAGGCGAGCGCCATGGCGATCATCACGCGCTGGCGCATGCCTCCCGACAGCTTGTGCGGATACTCGTCGACGCGCGCCGCCGCCGACGGAATGCGCACGCGCTCCAGCAGCGTGATGACGTGGCGGCGCGTCTCGCTGCGGCTCAGGCCGCGATGCCGCTGCAGCGTCTCGCCGATCTGGTCGCCGACCGTGTAGGACGGATTGAGCGATGTCATCGGCTCCTGGAAGATCATCGCCACGCGGTTGCCGCGCAGGTCCTGCATGGCGCGTTCGGGGAGCGACAGCAGCTCGCGGCCCTCGAACATCACGCGGCCTCGGATCCGGGCCGTCTCCTTCGGCAGCAGGCGCATGATGGACAGGGCTGTCACGCTTTTGCCCGAGCCCGACTCGCCGACGAGTCCCAGTGTGCGGCCGCGCTTGATCTCCAGCCCGACGCCCTGCACCGCTGTCGTAACTCGCGCTTCGTCACCGGCAAACGACACATGCAGGTCCGATATCTCGAGCAGCGGACCGGTGCTCATTCATAGGCCTCGGCGATGGACCGGGCGATGGCGTCTTCGAGCGTCTCGCGGTCGAGCAGACCTGCGGGGTTGCCGCGCGTGGGGCTGTAGCGCCGGTAATGCACGTAGCGCTCCCGATGGATGCTTTCCAGCCTTGCCAGCTCCGGCAGGGGATCGGCATGGTCGTCGACACGGATGTCGAGGAGCGCATGCTCCTCGGTGTCATAGATGAGCAAGGCGGCGCCCTGTTTGCCGCGCTTGTCGCCGCCCGCGGCCTCGCCGGCGTGCATGGCTGCCAGCATCCGCCGCGCGAACGGCGTGTCCTTGCCATCGGCATAGGTCTGCGCGGTCGCATCGATCACCCCCTCGCCCGCGAGCATGTTGCCCGCCACCGAGAATGTCTCGCGCACGAGGTGCCCGCACCAGTCGACGCAGGCCTTGCCGGTGGCGGCGGCAAAGCGGCCGTGGCGGTCCAGCACATGCACTTGCCGGTGATCGCGCCCTTCATCCGCCGTCATCAGCATGCGCACGGCGTCCTCGGCCGTCGCGCCTGCCGCCAGCAGCGCCAATCCTCGCGGCCCGAAAAACGGGTTGGTCCAAGCTTGCGTCGCCACGGCGCCGACCCCGGCGCGGATGTGCGGCACGCGCGCGCCGACAGCGAAGGCCCGCGACGCCACCGCAATGCCGATGCGGCCGGTCGTCTCGTCGCGGGCGATGATGGACCAGGTCATGCGCGCACGCGCTCCAAGCCGCTCAACGCCCCGCTGCGTAGCCCTGCATGCCGCGCGGGTTGGCCGCCGCCGTGCGCCGCGGGCCATCCTGCGAAGCGGCCGTAAGCCGGCCCTCCGACCACGCCGGGCCGACCTCCACCTTATGACCGCGGCGGCGAAGCTCTGCAATGGTCGCCGCCGGCAGGCGATCCTCGACCACCACGACGCCCGGACGTGCTGTGCGCGGCCAGAACGAAGCCGGGAAATGCTCGATGTGCCAGGCCGGCGCGTCGATGGCCTCCT
>JBJXDX010000054.1:0-12646 GCA_046154585.1 Hyphomicrobiaceae bacterium | reverse complement strand
TCGTGCCCTTGATGTTGTTGGCGACGGCTTCGCACGCTGCATTCGACAGATCGTCGAGCGGCAGGATGATGACGTGGTTACGCACGCCGACGCGCTTGTTCTCGCGACGCCAGCCATGAAAGGACAGATTGCTCTTCTGGCCCGATCTGCCGTTTTTCTTTGCTGCCATGAGCGTAGTCCTCGCCTACCAGCGTTTCGTTTTGTGATTGTGGACATGAACGTGCTCGCCGGTCGCCGCGATGCCGACCATCTTGCCGATGTCTTCGCCGTACTTGATGACGGTATCGCCGGTTCGGAGATCCTTCAGGGCCACCTTGTGCCCGATGGGAATATCGTTCTTGGCTTTGACGCGGATGGTCGTATCGGTCTCGGTAATGACACCGAGCATGTCGGTGCCGGCTTTGAGGCCCTCGACGACGACCACGCCGACGTTGTCTTTCGGACTGTGCACTAGGAACTGCGGAATCGACGCCACGCTTCTTCCCCTTCACGCGCTGCTTTTGATTGGGTGTCTGCACCAAGCGAGGTTGTTAGCCCCGAAGTTATAGAAGACAGGACCGGCGGCGACAACCAATGGTGGCGTTCGGACACTAATTCCGATCAGGTGGCAGAGATGGTCCAGAAATGGGTGACGGACAAGGGGCTCATCAAGTAAAGGACTCAGGAGGAGGGGCGCCGGTGCGCCCCTTTTTTCCGGCCACATGTGTGCCAAAGGAGCCCGCGGAATGTCGCTCTCGATGCATCAGATCTCTCTTCCCGTTTTCCTGCGCATGCTGAAAAACCTGTCCGCGATCCTGGACAAGGCCGAGTCATTCGCCGCTGCCAGGAAGATCGAGCCGGACGTGTTACTCAATGCACGCCTGGCGCCGGACATGTTTCCGCTGAAGCGGCAGGTGCAGTTGGCCTCCGACTTCGCTAAGGGCGCTGCAGCCAGGCTGTCCGGACAGGACATTCCGAAATGGGAAGACGCAGAGGCGTCTTTCGCCGATCTCAAGGCCCGGCTGGCTAAAACGGCCGACTACGTCGCCTCCGTCACGCCGGCGCAACTCGAGGGCTCGGAAGGACGCGACATCGCCCTGACGATCGCCAAGCAGCCGGTGACTCTGAACGGTCAAATTTTCCTTCTCAACTATGCTTTCCCGCATTTCTTCTTTCACGTCACCACCGCATACGACATCCTGCGCCACAATGGCGTGGAGATCGGCAAGCGGGACTACATGGGTCCGATCTAGCGCCGGAGGTACGAAGGAGCATAGGGCGCGATGGCGCAGGATTTGTTCTCGCTGAAAGGCCGGACGGCACTGGTGACCGGCGCGTCGTCAGGGCTCGGGCATCATTTCGCGAAAGTGCTGGCCGGAGCCGGCGCTCGCGTCGCCATCGCGGCCCGTCGTACGGATCGCCTCGAGGCGCTGAAGCGGGAGATCGAGGCGGCTGGCGGAGCGGCGGCGGCGGTTGCTCTGGACGTGACGGACCCGGCGTCGGTGAAGACGGCATTTACCGGCGCCGAGGCCGCGCTCGGGCCCATCACCATCGTGGTGAACAACGCCGGCGTCGCCGAGCCGTCCTACTTCCTCAAGATGACCGAGGAAGAATGGCGCGGCGTCCTGAGCGTGAATCTCGACGGCGTGTTCCGCGTCGCGCAGGAGGGCGCGCGGCGCATGAAGGCCAACGGCACGGGCGGCTCGATCGTCAACATTGCCTCCGTGCTCGGCCTTGGCGTCATCAAGACACTGGCGCACTATTCGGCGTCGAAGGCGGGCGTGATCCACATGACAAAGGCGATCGCCTACGAACTGGCGCGCGACAAGATTCGCGTCAATGCGATTGCGCCGGGCTACTGCGAGACCGAGATGAACTCGGACTTCTTCAAGTCCGAGGCCGGGCGCAAGCTCATCGCGCGCGTGCCGCAGGAGCGTCTGGGGCGTGTTGACGAACTGGATGGCCCACTGCTGCTGCTGGCGTCGGAAGCCGGATCGTTCATGACCGGCACGGTGATTTCCGTCGACGGCGGCCTGCTCCTGTCGATGGTCTAAGCGCTGAATACCTGGAGAGACATATGCGTGAGGATGCGCCGGAGCTAAAAAAATGCGCGGCGAACTTCGTGCCGCTGACGCCGGTGAGCTTTCTCGTCCGCGCGGCCAAGTTCTTCGGGGACCGCGCGGCGGTCATTCACGGCAACCGGCGCTTTACCTATCGTGACCTGCTGGTCCGTTCGCGCCGCCTTGCGCATGCACTGACGAAGGCCGGCATCAAGCGCGGAGACACCGTCGCGATCCTGGCGCCGAACGTGCCGGCGATGCTCGAGGCGCACTACGCCGCGCCGATGATCGGTGCCGTTCTCAATCCGATCAATATCCGCCTGGACGCGGCGACGATCGCCTTCTGTCTTGAGCACGGGGAGGCGAAACTGTTTCTCGCCGACCGCGAGTTTCACGCCACCATCACGCCGGCGCTGGAGAAGCTTGGCGCTGCCGTGCCCATCGTCGTCGATATCGCCGACGTTGAGACGAAGGACGCACCGGGCTTCGGCGGCGTCGAGTACGAGGGCTTCATCGCCTCCGGTGATCCGGAATTCACCGGGCCGGGCCCACAGGACGAATGGGACTCGATCTGCCTGCTCTACACGTCGGGTACGACGGGCAATCCCAAGGGCGCGGTGTACAGCCATCGCGGCGCCTATCTTGGCGCCGTCGCCAATGCGCTCACCTTCAAGCTCGACCACGAGAGTCGCTACCTTTGGACCCTCCCGATGTTCCACTGCTCGGGCTGGACCTACACCTGGGCCGTGACTGCGGCCGGCGGCACGCACGTCTGCCTGCGCCGCGTCGAGCCCGCCCACATCTTCGATCTCATTGCCGAGCACGCCGTCACGCACATGTGCGGTGCGCCGATCGTGCTCAACATGCTGGTGCATGCGCCGGCAACGGCCAAGAAGGCCTTACCTGTGCGGACGAAAGTGGCGACGGGGGGTGCCGCACCGCCCGCCGTCGTCATCGAGCGCATGGAGGCCATCGGGTTCGAGGTGCTGCACCTTTACGGCACCACGGAGAGCTACGGCCCCTCGACCTACTGCGCCCACCAGGCCGAGTGGGACGGCATGGAGGCGCTGGACCGCTACGCCAAGATGGCGCGCCAGGGCATTCCCAACGTTATGATCGAGGACATGATGGTGGCCGATGCCGAGACCATGGCGCCGGTGCCGCAAGACGGCCAAGCCATCGGCGAGATCATGCTGCGCGGCAATACGCTGATGAAAGGCTATGTCAAGAACCCCAAGGCGACAGATGAAGCCTTTGCCGGGGGATACTACCGCTCCGGTGATTTGGCCGCGTGGCACGCCGACGCCTACATCGACGTCAAGGACCGCTCCAAGGACATCATTATCTCCGGTGGCGAGAACATCTCGTCGCTGGAGGTAGAGGAGGTGCTGTTCCGCCATCCGCAGGTGATGGAGGCGGCTGTCGTCGCGCGCGCCGATCCGAAGTGGGGCGAAAGCCCGTGCGCGTTCGTCACGCTGAAGCCCGATGCCCAGCCGACGACGGCCGAGGACATCATCGCCTACTGCCGCAAGAACATGGCCGCGTTCAAGATCCCGCGCACGGTGGTGTTCGGTCCGCTGCCCAAGACCTCGACCGGCAAGATCCAGAAATTCGTTCTGCGTGACCGTGCGCGAGACCTGGAGTGAGTGATGGTAAAATGTCCTTAATTCATCGCTCCTGATTTGCGCAAAAAGCGGACGGCAATTAGCTCTAATTATACGATTTATGCGGACTAACCTTAACCGCCGCGTGCCATGATCTCTCCAACAGCCTGAAAACAGGCGTGGGTGGGTGGTGTCATGGTACGGAATGTGATCTGCACGGCTTTGGCGTGCACGCTGGCAATGTGCGTGTGCGCGGGACCTTACCGCAAGCACGGGACGGGCGGGGTCCGCTTCTATCCTTATCCGCGAAGCGCGGGAATGCATCGCAGGGCGCGAGGCAGACGCTAGAGCAGGATCGTCGCGCTCTAGTTGGATTGGGCTGACTTTGCCGAAGCTGCACGGGCTGTTGGAGCGCGGCCGGGGCTACGCTTGGCGCTCGCCTTCTTCGGCGGTTCGTCGTCGCCGAAGCTGAAGCCCGAGAACAGCGATGAGATTGGAGCCGACGTGTTGACACCGCCCGTGTAGTTCGCGACGACACGCACTGTCGTTCCGACGCGTGCCAGCGTGGCCAGATGGGTCACATGCTGGTTCAGCATGCGGAAGCATCCGGACGACGACGCACGTCCGATCGAGCGCTCGTTGCTCGTCCCGTGAATGCGGTAGATCGTATTGCCAAGGTACAGCGCTTTGGCACCGAGCGGATTGATGACGCCACCCGAGACAGTGATGGGCAGACCCGGCTGGCGCTGGCGCATCTCCGGCGGCGGCGTCCAGGATGGCCAGGAGGTCATACGGCTGATCTTCTCGGTCCCCGTCCAGGTGAAGCCGTCCCGTCCGACCGAGATCGGGTAGGCGTACGCCTGCTTGCCGGGGAGGACATAGTAGAGGGTTCGCCCACCAGTATCGACGATGATCGTCCCGGCCGGCTCGTTGTTGTCCAGGTATACGATCGGCGGCTTCTCGGGTGCGATGTCCGGCTTGCCGCCCCCATCCATGAATTTCGGATAGGCGGTGACGGGATAGGAATTACGGATTGTTTCGCGCTGCGCCTCGACCTCACGTTGGCGCTTTTCGACCTCGCTTTGGAAGACGGGGGCACCGCCCTGCCACCCATCCTGTGCCCCGGCCTGGCCCGCGGCCCACGCGGCGCCGGTGCCAGCGATCAGAATGCACAGCAATGCTCTCTGAGACAGGTGCATTGTTCCTCCAAAAAATTCTCTCGTGCCGCGCGGCATTGCATGCGCCGGAACCGGAAATAGCCTTGGCCTCGGCTCAGGCCAATTGCAAGTCCGCGAGGGGCCATTTTGCACCGGGACCGCGTCTGGCGCGTCGTCAGTGTGGGAGGTGCGGCAATAAAGACCTGACGCTGGTGCACTCCGGCAACGTCACAAGGCAGATCGGATCGGCAGCCGGCCCGCCTCCTAGTTCTCGTCCATCTTCAAAGCGGCGATGAACGCTTCCTGCGGGATCTCGACGCGGCCGAACTCGCGCATCTTCTTCTTGCCGGCCTTCTGCTTGTCGAGGAGCTTGCGTTTGCGCGAGATGTCGCCGCCGTAGCATTTGGCGATCACGTCCTTGCGGAGCGCCCGGATGGTCTCGCGGGCGATGATCTTGGCGCCGATGGCGGCCTGGATCGGGATCTGGAACAGATGCGGCGGGATGAGCTCTTTCAGCTTCTCGCACATGGCCCGGCCGCGCGCCTCGGCGCGCGTGCGGTGAACGATGATCGAAAGGGCGTCGACGGGCTCGGCATTGACCAGGATCGACAGTTTAACGAGGTCGCCCTCTTCGTAGCCGATGATGTGATAGTCGAACGACGCATAGCCCCGCGAAACCGACTTGAGGCGATCGTAGAAATCGAACACCACCTCGTTCAGCGGTAGCTCGTAGACCAGCATGGCGCGTGCGCCGACGTACGTGAGATTTTTCTGCCGCCCGCGGCGATCCTGGCAAAGCTTGAGCACGGCGCCCAGGTACTCGTCCGGAACCAGGATGGTGGCCTCGATCCACGGCTCTTTGAGGTGGTCGATCCTGACGGTGTCCGGCATGTCGGCCGGATTGTGCATCTCGATCATGGTGCCGTCGGTCATGTGCACCTGATAGATGACGCTCGGCGCCGTCGTGATCAGATCGAGGTTGAACTCGCGCTCCAGCCGCTCGGTGATGATTTCGAGGTGCAAAAGCCCGAGAAAGCCGCAGCGAAAGCCGAAGCCAAGTGCGGCCGAGCTTTCGGTTTCATAAGAAAAGCTCGCGTCGTTGAGGCGCAGCCGCGCCATGGCCTCGCGCAGATCCTCGAAGTCGGCCGCATCGATGGGAAAGAGGCCGCAGAAAACGACCGGCTGGACCGGCTTGAAGCCCGGAAGCGCTACCGCGGTGGGTGTCCGTTCGTCCGTTACCGTGTCGCCGACCCGCGTATCGGCGACCTGCTTGATGGCAGCCGTGAAGAAGCCGACCTCGCCCGGGCCAAGCTCCGCCAGCATTTCCTGCTTGGGCCGGAAGATGCCGACGCGCTCGACCTGATGCGAGGTGTCGGCCGACATCAACTTGATCTTCTGCCCCTTCTTGAGCACGCCGTCGATGACGCGCACGAGCACCACGACGCCGAGATAAGCGTCATACCAGCTATCGATCAGCAATGCCTTGAGCGGCACGTTGCGCGTGCCCTTCGGCGCCGGCAGCCGCGTGACGATGGCTTCCAGAACGTCCGGCACGCCCAGTCCCGTCTTGGCCGAGATCGGCACGGCATTGCTCGCGTCGAGCCCGATGACATCCTCGATCTGCTGCTTGACACGATCGACATCCGCCGCCGGCAGGTCGACCTTGTTCAAGACAGGGATGATCTCGAGGTTGTTGTCCAACGCCTGGTAGACGTTGGCCAGCGTCTGCGCCTCGACGCCCTGGCTCGCGTCGACCACGAGAAGGGCGCCTTCGCAGGCGGCGAGAGAGCGAGAGACCTCGTAGGCGAAATCGACGTGGCCCGGCGTGTCCATCAGATTGAGCTGATAGACCTTGCCGTCCTTGGCGCCGTAGTCCAGCCGGACGGTCTGGGCTTTGATCGTAATGCCGCGTTCCCGCTCGATGTCCATCGAGTCGAGGATCTGCTCTTTCATTTCGCGGTCGCTGACGTTGCCGCAAAGCTGAATCAGCCGGTCCGCAAGCGTGGACTTGCCATGATCGATGTGGGCAATGATCGAGAAGTTGCGGATCAGGGAGATGTCGTTCATGCGGCGCTAGATAGCATCAGCGGCCCGCTGGCAAAAGGGCCACAGCTGCCTACATCCGGTCGGAGGCGCAGATTGGACGGTGGTGCCTGTTAATGCAGCGCCCGCAGGCGCTCCGTCAGCTCCAGCGTGGGGTAGGAATCGGCCGGCAGGCCGAGCTTGAGCTGCGCGGCCTTGACGGATGCGCGTGTTGCCGCACCCAGTTTGCCGTCAATTTCGCCCTGTTTCAGTCCGCGCTGGACCAGCAGCGATTGCAGCTCCTTGAGCTGATCCGCGCTCAAGACCACGATTTCGGCATTCCCTCGGCTCATGGCCGGGGCGCCGTCGATCCGGGTCGCCAGATAGGCCGCTGTTGTCGCGTAGTTCAACGACTGATTCCATTTCAGATAGGCCTGGAAATTGGGGTAGGCGAGAAAGGCCGGCCCTTTGCGCCCCATAAGGAGCAGCAGGGAGGTAGGCATAGTGTCGCTCGTGATCGGGCGCCCATCGGCGCTCGTCACACCGGCGCTGGCCCAATACGATCGCGGATGCTGGACCGCCAGGTCCGCCTGGGACCAATCGAGCTTGGCCGGTACCCGCACCT
This sequence comes from Hyphomicrobiaceae bacterium, assembly GCA_046154585.1. Classification (GTDB taxonomy): domain Bacteria; phylum Pseudomonadota; class Alphaproteobacteria; order Rhizobiales; family Hyphomicrobiaceae; genus CADEFX01. The sequence goes on along the minus strand of JBJXDX010000054.1, from coordinate 5,199 downwards.
CCTCGAGCCACGGCTGCCCTCGGGCCCAGCCGAGGCTGACCAGAAAGGCAGCTGATGATGCGATGATGTCAGGCGCGCTTTTCATGAGATTCCGCCGGCCGTCGCCGTCGTAGTCGATGGCATGTTTGAAATAGTGGGACGGCAGAAACTGCGTCTGCCCCAGTTCGCCGGCCCAGGAGCCGATCATCTCGTCCGGCGTGAGGTCTCCGCGATCGATGATGCGCAGGGCTTCCATCAGCTCGAATCGGAACATGTCGGAGCGGCGGCAATCATAGGCGAGCGATGCCAGCGACCGCAGCACCGGTAGATTTCCCATGCCGACCCCGAAATCGCTTTCGAGCGCCCAGAATGCCGCAATGACGGAGGCGGGAACACCGTACTGCTTTTCAACGGTGTCAAAAGTGGACCGATGCTTGGCGATCTGGTTTTGACCGCTTTGTACTCGGTTTAATGTCGCCAGTTTTCGTGAAAAATCGAGAAAACTTTGGGCGAAGAATGATTGGCGCCGATCGCGGGTAACGATTCCGGGGTCGAATGTCATGCCCCGGAGCGCTGATCTGATCGTCGCCTGGGAAATACCCTGGGCTGCGGCCTCTTGCTTGAAATCCTCGAGCCAGCGCTCAAACCCGGGGCCAGGGGGGCAGGTCAACGCCGAGGCCGGGGCCGTCGTTGCGGCCAAGGTCAAGACCGCCACCACTAGATGCACACGTCGAAGCATTGAAACGCTCTGTCCTGAAGTTGAAATTGGCTTGGGGCGAAGTAACCGCTCGTTCGTGGCAATAATGCAGCGAACAGTGCCCAGCGAGCGGTCTTAGATATTTTTAAGTAAATACGGTTGTTAAATCTCTATTTAGGTCCGGAGAATCTGGGTTAGCAAATCATTAGATGCTTACTGCAATACTTGGCCCTTCGCTGGGATTGATATCCCATGTTTTGGACTAGGTATCGGGTATGGTCGACGCGTTCGTGGCGTTCTGGCGCAGAATTGGCGGCCGTCTTTACTGCGTTGGAGGACTTGCCTTCTTTGCAGTTGTCGCCTTGGCGGCAGCGTCCATGTATTTCGCCTCCCTGACCTCGCAGGCCACTCATAAGCTGTTTGACGACGGACTCATCGGCATCGTTGACGCCGCCGAAATCGAAATCCTCGTCGAGCGCCACCGCCGAATCATTGAGACCGCGCCGAGCCAGAGCAGCCCCAGCCTGGTCACGAAGCATGGCCGCATCGCTGAAGCCTTGTATTCGCGGATTGATGACCTCGCTGCAGCCAGCGATGACACCCTTGGGCACCGAATTGCGTCTGGACTGCCCGAACTCGCGCAACAGGCACGGCGCGTTCTGCTCTACGCGGAAAACCAGGTGACCGACAAGGCGACTGAGGCTGTAAAGGACTACGCTGAGGCCGCAGAAAACCTTCAGGAGCGCATCAGGGTCTATCGCGCCGAACGGATCAAGGTTGCGGCCGGCAGGGTGTCGGAGCTCCTGCATATGGGGCGCTTGCTGATGCTTGGAGTTGCCGCGGCAGCGATTACGACGCTGGTTCTGATCGGCCCCCTCAGCTTTGTCCTCATCCGCAGCATTGTCGTGCGGCTGAAGGGTATCACAGGAGCTATGGAACGGCTGGCCGCCAACGACACGACCGTCTATATCGAGGCAGTCAAGGCGCCCGACGAGATTGGTGAGATGGCGCGAGCCGTGGACGTGTTCAAGTGCAACGCCATTACACTGCTGGATCACAAGTCCAAGCTTGAGCAGATGAACTTCTGGTTGGACGTGGCCCTCAACAACATGACGCGCGGGCTGTCGCTCGTCGATGTGGATCAGCGCCTCGTCGTTTGCAATGCGCTCTACCAGCAGATGTACGACCTCCCCGCAGAGCTTGTGCAGCCAGGTACTCCGTTCGATAAGATCCTGCAGCATCGCATTGCCCTGATCGGCACGATCGAAGACGGAAGCACAAGCGCCGGTACGATTTCGGAGAGCTTCGCGCGCATTGTGCAAACCAACACTGCGCAGAGCTTCAACCAGCAGATGATGGACGGGCGCAGCATACAGGTATCCCTGCGGCCGCTGCCGAACGGCGGCTGGGTAGCGCTGCACGAGGACGTTACCGAGGAACGCCGGGCGCAGGCCAACATGGCCAAGCTGGCGCGGCAGGATACGCTGACGGGGTTGGCCAATCGGCTTCTTTTCCGGGAGGAGCTGGAGGAGTCGTGCCGCGGCGTTGAGCAGGGCCAAAGCTTCTCCCTCCTGTGCATCGATCTCGATCACTTCAAGGACGTTAACGATACGTTGGGCCATCCGACGGGGGATGCCTTGCTGCAAGCCGTGGCCGCCCGCCTCATGGATACAGCGCGGGGCCGGGATGTTGTCGCGCGGATTGGCGGCGACGAATTTGCCATCATCCAGGCCGGCGCTCAAACGAGGCCTCAGGCTGAAACATTCACGCAGAGGTTGATCAAGGCCGTCAGCCAGCCCTACCAGATCCATGGCCACAAGATCATCATCGGCGCGACGGTGGGCATTGCATTTGCTCCCACGGACGCGTCCGATCCCGACCAGCTTTTGAAATGCGCGGACATGGCCCTCTACCGCGCCAAGTCGATGGGGCGTGGAACACATGCCTTCTTCGAATCGGAAATGGCCGGCCGTCTTAAGGTCAAGCGCTCGCTCGAGCTCGATCTGAGGCGCGCGCTGGCCGAGGATCAGCTGGAACTGTACTACCAACCGATCATCGATCTGGCGACGGAGACGATCGTGAGCTGCGAAGCGCTCATGCGTTGGCGCCATCCCGATCGCGGCATGGTTTCGCCGGTCGATTTCATCGCGCTCGCCGAAGAGATGGGTTTGATCATGCCCATGGGCGAGTGGGCGTTGCGCACGGCCTGTGTGGCGGCCACGTCCTGGCCTGAGAATGTAAAAGTGGCGGTCAACTTGTCCGCAGTGCAGTTCAAGGGTACCGATCTGGTCGGCATCGTCATCGAAGCGCTGGAGAGATCCGGCTTGCCGGCCGAGCGTTTGGAGCTGGAAGTCACAGAGTCTCTTCTCCTTGATCAGGATCCCAAGACATTGCAGCTCTTGCATCTGCTGCAGCATCTGGGCGTGCGCATCGCGCTCGATGATTTTGGGACCGGCTATTCGAGCTTGAGCTATCTGCGGAGCTTCCCTTTCGACAAGATCAAGATCGATCAGACGTTCGTGCGCGATGTGCCGCAGCGTGAAGACTGCGCTGCGATCGTGACGGCCGTGGCGCAGCTCGCGCAGAGCCTTAAGATGAAGACGGTCGCGGAGGGCGTGGAGACCAACGAGCACCTGGAAAAAGTTCGCGCAGCCGGATGTACGCAGGCGCAGGGCTATCTGTTCAGCCGCCCCGTCCCAGCGTCGGATATCGTGCGTGTCATCTCCGACTGCAACCGCCGCCTGAAAGAGGCCGCTTAGCCCGCGAAGGCGGCTGAATCGCCGCAATGCGTTGTCACTACTCGGACTGTGCGGCCGGCAATGCCATCTGTTGATTGGAGAGAGCCAGCCGCGCCAGGATTTCCCCGGTCAGCCCGCGCACGGCTGCGCCAATCTCGCCCGGATACTTCGCTTGAATGGAGCGGTCGCTTTCCTGGTAGCGGCCTGCGTGCTGCAAAACGTTGAGAAGCGGCAGCACCTGCTCGAAGCAGCGATTTTCAGCGTTCTCGGCGAGCCAGCGATGGTAGTCGTCGTCGGCAGGCGAATGCTTGTCCTTCATGTTGACGAGGACGCCGAGATTGTCGGCAAAGCCCATTTCCGGGTTCAGTTGCCGGAAGCGGCGGAACACATCGAGACCGCACACCGAGACGTAATCTGGTTTTGTCGGCGTGATGTGAAAGTCTGCCTCGCGCAGCCAGCTTTCCGTCAGCACGGACAGTCCCGGGGGGCAGTCGATCAGGACGATATCGAAGACGATGCGGGCGCGGCTGAGGAGCCCGCCGATGGCGGATCTCAACCGGCCATGCACGCTCTCCTTGGAGACCTCTCGCTCGAGCAGCGTCAGCTGCATGTCGCTCGGCATCAGGTAGACGGAGCGCGCGTCATCGACGTCTGAGACACCGCCGACCACGAACTCGGTCCACTCGGATGATTCGTTCTTCAGGACCGTCGCCACGAGATAGTCGACAATCGTTCGACCTTCCGACTGCAGCTTGCGCAGACTTGTCGTCGACATCAGCATCGAGCTGACGCTGGCCTGCGCATCGGAGTCGATGACAAGCACGTTCTTGCCGTGAAATACGGATAGCGTCTCTGCGACGGTCAGCACAATCGTGGACTTGCCGACCCCGCCCTTCGTATTCATCACCGCTATGGTGTTGCGCATCTCGCCCCGAACGTCCCGCCGCCGTCACAATACCCGCAGTGTCCCGGGGCCGTTGATGCGGCACCTCTGCGTCGGGACTGTGGCAATAACGGCGTAAGGCCTCCTTATCGACCTTTGAAAACTGGCTTGCGCTTCTCCATGAAGGCGCGCCGGCCCTCGATGTAGTCTTCGGACTCAAAGCAGGCATTCACCAGCCGATCCAGACGCGCCAAGTCACGGGAGGCCTCGGGCTTGCCGAGCTCGCGGGCGCTGGCCTTGATGGCAGCGATGGTCAGGGGAGCGTTCTCGGCAATGTGCCGGGTCATCTCGTCGACAGTGGCATCGAGCTGATCGGCCGAGACGACTTGATTGACTAGGCCCATGGAGAGCGCCTGTGCCGCCGTGAATTGTTTGGCCGTGAAGAAAATCTCCATGGCATTGGACACGCCTATAATCTCCGCCAGGCGGCGAACGGCCGTGTAGCCGTAGCCTAGGCCCAATCTTGCTGCCGGGATGCCGAACCGGGCGTCTTCCGTCGCGACCCGGATGTCGCAGCAGACGGCGAGATTGCAACCTCCGCCGATGCAGTAGCCTTGGATCTTTGCGATCGTGGGCTTGGGGAAATTGTAGACGGCCTCGTATCCCTTGGCGCCCGTGGCGTTGTAGTGGGCGACCGCTTCCTTAGTGGAGCGCTGGCTTTCGAACTTTGAAATGTCGGCGCCGGAGACGAACGCCTTGCCACCGGCGCCGCTGATCACGAGAACCTTGAGGTCGGGGTCCTCGGCATAGTCCTCGAGCAGCGCTGTCAGGCGCTCCCACATGTCGAGCGAAACGGCATTTCGCTTGGCGGGATTGTTGAAAATGATATGGCCGACGCCGTT
>JBJXDX010000053.1:0-3952 GCA_046154585.1 Hyphomicrobiaceae bacterium | reverse complement strand
CATCTTCGCCGTTACGGTCGCCGCGCTCTATCTTCCTTATCTGACTGTCGGGACCAAGGTCCTGGGATTCCTGCCCACCTATGTGCAGGAGGAGGAGCTGACGCACGGCACCGGCTTTCGCTACCTGATGGCGCTGGAGCGGTGGCACGGGGCCCTGCCGGCATGGTCGGCCGCGGCCTACGCGGCGGTTGCCGGGCTGATCCTGCTCGCGATGGCGCTAGCCGTGGGCTTCCGCCGCGATCGGTCGGACGAGGCGTCAGTCAGGTACGCTGCGGTCCTGATGACCGCATTCCTGGTTCTGCTGACCCCGCACTATCCCTGGTACTACATCGCGCTTTTGCCCTTCGTCGCCATCTATCCCAAGAGCGCAACACTTTGGCTGCTGACGGCCGGCGGCTTGCACACATATCAGGCGATCACGGGCGATATCCTGCCGGACTTCTACCTTCGTCAGATTGTATTTCATAGTCTCGTCCTGATTGCCGTCGCGTTCGATGTGTGGCTTTGGCGAGCGGGACGCGCATCCGGCCCGCCTCCGATCCAGCCTTCGGCTGCTACGCCTGAGAGCCTCGTCCCCGTGTCCCAGACCGCAGGAAACTCTGCATGAACGCGCTCACCCGACCCGCCGGCATGGCCAGCCCGGATCCCCGGCGCTATCACGAGGCTGCGGACCCCGCTTTTGCCTCCGTCTCGGCGCGGCCGCCCGTGTGCCTCTACCTGGAGACGACCAACCGCTGCAACCTTCTGTGCACGACCTGCCCGCGCACCTACGAGGAACTCGAGCCGCCCGCCGACATGAGTTGGGAGCTGTTCACGCGGATTGTCGACCAAGTGCCCGACATCGCCAGGGTCGTCCTGCACGGCATCGGCGAGCCCATGCTGGTCAAGGACCTGCCGCGCATGATCCGATATCTCAAGGCTCGCGGCGCCTATGTCCTGTTCAACACCAACGGCACCGTGCTGAGCGCGCGCAATGGCCGCCAGATCGCCGAGGCGGGCCTCGACGAGTTGCGCGTCTCGCTCGATGCGGCCGATGCCAAGACCTTCAAGCTCATTCGCGGCAAGGACTATTTCAACCGGATCGTGCGGAACGTTCGGGCTTTTATCGCCCAGCAGGCGCAAGAGGGCCTCGAGCATCCCAAGGTCTCGCTGTGGCTCACGGGCCTCAAGGAGACCATCGACCAGTTGCCGGCTTTCGTCCGTGTGGCAGCCGACATCGGCGTCAAGGAGGTCTATCTGCAGCGCCTCGTATTCTACGACGAGAGCGCCATCGGCCACGCGCGCCCCGACCAGGCGTTGTTCGAGCGCATGACGGCGGAGGCGGCGGCGGCGCTCGCCGAGGCCAAAGCACTTGCCGCTTCGCTCGGCATTCAGTTCTTCGCGTCGGGCGCAACCGAGCCCGAGGCCAGCGTCAAGCAGGCGACCAAGGACAATCCATGGTCGCTGTGCGGCCGTCCCTGGACGGTGATGTACTTCACGGCCAATGGCCGCGCGTTGCCGTGCTGCATCGCGCCCTTTGCCCAACGCGGCTATGAGCACTACACGCTGGGCGACGCCACCCAGCAGAGCCTGGCCCAGATCTGGAATGGCCAAGCTTATCAGGACTTCCGGTCCGCCTTGCGGTCGGGACAGCCGGCGTCCGCCTGCAAGGGCTGCGGGCTCCGATGGAGCCTGTAGGCAACGCAGGATACGGCATGTCGCCCGAGCTTCCCCGTCCGTCCGTCGCGGCGATCGTTCCCGTGCTCGACGAGGCCCAGGCGATCGGTGATGTCGTGACCGGTGTGCTGGGCCATGGCGTGACCCACGTCATCGTGGTCGCCGGCGGTTCGACCGACGCGACTCGCGATATCGCCACGCGAGCGGGGGCACACGTGATCCTCGAGCAGCGGCGTGGCTATGGTCGGGCGATGATGACCGGCATCTCGACCCTGCCCGACGACATCGCGGTCGTGCTCTTCTTCGATGGCGACGGTTCGGACCGTACCGAATGTGTGCCGCTGGTCTTGGCACCTATCTTGGCTGGCACAGCTGATTTCGCCATGGGGTCGCGTCTGCAGGGGCCGCGCGAATCCGGCAGTCTTGGCGCGGCCCAGATTGTGGCCGGGCGTCTTGCCGGTTTCCTGATATGGGTCGTCTACGGTGTGCGTTTCACGGACATGTCGCCATTCCGAGCGTTGCGCCGGGAGGTCCTGGAAGGCCTCAACATGCGCGAGTCGACGTTCGGCTGGAATCTGGAAATGCAGATGAAGATTGCAGCCGCGCGCTTGGACGTCATCGAGATTGCGGTTGGTCAGCTTCGCAGGCGCGGCGGCACCTCCAAGGTCTCGGGAAATCTGCAGGTGACCATCAGGGCGGCTTGGATCATAGCCCGCACATTCATCCGTATCGTGAGGTCCGGCCGCAAAGTCCATGCCCCTTCTCCCAGCCAGCGGCCCTGATCATCGAAGGAAGCACCGCGTCAAGTCGGCGTGCTGCGTGGCACCGATGACGACTGGATCAGACGCTCGGCGGCGGCGCGCAGTTGCCACAGTTGCGCGTTCCAGTCCGTGACCTGATTGACGTGGATGTCGAACTGATCGGCCAGCTGCTGAAGGTTCTTCTCGCCCTTGATTGCGGCCAACACCACCTAGGCCTTGAAGGCCGGTGCGTGGTTCCGGCGTATGCGCTTCGTCATCGACGTTCCTGATTCGCATCCACGAACGTGCGCGCTGACAGGCGGAGAATTCACTTGGCGTCCTGCGCAAAAAAATAGCCCAGCTCCGTCTCATCGAACGAAAGTGGTCGCCACATCGTCGGTTATCTTGTCAATAATCGATGTCCGCAATTACAATTGCGCAGTTTTGTGCAATGCATCATTCGCAACGAGCGGTTAGGTCGCTTGTGGCCCGAAGGACTCGTGGCCGTTAACCATCGTGTAGGCTCAAAGCTGGAGGTTAACCGGACGTCGTTCCAGCATCGACTCGGCCAGAGCGGCCCGAGCGGCCCGAGCGTGCACCGTCCTACGACGCCGGAGTGCCAGTTCGACGGCGGGCAAGCCAAGCATCACGCTCACGAGCGAGATCGAGGGTGGGCGCCGACGTGGCGGCCGGAGCCGCCGGCCGGTGATGCCGCACTTCATCAGCGCATCGATCGAGGGAATGGTCCGCATGCTCTTCCTCCGCTTGTGGACATATGAGCACCGGCTCGGCTACGTGACGTTCAATCATGTAGGTTTCGGATGGCATCGAGCAGGCCGTCGAACCTACCGTCGTAGCTGATAACGTGCAGGTGGTTGTCTTTGACCGATCGAAGCATGCTGATGAAGTCCATGGGTCAGCCTTGGGTGAGGGCGGCTTCACCGATTGGCAAGTCAGTCCGACAGATCGCCCAAGCGGAACTTGCCTGCGATCCCGACCGCCCAGGCATTCTCATGGCGCTCGGCCTCGTCGCGGAGGCGTTCGTAAGTTTGCCAATGCATCCGCTTCGGCTTGTCAGGAAACCGATCGTCAATCCCGCCCTTGCTGCCCAGGCGCTCCCGGATCTTCAAGGCACGCGTGGCCGCCCTGGCGAAAGGTGGCTCGTATTGGGTTTCGTACCTGAGACCCTGGCATTTGCGACACCGGAATAAGGTGCCGCCATAGAGAATCCGGCATCGTCGCGCGCAGGACAGGCACTGGAACCATTGGCGTTGGCCGGCGAAGTTTGTTTCGGTCTTCACAAGCGGAATGACTTCCTGGATAGTCCGCCAGTCTTCACCGTTTCGGCGCGCTCTATAGCTCAGCCTAAGACCAGCGGCCTCAAGGGTGAGTTGGATCGAACCCGTCCTCTGCCCGCGCACCGACCACGTCAACGTGGACCATCTGCCAGATGTGAGGTGCGTCCTCCGTCGCAGCCAATCCAAGTCAATCGAGTGTGATCTGTGGCACAGATCTGCGGCCAGCCCCAAACCTGCTGGCCTGCCCGAGCCTCGTCC
>JBJXDX010000052.1:0-22828 GCA_046154585.1 Hyphomicrobiaceae bacterium | reverse complement strand
GTCGCTGCGCCGGGCATGAAGGCATCGTCTTCTCTTGCAGATATACGCGTTTTGTGGTATTCTACACGCAAACCATCTAGCGAAGGAAACCACACATGTCTCGACCCCTTCAAGTCCAAAGTACGGTTATAGCGCAGCCATCCCCCCCACCCCGCCGCGGCCGCCTCCGCCACGGCAACCCTTCCGGCGATTACGCAAAAGCCCCTCGCTGCGGCGCCCGCACCCGCGCCGGCTGCTGCTGCCGGCAGCCGGCCATGAAGAACGGCCGTTGCCGCATGCATGGCGGGCTCAGCACCGGGCCGCGGACGGCGGAGGGGCTCGCCCGGTCGCGGCGGGCCCGCTGGAAGCATGGCTTCGACAGTGCGGCGATCCGGGCGCTCCGGCGCGAGACCATGCTGACCGCCCGCCGCCTGGCCGGGCTCGTGCGGCTGGCGAATGCCAAATTCCCGCGCGCCGATTTCCCGCTCCGGTCTCCCCGGGGTCGCCGCCGCGCCGATGCCCGTCCGCGTCCAGCGGCGGCGGCCCCGTCCAGCGGGACGCGGATGCCGTCCTCGCTTGGCATGGGGTCGATCGCACGGAATCGTCTTTTCGTTGGAGCATCCAGCGGCGCGCTTGCGGCAAATGGCGCCGTGCCGCCTCCGTCTTTCTGCGCTCAACCACCTCCCCCGCCGTTTGGCGGGAGAGAGCCTGCCCCGGACTAGATCCGGGGGTAGGGAGGGGCATGGCGCGACGGCCTGACATGTCTACCGGCGTCAGATCGCGAGTTGCTTTTCACCACTTCCTCGCTTGGCATGGGGTTCATCGAACAGATTTCACCTTTGCCGTCCGCGCCGCTGGACGAAGCTTCAGCGAAGGCGGATGTGCTGCCTAGTTTTTTTGCATAGCAGGGTGCGATCTTTTCCTGCTTGGCACCTGTCCGCCGAAGCTTTAGCGAAGGCGGATGGCTTCATCCCCCGCAATCCTGACGGCTGACAACTGAATACGGCACACCCTTAGGGAGTCCCCATGGTCCAGCCCACTCCGCTCCGTCCCGCCACCCAGCTCGCCCAGGGGCTCGGCGCCCATGATCCGCAGTTCGGCGGCGTGGTGCCGGCGATCCATCCCGCCACCACCTTCCTGCGCGATGCCAACTACAAGCTGCAGTTCGAGAACGCCTACAGCCGCCCCGTCGGCCCCACCCATCTGCCGGCCGAGGCGGTGCTGGCCGCGCTGGAGGGCGGGGCTGCGGCGATGCTGTTCGGCTCGGGCATGGCGGCGGCGACGGCGGTGTTCCAGGCGCTGAAGCCCGGCGACCATGTCATCGCGCCCGCGGTGATGTACTGGGCGCTGCGGAGCTGGCTCGCCGGCTGGCTGCAGCCCTGGGGCATCGCGGTGGACCTCGTGGACATGACCGACGCCAGCAAGGTGCGCGCGGCCGTGCGCCCGGGAAAGACCAGGCTGATATGGGTGGAGACGCCCGCCAACCCCACCTGGTGCGTCACCGATCTCGCGGCCATGGCCGGGATCGCCCACGGCGCCGGGGCGCGGCTGGCTGTCGATAACACCGTGCCGACGCCGCTGCTCACCCGGCCGCTGGCGCTGGGGGCGGACATCGTCATGCATTCCTGCACCAAGTATCTCAACGGCCATAGCGACGTGCTGGGCGGCGCCCTGATCGCGGCGAAGACCGACGAGTTCTGGCAGCGGGTCAGCGGCATCCGCGACAACAATGGCGGCGCTCTCGGCCCGTTCGAGGCCTGGCTGCTGCTGCGCGGCCTGCGCACCCTGCATCTGCGGTTGCGGGAATCCTGCGCCAATGCGCAGAAGGTGGCCGAGCATCTGCAGGGGCACCCGGGCGTGGAGGCGGTGCTCTATCCCGGCCTCGGCAACGATCCCGGCCATGGGGTGGCCAAGCGCCAGATGACCGGCGGCTTCGGCGGCATGCTGTCGGTGCGGGTCAAGGGCGGGCGGGAAGGGGCGCTGAGGGCCGCCGGGCGGCTCCAACTATGGAAGCGCGCCACGTCGCTCGGCGGCGTCGAAAGCCTGGTGGAGCATCGCGCCAGCGTCGAGCCGCCCGACAGCCCGGTGCCGAAGGATCTGCTGCGGCTGTCCGCGGGCATCGAGGACGCACGCGACCTCATCGCCGATTTCGATCAGGCGCTGGCGGATCTGTAATGGAGGCGGGGAGTTGTTTTCGCGCCGGACGGGCGCGGGCGGCAGATCGAGGAGGCGGCGGGGCAGGGGCTGCCCCGCGCCCTCGATCTCGGTGGCTGGCTCAGGCGGTGGGCTGCGCGGCGGGCTGGGCGGCGACGGCGCGCTTGCCGGCGGCGATCGCGATCAGTTCGCGGCGGGCGTTTTCCAGGATCGCCTTCTCGCGGGCATCCTCGCGGTCGAATACGTCGAGGCAGGACAGCTTGATTTCGACCAGGTCGACCAGGGCCTCGATGGAGCGCTTTGACAGAGACATGATTTCCTCCCGTTGATAGCGTTAACGGGGCGATCCTGCCCCGCCGCCCGCTAACAAAGCGTGAAACGGCACTTAAGAATGCGTTGCTAGGCAAAGAATTCTAGCCGCGGAAAGCCGCGGGGAAACCGCCACGGTGAAGGACCGGTAAATATGGACGAGACGTTACGGACAGCTATGTCCAGAAGGCGCGGCGCCAGGACCGGGCAGGGCTGCGCGGCCCCCGGCGAGCGGCCGGCGCGAATCAGCAAGGCCCCGGAAACCCAACGCCGGCAAGGCCCTGTGGGCCGTTCCTCAGCCGCCCGCCGAGCAAATTGACATCCGCAGCCAGGACCTCTAGAAGGGGCGCGCTCGCATACGCCGTGATGCAAGCCATTCATCGACAAGATTGCAGACCCCTGCGGAGGGGTGGCCGAGTGGCTGAAGGCGGCGGTTTGCTAAACCGTTATACGGACTTAAATCCGTATCAGGGGTTCGAATCCCCTCCCCTCCGCCACCATCTAAGCCATTGAAATAGAATTGTTTTTCGGTTTGGCACGAAGCTGGAATTGCCGCCGCCTTTCCGCGCTTTAGGGCGTCGGTCCCCGTGGTGGCGGTTACGTGAGACCGGGCGCGTGCGACGAACGGGCTGCCCCGGTCGCGAAAGTCTCTTACGGCATTGTTGGTGGTACGACAGCGCGCGCGATGAGTTGCCGGCGTCGGCCGGGATGCCGTGCCGGCTAATTCTGGAAGGGGACTCCGCGCCGAGTGGACGGCGCAGGGCGACGTCTTGTCGCCGCCGATGGAATCGATCACCCGGTTCCGAGCAACGCGCGTTGTTCGTCCCATGCGATCGGGAAACGGAGCTGGTTCGCGAGACGTTTGGCGGTCAACGCGATCAGGTGACGGTCGTGCAGGATCGTTTTCACAACTGAGGGCGGGAGGAAGCTGAGGCGCAGGATGCGCGTGAAGTAGGAACCACCGACGCCAGCATCAGCGGCCAGCTGCGCCATCGTTTTCCCAGCACTTCGCATCATCATTTCATTGTAGCGATAGGCCCGGGCGAGAAGCCTGTGCAGGCTGTGGTCCGGCTGCCGTCGCCCGCTGCCGCCTGTGCTGTCGACCAGAAGCCTCGTCTCCTTGCCGGCGCGCTTCAAGCGCGCCGGAACGGTGAACGTGATGGTCGGCTCGTTGATGTCTGGCGTGTGCTTCAGATCGCGTAGGCCGTCCTCAGCACGAAGGATCGCGAGCAGCCGGCCGGGGCAGATGCGAATTTCCACCGTCTCGCGCGTGAGGTCGATGCGGTCGGCGAGGGTCGTGAGGATGGCGCGCCGTTCAGTCGGCGCGAGCCCCGACCAGCGCTGAGCCAGGTCGGCCGCGCGGGCAACGACGTCGGCGCAGTCATTCACGTCCCCGACCAGCGGCTCGATCGCGCCGAACACCTCCACTTCGCTTCCGAAGAACCGCGTCAGGCGATCCTCTATAAGGCGTTCGAGGTCGCCGGCCGGAACCCGGCGGCCACCCGGCGCCTGGCGCCGGGTGCCTCTGACGAGCCCCGGCGAGACGTAATAGCGGTATCGGATTCCCTTCTTGTTGGCGTGGGTCGGCGTCATCCGCGCCCCGGTATCGTCGTAGATCAACCCGGCAAGCAGACTCACCTGAGTCGCGCCGGCACTGGTCGCACGGTCGAACCGGTTGGCCGCGAGTCTGCGCTGAACCTCGTCCCAGAGCGCTGCATCGACGATCGGCTCGTGCTCGCCGGGGTAGCTTTTCTCCTTATGCACGATCTCGCCGCGGTAGATGCGGTTCTGCAGCATGAGGTAGAGGGCGCCACGGGCCAAGGGCTTGCCCCCGGTGGTGCGACCGAATTTGTCGATTCGCACCTTGCTGACGACGCCATCGCGGTCGAGCTCGTCCTTGAGCGCGAGGACGGAACTGAGGATGGCATAACGCCGGTAGATATGCCGGACCGTTTCCGCCTCTCCGTTGTTGATCACGAGCTTCCTGTCCTTCACGTCGTAGCCAAGCGCGGGCAGTCCGCCCATCCACATGCCCTTTTTCTTAGACGCGGCAATCTTGTCGCGGATGCGCTCACCGGTGACCTCGCGCTCGAACTGGGCGAAGGACAGCAGCATGTTGAGCGTCAGCCGGCCCATCGAGGTCGTCGTGTTGAACTGTTGGGTCACGGAGACGAAAGAGACAGCCTGTCGATCGAACACCTCGACGATCTTGGCAAAGTCATTCAGCGAGCGCGTCAACCGGTCGACCTTATAGACCACGACCGCATCGATCCGATCCGCCTCGATATCGGCCAGGAGACGCTTCAGCGCCGGCCGCTCCATGGTGGCACCGGAGATGCCGCCGTCGTCGTACATCTCCGCAAGACACACCCAGCCTTCATGCTTCTGGCTGCGGATGAACGCCTCGCAGGCCTCGCGCTGGGCGTCGAGGGAGTTGAAGTCCTGCTCGAGCCCCTCCTCGGACGACTTGCGGGTGTAGATGGCACAGCGGATCTGCGCCTTGCCGCTGACTGTCGTACCATTCTTCAGCTTACGCATCGCCGGTCTCCACGGCGGCGGCTTCAGTGTTGGTCCTCGCCTTTTCCTTCAGCCCGAAGAAACGCGGGCCGGACCAGTGACCGCCGGTGATTTCGCGCGCGATTACCGACAGCGATCGCCAGTGCCGGCCCTGCCATTCGAAACCATCTTCACGAACGATCACGGTGTGGGTCTCTCCCCGCCACTCGCGGAAGAGCTTGGCTCCAGGTCTGACTTGGGCGACGCGACTGCGCGTGACGTCGCCGTCCCGCTCCAGGGTCTTGGCCAGGGCGGCGACGCGTCGCTTGGTCGCGGCGCCGAGGCCACCATAGGCCTGCTCCTGGATCTTCCAGGCGACACCGAGCATGAGCAGGTCGCGCGTCACGTGCTTTGGCGGATGAGCGCGATAAAGCCGCCGCCACTCCGCGCGCAGCGCGGCATGATCCATCTGTTCGAGTGCTTTGAGCCTGGCCGCAACGTTTTGGGCAGTGCTGCGCTCGTCTGCGCGTTTGAACTTGGGTTCAGCCTCGGCGATGACGCCTACGTCTGCGTGTGCCGTTGTCATTGGGCTGGTCCTCCGCTCCGAACCGCGCCCGCTGCGCGGTCTCCCACCACCCGAAGCCCCGAGATTCGCATCGTCAGGGTCAGATAGAGGGCAGAGGTATCAGTCCGCGATCTGAATACAGTACCGCTCTGCTGGCGGCCAAAGTCCAGTCGAAAGAAGGGCTAAACCGCCGGTCTCGTCCTCACAACGGTGCTGAAAGAGCCACAACACTCAAAGGCTTAGCCACAAGGATACCGAGGGTTCGAATCCCTCCATCTCCGCCAGCACCTAACATATTAATACGTAACGGCTATTTGTAATTTTCGGAAGTCGAAATTCGCGACTCATTTCCGGTGGTTGGAGCGTTCGTCCGTTTCGTCGTTGTCAGGTGAGACCGCTCGTGTGCGGGGACGCGCCACAACTGTCGCGAAAGTCTCTATCAAATAATTCTGACGCGATGCCGCATTCTGCCAGAAATTGTAGGCTTGAGTGAGGTTGTTGTAGGTGGTTAGTCACCGCCCAAGTGAGTAAGCGCTTCGCGCATGCATCGTAAGAGTGCTCGCAGTTTTCGCCGTTCTGAGTTGGCGTCCATCGTTCGCTCTGCGTGGCGATAATTCCCGTCCCACTTGCCCTTCGGCACACTGCCGCGAGCGCCATACATACGACAGACGTCCCAGTCCCTAACCACTCGCGAGCGGCACCAGCGCCTCTCAATCTAAGCGGACGATGAATTTAGGTTGCTGCCGCGTTTCTCAAAGCATGTAGTTGCACTCACCCACTGTGCGTACCGGCGCGGTTCTGCATCGTCCGGCACATGCATACGACTACGGTGCTACAGCCTCGAGAACACCAAGCCGCCCTTCGAGTTTGCTGTTTAGTTCGTTACCTCGTGCACCATAGTGAATCTCGCGATGACAATTGGGACAAACCGCACCAACCCATCTGGGATGGTCGGGCCCCCCATCAGACAAACGTCTCGTATGATGAGGTTCTAGGTAGGGTGTCCGGTCACTACGATGAAACGGTGCTGGCTTCTGGCAGCACTCGCAATTCGCGCGCGCACGCGACAATACGTATGCACGCACCGCATCGCTCCGTTCTCTATAAATTCGCGTTGCCATTCTGGGATCAGCGGCTTGTATGTTCGAAACGGCAAGCCAGGCTCGCTTTCGTAACGCAGCCAACTCCTCGGTCGATTGTATTGCTCGCCACATTTCGATCTGTTGGCCCTCCGCTGGAACAAGATGAAATACAATAATCTGCCGGGTAATGCCGGTTTTGTCTCCTCCCTCCATCCTTTGCCAAGAACCGCAAGCAAAGCGACCTAGAAATCGCACACCGGCTCGCACGGGCAGTTTCTCAAAGAGCAACAAATCCTTTCCGTTAGCGGCGTGATCTCGGATTGCCTTATTGCCTCTGACAAACTCCATGTGATTGAGTTGACCTTCACCCGTATATCGGAATGCCCCTTCAGGCCCCCAATCATCTTTATACCCATAGAGTTCTCCGGATTGACCGGTAAACAAGAAGATGAATGGATGTCTCTTAGAGTCCGTTTCGAAAGTCATGATGCACGTCCGAGTCGGCGGACGAGGAGCATGACGGAGGCGGCATAGAGGAAGGCGCGTGCCGAGTCGATCGTCGCTTCGAAGTCCTTGGCCAGTCGCCGGTTGCGGCTGATCCAAGCGAAGAAGCGTTCGACCACCCAGCGCCTCGGGTTGACGGCGAAGCCGACTTGATCCGGATTCTTGCGCACGATTTCGACAGCAATGATGGTCGCCCGGGCGACTCGTTCTCCGGCGTAGCCACTGTCGGCAAAGACCTTCTCGATGAAGGGGAACGCTCGGCGCGACAGGTTCAGCAACGGCCCGCCGCCGTCGCGGTCCTGGATATCAGCGGGATGCGGCTCCAGGACGAGGCCGCGGCCGTCGGTGTCGACGAGCGCATGGCGCTTGCGGCCCTTGATCTTCTTGCCGGCGTCATAGCCGCTGGGACCGCCGGCCTCGGTCGTCTTCACGCTCTGGCTGTCGATAATGGCGGCCGACGGACTGGCCGCGCGGCCGACGCGCTCGCGGTCGATCATGACCAGCGCGTGATTGATCTTCTCGAACACGCCACTGTCGCGCCATGCCGCAAACCAGCGATAGACCGTCTGCCAGGGCGGGAAGTCGCTCGGCAGCAACCGCCAGGCGATGCCGCCGCGCAGCACATAGAAGATCGCATTGAGGATCTCCCGCCACGACCACTTCCGCAGCCGGCCGTCATCACAAGGCGGGGGTAGGAACGGTTCGATCAAGTGCCATTCCCTCGTCGTCAAATCGGTTTCATAGCGCAGGCCTTCGCGGCTATGCTGCCGCCGGGTGGTCGGGGTCCACATCGCAACTCCAAATTCGGCTTCGACAACCGTTTGGAATCACGATGATCCCGGCCACTCAACCTATTTCGAAACAGCCTCTAAAGGAAATCAGCTGTCGCTACCAAGAACCTCATCCGGAATGAATTGACCAGCGAAGCCCCGAATCGCGTCATCAAGCCACCGCATGCCGCGGGTGGTGGCTGGCGTCGCTCGTGAAGTGCGACGCCGGCTCGAAACGGGGAATTTTATTCTCCGCCATCAGGTGAACATTTCGCCGGGGGGGGTCGTGGCCGAGGATGGCCTGCTCACCAAAGAGTTCCGTCACCCGCCTGCTGCGGCTCTCCGACTACGGCCGCGAAGGCGACAACAGGCTGGCGGGCGTAGGCTTAAGGCTCTTGAGCCTCAAATAGGCGCTATAGTGTCGACTTGAAATAGGCGATGGTGCGGTCCAGCCCATCGCCGAGCGCCGTTGTTGGCCCCCAGCTCAGAATCTGCTTCGCCTTCGCGATATCCGGTTGGCGCCGCACCGGATCGTCGGTGGGCAGCGGCTTCTGTTCGATCTTGCTGGCGCTCGCGGTGCGCCGAATGATCTCATCGGCCAGGGCCCGCACGCTGGTCTCCTGAGGATTGCCCAGATTGATCGGCCCGGTCACCTCATCGGCGCTGTTCATCAGTCGCACCAGGCCGTCAACCAAGTCGGTGACATAGCAGAAAGACCGCGTCTGCGTGCCCGCGCCATGAATCGTGACCGGTGCGCCCTTCAGCGCTTGCACGATGAAATTCGACACCACGCGTCCGTCGTTCGGCAGCATGCGGGGGCCGTAAGTGTTGAAGATGCGCGCAACCTTGATGCGCAGGCGGTGCTGGCGCAGATAGTCGAAGAACAGCGTCTCGGCGCAGCGCTTGCCTTCGTCGTAGCAGGCGCGGGGACCCACCGGATTCACGTTGCCCCAATATTCCTCCCGCTGCGGGTGCTCCGACGGGTCGCCATACACTTCACTGGTGGAAGCCTGAAGGATCTTCGCCTTGGTGCGCTTCGCCAGCCCCAGCATGTTGATGGCGCCATGGACGCAGGTCTTGGTCGTCTGCACGGGATCGAACTGGTAGTGCACAGGCGAAGCGGGGCAGGCGAGATTGTAGATCTGGTCCACCTCGATGAAGAGCGGAAAGGTGATGTCGTGCCGCATCAGCTCGAAGTTCGAACGCGTGAGCAGATGAGCCACGTTGCGCCGCCGCCCGGTGTAGAAATTGTCGATGCACAGGACCACGTGCCCGTCCTCCACCAGCCGCTCGCACAGGAAACTGCCGATGAAGCCCGCGCCGCCGGTCACGGCGATGCGCTGCGGTACGATCCGAGCCATGTTGCGATCCCCTTAGATACATTCCCCGCCCGCAAGATGCCGGTGATTTTCTCCCGCAGAAGTGTATCATTAGCACAAATGCCGTCACGCCGCCAGAAAGCCAGCTCCATTCTCGAAAGCCGCCTTGACTTGGCCCGCTACCCGGAAGTCTCGAGCTGGCGCTCTTTTCCGGCCTTGCAGCGTTGCTTTCAGACTTTTTCGACGATCTATCGGCACGACGACCTTGGAAAGGCGGGCCTAGCATTTTCAGAATGGAATCCCTTGTCCCAGATCCTGGCTACCCGGTACGAGCTCAGCACTAAGATTGCGACTCTAGAAGCGCCGTTCGCGCGGCTCGAGTATCGGATCGGATCCGAGATCGAGATGTCCCATGAACTCATGCACATCCTTCTTTGGGAGCCGTTCTTCGTCGGGCACTTCAAGCCGCACTCGGCCGCTGAGTTCGCGAACACAGGAA
Organism: Hyphomicrobiaceae bacterium; assembly: GCA_046154585.1. Classification (GTDB taxonomy): domain Bacteria; phylum Pseudomonadota; class Alphaproteobacteria; order Rhizobiales; family Hyphomicrobiaceae; genus CADEFX01. Next base: position 13,151 of record JBJXDX010000052.1, on the reverse strand, counting down.
TCCTGTTCGAGGCGTTCTGTTTTTTCTTCTCTGACATCCTTCTGACCCCGACCATCCGTGAGCGATATCCCGATCAGGAGCTCGTGTTCTCGCGTCACGCTGTCTCCATGCGCCATTTCCAGCCGTACCGCGCCTTTCGCGCTCTTGGGATCAAGGACTGCCGGAGGATTCTCCAGACTTACCTCCTCGCATTCTCGTTAAGGCACTCCGATGTCTCGCTTTCGAATGCACCGGTAGCACGGGAGCTGCAGCTCAGGTTCGCTACCATGGCCTTCTACGCGGACGTCCCCGCCCGGAGGACGCTGAAACACCTCGCGGATAACTTGGTTTTTGATGAGTTCTACAACCGGTTCTGCCGGGTCCCAGGTCTTCCGACGCTCGTGTCGGAGGACTCGTCACACCGGCTAAAAGAGGGGGACGTAAAGGGCTACTTGCACCAGATCCATGAGTGCGAGCTCGCTCGATGGAAGGCGATCCCGTTAGGTCTCTCACGTTCCGTCCGCCTCCGGAGAGCGGTCCAGACTCGTGCATACTTTGCCCTCCAGCTCAGAAGGATCATTGAACGGGACGAGGTCCGAAGTCTCACCGGCTCACGCCGGCATCCGGCGACCATACTGCCGCAGCTCGAGGAGTACCTCTCCTCGCTTGAATATGCGATCGAATCGCTCAAACTCTCCTCGATCCGGCAAGCGGACGCGTTTTATGAGAAGTATGTCCGTGCCTTTCTAGTCCGGACGCGTGCATGGGTGTCGAGGCGGGACTTCATTTTCCCGCCGCTGGAGAGTCCTCGCGTTTGCATCCGAGGAGCCAAAAGCGAGTTGCTGGGCTCATGTAGGCTTCTGGTCGGAGTTCTCTGCGGAAAGAGGGCAGCGGGTGTAAAGACGGCTGAGTATCTGCTCGAGGAATTGCTCGAGATCCAGGCACTGCTAAAAGAACGCGGCCTCTCGCGTGGCCTGCGCCGTCGGTACGAGAGGTTCCTGTATTGTGATGATGTCAGGAAGTTGTGGTCAGTGCCTCTGTCGTTCAACTCGCCCGCAGCGAACCGATTCAGAGAATTGAGTTTCGTTTTTTCATAGATTGATGTAGGATTGCTAGCTAATATAACGATCAGGAGGCGTCCCAATGAAAAAACCGCGCAAAGTGAAAAAAACCGCCAAAGGGCGGAAACTTTCACGTAAGGATTTGCAGAAGATCGTCGGCGATGACTTAGTGAAGCTCGCGCGAAACCTGACCATTCGTAACATGGCCTATGTTTTTCCCCCTGATCCAATGCCCAAACCGCCCAAAGTCGAGGTGCTCGCGCGGCTGCGGAAAATCATCGGGAAGTAGAGCGGAGCAAATTTTAGTCGAGGCCTTGCCATAATCTCATTTAGCAGACTCGTCGAAAGCTGGGAGTTGCGTCGCGAGCCCTGCGAGCAGTAGAGGTTTAAGGGCGAAGGCTCAACTGAGCGCGGTCGCCAATCAAGGAAGCGTCCTCTACCAGCCGGACGCGGGTCCAGTGACCCAGGTCCTGGAACGCCTTCGGGAACCTGGATCGAATAATCACGTTCAAGCCAGCGTACTCGATGGAAACAAGGTGCGCGACGACGCTTCGGAGCGCGACTTGATCCTCGAGTCTCCCCCGGATCTCGACAACCACTTGCTTTGTTGGTGCAGCCCCACCTTTCCAGCGTTTGAGGTCTCTGCGGATACAGTGCACGAGTTCCGAGTGAGATGAGAAGTACTGGTATCCGGCATAATGAACAAAATAGGAATCGAGCCGGTGTTCCCGCGCTGAGGTTTCGATGAAGAACATCCGGTTGAATCGGTAATCGAGTTCGGCCATTTTCGGCTGCCGAAGCAGGATCATGAGATTAACGTAGTCCTGTTCCATGAAAGGCCCGGTGAACCGCTCGACCAGCTCGTCCTCAGGCATAATGAAGATGTCCCGATGCTGCGCCGACGCCAGGATGACGCCTGTGTTGTAGTACTTCCCGTTCCAGAGAAGATACGGCACGTCGAGGCGGGTTAGGTAGGCGATCATGCCGTCACGACGCTCCGGCGCGAAGTCGCCCTCGGGATACATCGCGAGCTCGTCCTCACCCACCCGCGCAAAGAGATCTGGCGCGTCGGCACGGACGATGATGTCGGTGTCCAAATAGAGAACTCTCTCGTAGTCGTCCAGCAGCGATCTGATCCTGAGCTTTTCGAAGAAGACTTGCTCACCCTGGCGACGACTCAAAACCAGAAAATCTGCCGAGCAGCGCCGCGCGTACGCCCTAAGTGTCGCGTGTGTAACCCGCGCAATCGCCTCATAGCGTTTGCCGATGCAAAGAGTGACGACAGCGCGTTTCTTCATTTCCACGTGCTTCCGGCATGAACATTCTGCAAACGGATCGGGTCTTCGATCCCCTCGCCGAGTGAGAGGAGGCCACAGCGGAATAGGCGATGTAAATCCCGCTTCCCAGCCGGAGGGAGGCCTTGCGAGATCGTTTGAAGCGTCCTGCCAAGCGCCTGCCGAAGAAGCTTGCGCTGGCTTCGATCGAGCTCCAGGTGGCGATAGTCGGACCGGCAACGGCCCGAGCGGGGCTCGTAAGCTCGGACGAGTGGACCGAGAGATATTCTCAGGGAGGCCGGATCGACGCCGACTGTAGGACGTGCGCCGGTGACCCGCTCGACATAGCTGGAAAATCCTCGAAAGAAAGCCTTCTGCCCGTACTTTTTCCGGATTAGCCTTGCGCCTCTAACGCAGGCGCGGCGTCCTGAGCCGCTTAGCACTTCCGCGAGAATGCGTCTCCCGATCCCATGGAAGTCGTCGTTATCCTCGACACGGATTCCGCAGCCCGGCGGAAGGAGATATCTCAGGTTCCCCGCTCCGTTGGTATAGACGGGCGTGCCCTGGAGGACGGACTCGAGCGGATAGAGGCCGAATGGCTCCGGAAACCGGTCGTAGAGCAGGGCGAAGTCGCACTGGCGCATGAGCGAGACGAGTTCGGGGTTGGCGAGCCATGGCACGGGTTGAAGAAGGGCCAGAGTGTACTCCAGCCCCAGTGAAAGCGCCGCCAAGCGGAGCTCCTGCATATCCGAGGCGGAGACGAAAAGCCGGGTGGCTCGCTTTCCGGTTTGCATCCCATGGAGGATTGAGATGACGGCCACGGGGTCGGGTTTGAGCGGGCGCAGGGCGTGGCCGAGGCAATCGTTACCTCCGAGCAAGTGACGAAGCTCTGAGCCAAGCTTTTCGCCGCTCGAGGGGTATCCGTCCGGAAAATCCAGCGCACCCAGCGGCTCGGGAACCGATCCCACCACAAGGTCACCACGAAGGCTGCTCCCCGGAAACAAGAGAAGCATTAGGAGAGTACGGCGTAGATAGTCGGAGTCGGCGCAGTATCCCTGAAAGCCTTCCCCCCGAAGATACGCGCCGGAGCCGTACCGCAGCCCGTGGAAGTAGAGGATGTTCAGAGCCCGGTCTTGGGTATCGGGCTGAATGTACTGGAGGGAGCGATCCGTGAAGATTCGAAGCTCTCCCCGAGAGTTCTTCCTAAGCGCAGATACGACATGCGCCCCCTCGAGTGGGATCATAGATCCCGCAACGCCGGGCGCAGGCGCAATGGTGGTAACCTCAACCTTGTAGCCCATTTGCACAAGCGCCTTCCGCATGTAGAATGCAGCGGTACTCGAAGCTCCCCAGAAAGGCGGACCGACGGGCGTGTCGATGACGAGCCTTGCGCTAGTCAAGCGAAGCCCCGAATCCTCGACGCACAAAATGAAAGAGAGCTACCTTGCAGGTACGATCCTTTTCGAGCCGATCGCGCCAGTGAGGCGTCCGAACTCCCTGGTATATGATCGCGTCGCCGATATTTAAGTGCACGGGGAGCGGTCTGCCCTTCACCTCGAGATTGAGCGGCCAAGAATCGCGGCCTTCGAAAACGGGTGAGGGGTCGGCCAGCATCGTGACGTTCCATTCGCACTGTTCCCGATCGGTGTGCTTGGGTAGCCGAGACCCGGCGAAATACTCCGTCACAAACGAGTACGATGGCATGATGGCCTCACCGGTCGCTCTGCCGAACAGCTGGCAGAGCTGCCCGTGCACGAAGCGGGTAACGGATTCGTTGTGCATGTAGCAGCGCATGCGTTTGACTTGCTCTAGGTCGTAGGCAAAGAACCCTTCCTCCCGGAGACGGCGATAGTGACGCCGAAGCAGAGCCATGAAATACGGAGGAAGAGCAGAACGGAAAACCGCGTAGCCGTCCCGGCGTATCGACGCTCGAGCTTCACGCACGGCGCGTTCGATCTCGATTTTGCGGGTCCTCGAGCGACCTTTAGGTACGAGGAGCCCGGCATGGATAAGAACGGCCCGCCGCTGGGGATCCAGGACGCGAGCGGAGAGTCGGCCCTCGCGCAGCTCTATGAGGCACTTCGTCCACTCACGCGACAGTGCATAGACCAGCCGCGCTCCCGTACCGGAGTCTTGGACCCACGCCGAGGATCTTCTACCGGAAATCGGATAGAGGAAGGGAATTGCGCGAGCCGCGGCACGTCCTTTTTCACCAGAAAGAATGTGGCAGCCCGAGTTGAATACAAGAGTGCCGGGGTCAAAATCCTGTCCGTGCCATCGCACGGAAGGCGCGACATCTCCAAGAACGTCCTCATCGAGCGCATGCTCGAACACTGGGAGCGCCGGTTCTTCACCACGCTCGACGATGACGCCGAGCTTCTTTAGGTGCTCGAAGACATTCGCAGGAGCGCCCGCCAAGACCTTCCGCGGGTCGCCACCGATCAGCAGGTCGGCGATCAGCCTCATCAGGACCGGTTTATCGACCCCGGAGATGGCCCAAGGGGAACGGACGGCGTTTCGCACCCTTGCGTCGACTAGCACATTCACTTTCAGAGTCGGATTTAGAACGAACGAACTCTTCATCCCAGCATACCACTCAGTATTCGAGTCTCCCGAAGGTTCGAGTACACTCTTGAGACGAGCCGGCGGTTCGCGGCGCTCGTGAGCCCAAGCTCCGCGAGCACTCCGTCCATCGAGCCGTGCCGGAGGTGGGCTTCAACGAGATCGACGTGGAAGTCGGTGAGTTTGAATCCGAGAACCCCCGTCGATGAAAGCTTTCGAAGATGCTTTGCGAAGAATGCGGGGCCCCGCCCCCTGCCAAGAAGGCGGAGGATCCATTCCCGATCCGAGAACGAACTGAGAAGGGCAGCTACCAGCTTCTGATCGCAATCGACGAGGTCATTGAGGTCCATCTTCTCGCGAGCCTTGAGGGTGAGAATGCTCTCGGTCACGCGCAGGAGCCAGCTCGGACCTCGGAGATTCGCGACGATGGAGCGGAGGAGTGCGGCGCTTCCGATGTAAGTTGCGAGATGCTCGAGAAAACGGCACAGATCGTACGGGCACAGGGTCTTCACGGTCTCGCGCACCAAACCCTCGAAATTCCGATCGCCGATCTCAAAGAGGCTTCGCAGCAACTTGAGCTGGCGCAGCAAGATCCATTCCCTGTTGGGATCCTCGGGGTCGACCACGTAGGCCTTTGAGAGGAAGGGGGGAATGTAGGTGCGTTGGTACCGGATTTTCCGATCTCTGCGGGTGCGGACGACGAGGGAAACCGTGGGCCTAGCGAGATGCGTGGTCTGATGGATGAAGCACGAACCGGAACGGATCGTGCGGACAGCACCAGCATCGAGGAGCTCGTTCCTCCGGAAGCAGAGCCGGCCGATTGCGATCTTTTCGTCGACGACCTCCTCAACATCGAACTCATACAGGCTGTGCAGGGTTTGCCCAGAGAGAACCGAGAACGCGCCGCTGAATCCATGATCGTGCACCGCCGTGTCCGGGTGCACCCAGAACAGAGCATCTACTACGAAGCGATCCGTCTGAAAAAGCGTAACTGGTGGATCTCCGAAATCCACCGCATCGCTCTGGAACGAGAGCCCTCTCGCCCGCGCGATAAAGCTGGTCAACTCATCTACTTCGAAGGCACGCGACAAATCCGCCGCCTCAATGCATCGGGTGGCGATCTCGGGAAATGCCGAGTAGTCGTGGTGCTGGCGCCTCCAGTCCTCGGCCACCGCTTGCCCTAGCTTCGTAAACCGTTTGAGCTGCTTCATATTGGTTTTTGGCCTGACCGATGTTTTGTACCAGGTCGAATGAGAGGTTATTTCATGTTTGCGGCTCCGTCGAGGGTGCCGGGTGGCGGTGCGATTGTAACGGGTGCTGGCGGCCTGTAGCCAAGTGCCGAATGTGACCTGCCCCTGTCGCTACCGAAAACCCGTAAGGTCAATAGATTCATCTGAGGCGCTTTCCCCGTTCACGCTGCCTCCTGATGGTAATAGCGCAAGAGTCCGCCCAGGCGCTCGCGGCATAGAACAGACCTGTCGCGGCGGATGATCGTAGCCCGAGGGAACAGCAGGACGTTGCCCTTCCCCTGATGATTCCTCTCGGCATGGAAATGTTCGACATATTCGCTCAGCGCCCGCCGCAGCGAGCGCTCACCGAAAAGAACGAGCTTGGACAGGCACTCCTCCTTCACCGACCTAACCCAACGCTCCGCATAGGTATTCAGGTTCGGGCTGCGCGCGGGCAGCACGAGCGGTTCGACCCGGCCTGATGCCATCATCGCTCGGAAGGACTGGGTGTACTTGGTGTCGCGATCGTGCAGCAGATAGCGACAGTCTCGGAGAGCGCCGCATCCCTCCATGGTCACGTTCCGGGCCATCTGCTGCATCCGCCGCTCGTCCGGGTGAACGGTAATGCCGGCAGAGCCGTTCCGAACGCCGCCCGAACTGACTACGTTGCAGTTTCTGAATGATCAGCCGAAGCTTCTCGACCTCGGCTCTGGCGTTCGCGATCTCGTTGCGATCTCCCGCCATCTGGGCGGCCATCGCCCGCACCATCTGATGGAGTGCATTGACGTCGGAGGGCAGTAAGGCGAGATCAATGTTCACGTCATAGATGATACTCCAGACGGCACTTCGGTCCCATCGCAAACATCATCGTGAGTCAATCCGCCGCGCCTAAAATACAGCGTTCATAGGCATCTTCAGCCCGCGACGGCCGGCCGCCATCGCTGCTCCGGCACACGCCAGTCGACACCGTCAATCAGCATCGACAACTGCGCCTGGCTCAGCATGAGCGTCTCTCCTGGCTCGGCATGCGGCGGCCACAGAAACACACCGTGTTCGAGCCGCTTGGTGAACAGGCACAGGCCGGTGCCGTTCCAATAGACGATCTTGATGAGGTCGGCCTTGCGGCCACGGAACACGAAGAGGTGGCCACTGAACGGATCAAGACGCAGAACGCCCTGCACCACGTATGGTCAAAAAATAGAGACTGTAGAAAAGACGGTGAATCGTCTAATCCCGGCGTAGCCTCGCTGTGTGGCGCTGGCTACAATTGTTTGGGGCAATCAATCGCAAATCGGCTGGCGTGGAGGACGAATGGATTGGGCGCGCATCCTGGCCTACGTCACGGGGATGGTGGACCAGGAACTGCTGGCGCGGAACGAATATCTGGCCGCCGAAAATCGCATCCTGAAGGCCCAGTTGAAAGGGCGGCTGAAGCTCTCGGATGCCGAGCGAGCCACGCTCGGCGAGATCGGTCATCGATTGGGCCGCCAGGTTCTCGGCGAGGTGGCCAATGTGGTCCGGCCGGAGACCATCCTGGCCTGGTACCGCAAGCTCGTGGCCCGCAAATTCGATGGCTCGAAGGCCCGCCGAAGCCCCGGCAGGCCTCGGATCAGCCGAGAGGTCGAGCAGCTGATCGTTCGCATGGCCAAGGAGAATCGTGACTGGGGTTATGACCGGATTGCGGGGGCGTTGGCCAATCTGGGGTATCAGGTCTGCGATCAGACGGTCGTCCTGCTACGCCACGGGCTGCCGCCCGCACCCGAGTGCAAGCGGACGACCACCTGGTCGGCCTTCATTCGGACCCATTTGGCGCTGCTGGCGGGAACCGACTTCTTCACCGTGGAGGTGCTCACGCGGCGCGGGCTGGTGACCTACTATGTGCTGTTTTTCATTCATCTGGAGAGCCGCCGGGTGGCCATCGCCGGCATTACCGTTCACCCGGACGAGCGATGGATGCAGCAGATGGCCCGAAACATGACCATGGAGGGATGCGGCGCTCTCCGAGACTGTCGCTATCTGCTGCACGATCGCGACACCAAGTACACCCAGTCCTTCCGAGCGATGATGGCATCAGGCCGGGTCGAGCCGCTCGTGCTGCCCGCGCGCAGCCCGAACTTGAATGCCTATGCGGAGCGCTGGGTCAGGTCGGTGAAGGAGGAGTGCTTGTCCAAGGTGATCCTCTTTGGCGAGCACTCCCTGCGGCGAGCTCTGAGAGAGTATGTCGAACATTTCCATGCCGAGCGGAATCATCAGGGGAAGGGCAACGTCCTGCTGTTCCCTCGGGGTACGATCATCCGCCGCGACAGGTCTGTTCTATGCCGCGAGCGACTGGGCGGACTCTTGCGCTATTACCATCGCGAAGCGGCGTGAAGGGCCAGGGTGCCTCCAGATGAATTTTTTGACCCTACGCGATCCTTCCCCAGGCCGAGGCACTGATCGCGGCGACCGATGTAGACTTCCGCATTGGCGGGGCGCGGGCCTTCTACAACTCCAGCCACGACTTCGTGCAGGTGCCGCCTCCGCAGGCATGTTTCGAATCGATAATCTGGCACCGCACGGCCTTCCACGAACTTGGCCACGCCAGCGGCCACAGCTCCCGTCTCGGTCGTGATCTCTCAGGCTCCTTCGGCTCGAAAAACTATGCACGCGAGGAACCTGCCGCCGAAATGGCCGGCGCGTTCGTCTGCGCGTCGCTCGGCATCGAACCGACTGTGCGCCACGCCGACTAGATTGGCTCCTGGCCGACTACATCGGCTGGTGGCCCGCGGGTCGCGCCGGGAACGAGGCCCGCGGGGCGGCGTTCCCCGGCGTCGTCCGGCTAGAGGGACGGCAGGGGCTCGTAGGGGTAGCCCAGCCACTTCTGGGTCAGCTTGTCGAGGTCGCCTCTGATCGCGAGGGTGTAGATGAACACGTTCAGCCAGTTGGCGAGATTCTGCTCGCCCATCCGCACGCCCATGTGGGCCGGGCCGCGGGCCACGACGAATTTGCGGTCGAACTCCACGCCCGCGTTCTTCTTCATCAGTTCCTGCACGACCAAGCTGTTGGTCGCGATAAGGTCGGCCTGTCCCGACAGGTAAGCGGCCGCCGCCGTGGCGTCGTCTTCGGTACGCATGATGTTGGCGTTGGGATTGCGCGACAACTCGATGTCCTGAATCGTGCCCTTGCTCAGGACGACCTTCAGCTTGCCGAGGTCGGCAGCCGAGGTCACCTGCGCCGACTTCGGCCCGTAGACCGCGTCGTAGGAATCGGCATAGGGGTTGGTGTAGGTGATCTGCTTGGCCCGTTCCGGGGTCATGCCGAGCGAGGCGATGATGATGTCGATCTTGTTGGTTAGCAGGTAGGGGATCCGGTTGGCCCCGGTGATCTGCTGCAGCTCGACCTTCACGCCGAGCGCCTCGCCGATCGCCTGGGCGAGATCGACGTCGAGCCCGATCGGGTTGCGGTTGGCGTCCTGCGAGCCGTAGGGCGGCACGTCGATCGGCACGCCGATGCGCACCACGCCCTTTGAGATGATGTTGGCGAGGTCGTCGGCCCGCGCCACGGCGGCGGTCGACAAGGCAATCGCCACGGTGGTGGCGACGGCAAGCAACTGTTTTATCTTCATGGTTTCCTTCTCCCTGGTTGGTTAGTGCAGTACTGCGCCGAGAAATGACTCGAGCTCCGGCGTGCGCGGGCGCGCCAGCGTGTCGGCCGCCGCCCCCTGCTCGTGGATCTGGCCGCGATGCATGAACACGACGCGCGAGCCGAAGCGGCGCGCGAAGCCGATCTCATGGGTGACCAGCAACATCGTCATACCGGAGCTCGCCATGTCCTCCAGCACCTTGATCACCTCGCCAGTCAGCTCGGGATCGAGCGCCGAGGTGATCTCGTCGAACAGCATCAGCGTCGGCTGCATGGCGAGCGAACGGGCGATCGCCACGCGCTGCTGCTGGCCGCCCGACAGCTGGTCGGGATAGGCATTTAGCTTGTCCTCGAGCCCAACGCGGCGCAGCACGTCGCGGGCGATCTCCATCGCCTCACGCTCGGGCATGCCCTTGGCCACCGTCGGCGCCAGCGTGATGTTGCGTGCCACCGACAGGTGCGGGAACAGGTTGTAGCTCTGAAAGACGATGCCTACGCGCTGGCGCAGGCGGCGCAGGTCGGTCTTCGGGTCGTTGACCGTGATGCCGTCTACGACAATGCGGCCGGCCTGGATCGGCTCCAGCCCGTTGATGCAGCGCAGCAGCGTACTCTTGCCCGAACCAGAGCGCCCGATGATGGCTATGATCTCGCCGCGCCCGACCTCGAGCGAGATGTCGTCGAGCACCTTCAGGGCGCCAAAATGCTTGGTCACGCCGGCCATCTCAACGAGCGACATGTAGCCTCCGTTCAAGCCGGCGACCCCACTGGGTCAGCGGGAAGCATAGGGCGAAATAGAGTGCCGCTACCGTCAGGTAGACGGCGAAGGGCTGGAAAGTGATGGCGGCGGTCGACTGCCCCTCGCGCGTCAGCTCGACGAAGCCGATGGTCGAGGCCAGCGAAGTGTCCTTGATCAGCTGGACGAGGAAGCCAACGGTCGGCGGTGTCGCGACCCGGAGCGCCTGCGGCACGATGACGTAGCGCAGCTGGTGGCCGAAGCCCAGCCCGAGCGAGGCACCTGCCTCCCACTGCGTCTTGGGGATGGCGAGCAGCGCGCCGCGCCAGATCTCGCCGAGGAAGGCGCCGGCATAGACCGACAGTGCCGTCACCGCGGCGGTCCAGGCGTCCACCGGGAAGCCGAAGATGGCGAGACCGAAATAGAGCCCGAAGATCCACACCAGCAACGGCGTGCCCTGGACCACCTGGGTGTAGAGGACGCCGACCAGCGCCAGCGGCGCCCAGCGGCTGAAGCGTAGCAGCGCGACGACCGCGCCGACGCCGCTGCCGCCGAGGAAGGCGACGGTGGCCAGCGCCAGCGTCCAGCGCACCGCCGCGACTAGGTAAAAGACGTCGATCCACGCATACTCCCTGATCATCGCCGACCGAACCCCCACCGGTAGATCAGGGCGAAGCCGCCGCGGCAGACGAGCGCCAGGCCGAGATAAACCACGCCGATGACGGTGTAGACCTCAAAGTCGCGGAAGGTGCGCGACTGGATGATCGAGGCGGCATGGAAAAGGTCCTCGACCGAGATTAGCGACACCACGCTGGTCGCCAGCAGCAGCAGCGTGAACTGGCTGGCCAGCGCCGGAAACATCATCTTCAGTGCCGGCACCAGAACGACGTGGCGGAACACCTGGTAGCCCGAAAGGCCAAGGGCATGGCCTGCCTCGACCTGGGTGCGGGGAATGGCCTGCATTCCGGCGCGGACGATTTCCGTCGCATAGGCCCCGACATTCACCACCAGCGCGACGATGGCGGCGACGGGCGCGTCGAGCCTGAGGCCGATCTGCGACAGGCCGAAGAAGACGATGAACAGCTGGACCAGCAGTGGCGTATTGCGGATCGCCTCGACATAGGCGGTGGCCAGCAGTCGCAGAGGCCGCGAACCGTAGAGCTTCGCCGCCCCGCCGAGAATGCCGACCAGCAGGCCCCCCGCCATGCCCGACACTGCCAGCAGCAGCGTCATCTCCACCCCGTCGAGCAACGAAGGCCAGTAGGCCAGAACATCGCGGAACTGAAATTGGTAAGTCACGCACTCGCTTCCCCAATGCGCCAGACGGCGAGACGAAGTCCGGACTTTTATCGTTGCGCGTATACCGTATACATAGAAACACCCTATGTCAAACCCTTGCAGCCCTTGCAGCCCTTGCAGCACAACCCTTGCAGCACGACCCTGCCGAAACAGCGCCGCCCGCCCACACCTGCCAATCCCATGGGTCGGTCAAACAGCGACGTTCCGCATTTTCCGCGATCACCAATTCCGCTGGGATAGCGCGTCTCTTCAGCTCGCAGCACGGTGGAAATGGCCCAGGAATGGACCGAGGCCTTCGAAGACACTCCCAACTGGAATGATCACGCCGAGCGCGCGTTCGATAGGTAATGATGAGAAGGGAAAGGTCTCCCTCCGCCGAGGACCGCCTTCTCAAATCGCTTCATTTCGCCGAGTCTGATGTGATCATTGGGGTTGTGAGGGCGAGAAGTGTCCACTCAGAGAGATAGAAAAACACTACGAGCTTCACCGATGCCGCTTAGATGAAACAATCAGCCCAGAATCGCGTCCGAGTTGTGGGTCAGCTCACGCAGCGCCGCGCGATCCAGGGAAATGCCAAGGCCGGGCCGGTCGGGAATGGCCAGCATACCGTCGGCGTCGAGGCTCCAGCCGCCCTCGATGATGTCGTCCACATAGTGTGAGCCACCGATGTACTCGACGAAATCGGCGGTGGGGACGGCGGCAGAGAGTTGCAGGTCGGCGGCCAGTCCCACCGCGGTGTTCCAGCCGTGGCCGACATATTTGATGCCGAAGGCGTTGGCGGTGCGTGCGATCTGGATCTGCTCGGAAATGCCGCCGACCTTGGTAACGTCGGGCTGTACGATGTCGAGCGCGCGTCCCTCGAGCCAGGGCAGGAAGGTCTGCCGCCGGGTCAGGCACTCGCCCGTCGCGATCGGTACCGGGCTTTGCCGGCGCAGAGCCTTGAAATCCTCAAGCGCGTCGGGCTTCAGCGCCTCTTCAAACCAGGTGACATCGAAATCCCTAAGCATGTGCGCAGTGTTGACGGCCCAGTTGAGGCCTTGCGGCCAGAAGGCGTCGGAGCCGCCCGCATCGACCATTAGCTGGCAGTCCTCGCCGGCGCCCTTGCGGGCCGCGCGCACGATCTCTTCGTCGAGCCGGCGCGAAACGCGACCGAACGGCCCCCAACCGATTTTGATGGCGCGGAATCCCTGCTCGCGAAAAAACGCCGCGCGCTCTTCCATCAACCCGGGCTCTTGCATTAGGATCGAGGCATAGGCCTTGACGCGAGTGCGATAGGTACCCCCGAGCAGGCGCCCCACCGGCTGGCCGGTCACCTGACCAAAAATGTCCCAGAGGGCGATGTCGATACCGGAAATGGTGTGCGTGAGTGTACCGCCATGGCCCATCCAAAAGC
>JBJXDX010000051.1:0-90401 GCA_046154585.1 Hyphomicrobiaceae bacterium | reverse complement strand
GGTCGGCATGGTGTTCCAAAAGCCCAACCCGTTCCCCAAGTCGATCTACGAGAACGTGGCCTACGGCCCCAAGATCCACGGGTTGGCGCGCGGCAAGGCCGACATGGACGAGATCGTCGAGGCGGCGCTGCGTGGTGCCGGCCTGTGGGACGAGGTGGCCGACCGGCTCGATCAGCCGGGCAACAGCCTCTCCGGCGGCCAGCAGCAACGCCTGTGCATCGCGCGCGCGATCGCGGTGAACCCCGAGATCATCCTGATGGACGAGCCGTGCTCGGCTCTGGACCCCATCGCCACCGCCCGCATCGAAGAGCTCATGGAAGAGCTGAAGGAGAACTTCACGATCGTCATCGTGACCCATTCGATGCAGCAGGCGGCACGGGTCTCGCAGCGCACCGCATTCTTTCATCTGGGTATCTTGGTCGAAGAAGGTGCGACCGACCAAATCTTCACCAACCCGAAGGACAAGCGTACGCAGGACTACATCACCGGTCGTTTCGGCTGATCCGATATTTTGCGGCTACAGCGCCCAGCAGGAGCACGCCACCATGAACGAGCACATCGTCAAGTCATACGAGTCTGAGCTGTCCCAGCTCGACCGGAAGGTCGTGCAGATGGGCGGGTTGGCGGAACAGCTGCTGGGCCAGGCCTTCGAGGCGCTCGAACGCCGCAATCCGAAGCTCGCCGACGCAGCCGTCACCAGCGATGCGGCCATCGACCGCCTCCAGCGAGAGCTCGAAGAGCAGACCATCGGCATGATCGCGCGGCGCCAGCCGCTGGCTCTCGATCTGCGCCAGATCATGGCGACGCTGAAGGTGGCGGGCGATTTGGAACGCGTCGGCGATCTGGCCAAGAACATCGCCAAGCGCGCTCTCGCCGTGTCGGGCGAAAGCCATCCTAAGACCCTGATCACGGGTCTGCGCCACATGACGGAGCTGGCGTTGCGCCAGCTCAAGGATGTGCTGGACGCCTACGCGCAGCGTGATGCCGAAAAGGCGCTCGAAGTCTGGCGCAACGACGAGCAGATCGACGCGCTCTACAACTCCATCTTCCGCGAGCTCCTGACGTACATGATGGAGGACCCGCGCAATATCGGACTGTGCACGCATCTCCTGTTCGGGGCCAAGAACATCGAGCGGATCGGCGATCACGCGACCAACATTGCCGAGACCGTCCACTACCTCGTGCGCGGTATCCCCCTGACCGACGATCGCCCGAAGGGTGACAAGACGAGCACGACATTGATCGGGACCCCCTGATCGTTCGAACCGCAGCAACAGACTGGAAAGAGCCGACATGGCGGCAAAGATCCTGATCATTGAAGACGAGAGCGCGCTGGTTGTGCTGCTGCGCTATAACCTCGAGGCCGAAGGCCACGAGGTCAGCGTGGCAATGACCGGCGAGGAAGCCAAACTCGTCCTTGAGGAAGAGCGGCCAGACCTCGTGATCCTGGACTGGATGCTGCCCGGCTTGTCGGGCATCGAGATTTGCCGCCAGATCCGCGCGCGGCCGGAAACCCGCGACATCCCGGTCATCATGCTCACAGCCCGTGGCGAGGAGGGGGACCGCATTCGCGGCCTCGCCACCGGAGCGGATGACTACGTGGTGAAGCCGTTTTCGGTCGCGGAACTGATGGCGCGTGTCAAAGCCATCCTGCGGCGAGCGGCGCCTGAACGCGTTGCCGACGTCATCACCATTGCCGACATCACGCTTGACCGTGCGGCGCATCGGGTCGTTCGGCACGGACGCCAGGTGCGACTCGGCCCGACCGAATATCGGCTCCTGCTGGTGCTCATGGAAAGCGCCGGCCGCGTGCTCTCCCGATCGCAATTGCTCGACGGCGTCTGGGGGCGCGACGGAGACGTCGACGAGCGCACGGTCGACGTTCACGTCGGCCGTCTGCGCAAGGCCCTGGTCCGCGGCAACGAGGCGGACATGATCCGCACAGTGCGCGGCGCGGGCTACATGTTCGAGACGCGAGAGCCCGCCGATCACGAGCGCGCCTAGGTCGCACCGGCCCGATGGTCGACCACCGGGTGGGTTCGGGCTACTCTGGCCCTGGCGACGTCAAGTCGCTGCAGTTCTCATACGCCCATCGGACCGCGCCGATGCCGCAATTTTCGCCAATACGATCGTAGCGGATCGTTCCACGTCTCTGCGCTTGAGACGAACGGAGCACCTATGTCGCGCGCCTTCTACCACGAGCATCCCGATCTTCTGACGCTGGCGACCGAGATTATTGACGCCCAGCCCGGTCGCGTTCTGCTGGCTCAATCGCCGTATTTCCCCGGCGGCGGCGGACAGCTCGCCGACCGGGGGATCATCCGTTGGAGCGGCGGCGAGGCCCGGGTGGCGGGCTTCGACAAGGTCGGCGGCAGGCTCTGGCACGTGTTCGATGATGCCGCAGCCGAGCTGCATGGCCCCGTCGAAGCCATCGTCGACGCCGATTTCCGCCTGATGATGACGCAAATGCACACCGGGACCCACATCCTGAATGCCGTGATCTTTCAAGAATTCAATGGCGCGTTGGTCACCGGCGTGCAGATGAACGACGACGGCACCGCCCGCATGGACTTTGATCTGCCCGATGTCGACAACAGCCGCCTGCGCGCTGTCGAGGGCCCGATCAACGATGCCATCCGTAGCGATCTGGCAGTCAACGACAGCTACATTCCGCTGGATGACGCCTACGAGGAGCACGGCCTCATTCGCACGCGGTCGGCGGCGCCGCCCCCGACCCTGGACGGCAAGATCCGCATCGTCGAAATTCGAGGCCTGGACCGCCAGGCCTGTGGCGGCACCCACCTCGCCTCGACGGGCCGCTCCGGTCTCATCCGCATTATGAAGATCGACAACAAGGGCCGCAGGAACCGCCGTATCAAGATCGGCCTCGTGGATCGCATCGGCTCGTGATGCCGTGCGCGCGCTTCAGGGCTGCAGCAGACCCGGCCACACGGCTTGCGATGCTGCAACCTCGAAATGCCGGACGCGGCGGTCGTAATCGATGAGAACGGCTTCGGCATCGGGCTCGACGACGGCGGCTTCCGTATCGGCGCCGGCAAAAGCTTTGATGGCGTCGATCGTTTCCCAAAACGTGAGCACTGTGATTGCCACATCGGCGGTGCGCTCTTCCGCAAGCACAAGTGCGCCGCGATAACCCCTGATCTTTGCAAGCTGTCCAAATACCTCAGCGCGTGCGTGGGCGACATAGCGAGGCGCGTCGGCATGCCGGGTGCGCGCGCTCCAGGACCTAGCGATCATGTCAGTATCCATAGCGGCAACGACTTCGCATGGATGGCACCATGATTGCCCTCGTGTATTGGCCGGAATTGCAAGATTTCGAAAATGGCTCGGCCGCGATGTGGGTGCATCGCGGCCGGCTTGTTTGCACAGGTCTTGCTCGTGTCAGCGGCGGAAGAAGGCTTCAGCGCGCATGCCGGGCAGCAGGGGCACTTTGCCTTCGAGATCAATCATCACCTCCAGCACCTCGACATCCGTGGCCCGGCGAGCGCCGCGCGATCCCATACGCGGGGCTGCGAGCGAAGGCGCGAGTTCGGTCACAGTGCCCTCGAATTCCTGGCCCGGATAACCGTTGCTGCGGACATAGGCCTTCTGGCCAAGCTTGACCTTTGAAACGTCCTGCTCGTCGACCTCGGCACGCACGCGCACCACCGACATGTCGCCGATGACCACCAGCGGCTGATCGGGCGACGGCGTCACCATCTCGCCGACCTTGGCATGAAGCTGCAGCACGGTGCCGGCCATCGGCGCACGGATGCGCGTCTTGTCGAGCACGGATTCAGCCATGGAGACATCGGCCCGCGCTTGCGACAAGCCGGCCTCGAAGCGGTTGGGACCGGAAACGCCACCCTTGGCCTGGGCTGTGGCAAAGGCGGCCTGCTCACGGCGCAGGCGGTACTGCGCTTCCGCCAGGCGCTTGCGTGCTTGCGTTTGCAGGACCGACCGGCCACCTTCCTTGCGGTCGGCGGCGATCATGTCGTCGAGCTCGAAACGAGCCGACGTGATGGCGCGCTCGGCCGTGAACACAGCATCTTCGGCCTTCCGGACGTCCTCGCGTCCGACGGTGGCTGGCTGCGCGTCACGCTCGCGCCTGCGCGCCGAGGCCTCGGCTTCCGCAGCCGCCAGACGGGCACGTGCTTCCACATCGTCGAGGCGCATCAGAACTTCGTCCTCGGCGACCTTGTCGTTCATCTTGACGAGCATTTCAGTCACGCGGCCGAGCACTCCGCTGCCGATCTTGACTTGGCCCGATCGTGGCTCGATACGACCGGGTGCAGCCGCATTCCACTGCGATGGCGACGACGGCTGGGCCTGCGATTGTGCCGTCGAGGATGTCGAAACCACCGGCGTCGGCTCCTTGCCGAGATTGGCGCGACCGGGCGTCACGTAAATCGAAATCGCTGCGCCCGCTGCGCCGAGCGCAACGATGCCCACGATCGTGGCGGCCTTCTTGATGATTGAGCCGCCTGAGGTTGCGTTGGTCTGCATGACGTGGGTCCTTTGCTGTCGTCTGTGCCTGTTGCATGCACAGGCTGCGTTGCAGCCCCGTGCCCCTTGTCTGGCAACCTACGTTCGTTAGCGAAACGGCGCTGTTCCACGCGTTACAAATCTATCCGCGCGAATTTTCTCGTATGCAGCACCTATGTGCCGTCGGGAACAGCGCGCTAGCTCAATTTCGGTCACTGTCCCAGCATGCAAGCGAGAGCGTCAGCGCTAGATGGCCAAACGGAGAGCGCCATGCACGGCAAGATCACGAAGTTCCGCAGCGACATGGGCGTCGGCGTCATCGAAGCCGACAACGGTCGCAAGTACCGGTTCTCCCATTCGCAGATCAGGAACGGCGCACCGGAGCTGATCGGCCAGAGCGTGGACTTCCTAATCGTGTCCAGCCGCCCGACTGACATCATCATGATGCACGGATCGCCGTGGACGGCCTTTGGCGGCATCGGTCGCCGTTGATCTGAGCGCAGGGAGCGACCGCCATGGCCAATATTCTCGACATCTCGGATGTGCCCTTGGTGCCTGCCACCGACCTGGCGTTAGCCATGCGGTTCATGATCGACAGCGGCCGTGGCCTCGTCATGATGCGCGGTCTGTCGAGCGCCGATATGGAGGAGCTGGAAGAGGCCCTCTGGGATAGGATTGAAGGCGACACGGTGCATCGCCGGGCCGTTCTGGTGCGCTTCCAGCACCTTGTCGATGTATTCGCCGCCCGCCACCTGCGCGGTCAGCTCCAGCAGCGCGGCTTTCGCCTGATCGCGCCGGCTCTGCAACTCGCGGCCGGCATGCGGCTCAATGCCAAGTGGGGCTTCAGCCCGCATAAGTTCAACGCGGCCCTGCGTTCACTCGTGCTCGAACTCGACCAGCCCGGCGAAACCGCCACCGAGACGGCGCTCGACCTGGCTGCGTGATTGCAGAATCAAGCGGCCTGTGCCGCGCGAAACAGCGCCGCCGGACGGTATCGGTCATGTTGGATACCACTGGCCGTCCCCGGCGGCGCTATGGGTTTTGGAGCTGAATGTCATGCCGATCATCGATATCCGTGAGCTGAGAGTTGCTCTGATCGCCGGCGCGGTCATTGGCGCCATCTTTGGCATGCTTGCGTCCGGACCGCTCGGGGCTTCGAACATCACGGCCGAGAATGCCGTTCAGACCGCCTTCTGCAGCCGGAGCGTTTGTGAAAATGCTGTCTGGGTGCGGACCCCGGTCAGATACACTCCCAGTCAAATTCGGTAAGGAAATGGATTGAACATTCAGCGACGAGGGGCCAAGCAATACGCTTATCTGCGCATGCTGCCTCGCAATTCCTCGTAACCAGGGTTCGTTATAAAAGCTGCCCGCCATCATCTGCTCTCGACTTCCGCGTCGGCTGCTGCATGATGCCGGCCACGTGCCGCAAGCAATGGAATAAGGGTCATGGAGCCGCGCGCAATCGTAGATCTGTTGGGCCGGACGGCCTTATTCGGCTCGTTGGATGAGGCCGACCGCACGGCCATCGTCGGACGTATGCGCCGGGTTCAGTTCGAGCCGGATCAGATGATCTTCTCGCGCGGGGATCCGGGGCGCGAAATTTACCTTGTCCTCAAGGGGCGCATCCGATTGTCCGTACTGTCCAGTGATGGCCGCGAGCTGTCGCTCGATCATGCTTCGGCAGGGGGCATCTTTGGGGAGATTGCGACCCTCGATGGCGGCGAGCGCACGGCCGGCGCCACCGCTATCAGCAAGGTGGATGCCATGGTTCTGCCTCAGCGGGCGATGGTCGAATTGATCGAAACCAATCCGCACGTGGCCATGGCGGCCATCCGCTTCCTCTGCTCCCGCCTCCGTGACACCGACCATCGCTTGGAGGCGATCGCGCTGCACCGAATTGAAGTGCGCCTGGCGCGTCTTATGTTGTCCGCACTCAGGCTCAAATCACCGCCTGCAAAAGGTGACGGCGTGCCCTTGGATCTGGGGATGTCGCAGGGAGAACTGGCACTGCTGATTGGCGCCAGCCGGCCCAAGGTTAACGTCGCTCTGACCATGCTTGAGGACATGGGGGCCATCAAGCGGGCCAAGTCGGGCTTCACGTGCGACTTGGAAGTTCTCGAGGGTATCGCTGACATGGAATGAGCCGATTTCCAGTCTTCGCTTTAGCGCGTAATTCATTGATATGTGTTTGTAAAATACAATATTCCTCGAGCTCGAATTAAAATCCGCTTCTGTTCCAGCTGTAACAGCCCGGACGTGCCGCACCGCCTAGTTTGAGCCATCAACTCGAACAACAAGGCGGGTTTGCAGATGAGCGTCAAGGATCACAGCTACCGGGTGGCAGGCGGGCGAGTTGGAGTCCTTCTCCTGCACGGTCTGTGCGGCACCCCGACCGAGATGCGGTTCGTGGCAAACGGCTTGGCTCGCGCCGGCTACACTGTGCATTGCCCTCAGCTCGCCGGCCATTGCGGCACGGAAGAGGACATCAAGAACACCACCTGGCAGGATTGGTACGCCAGCGCAGAAGCGGCGCTCGTCGAAATCCGCAAGGAATGTGACATCGTCATCGTCGGCGGCCTGTCGACGGGGGCGGTGCTGAGCCTTCTGCTGGCGGCCAATCATCCCGACAAGGTGCAGGGCACGGCCCTGTTCGCGCCGACCTTGTGGCTCAACGGCTGGCTCATCCCCTGGCGCGCCCGACTGTTCCGCATGGTGTTCAGCAAGCGCATCGCCAACATGATCGGTTTTCCCGACCTGCATCCGCATGGCATCAAGGACCAGCGCATTCGCGACTTCATCCAGAGCGCGCTGTTCAGCGGCGACAGCTCGACGGCCGGCTTGCCCAACACCCCGGGCGGCGCGGTTCTGGAGCACCGTCGCCTGGTTAATGCAACCAAGTGCCGGATCGGTGAAATCCAGCAACCCGCCCTGATCGTGCATCCGCGCGAGGACGATTACGCAGACTTGGATAACGCATGGTATTTGCAGCGTAATCTCAAGGGCATGGTTGACATGGTGGTGCTGGAGGACAGCTACCACATCGTCACGGTCGACCGGCAGCGCCACGTGGTCGTGGACCGGGCGACGACCTTTGTCGAGATGGTGGTGAAGCGCCTGCAGGCGGCTACCGCCAAGGCGGCCACGCGCGCCTCGTCCTCCGCCCGTTTGGTACCCGCCTCGATCGCGGCATGAGGACTTCAACGGCCCCGCTACGGGGCGTTGAACCAAATGCCGCCAACCGCCGACTAAACCCACGAGACACAAGATTTTTGATCCTGTTCCAGGTGGAACAGCGGCCCACCCGCCCCCCTGGCAGGATCAGATCAACAGACGCCAATACTTCGCTTAAGGAGACGACAATGAACAAGCTCGCACTCGCCGCTCTCGCCACCGCCATTTGCGCCGTTACGCCGGGCTTCGTTCCTGAGGCTGAAGCTGGCATGCGCGTCGGCTTTGGTTTCGGCCATCGCCACCTGATGTTCCGCCCGCACTTCCACACCCCGCCGCCCATGGCCTATCGCCGCTCGGACGACGAGGATGAGCGCCGGATCCGCCGCTATCGTGCCGCCCGTCAAAGCAAGCCTGAGGTTGTGAAGAAGGTGGCTCCGCTCGTGAAGTTCGCCGATGGCGAGGGCCGCCAGTTCGATCCTGCCAGCAAGGTGTGGTTCGACGGCAAGAGCCAGTGCTGGTCGGGCAAGGAGCAGTTCACCTTCAAGAATGGCGACTGGTCCTATGGCAAGAAGGAGTGGGCCGAGTCCAAGGGCTCCTGGAAGGTTGCGTCGGGCGATGCACCCGAGCTCGTGAGCTGCGAGAGCGTTCCGTCGTTCGCGGCGAAGGCCAATGCCATCGCGACCAAAACGGCAACGCAGACAGGCAAGCTCGAGAAGGCTGAGAACGCCGACAAGGGCGCTGCCAGCCAGCCTGCTCCTGTCACGCCGAGCCCAGCCAAGATCAAGACTGCCGAGAGCGACACGTCCGCCATCGTGCAGAAGCCGGTGACTACGCCTGCGTCTGCCGAGTGCAAGAAGTACTTCGCCAGCGTCGGTCAGATGATCACCGTCCCCTGCGAAGACGCGAACAATAAGCCGAACTAACAACCGCTAATTTGGGGGACTTGAGTCATGACAACGTCAGCCGCCACGGCAAAGTCGATCGCGCCGGCCCGGGTCAACCGGGCCGGCAAGAGGCGGAAGGCGGTGCCGATGATTCCGAAGCTCGCCTACCGCAATCTCTTTCACGATCGCCTGAGCCTCGTCGTCACACTTACCGGCATTGTTTTCTCAGTCGTGCTCGTGGCCGTACAATTCGGGCTGTACCTCGGGTCCGAGAACCGCATCGCGGCCATGCTCGACAACGCCAAAGCCGACCTGTGGGTCGTGCCGCTGGGCACCAAGAGCTTCGATGATCCATCATTCCTGTCGGGACGCGAACGCCACGCCATTCTGTCCACGCCTGGCGTTGCAAGCGCGGAGGAGCTCGTCGTCGGCTTCGCCAGCTGGCGCAAGCCAAGAGGCGGCTCAACTGCAGCTTTGCTGGTTGGCTCCAACACCGCCAAGGGCATGCTGCCCTGGGACATCGTCGAGGGCCGTATGGCCGACCTCGCCGCGCCCAATGGGGTGGCGGTCGACCAGACCTATTTCACGGAGCTTGGCATCAACAAGATTCGCGACAAGGCAGAAGTGAACAATCTCGAGGTCACCGTCACGGCCGTCACCCAAGGCATCCGATCGTTCACGACGCTTCCCTACATCTTCACCACGCTCGGCACCGCGCGCACGCTGCTCGATGCGCAGTCCGAGCAGTCGTCCTACATGCTGGTGCAACTCGCGCCGGGCAGCGACCTGGCGGCCGTGCAGAAGGCGCTGGCCGCACGTCTTCCCGACACTGAGATCCTGACGCACGAGACGTTCCGCCAGCGTAGCCTCGACTATTGGCTGTTCGAGACGGGTGCCGGTTCGGCCCTGATCGCCGGCGCGATCCTCGGCATCATCGTCGGTATCGTCATCGTGGCCCAGACCTTGTACGCGAGCACCAAGGATCACTTGAACGAGTTCGCGACGTTGCGCGCGCTGGGCGCATCGGCGAGCTACATCCATCGCGTCATCCTGATGCAGGCCATCCTGAGCGCCGTGATCGGCTACCTGCTCGGCATGTGCCTCAGCCTGCTCGTCATCCAAGGCTCCAAGGCCACCACGCTGCTCATTCTGATGACACCGAACCTCGCGCTCATGCTGTTCGTTTTGACCGTCGGCATGTGCGTCCTCGCTGCCATCTGCGCGATCTTCAAGGTCACGCGCATCGATCCGGCCGTCGTATTCAGCCGCTAGGGGAGACATCGATCATGACGCACGAAGCAAAGCCAATCCTGGAAGCCAAGGGCATCGTCAAGACGCTGGGCGCTGGCGCGGCGCAGGTGCAGGCCTTGAAGGGCGTCAACTTCGACCTGATGCCGGGCGAGCTGACCCTTCTCATGGGCCCGTCGGGAAGCGGCAAGACGACCTTGCTCTCGATCCTCGGCTGCATCCTCACGCCGTCGTCCGGATCGCTGCAGATTGCAGGGCATCAAACCGATGGGCTCAATGCCGAGGGGATGGCCGATCTCCGGCGACGTCACGTTGGCTTCGTCTTTCAGGCCTACAACCTCGTGCCGACGCTCTCGGCCATCGAAAACGTCATGCTGGCGCTCGATCTGCGCGGCGTTTCGCTGGCGGATGCACCGGATCTTGCGGCCGAGGCGCTGGATGCCGTCGGGCTGTCGCATCGCGCCGATGCAAGCCCGAGCAAAATGAGCGGCGGCGAGAAGCAGCGCGTGGCCATTGCCCGCGCGCTGGCGGGGTCGCCCTCGGTCATCCTGGCCGACGAGCCCACCGCCGCGCTTGATGCCCAGAACGGCATGGCCGTGATGGAGCTGCTGGCCGAAGTCGCCAAGGATGCGGGTCGTGGTGTTCTGGCCGTCACCCATGACCATCGTACCCTCGAGTACGCCGATCGCATCATCCGCATCGAGGATGGCCGCATCGTCGGGCGCGCCCGGCGTCGCGACGGGGAAGTGACGGAAGCGCCGGGTGTGTCCTGGGGAACAGCGCCGCCGGCCGAAGTCCGGCATGCTTCAGTCATCGCCTGAGGGCCGACGACATCGAGGAGGACGCAAGCCATGACCAGCTTCATCGCACGGGTACTGAAATCAGCCGCTGTTGCGGCTCCGCTGTTTGCTTCCGGCACAGCATTTGCTGACGGCGGCGCAACGGGCGTCTGGATCGACCACACCGGTCGCGGCGCGGTCGAGATCACGAATTGTGGCAGCAACCTTTGCGGCCGCGTCGTGTGGATCAAGGACGAGAAGAACGCCAAGGGCTGCGGCGTGCAGATCATCGGCAATGCCAAGCCGGTCGCTGGCGGCAAATGGGACAATGGGTGGATCTATGACCCCGATGCGGGCGCCAAGTACAGCGTCGAGCTCACGCCCCTGGGAGGCAGCAAGCTCAAGGTTCTGGGCTACTCCGGGTCGAAAATGCTGAGCGAGACCATGATCTGGAAGCGGGCGTCAGGCGACCTCAAGCGCTGCCACAGCGCGTAATTGTGCGCCCTTGAGCCTTTGCGAGCGCCGCCACCCGTGAGGGCGGGCGGCGCGCTGCATTCGTAGGTGCCATGTGCCTACTGAAGCTACGCCACCAGCATCGCGCGCACATTTGTTGCCACGCGGTAGCCGTTGACCGCGACGCGCCGGTGCACACGCCCGCTCAACGCCATGTCGCGGCGCCAAGCCAGTGCGTCGAGGACCGCTTCGAACGACGTCTGCCGCATTCTGAAAGGATCGATATAGCGGGCGTAGTCCAAGTACACGGCTGCGAACAATTGCTCGAGCGTGGGCCGCGCTTGGCGGCGCGGGAACGTGGCGCGGTCGGACGTCAGCCCCCAGCCTGCATAGAAGGGCCCGCCGAAGCATGTTACCTCACAGCCGCCCAGCAACGCCTCAAAACCCAACTGGCTGGACACGACGTAAACGTGGTCGACGATGTCGATCAGCGACCAGGGGTTTACGTCGAAGTCTACCAGCCGAACCCGATCGTCATGGATCTGAACTTTGCCGAGATATCCGCGCTTGCGGCCGCCGACCACCTCGGGGTGCGTCTTAACGATGATCTGTGCGTTGGGATGCTCACGGAGTGCAGCCGCAAGCATCTCGCCGAACGTGTGAGCGCCGGCGGGCCCGCACAGCACCGACCCGTCGCCCATGGTCTGATCGACCACCAGAACGCGGCCGCCGCGCGGCGTGCGCCCTAGGCCCATTTGCGACGCCGAAAGACGGGGGCCGCCATTGTACTTCGAAATACCCAGTTCGCGGACCCGCGCGATGCCGGCGCGTGCACGCTCTTCGATGGCTGGCCGCCGCCGCATTGTTGCGTCGCCAATCAACCGCTCCAACTCGGACTCTGTATTCGGATCGTAGTGCACGCCTGCCGTATCGAACACCAGGGATAGAGGCATCTCCCACGAACCCGGGCGCACGGAGCGCAGGAACCCGTCCTCTATCGCGATATACGGCTTGCTGGCGGTTCTTGCGAGATCGCGGGCGAGATAGGCAGTCGGTTTGTGCCCCCAGCCCGCAACGCCAATGATATTGTCGTTCTGCAAGCGCTTGCGTGCGCGCAGAAATTCCGGCTTTAACCCGGTCATTTCCTGAATAAGGTGACGCAACCGCCAGATACCACTGGATAATATGGCAACACGTGCCCCCGCCATGGAACCCCCGCCCAGGCCAAACGGGATCGTACGCGCCGGTAAATCCGCCGCGTCGCCGTAAACGTTCCCGCACAAGCCTAATGAACTAAAGAAACCCCGTAGTCACTTGTCTGAAATGGTTAACATGCTACGGGATAGGCTCACAACGTTGCTTATGGCAGCATTGAGTCTTTCATGGGGAAATGTGGCGACTCAGCCACAATTGAAGGTGCGGTGATTGGCTGGTAGGGGCAACGCGCTGCTGAAGTGGCTATCCTCAAGGTCGTATTGCGTGGCGTCCCCATCGGCGACGTCCCTGCCGACGGCCGACTATTATTTCCTGCGGGCTCTGGCGCCTCACGTCGCAAGCGGCCGCGCCGAGCCGGGCCGTCCGATCGCCCGCACAGGGCCGTACACGTTCGTCCACGGACGCCGCGTCGTCATTGTGCGCTACGTGACGCCCGCCGAACTTGATCATATTCGGGCCCTGCACCCCGAGCGTGTCTACTATATCCTCGACGATATGCTGCCCATCGCGCACGCCTGTGAGGAACTGCCTGCCGACTATCGCCGCCGCCTGGCACGCTTCACGCGCAATCTGCTGCCTCGCGTCATGGATCTCGGCCCGACCGTAGTGGCACCCAGTGACGCCATCCTTGCCCTGTTTCCCAATCTGCCCGGCGAACGTCTTGATCCCGCCCTCCTGAGCCCCCCGCCAGATCTTCACCATTTCACCGCGCCCGGCCCTTTGCGCCTAGCGTTCCTCGGGACACGCAGCCACTCCAACGGTCTCGACTTTCTTGCGCCGGTTCTGGAGCATGTGCTGAGAGACAATCGTGACATCACGCTCGCGGTTTTTCTCGGCCGGCATCTGCCCGCGCGTGTCGCGCGTCTCCCGGGCGTCGAAAACTGCGCGCCGCTTGCTTGGGCGGACTACCGGGCGCGCATGGCCGGTGAACGCTTCCACCTTCTTCTCGCACCGCTGCCCGACACGCCTTTCAATCGCGGCAGGTCGCTCACAAAGTTGATGGAGGCTGCCGCAACGGGGGCAGCCTTGCTGGCAAGCGCCCGGTTGCCGTTTAGCGCGGCGATAGAGGCCGGCCGCAACGGTTTGCTCCTTGGCGATGATCCGGGTGAGTGGGTGCGTGCGATCCAGCGCCTTGCCGCCGATCGGGATGCTGCCCGCGGCCTGGCCGAAGGCAGCGCGCGGTTGGCACAGCGCGTGGGCGATCCGGAGCGGCTTGTCCTATTCTGGCGCGAACGTCTTGGCTTCTGAGCCGATTGCCTCCCGCAGCCAGGAAACAGCTGCAAGGGCGGCGGCCTGCGCTGCCGCTTCGCTGTCGAACGGTTTGCTGCTGTAGAAGCCAATGGCAAACCAACCGCGCTGATCCTCGACGTCGCGCCGATATTCCTCAAACCCGAAGGTGTCGTCCGGGCGGCGAAATATATCAACGCAACGGTCATCACCGGCCGCGTTGATCGACTTCACCACCAGATTCTTCGCTCGCATCGCGTTGTCCGGATGCTTTCAAGCCTTCGCGGCAGCTGCCTTCCGATTTGCCTCCAGCCGGGAATCGACCAGCGCAACCGTCGCATCGATGGTGGGGTGGCTCAGGCCCTTCTGCTTGGCGATCCCTTGCACGAGCTTGTCCGCACGCTCGATGTTGGGCAGGCCATTGTTGAGGGCGCGGGCCGCGGAGGCCGGGCGCGTGAGGCTTTGTGCTGCCGCAGCGTATTTCTCGAACGGCACGAGATCGTCGGGCGCAGCCCCGAGTTTGATGCACAGGTCGTTGACGAAATTGTAGACTGAGCGCGAGGTTTCGATGTCGCTGTGCACTGCTTCCTGTGCCGTCCGCATGCCGTCCTTGGTGACACAGCGGTAGTTGCCGGCCAGCAGCATGGCCCATTTGGCCAACGGCACGAAGATGGAGTCGTGCACCTTCAGCTTCACCGGCAGCTCGATCTTGCCGTCACCTGTATCGAACCGCACCGCCTCGATGTCAGCCTGCAATTGGCGCACGATCGCTGTGTGCTTATCGCTGTCGAATTTCGCCACCTTGAAGTTGGTCGGTAGCGTGACCTGCAGAACGTTGACCTTCTCCTCCGGTGGGCGGATCGCCTGCGGGTCCGGGCTGCACAGCGACAGCGTGCCGGGATCGAAGTTGTCCCAGACGGACGCATCGGTGTAGGCGTTTTTCAG
Source organism: Hyphomicrobiaceae bacterium (assembly GCA_046154585.1). GTDB lineage: Bacteria > Pseudomonadota > Alphaproteobacteria > Rhizobiales > Hyphomicrobiaceae > CADEFX01. Next base: position 75,991 of record JBJXDX010000051.1, on the reverse strand, counting down.
CGCGTCGTAGTTCAGGCCGGGGATCCGCTTAACGTAGGGCAGGGGCGGCATGTTCATGATCGACATGCACGGCACCCCGGATTTGGCGACGGCATCGAGCAGCTCGCGCACGCCCGGCGACCGGTACTGCGGTTCCTGCATCGCCAGACCGATGAGATCGTAGTCCTTTGGATTGACGTCGCCGGGTCCTGCGGCCGAAACCTTGCCAGGCAGTTTGCGCGAGTCGATCTCGATCTGGTCCTTCCGCCCCCTGATCGGCATGCGCACCCGGAACCCTTCCGCATTGATCAGCTCGGCCTCGGCCGGCAGGCACACCAGGGTCACTTTGTGCCCCCCGAACAGGAGCTTGGATGCCAGCAGCGATCCGTAGGATGCGCCCAGGATCAGGATGTTGTAGGGCATTGCGAACGTGCTCCGGTTTCGAGAGTGGGAGTAGAGGAGTGTCCGGCCCGCGGCCATTCTCTCACCCGGCATGCTATTGGGGGCGCTGCGCTCATGCAATGCAGAATGCCTAACGAGCGGGCACCTGGACCCTGGGCAATTGCCATCATTGCAAGATCGAGGCAACACCGCCTGCCGGGCGGCGCTTCGTCTGCTATAGGGTGGCATCGCAATGGGATCGGGACCAAGACGAACCGTGACACGCAAGGCCGAAAAGGGCGATAGCAAAACGCCAGACGAGCGTGTGCGCATGCCGTTTTTGTCTGTTATCGAGAGCGCGGGCTTCGAGGACTACCGGCTTATCGACAGCGGGGCAGGCCGCAAGCTTGAGCGGTTCGGAAGGGTGATCGTCGATCGCCCCGAGCCGCAGGCCATGTGGCAGCCGCTTGTGCCGGACGCGTGGGCGAAGGCCGATGCGATCTTCGACGGCGAGGACGATGCTGAAAGCGGCAAGTGGCGCAAGGATCGGCCCGTGCCTGAAAGCTGGCCCGTCCGCCTCAAGGATGTGAAGCTTGTGTGCCGGCTCACAGGCTTTCGGCATCTCGGCATCTTTCCTGAGCAGTTGCCACACTGGGAGTGGATGCTCCAAGGCCTGGGCGGTATGCGTGTCGAGCGGCCGCGTCTCCTCAACTTGTTCGCCTACACGGGGGCCGCGACGATGCTGGCGGCGCGGGCCGGAGCCGAGATCACGCATGTCGATGCCTCCAAACGGGCGATCGCCTGGGGCAAGGAAAATCAGCAGGCGTCTGGTCTCGAACAGGCGCCTATCCGCTGGCTGCTCGATGACGCGCGCAAATTCGTCCAACGCGAAGTGCGACGAGGTAAGACCTACAATGTAATCCTTGTCGATCCGCCGAAGTTCGGACGCGGTCCCAGCAACGAGGTGTGGGATTTGTTCGAACACCTGCCGCCACTACTGCGTGATTGCGCGGCGCTCCTCGACAAATCCGAAGCACGGCTTATCCTCACGGCCTATGCCATCCGGGCATCGGCTCTGGCCATCGACCAAGTAGCGCGCGAGTCTTTGTCGGGACGCGGTGGCTTTTTCTCGAGCGGCGAGCTCGCGATCCGCGAGGAGGGTGGTCAGCGAGCGGTCCCTACGTCGTTGTTTACGCGCTGGAGTTCTCATGACCCCGCCGGTTGACCGCGACGCGGCGAATGCACCGCGCGCCATCACCAGTCTCCAGAATGAGCAGGTCAAGTTCGTCCGCTCGCTCGACATGCGCAAGGTGCGCCGCGATACGGGCTTGTTTTCGGTCGAAGGCGCGGCACTGATCATCACGGCGCGCGACAATGGCTGGCTTCCGCGCACGCTCCTCTATGCCGTCACTGAAAAGCAACGCCCGATCGTCGGCGGCCTCGTCGCGTGGGCCCTTGTTGCTGGCGCCGACTGCCTGGAAGTCACCGAAGCGATCATCGGCAAGCTTGCCTCGAAAGAAAACCCGCAGAATGTCATGGCGGTCTTCGAGCAGCGCTGGGCCTTGGCGCCCGTATCCGCGGTCGAACCGTCAGAGGGCGTGTGGCTGGCGCTGGAACAGGTCCGCGACCCGGGCAATCTCGGCACCATCATCCGCACGGCCGACGCGGTCGGTGCGCGCGGCGTCATGCTGATCGGCGCCAGTTGCGATCCCTATTCGCCGGAGGCCGCTCGGGCAACGATGGGTTCGATCTTCAGCGTGCCGCTTGTCCGCCTTGACCAGCCGTCCTTTTTGCAATGGCTGGAGTCCTGGCCCGGCGATGTCGTCGGGACGCACCTTTCCAGCACGGACGATTTCCGCAAAATTACGTATCGTTCGCCGACATTGCTCGTCATGGGCAGCGAAGGCGCGGGCCTGTCGCCGGAGCTGACGGCCGCATGCACGCGTCTTGTGAAGATCCCTATGGCAGGCCGATTGGACTCGCTCAATCTGGCCGTAGCAACGGCGCTCGCGCTGTATCAGATCCGCGGGCCGCATTTACGCATGTAGCTTAACGTCAAGCTTCGCGCTGAAGCCGCTGCAGCGCTTCTGGCGTATCGACGTCGGCAAAAATTGCGTCGGTGCCGAGGTCTACCTCCACGACCTCTTCGGCATGGCTGCCGATGATATGCCGCGCGCCGGTGTCGCCTTCCGCTGCCATCATCTCCGGGAACAGCCCGCGGCCGAACAGCACCGGATTGCCGCGTTTGCCTTCATGCAGCGGCAGGGCGATCAGGCGGCCTTCCTTCGGCGCAAACGCTGCGATCAGACGGTCGATATGGCTCGCCTCGATCCGGGGCATGTCGCCCAGACAGACGACGGCGCCGTCCGCATCGGAGGCCAGCGCGCCGATTCCGGTTTTCAGCGACGTGCTGAGGCCCTTGGCGTAGTTCGGGTTGTACACGAGCTGCACGTCGAGGCCCTTCAAAGCTTCAGCCACGCGCTCCGCCTGATGTCCGGTCACGACCATAACGGGCCGTGCGCGGCTTTCGAGGGTCGCCTGCGCGACACGGCGCACAATGGGAACGCCATCGAGATCCGCGAGCAGCTTGTTGCTGCCGCCGTATCGCGTCGAGCGGCCCGCGGCCAGAATGAGGGCAGCAATACGCGGCGCACTGCGTGCCCCGTTTTCGTCACCGGCCATGAGCTCTCTCGGCTGTGGGCGCGTTGCGATTTCTTTCAGCAGCCCGCCCAGCCCCATGGCGGCCACGTCCGCCGAGCCGACCTCGAGGCCAGCAAGGCGCCGCTCGAGCACCCAGTCGAAGCCGTTGAGCTTGGGCGAGGCGGCACAGCTTGGCGCGCCGATCACGTCTGTGCCGCCCAAGCGTCCGAGCAGCATCAGGTTGCCTGGATCGACGGGCATGCCGAGCCTCAGGATGTCGCCCCCGGCTGCCATGAGGCCTGCCGGGATGACGTCGCCGCGGTCGACGATGGCCGAAGCTGCGAACACGATAATGGGATCGGCGCCGGCCGCATTCATCCGCGTGATCGCTGCGGCGACGGCGCTTTCCTCGTGAGCCACGATCTCGACGGGTCCGAGCCGGCTTCCGAGATTTTCGAGTCGTCCCGCGATGGCCAGCTCGCGCTTGGCGAGCACGTTGGGCTTGGTGGCAGGCAGTCGTGTCAGGATCAGGCCGGCCGTTTTGGCATGCAGCGGCGCGATGCGAATCAGCCCCGCAGGTGTCCGCGCCAATGCTTCCGCGCGCGCCACCACGGCTTCCGGCAGGGCAAACGTGATGATCTTGACGGTCGCCACCATCTGTTTGGGGCTTACACGCTCGAACGGCATTGTCGTGGCGATCGTCAGTCCTTCGTCGATCATGTTGAGCGCGTGCACGCGCGAGCCATCGATCTCCACCAAACCGGCCGTATCGGCAAAAAGATTTGCGCGCCCCGTAAAAGGCGCGGAGCTATGTGTGCTCTCCCCGGAGGCCGCACGCGCGATACGTCCCGCGGCCTCGTCCTCACCGACGTCGCCGGCTTCGAGCTGCGCCGCGATGATGTGGGTCAGCCCAGCTGCCTTGAGACGTGCCAGCTCCGTGGCGGTCAGCGCACGGCCCTTTTTGATGCTGCCACCAGGAACGCTGACGGAATGCGCCAAAATTGCTCCGGTGGCCGCTTCGATGGGGATGCGCGCGAACTTCATCGCAATCAGGTCCTGCCGGCGCCGGTCGTCATGGTTGCCAACGTAGTGAGCGCGGGCACTGGATACAACATCAGCGCCTGCTTCCGGCTTGGTCCAGGAATTGGAGAAGCAGGCGGCTCACGGCTTCAGGCTGTTCCTGTTGGACCCAATGGCCCGCTCCGTCGACGAGCTGGCAGACCAGCATGTTCGTGCACGCCTCCGTTTGCATGCGTTCGAAATCGCCGGGTTTCTGATGGACGCCCCAGTCGCTCTGGCCGGCGATGTAGCAGGAGGGCACGTCGATCGTGCGGCCCGAATAGATCTCCAAATCGGCGCCATACCGGCCAGTCGTGCGGCAGCGATACCATTGCAGTCCGCCCTGAAATCCCGTGCGCTCATACTCGCTGCTGTAGACGTGCAATTCGTCATCGGGCAGCCAACGGCACTCGGCGATCTGGCGCTCGTTGGGCATTTCGGGCGCGACGGTCTCCGCCATGTCCTTGGCCAGATCCATGATGTAGTAGGTCGGCATCTTGGCCAGCTCCGCCGCGCTCCACGATGTCAGCTTGTGAGGTTTGTTGTCGGGCCAGTCGGCGCTCTTGTGATGATAGTAGGCGCGCAAGAAGGCGTGCAGGCCCTGGGGGCAATTGCGCATGTTGGCGTCGGCCTCGCGCGTCGAGTAGTACCACTGATAGTGCTTGCGGGGCCTTTCGAGCGCAGCGAGATCGTCGTGGATGCTGGTCGCGGCGCGCGCGGCTGTGCGCTCGTTGGCCGTATTGAACGGAAGAGTAGGCGTTCCGCCGAAGGGCGAACTCATCAATGCTACCGCGCGAAACACGTCTGGCCGGGCCAGCGCGCAGTATGCAGCTACCGGAGAGCCGAAGTCGTGCCCGATGACGGCCTCGACCGAGTGGTATCCAAGCGCCGATATCAGCCCCAAAGTATCGCACCCCAGGTTCAGCAGGCGAAATGACCCCAGATCGCCGTCATAGTCGGGATCCCAGCCGGTGGTGCGTCCGTAGCCGCGTTGGTCCGGCGCGACCACGTGATAGCCGGCGGCTGCGAGCGGCAGCATCACTTTGCGCCAGCTGTATGCGAGTTCGGGAAAGCCGTGCAGCAGCAGAAGGCATCGGCGGTTCTTCTCTTCGAACCCGGCCTCGAGAACGTGCATGCGCAAGCCGTTGATGTTGTCGACGAAGCGCGAGCGAATGCCTGCGGGAAGAGGTCCAAGCGGATGCAAGTCTGTCATCGACTGCTCCATTCTCCAATTTCGCGCCAGTATGGCACGTGCCGAGGTGGGCGAGCTACATCAGGTGTCATTGTCATCATCATCGACGTCCTCGCTCGCCAACAGCAGCGGGCCGCCGATGCTGCGGCCATCGAACGCCACGCTTTTCACAAGCGCGAAAACCGGTACCCCTGGCGCTAACCCCAGATGATCCACCGAAAAACGCGTCAGCCGCGCGATCAGGGCATCGCCACTGCAGTCAATGCGCACATCGACACCCGGTCCGTCCGGAGAGCCGATAGCGGCCACGGTTCCCTGCAGTACATTGAGTGCGCTGACGTGGTCCGGCGACGTTCGGGCCAGAAGCACGTCGCGGGCACGCACGCGCAGCCTGACAGGCGTGCCCGCCGCTGCATTGATCTGCTGCACCCGCCACAGTCCACCGCGGGAGCGCAAGGTCGTCAGGCCGAAGTCCATGTCGTGGTGCTCAACCGTCGCCTCGATGAGCGAGCCGGCCTTGGACCGCCCGGTCAGTGGCAGCAGATCCAGCCGCTGCATGATGTCGGTCGTCGCCCCGACAGCGGCCACCCTGCCATACGACAACAGTACGACCGTTGAAGCCAGACGCGCGACCTCGGCGATTGAATGACTGACGTAGACGATCGGCACGCCGCTTTCATCGCGCAGCCGCTCGATATACGGCAAGATCTCCACCTTGCGATGCTCATCCAGCGATGCCAGCGGCTCGTCCATCAGCAGAAGGTTCGGCTTGGCAAGCAGGGCTCGACCGATGGCAACACGCTGCTTCTCGCCGCCCGAGAGACGCGCTGGGCGTCGGCCCAGCAGATTCTCGATTCCCAGGAGGTCGACGACGTGCTCCAGCGTCGGGCCATCGTCGGCGGGTGGGGCGAAGAAGCGTCCGTAAAGCAAATTCTGACGTACCGTGAGATGCGGCAGAAGCCGAGCGTCTTGGAAAACGTAGCCGATTCTGCGCTTGTGGCGCGGCACGAACACGCCGCGCGCCGTGTTGATGAGCGGTGCGCCATCGAGCGTGATGCGGGCGTGGTCCGGCCGGACGAGCCCCGCCAGGACATTGACGATCGACGTCTTGCCGGAGCCGGATTTTCCGAACAGTGCCACCAGCCCGCGTCCCGTCGAGAATTGCGCATCGAGCGCGAATTCGCCGAGCCGATGCTTGATCTCGACCTCCAGCATCACTGGATATCCAGGCGTTGCTGAGCCCGGCGCGCCAGAACCTCCGACACCAGCAGAGCCAGGATGGATATGGCCACCGACACGAGCGTCAGCCGCAAGGCGCCCACGTCTCCGCCCGGCACCTGTGTGAACGTGTAGATCGCCGACGGCAGCGTCTGGGTTTCCCCCGGAATATTGGAGACGAACGTGATAGTCGCGCCGAATTCACCCATCGCCTTGGCGAAACACAGAATCGTACCAGCAAGAATGCCTGGCACGATGAGCGGCAGGGTGACAGTGAGAAACACCCACCCGCGGTGCGCTCCGAGCGTGCCGGCAGCCTCTTCCAGCCGCGGATCGACCGCCTCGATGGAAAGGCGTATGGCACGCACCAGCAACGGAAAACCCATCACGCCGCAGGCAAGGGCGGCGCCGGTCCAGCGGAAGGAGAAAACGATACCGAGATGATCGGCCAGAAATGCACCGATAGTCCCGCGCCGCCCAAACAGCAGGAGCAGGATATAGCCGGTGACCACCGGAGGCAGGATCAGCGGCAGCAGCACGAGCCCGTTGAGCAGGCCGTGTCCCCAAAACTGGTAGCGTCCCAATGCCATGGCGACGGCAATCGCCAGCGGCAGGCTGACAAGCGTTGCCACAGTCGCAACCTTGAGGCTCAGCCGCACGGCCGTCCATTCCTCGGCACTGAGCGCCATCCAGTCCATCAGCAATCCATGGCCGGCTGAGGCGAGAATACGGGGGAAGAAATCACGGTGGGTGCACCACTGCTCGAAGGCGGTCTGAGCGCCGAGTTGGCCTAGCGTTGTATACCATTGAATATCACGTTGCTGCCTGCAGCGGAAAGTCTGCAACGCAGCGAAACATTTGCCCAGTCAAGAGACGCCGGCCTATCCTGCGTCACAACAAGCGGCGCGGAGCACGTTAACGATCCGGCGCCAGGGGAGGAGGAGACGCACATGGATCTGTCAGGACAGGTGGTTCTGGTTACGGGCGCCGGCCAAGGCATCGGTAAGGCGTGTGCTCTGGCCATGGCCAAGGCCGGCGCCGATGTGGCGACCGTCGATATCAATGGCGAGAGCGTCAAAGAAACGGCCGCTGCGATTGCCGCGCTCGGCCGGCGCAGTCTTGCACTTCGGGCCGACCTCGGCAGCGTCGCCGAGATCGATCGCATGATTGGGGAGGCCGTCGCGGCCTTCGGCCGTATCGACACACTGGTCAATAACGCCGGTGTCACGCGGCGCGCAGACATCATGGACCTGACGGAGGAAGACTGGGATCGCACGCACCGTGTTAACGCGAAGGGCGTGTTCTTCTGCCTGCAGCGCGCAGCGCGTGAAATGATTCCGCGGCGCAGCGGACGGATCATCAACATCGCGTCGATCGCAGGCAAGGGCTACGCCGGCACATCCAATGCCATCTATGCAGCGAGCAAAGGTGCCGTCATCAGTTTGACGAAAACGGCCGCGCAGCAGCTGGGGCCCTACAACATCAACGTCAATGCCGTATGTCCGGGCATCGTGCGCACGGCGATGTGGCGCGAGATCAACCGGGTCATGGCCGAGAAGGAAGGTCGCAGCCCCGAGGAGGTCGAGAGCAGCAAGCTCGAGGGCATTCCCATCCGCCGGGCCAACGAGCCGGAGGACATCGCCGACATGGTGCTATTCCTGGCGTCGCCCGGCTCGCGCAATGTCACGGGCCAGGCGTTCAACGTCGACGGTGGGTTGGTGCCGCATTGACAGCGCCAGCCACGCTCAGGATACGCGCCGCGCGATTTCGCTTGCTCTGAGCTTGCGCAATCTGGCGACGACATTGGCAGGCAGAGGTGCGTCAGGCGAAAGTCCCATGCGCTGGCGCAGGTGCTTGCCGATGACCAACAGCCATCTCTCGGGAAACTGTTCCATCGTCGTCTCCACCTTGTATGACCGCAATGACCCCATCTTAGCCTGTCAGTCCAACTGCCGCTGTTCCGCACGTAACCAGAATCTGTTCAGCGAGGCTCGCTTATGCGCGGCTTCGCAAGGGGCGCGATCGTAATGGTGCCGAGAAGCCCCATCGCTAGAGCATACGGGATACACCATTGACGACTGCCTGTGGCATCGACGATGAAGCCTGCGAGAGCCGACCCCAAAACGGCGGCCAATCCCGAGGCCGTGAAGAACACGCCGAGGATAAGTCCCAGATTTGGCAGACCGAAGCATTCGATTTGCACAGCGGGCACTAGCGAAATGCGAATGCCGTAGGCGAAGCCGACGAGAATCGGGAAGCAATCCGTTTCCTGTTCGCCCGAGCGACAGATGACGTTATACCCTGCGAGTGTTTGCATGGCGCGAATGCCGTCACGAGATCGTAAGGTCGGTTCAATGAACCCGTTTCTGAAACGCCGCGTTGGCCAGACGGCATTCAAAGTCACGCAGCTCGGCATGGGCGGAGCCAGCCTCGGCGACGCCCGCGAGGTCTATCCGGAAGCTCAGGCCGAGGCGACGCTGGAAGCGGGCCACGTTGCAGGTATCGGTTATTTCGACACGTCACCCTGGTACGGAAACGGCAAGAGCGAGCTGCGCTTCGGTCGGGTGCTGAGGACAAAACCGCGCGACAGCTTCGTACTGTCCACGAAAGTGGGGCGTGTATATTTCCGGCCGTCGAACGCCGCGACTTACGGTCATCCCCGTTGGCTGGGCGGTCTCCCGTTCGATCTGCGCTTCGACTATACCCGCGACGGCGTCCTGAAGAGCTATGAACAGAGCCTCATGCGCTTGGGCATCAATACTGTCGATGCGCTTCTGATCCACGATCTCGATCCGCGCCACCAGAAGTCGGAGGAAGGTGTTACGGCTGCACTGAAGCAACTCGATGGCGGTGGCGGTTATAGCGCGCTGGCGGCCCTGAAGGGCGAGGGCCAGATCAAGGCCATTGGCGCGGGCGTCAATCACGTTGGCATGATCCCGCGCTTTCTGGAGCGTTTCGCGATCGACTTTTTTCTTGTGGCGATGCCCTACACGCTACTTGAACAGGAAGCGCTCGACGGAGAGCTGCAGCTGTGCGAGGCGCGCGGTGTTTCGGTCGTCATCGGCGCGCCGTTCGCGTCGGGAATCCTGGCCCGCGGTCCCACCACCGGCGCCCTGTACCGCTATGCGCCAGCCGAGCCCGATATCCTTCACAAGGCACAGCGGATTGCGGCGGTCTGCGCGCGCCACAGCGTCCCGCTCGCCGCGGCGGCGTTGCAATTTCCGTTTGGCCATCCGTGTGTCGTGTCAATCATTCCGGGGCCTGTGACGACAGAGGAGGTCCGGTTGAACCTCGCGTGGATGCGCATGCCGATTCCGAGTGCTCTTTGGCAGGAGCTCAAGGGCGAAGGCCTCATTCGGCAGGATGCGCCAGTACCGATATCCGCCCGAGAGTAGCGTCTCCGCCTACGACAAGGCGTAGCCGACGACGAGAAAGGCGACGCCGACGAGAAATGTCAGTGCTGCAAACCGTGCCACTCGAACCGGGTCCGGACCAGGTCTGCCAAATGATCTATTCCGCTTATCGATTGAACTGGGGGAGCGGGTTGAAGCGACGTTGTCGTCGAAGGGTTGGGCCATCATAGCCTCCTGCTGTCGCAAGGAACCGCCTGGGCCACCTCAAAAGTTCCGCCGTCGAATGGTGTCAGTGAATATAGAAGGTCAACGCGGCCCCTATGAAAACGGCGTGTAGAGCGATAAAGATGGCCAAGGGGAAGAGCACGTCTTTCACAACATAACTCCTGGCAGCGGTCGAGAGCTGAAAACGCTGGCGAGAGTTAACCGTTCCCTCTTTGCTGCAGGCGGCGGTGACAGCGGTGCCGCAACTAGAACGGTGGTCGCTCGTGGCGAAAGGCCGCGGAAAAATATCAACTCAGGAAAGGTCGCGCCCAGGTAAACTGCCATATCCGGCGTTCGGACTGCGTGCGGCGCATGGTTCTGGGGCCGGTTACATAGGAAACAGCGGTCAGCGCGGCGCGCGGCTAGGTTGTTTCAATTCATAATTCGTGTCCCGGAGACTCGGCCTTGTCGAACGCCGCCGACTATTCCGTCTCGCTCGAACGAGCGCAGACCAGCGGATCAGCGCTGAATGGGCTCTTGACGGCCATAGCGGCCGCCCTGTCGACCTACTTTTTCATAGCCTGCAGCTCGCTCTATTGGCTGACGGCAGGTGCCGGCGCGGTTGTCTCGATCGTCATCCCGCGCTGGCTGATCGAGCGTTATCCGTTGGCTTGGCTTGCTGCTTCGTCGGCGTTGATGGCAGCGATGACACAGACCATCCCGAATTTCTTTCCTGACTACACCCATCCGACGGAAATCCTTCTCGAGGTTCTGCTCTGGCTCTCGATCGGCCTCTTCGCTCGTGTCTATCTCGTCTACACTGACTACCCCGAAACGTTCGAAGGCCTCAAGCAGTCGATAGCCAGCCGCCCGCTGGAGCGCCGGCTTTCGACCATGCTGAACCATCCCATCGATGCGATCTTCACGCGCACCTGGGTTGGCAACACGCTCGCCATCCTGCCGCTGACCATTCTCCTGTTCGCGCCGCCGACCGTGAACTACTTCGTCATCGCGGCCTATGGTGTGGCGCTGCTGCTGATCCAGTTTCCACATGAGCTGATCGATCATACGAACATCCATACGCGCGTATTCTCGCCGAAGATCAACGCCTCACCCTATGCGAAGCTGTTTCTCAAAGGTTTGCAGTTCTACTTCGACTACGTGCTTTCGCTGCTGGCCTTGCGCCCGCCTTACTACTATCGCGTCCAGCACGTCTATGTTCATCACGCAGAAGACAACGGTCCGGACGACTCACAGTCGACTATGACATTTGATCGCGCGAGCTATCTGGATTTTTGCCGTCACGCGTTCAAGCAGGGTCTGGATCTTGTGTCCGGCTACACCGTGTTTCGCTACCTGCAGGCGAAGGGCAAGAAGCGGCAGATCCGCGAACTGCTGCGCGGCCTTGGCATCTGGTATGCGATGCTCGTCATTGTTGCCGTGTTCAATCCGGTCGCTGCCGCCATCCTGTTCGCCTCTCGCTTCCTCGGCGGCAACCTGCAGTCTCTCGTGGCCTTCTGGCAGCATGGTCTCGTTGATCCCAACGAGTCGCACGAGCCGCACGGCCATTCGGTCGACTATGCCGGCCCCGAGCACGGCAATCTCGGCAACGACTATCATGTGGAGCATCATCACCGGCCCGGGCGTCACTGGAGCGCTTACTACGAAGTGTTCTCGAAGCAGGTCGAGTCGGCAGGCGGCCATCCCGCCGTGGTGATGCAGAAGGAAGTCTTTGGTCCGTTGGCCTTCGTGGCGGCGCTTTGGCGGCGCGATTTCACCTCCGTCGCGGCGTCGGCAAAGCTTGCGCGCGGCGATGAGAGCCGTGACGAGCTAGCCCGCCTGGTGCATGAGCGGACCCGGCCGATGGGCGTCAGCGAACGGACCGGCATGCCTGCGCGTGTCGATGCGCTCATGGGGCGTGCGATGGCCTATGTCCTCCCGACGGCCTTCCGCGTTTAGCGGGCGCTGCGGCGGCGCCACGCATTCGTAAATGCTCACCGCAATGGGCGCCAGGTCACGTATTCGTCGCTGCCTCGCGATTTCGGTTGCAATGGTTGTTGCCGCTGACGATTCTTGTCGTCGGTCAATCGACATTCCCTTCGGCCCAATCCGCGAGTGACATACGATGCTGTCAACCTCTGCCGTGCTGGACAAGATCCGCGGGTTTCATGCCGATCTGACGGAGATTCGCCGCGACATTCATGCCAATCCGGAGCTTGGCATGGAGGAGCATCGCACTGCCGAGCTGGTGGCAAAGCAGCTCGAGTCCTGGGGCATCGAAGTGCACCGTGGCGTCGGCGGCACTGGCGTGGTGGGCGTCCTGCGATCAGGCAATGGTCCCGGAACCATCGGTCTCAGAGCGGATATGGACGCTCTGCCGATCGAAGAGGCTAACGCCATGGCTTATCGCAGCCGCAACGCAGGGCGTATGCATGCCTGCGGGCATGACGGCCACACGACCATGCTGCTCGGCGCGGCGCGCTATCTGGCCGAGACACGCGCTTTCAACGGCACCGTCAATTTCATTTTCCAGCCGGGCGAGGAGGGCATGGGCGGTGCGTTGGCCATGCTGCAGGACGGTCTCTTTCAGCGCTTCCCCTGCGATACGATCTACGGCATGCACAACCGACCCGGCGCACCGATCGGTCACTTCTCGATCACGCCAGGGGCGGCGATGGCGGCCGGCGCCTTCTTCGACATCACGGTCACTGGCAGAGGCGCGCACGGCGCACGTCCCGAGGCGTCCATCGATCCGGTGTTGGCCGCTTGCTACATCGGTACGGCTTTGCAGTCCGTAGTCTCGCGCAATGTGCCGCCTTCCGACATGGCGGTGCTGAGCGTCACGCGCCTAGAAGGGGGCGATGCTTACAACGTGATCCCGCACAGCGCTAAGATGTCGGGTACGGTACGCACGATGAAGCGCGAGACTATGACGCTGGTCGAAGAGGGGCTTCGGCGCGTTGCCACCAATGTTGCGACGGGACTCGGAGCCACCGCCGCCGTGGATTTTCGCCTGATCTTCGCGCCACTGATCAACAGCCGCGACGCGACGGCGGAGATCGCCGACACAGCGGCAGAGCTGGTGGGGGAAGAGCGCGTCGACCGCAACAAGCCACCGGCGTCGGCCTCGGAGGACTTCAGCTTCATGCTCGAGCAGGTGCCAGGTGCCTACATCAATCTCGGTAACGGGGAGACAAGCGCGCCGGTCCACAATCACCGTTTCGACTTCAACGACGAGGCCACGCCGTTCGGCGCCGCCCTGTTTGCACGCCTCGTGGAACGTAAGCTCGCCCGCGACCCTGGGGCCATCTAGTGTGATGATCGAGAAATTCGCCGGCGTTTGCCGCACATCCTGGAGCGAATTTCTCGATCTGAATCTCACTAGCAACTCTATGATGCTAGTGTCCCTTTGGATTCCGAAGTTCGCTCCCGGACCTAGCATCGAGATAAGGCGAACTTCGGAATCGGGACACTAGCCGTAAGTCTGGCTGTCCGCAGAAGCAATTCTCGATGTGCAACAGAGGTCCTCGCCGCCCTTGCGACGTTAGGAATACGTCTGTATACAATCATGCAAGGACCTTTGTGGGCCACAGAACGCGGACGTATCCACCAGCGCCGGGCGGAACAGACGGATGGCCGATCCCGTAGCTCCCTCACGTGATCCTGCGGACCGCGACCATTACGGCTCGGCCGCAGATTACGCGTATGCCAAACTGCATTCGGCGATCGTCGAAGGGCACTTTGCGCCCGGGCGGCGCATGCGCGAGATCGAGCTCGCATCCTGGCTCGGTATCAGCCGTACGCCGACGCGGCACGCCCTGTCTCGGCTGGAGATCGAAGGGTTGCTCGAGGCCCGTCCGCGGACGGGCCTTGTCGTCGCGTCGCTTGACGAGACGGCCATGGAGGAGCTGTACGAGATGCGCGCCGTGCTAGAAGGCGCGGCAGCCGCGATGGCAGCGCATCATGCCAGCGCCCGCGAGGTCGCGGCACTTGCGCAACTTATCCAAGACGAGGCTCGACTCCCGGCTGATCCCACCGCGCGCTATCGGCACAACCTTGCCTTTCACCGCGCCATCTACGCCGCTGCCCACAACCGCTTCCTAATGAAAAGCCTGCACGCGCTCCACGATGCCATCGCATTGCTTGGGCCGACGACCCTTGGGGCGAAAGGTCGTTTGCCGGACGCTGCCAGAGAGCATCGCCTTATCGTGGAGGCTATTGAACAGAAAGACGGAGTCCGTGCCAACAAAGAGGCGCGAGCGCATATTCTAAAGGCCGTAGAACTCCGCCGCATGATGCTTCGAAACAGTGTCAGCCAGGTTGGGGCAACGGGCAGCGCCAGGAAACGCACCAATAAAGGAGAGAACTGATGACACGACAACAATCGATGCTTGTCCGCCTTGCTGCTCTGGCGAGCGCAATCGCGCTCGCAGGCGTGCTGGCTTCGCTGCATGCGTCGGCGCAGACCTGGGACGAGACCGTCGCCGCGGCCAAGAAGGAAGGCAAAATCGTCTTCTACAACAATCTCCAGCCTAACGGCATTGAGCCGCTGCTCGCGAAGTTTCGGGCCGCGGTTCCCGGCATTCAGCCGGAGCAAATCCGTCTCGGCAGCAACCCGCTCATCGAGCGCTTCCAAACGGAGTTCACTGCCGGCCGGCACCTTGCCGACGTTCTCATCACGTTTCCCGACGAGCGCATCGTTACCGGCCTGAAGGCAGGTTGGATGGCCGAATGGACGCCGCCCGAACTATCGAATTTCCCGCCGGCGATTAACGAGGGAAACAAGCTCTTCACCCTGCAGTACGCCCGCGAGGCGATCATCTGGAACAAGACTCTTGTGAAGCCGGCCGACGAGCCGAAGGAGTGGACGGACCTGTTTGATGCGAAATGGAAGGGTAAGGTCGGCATGAATCCGCCTTGGCGCTCGGTTTCCATCCAGCAGATCGTTGCGTTCTGGGAGGACAAAGGCATTGCCAACGCTGCCGAGAAGCTGAAAGCCAACGAGGTGCGGTTCTTCGAAGGCTCCGGAGGTATCATTCAAGCAGTGGTACGTGGCGATGTCCGCATCGCAGAGCTGACGGATTTGCCGCTCAATCCACTGCTTGAGGACGGGGCTCCTGTAGGTTTCGTCTATCCCGCGAGCGGGACGACGCTCTCGGCCAACAAGGCGTTCGTGGCCGCAAAGGCACCGCATCCCAATGCCGCGCGTGTCTTCATGAACTGGCTGATGACGAAGGAAGGCCAGGAAGCACTGCAGCAGTATTGCGGTTTGTCAGTGACCCGCAACGGGGCGCCGCCGCTCAGCAAGCTGCCGGCGACCTCCCAGATCGCCAATGTCGTCGACGGCGAGAAAATCCTCACATCGGCGCGGCAGGCCAAGATCGTCAATGAATGGCGCACGGTGTTCGGCGTCCGCTGACGTCACTCCCGTTGACGCAGGGATAACATGTCCGAACAGACGGCGCGTTTGAGCGATCTTTCCGCGGGGCAGATCGAGGGCCGGCGCTCAGGCAACTGGGCCTTCGATATCACCTATGCCGTGGTCTTCGCCCTCGTCGTGGCGATGGTGATGATCCCGATCATCGCGCTTGTTTACGGCAGCTTCCGCACAGCCGCACCTGGTCTTCCGGGCGAATGGACGCTCAACAACTATGCCGGTCTTGCCTCCAGCGGCGTGCTGAGGACGATTGGGACGACCCTCTGGATCGGACTTCTCTCGTCTGCTCTGTGCATCGTGATCGGCACGGCAATTGCCCTGCTCGTGCATCGCACAGACTTCAAGTACGGGAAGCTCGTATCCGCGCTCGTCGGGTTGGCCTTCTACTTTCCATCCTTCATCTTGGCGATGGCCTGGATCATCATTGGAGCACCCGGCGGCATCATCAATGCGGTCGTTGACGACACCTTGGGAATGCCCTGGCTGCGCGTCGATATCTATACGGCAATGGGCATCATCCTGATTATGGTGCTGCATCAAGTACCGTTCGTCTATCTAACGATGCGCGGTCCGATCATCGGCATGGATGGCATCTACGAGGAGGCCGCGCGCACAGCGGGTGCCAAGCCGCGCGTGGTCATCACGCGCGTCACGTTGCCGTTGCTCAGCTACTCCCTGATCTCCAGCTTCATTCTGACGTTCATTATCACTATCGAGCAGTTTGCCATTCCGGCGCTGATCGGCATCCCTGGTCAGGTCAACATGCTGGCGACGCAGCTCTATCTGCTCGTGCGTTTTTCGCCGACCGACTACGGACTTGCTTCTGCGATCGGCATTGCGCTGAGCGCCATGACCGGTGCCGCCATTTGGGCACAGCGCCGCGTGTCGCGGGCCGGGCGGCTCGTCACGGTGACCGGCAAGGCCGGACGGCTGAAGCCGATCCCTCTCGGCCGGTGGAAGTGGGCAGCTTACGTCCTCTGCTTCGGATTCGCGTTTCTCGGTCTCATTCTGCCGATGGCGATCCTCATCTACACCTCGGTCCTGAAATGGTTCACTGCCAATCCACTTGCCGGCATGTACACCATCAGGAACTACACCTACATGCTGGAGAGCGCTTCGACCGTCAGAAGTTTCTGGAACACGCTGATGGTGTCCGGAATCGGCGCCGCGATCGGCGTCGCTCTTGGCATTCTCTGCGCCTATTTCACGCTTCGCGTGCAGCCCCGTGGCCATCGGGCGTTGGATTTCTTCGTCAGTCTGCCGTTTGGCGTGCCAGGTATCGTTCTGGGCCTCGGCCTGCTCTGGGCCTATGCCTACCTGCCACTGCCGCTCTACGGCACGCTCGCGATCATCATCGTCGCGTTCGTCACCCGCTTCCTGCCGTACGCGACCGAGACCATCGGTGGGCAGATGGTGCAGATCGACAAGAGCCTGGAGGAAGCGGCCTGGGTCAGTGGCGCGACGCGCATCCAAGGCGTTCGGAAAGTGCTGCTTCCGCTGATATTTCCATCCGTGCAGGGTGCCTATTTCCTCCTGTTCATGGCGTTCTTCCGCGAGATCTCTTCAGCCATCCTTCTCTATTCAGCATCTACGGCCGTTATATCGATCTCTATATGGTCGTTTTTCGAGCAGGCCAATTGGGGCCAGGCGAGTGCCCTTGCCGTGGTCGCCACCCTCATCATCTTCGTCGCTATGGCGCTGATCACTTGGCTGCTGCCGGCTGCGCGGCGCGGTTGAGCGCAAGGAGACTCTATGAGCATTTCGGTCCAAAACCTCGTCAAGCGATTTGATGTGCACACGGTCGTGCACGGCATTTCGTTCGAGGTGGCGCGCGGTGAATTCGTCAGCCTTCTCGGTCCATCCGGCTGCGGCAAGACGACGACGCTTCGCTGCATTGCCGGTCTCGAGGATGCCAATGCAGGGGTTATCCGCATCGGTGACACCACAGTCTCGGCGCCGGACGAGGGTGCGCTTGTGCCGGTACACGAGCGCCAGATCGGCATGGTGTTCCAAAGCTACGCCATCTGGCCGCACATGACCGTGGCGGACAACGTTGGCTTTCCACTTTCTGTTCGGAATCTGCCCGCGGCGGATGTGAGTCGGCAGGTGGAGGAAGCACTGGCGATCGTCGGTCTCGGAGCGCTCAGGGGTCGCCACCCATCGCAGTTGTCCGGTGGGCAGCAGCAGCGCGTGGCGCTCGCCCGTGCCATCGTCGGGCGACCCAAGGTTCTCCTGTTCGATGAGCCTCTCTCCAATCTCGATGCAAAGCTGCGCGAGGGCACACGCACCGAGATCCGCCGGCTCCAGCGCGAGCTCGGCGTGGCTGCCGTCTACGTCACGCACGATCAGGAGGAGGCTCTGTCCATGTCGGATCGGGTGATCGTCATGGACAAGGGCAGGATCGAGCAGGTCGGCACGCCCAAAGAGCTCTACCGCAGTCCGGTCAACCATTTCGTGGCCGATTTCGTCGGCCGCGCCAGCTTCATCGACGTGTCGCGAGGCGAGAGCGCGAACGGCTGGAAGATGCCAGATGGCACGTTCCTCGATGTGACCGATGTGGGCGCCAATGGCAGTGGCAGCTACCAGGCCATGCTGCGTCCAGAGGATATTGAGATTGTCGATGGCAACAGCCCGGGCGCGGACCGCGGGCGTAGCCTGCCCGGTACGATCCGCGAAAGTCACTACCTCGGCGCGTATACGGAGTACGTCATCGATGCGGCTGGGGCCAAGGTCAAGGTTCACTCCAGGCGCGATTTCGACGTCGGCGCAGCGGTGACCTTGCGCATTCGCCCCGACACCTGCCGTCTCGTGGCGCGACCTGCCGATCCAACGATCTGACGTCACCTGGAACGCGGCGTGCGTTTGCTTGCATTTCATTGTATACAGCCGTATAGAGTGAGAAGACGCGTAGCCGGGACCATCGCCGGATCGCTCAGCACTGGTCAAAGAGAGGGGTGACGCCGATGGCCGACCAACAGGCGCAAACGTACGATGTGATCGTGGTCGGCGCCGGCAATGCCGCGCTCGCCGCAGCAGTGTCTGCGAGCGAGAACGGCGCCAAGCGCATCGTTGTTCTAGAGAAGGCACCGCGGGAAATGCGCGGCGGCAACACACACTGGAGCGGAGGGGTGCTGCGTTTCGCTTTCGACGATCCGCGTGAGATCGGTCCGCTTCTGCCTGGCGTCGAAGATGAATACGAGAATTTCTATGATGGCATCTCACCCTACACGCAGGACGACTTCCACGGTGATCTGATGCGCGTCACCAACGGGCGCACGGATCCTGTTCTGTCCAAGCTCCTGGTTGCGAAGTCTCAGGAGACGGTCAAATGGATGAAGGACAGCGGAGCCATAAAGATGGAGCCGGCGACGACGCTGTCCGCGGTGAAAAAGGGCAACGTCATGGTCTGGGCGCGCGGCCTCGTTGTGCGCGCCGCGCATGAAGGCGTGGGCTTGTCGCGCAGCTGGTTCTCGACTGTAGAGCGGCTCGGCATCGAGGTGCGCTATGGCACAGCAGCGCTTGAGCTTCTGGTCGGCGGTGATGGCCGGGTGAATGGCGTCAAGGTTCGTGACGACGATGGCATTTCAACGCTGAATGCGAAATCGGTCGTCCTCGGCTGCGGCGGGTTCGAAGCCAACGTGCAGATGCGCACGCAACACATCGGCGCGCTGGTTGGCTCGGCAAAAGTGCGCGGCACGCCCTACAATCAAGGCGACGGCCTGCGCATGGCCATGAACATCGGCGCCATGCCCTGGGGTCAGTGGAGCGGCTGCCACGCAACGCCCATCAGCGCGGATTGGGGTGATTTCGCGCCGCGTGAGCTCACGGATCGCAGCAACCGCCTCAGCTACGTCTATGCGGTGATGCTCAACCGCAAGGGCCATCGCTTCGTCGACGAAGGTGAGGACGGCGCGCTCTTCACCTATGCGAAGTTCGGCCGCGCCGTCCTTGCCGAGCCCGGGTCCAAGGCTTGGCAGATCTTCGACTCCAAGACCGTCCATCTGCTGGAGCCACGCTATCAGACAAGCAAGCCGATCACGGCCAACACGCTGGAAGCATTGATCGAGCAACTCGACTTCGAGGACAAAGCGCAAGCGCTGAGGACCATGCGCGAATACAATGCCGCTGCCCGCAGTCCCGAGGAAGGCTTCGACCCCACCAAGAAGGACGGATTGTCCAGCAAGGGGCTTACGCTCGAAAAGACCAACTGGGCGTTGCGCATCGACAAGCCGCCGTTCTACGCGTACAGCACGACCGGAGGCATCACATTTACCTTTGGCGGACTCAAGACAACCGAGAATGCTCAGGTCGTTGGCACTGACTGGCGACCCATCAAGGGGCTGTTCTGCTGCGGCGAGATGGTGGGTGGGCTATTCTACGATAATTACCCGGCCGGCACTGGTCTCGTATCGGGCGCAACGTTCGGGCGGATCGCGGGACGTAACGCTGCGACCATGGTTTGAGAAAGAACAAGGGATAGGAGACACGCGATGGCACAGGCTTCTATGGCGAACGAGGTACCGCACGCGGCATCCTCCTCGGAAACCATCGTGCAGCGGCTTGCTGCCAAGGTCTGTGCGTTCGACAAGCGTCAGCTGACGAAGACCTCCATTGCCCAGGCGAAGACCTGCATCCTCGATACGATAGGCGTGACCTTGGCCGGCGTGCCGGAACCATGCACGCAGATTCTCCTCAAGACGCCGGGCATTGCTCCGCCAGGTCCCTGCCTCATCTTCGGCACAGATCGGCGTACCAGTGGTCTTGACGCGGCGCTGATCAACGGCACGGCGTCCCACGCGCTTGACTATGACGATTTCAGCGGAGCACTGGGTGGCCATCATTCAGTGCCTCTGGTTTCGACACTGTTCGCCCTGGCCGAGGAGCGCGGCGCGACCGGCGAGGCGCTCATTGCGGCCTACGTGATCGGCGTCGAGACGATGATCCGCCTGGCACGAGCGGTCAATTTTCACCACTACGATAAAGGCTGGCATCCGACGTCGACGCTTGGCGCCTTTGGTGGCGCCGCTGCAGCAAGTCATATGATGAAGCTAGATCCGGCGCGGACGGCGAGGGCTCTTTCCATTGCCGCGTCGTTGGCCAGCGGCCTCAAGGCCAATTTCGGTACGATGACCAAACCGCTTCACATCGGCCACTGCAGCCGAAACGGCCTGTTCGCCGCGCTCATCGCTGAGGGTGGATTTGAAGCTGCCGACGACGTGTTTGAGCATCATCAGGGCTTTCTCGACGTCTTCAACGGTCCGGGCACCTACGACGTCGAAAAGATGTTCGAGAACTGGGGCGAGCCCTGGGAAATAGAGGCGTCGTCAATCGGGCTCAAGCAATTCCCCTGCTGCGGCAGCACGCACCCCGCCATCATCATGGCCCTCAAGCTGCGCAACGAGGAAGCGATCCGTGCAGCGGATGTCACGCAGATCCGTGTTCTGCCGCACGGCCGGCGCCTGCGCCACACCAACACGCCGCATCCGCAGACGCCGCTCGAAGCCAAGTTCAGTGTCCAATATGCTGTCGCGCGCGCGCTTCAAGATGGCGCCGTCCGTCTCAAGGATTTCGAAGGCGACGCGCATTTGGAGCCGCAGATCGCCCGGTTGCTCGATATCACCGAGGCGAGCCCGCATCCCGATATGCCGGATAACAGCAAGGATCAATGGGGCGCCGAAGTGATCGCGACGCTCAAGGACGGACGGCGCCTGTCACGGCGGGTTGAAAATCTCGTCGGACGCGGCGGGGACAATCCGATGAGCAGCAGCGAGTTGTGGGACAAGTTCAGCGATTGCGCAGCGCGTGCGCTGCCGCGTGAGCAGGTCGCGCCCCTGTTCGAGCGCCTGGAGACCTTGGAAAAGGTCACCGAGATGGCTCAAGTCATGCGACTTCTGGAGGTGAGCAACCTGTATAGGCCTGCCCCTAAGACGGTGGTCTTTCCGCCGCGCGGCACAGAGGAGGCGCCTGAGACGACATGGGTGCCGTAAGAAGACTTAGGTCTACTCCCTCCGGAACTGGATACCGTGCGCCATGCCCTGATCCGGCCGTCTCCAGTTGCCTGGATCGACCCTGCCAGAAGTGGGTAAACGGTCGGGGCCTATCGACGACGACTAACGCAGTTCAGGCGCGCGCCGCGCCGTAAAACAACGTCACGACGTGCTGCGCTTCGGCGAAGAACAGCCACCGCTCCGTCATAATGCCGACGATCATGCTGGCCACAGCAAGTCCGGCAAGGAGCAGAGTTCCGACTACCGGCACCATCAACGATACTGCCGTCAGCACGGCCGGCACGACGAAACCAAGACTGACCGCGATGATGCGCAAGATTTTGGCGTGCTTGCGCGCAACCGCGTAACCCATCTCGCGCATGACGAAGTTGGCTTGTGTGTGCGGCGGATCGAGGACGCGCACAGTGCCGAATTGTCCAAGGCCTGTGGCGTCACCGGCCGTACGGGTTCGCGGCTCAGTGTCGATGCCCCGCCAATATGCATATTTCAGGATCGCCGCGAGCAGATTGATCGCGATGGACGCTTGCGCCACGCCCTCCTGTGCCTCTCCAAACATGCGCAGCACGAAAACTGCCAGCGTTCCTCCCGTCGCCACGGCCAGAACGATATAGATGGATGCGACCAGCGGATGTGCCCAGGCTCGGATGGTCGTCAGCGACTGGTAGATCATGCCGGTGGCGTAGACTGACGCGAGGCCAAGTGCGATGGCAAGACCGCCCGCGGCGTTGAAGAGTGGCCCGCGCACTCCGAAAAACGCCCACGACAACGCAAAAATACTGGCCGGAAGGAATGTCGCGACGGCCAGAACGCCTTCGCGCGATAGCCATGACGTGCGCCACTGCGAAAATGCTCGCCAGGCGCGCTCGGGCCGTCCGAGATGAGCTGTGGACGAAATAAGCCCCGCTGCAACCAGGGCGAACGCAAGGCCAAGACCCACCAGTCCCAACGCGGGCGCTGTCGTGACTTTACCTGCCAGCGCCAGCGCTGCGAGCCAGATGAGCAGGCCGAACCCCGCGCCGGACGTGACCGTGAAGATGATGACGGAGTAGGCGGGATGCATGCGATCAGCGGGAGAGCATCTTGTCGGCGAAGGCAAAGAGCCTCTCGATCGCCGTGCTGCTGGATGATGTAACAGGGTCCGCCGGCACGCAGGGAAGCGTCGTTGCGTCACGTCGTGGTCGCGGGGGTAGGTACTTGTTGACCGGTTTGTACCCCATCTCAGGAAGCAGGTCGTAGCCGCCCCGATCTCGCACGAGCTTCGAAACGTCGGACTCTGCATCGCCGAGATCGCCGAAGTGGCGCGCGCCGGTCGGGCAGGCGCGCACGCAAGCAGGCACGCGATCCTCCGGCGGGAGGTGCTCGTTATAGATGCGATCGACGCACAGCGTGCATTTCTTCATGATGCCGTCGGCGTAGTCGTACTCTCGCGCGCCGTAGGGGCACGCCCAGGAGCACAACTTGCAGCCGATGCAGGTGTCGGGATCGACCAGCACGATGCCGTCGGAGGCGCGCTTGTAGCTGGCGCCCGTCGGGCAAACGGTAACGCATGCCGGCGTTTCGCAATGCAGGCACGACCGCGGAAAGTGCACGGTACGGCTCGTCGCACCTTCGCCAACGTCGTAGCTGTGGACACGATTGAGCCAGGTACCATCTGGATCCTTGCCGTAAGGATCAGAGTCCGTTAGCGGTGCGGAATAGCCGCCCGTGTTCCATTCCTTGCAGCTCGTCGCGCAGGCTTGGCACCCGACGCACGTGTCGAGGTCGATGACAAGACCGAGCTTTTGTCCGGTAGAGGAGGGGAGCGCCGTCATCGAATGCCTAACGTGTTACACACTGCGACCCGTCTTGCGTTCGGTGTTGAACGCGCGACCGAAGTCCGACAGTGCCGGCGCGGCCGTCCCGTATGATGATTTGACCGGTTCGAAGCGCGGCCAGGTTTCTTGCGCTTCGTCCGGTGAGGCTCGCTCAATCCGGACGCGCAGATCGTACCATGCGGCTTGGCCGGTGACCGGGTCGGAGTTCGAGTAGCGATAGCCGCCACCGCGCGGCGGCAACAGCTCGCTGATGAGGTGGTTGAGCAGAAAGCCCTTCCTGGCCTCCGGTGCATCCTTGTCGAGACCCCACGCGCCAGAGCGCTTACCGATGGCGTTCCAGGTCCAGACGGTGTCAGGATTGACGCCTTCCATGAGACGTACCTGGGCCTTCACACGGCCGATGGCCGACGTGATCCACACCCAGTCGTCGTCGATAATGCCGAGCTCCACACCGCGGCTTCGGGCCATGTAGAGATGGTTGGCGCTGTGAAGCTGTCTGAGCCAGGCATTCTGCGAGCCCCAGGAATGGTACATCGCCATGGGGCGCTGCGTGATGGCATGCATCGGAAAGGCGCCTTCGTCGATGAGCGTACCTTCAAACGGTGCGTACCAGAACGGCAGCGGATCGAAGAAGCGCTCGATGCGCTGCTTGTGTGACGCCGGCGGTTGCACGGGGCCATGGCCGCGTGCAGCGAGACGGAATTTCTGCAGCACCTCGGAGTAGAGCTGGAAGATGATCGGCTCCGTATTGCCGACGAAGCCGACGGACTTGGCAAACTCCAGATAGGCCTTGTTGGCGTGCTTGAGGTACTGCGCCTCTCGCGGCAGGCGATGCAGGTGAAATGATCCGTTGGCGATGTAGCGCTCGAGTTGCTTTGGATTGGGCTTGCCGGTTCCGAAGCTTTCACCGGCCTCACCGCGCCACCCGGCAAGCGGCCCTATGCCGGGCGAGCGCTCGTGATTGACGATGTAGTCCGCGTAACCGCCCGGATACTTGGCTGTGCCATCACTATTCGTGAAACCCGGAAGCTTCAGCCGCGCGCCGAGCTCGATCAGAACGTCCTGAAAGGCACGGACGTCCCGATCCGGCTCGATGATCGGATGGCGAATAGCATCTGCGGGCCCGTCCGGTTCGGAGATGGGACGATCGAGCAATGAAATGCAGTCGTAGCGTTCGAGGTAGGTGGTGTCCGGCAGGACGAGGTCGGCGTAGGCGACCATCTCGGACGAATAGGCATCCGAATAAATGATCTTGGGGATCTTGTAGGAGCCGTCAGCGTTGGTGGCGGTCAGATGCTTCAGCGTCCCGCCGATGTTCATCGACGAATTCCACGCCATGTTCGCCATGTACATGAACAGCACGTCGATGGGGTAGGGATCACCCACGCCGGCATTATTGATGGCCATGTGCATGAGGCCGTGCGCGGCGAGCGGCGCATCCCAGGAATAGGCCTTGTCGATGCGCGTCGGCGTGCCGTCGGGATGAATGAGGAGATCTTCGGGACCACCGGGAAAACCCAGATGCATTCCGGGCAGCGCTGTGTTCGGCTTGATCTGATCCGGCTTTCCGACCGGCTTGTTCGCGGGCGGAGCCGATTTGGGAAACGGCGCCTTGTAGCGAAACCCACCGGGAACATCGATCGTGCCGAGCAGGATCTGCAGGACGTGAAGCAGTCGGCACGTGTGGAAGCCGTTCGAATGCGCCGATATCCCGCGCATGGCATGTATGGCGATGGGACGGCCGATGAGCTCATTGTGGGTGCGGCCGGCCCAATCTGTCCATTTGATCGGCAGCGTGACGGTTTGCTTGAACGCGACATCCGCCATTTCAGCCGCGATCCGGCGGATGGAGTCGGCTGGGACACCTGTTTCCTGCGACACACTTTCAGGCGCGTAAGAAATATCGAGATAGCGCTCGGCCATCAGGCGGAAGGCAGGAACGGCCTTGCGGCCATCAGGCAGCGTGAATTCGCCGACGAGCGATGGCGCAATATCAACGCGGGATGCCGCGGCCAAGGTTTTAGTGTTTGCGTCCCAGCACAGAGGCTTGCCGTCGGCATCGCGCGCAAAGAGGCCATCGTCTTTCGCGCCTGGGTCCTGGATGACGAGCCACGGCGCGTTGGTGTAGCGAACAAGATAGTCGAGGTCGATCTGGTTGGTACGGAACAGCTCGTGGATCAATGCACCGATCAGCAGCCCGTCGGTTCCAGGCTTGATGCCGAGCCATTCGTCGGCAATGGCGTTGTAGCCCGTGCGAACCGGGTTGATGGAGACGATCTTGGCGCCCCGCTTCTTCAGTTTGCCGAGCGCGATCTTGATGGGGTTGGAGCCGTGATCCTCGGCGACGCCGAAGAGCAGGAAATATTTCGTGAGGTCCCAGTCAGGCTCGCCGAACTCCCAGAATGAGCCGCCGAACGTGTAGAGGCCGCCGGCGGCCATGTTGACCGAGCAGAAGCCGCCATGGGCTGCAAAATTCGGCGTGCCGAACTGCATCGCCCACCACCCCGTGAGCGACTGCGATTGATCGCGGCCGGTGAAGAAGGCGAGCTTGCTAGGATCCTTGCTGCGGACTTCGCCCAGCCATCCGGTCGCGGTCGAAAGTGCCTCTTCCCAACCGATCTCGACGAACTCCCCCGAGCCGCGCGGGCCCACGCGCTTCAACGGTGCGCGCAGGCGCGACGGCGCGTAGTGCTGCATGATCCCGGCCGAGCCTTTGCCGCAGATGACGCCGCGGTTGACGGGGTGTTTGCGGTTGCCGTCGATGTAGCGGATTTTGCCATCCTTGAGGTGCACCTGGATTCCGCAGCGGCAGGCGCACATGTAGCAGGTGGTCGTCTTGATTTCGTCGGCGGGCGGTACCGACGTTGCGACGTGGGGTTCCGACGACAGATCGGGCTGCACTCCCGGCGACGATGTCGCGTATCCGACCTTCTCCTGCATAGGACGATCTTACGGCCCCATAGCCCTTATTGTCGCGCTCCGTCCACTTTGCACAAATCCGATCTCATGATCCCTGGATTTGCGCAAACCCTTGCTATCTTGCCGGGCTACGGACGTTAGCTTCTACGCCGGCCGATGGCTACCGTCTCGAACTTTTTTCCACGATAGGGGCACAAGAGAGCCGCACTGCGCCTGCGCCTTGACGGCTATCGAAACGCTGCTGTAGCTTAATCGAACACATGTTAGAAAATGAGCGGGTCGAGGCTGCGACGCTGGCGGTGTTTCCGGCTGATCGCCGGTTTGCCGCGCGCGAATTTCGTGCGTGCCGGCAACTACCGAGCGTCAAAGAAAACACCCCGCCCGTCGTATGTGCATTAACCCGGAGCCCGCGGAGAGAGGCGAATGTCCGATCGCTATGCCCAGTTCACGAAGCTTCAGATCGACTATCCCGCGCACCGCGTCTTGCGGATTACCTTTAACCGGCCCGAAGCGCTGAACGCAATCGATGCCGAGACGCATCGGCAACTCACCTACATCTGGCGCACGATCGATGAGGATCGCGACATCAACGCGGTGATCATCACCGGCGCCGGCAAGGCGTTCTCGGCGGGCGGTGATCTGCGCATGGCGCAGAAGATGCTGACCGATCACGAAACCCGCATGGTCGAATGGAAGCATGCGAAGGACCTCGTCTACAATGTCATCAACTGCAGCAAGCCGATCGTGTCGGCCTTCAACGGTGTCGCCGTCGGCGCGGGCCTCGTTGCCGGCATTCTGGCCGATGTCTCCATCGCTGGACGATCGGCGCGGATTATCGACGGTCACACCCGGCTAGGCGTGGCGGCGGGCGATGCGGCCGCGATCATCTGGCCGCTGCTGTGCGGCATGGCCAAGGCCAAGTATTACCTGCTGACATGCAGGCCCATCAACGGCGAGGAAGCCGAGCGCATCGGCCTCGTGTCGCTGTGCGTGGATGACGACAAGCTCCAGGAAACGGCGTTGGAGGTGGCCAAGGAACTGGCGTCCGGAGCGCAAAGCGCCATTCGCTGGACGAAATATGCGCTCAACAACTGGCTGCGCATGGCGGGCCCGATCCTCGATACGTCGACGGCTCTGGAGTTTATGGGCTTTACGGGTCCGGATGCGGCTGAGGGCGTGAACTCGCACCTGGAGAAGCGCAAGCCAAAATTCCCCGAGAGTTGTCCGCTTTAGCACCGTCCCGGAGACCACAATGCTCGAGGATATTCCCAAGTCGCGGTTGCCGATCTATCGCCGTGCCATCGATTGGGATTGGTTCGACCGCGAGTATCCCGCGCCAGACGTGTTTGCGGACACGATCTTCAAATGGCCTTACGAGCGCGTCCGGGCCCTGCAGAACAAGCGCTTTCTCGCGATGATGGAGGTCGCCTGGCAAAACGGCTTCTATCAGAAACTGTGGGGCGAAAAGGGCATCGAGCCAGGCGATATCAAATCCATCGACGACTTGAGCAAGCTCCCCACCTTCAACTCCGACGACATCAAGGATAGCCAGAAGGATGGCCCGCCATTCGGCGCCATTGCCGGCATCCAACGCAGCGCCGAGTTGCAACGTCAGCCGCTGAAGCTGCAGACCAGCGGTGGCACCACAGGCAAAGCACGTCCGACGCTGTACGGCGTGGTGGAATGGGAGATGAACGGCCTGCAGATTGCCCGCAGCCACTATTTGCAGGGCGCACGACCGGGAGACGTCATGCAGATCCCCGCGACGTGCTCGCTCGCCAATCTCGCCTGGTCGCACTATCACGCGGCGCACTACTACCTCTCGGTGATGCCGCTGACGACCGGCAGCGGGGTCGTGACGCCGAGCGCCAAGCAGGTCGAGATCGCGTTCGACTACGGCACGAACATCTTCGTGTCCTTCCCCGAGTATCTGACGACGTTGGCTGCCGAGGCGCGCAAGGGGCTGGGTCGCGACCCGCGCGAACTCGGTTTGAAGTACATCACGACGTATCTCGGGCCAGATATGGAAGGCACGTTGCGCCGCGATCTCGAAGAGCTGTTCGGCTGCCCGGTTTACGACAACTATGGCACCCACGAGATCTCGCATGCCGCCTTCGAGGCCGAAGACAAGAACGGCATGTACTTCATGGAGGACTGCATCCACATCGAGCTGACGGACACGGAGACCGGAGCCCCCGTGGCGGCGGGCCAGGCCGGCAATATGATCGCCACGTCGCTCTATCGCCACGTCCTGCCGCTCATCCGGTTCAACCTGCGCGATCTGGCGCGCATGCTCCCGCATGAAAAGACGGCGCTCGGCAGCGAGTTCCGGCGCATGGATCATTTCCTGGGCCGCAGCGACAGTATGGTCAAAATCCGCGGCACCAACGTCTATCCGATGGCATGCCTCGCGGCGATCAAGAGCGATCCCCGCACCACGGGCGAGTGGATCGTCATTGCGGATCGTCATGTGCGCGATAGCGTTATCCGCGATGAGCTGACGGTGCAGGTTGAAGTGCGATCCGATGCCGGCGGTGTCGGCGGGCTCAAAGAGAGCCTCGAGAAACGCCTGCTGGCAGACCTGGGCCTCAAGGTGGCTGTCGATCTCGTCGATGAAGGCGCCCTTCGCGAGAGCGCCAATCTCGGCCGCGAAGGCAAGCCGCGCCGGCTGCTCGATCGGCGGCACGAGAAGAAGTGAGCTAAGAGAAGTTGCGATGCGCGTTGGCCGAGGCTGCTTGGGCTAGGGAATGACCGACACCATTCAATCACCGCAGCAGACGCTCTCCTATCCGTTCCCGGCTCCGCCTGAGCTGGGCCAAGTCATCGAAGTGGCGCCGGGCATTCTCTGGACCCGCATCCCACTGCCGTTCCGGCTCAATCATGTGAACGTCTATGTGATCGAGGATGGCGATGGCTGGGCGATCATCGACACCGGCCTCGATTATGCCGACGCACGCGCGACCTGGGATGCCCTGCTCGCCGGGCCGCTTGCAGGGCGGCGCCTGACACGGGTGATCGTTACACACCTGCATCCGGATCACATCGGCCTGGCCGGCTGGTTGTGCGAGCGGTTCAATGTGCCGATGCTCACGACGCAGACAGCCTACCTTGGTTGTCTCAACGTCGCGCTTCGCCCAGGCAACCTCCACGCCGAGCCCTACCGCGGCTTTTACCTCAGCAACGGCTTCGACGAGCAGACCATGGAGAAGATCAGCACCGAGGGCCACGAATACCTATGGAAGGTCGCTCCGCTGCCCCCGACGTTCTCTCGCGTCGTCGCTGGCGACGTGCTCGACGTCGGCGGGCGGTCGTTCGCGGTGCTTAGCGCCGAAGGTCATGCGGCCGAGCAGCTCATGCTCCATTGTGCATCGGAAAAACTCTTCTTTCCGGCTGACGAAGTTCTCGCCAAGATTACGCCAAACGTCAGCGTGTGGCCGGTCGATCCCGACGGCGATCCGCTGGGCCTGTACCTGCGATCGCTGGATGCGATCAAGCAGACCATCCCGGAGGACGTGCTCGTGGTACCGGGGCATCAGCTCCCCTTTTACGGGCTGCACAAGCGGTGCGACGAGCTGGCGTTGCATCACGAGATGCGATGCGCATCCATTGCCGAAGCGTGCCGCAAGAGCCCGCGCACGGCTGCGGAGCTCGTTCCCGTGCTCTTTCACCACATCCAGCTCGATGCGCATCAGATGGGCTTTGCCTTCAGCGAGGTCATGGCCCATGTCAACTACATGATCCGTTGCGGTGAACTCGGACGCGTGACGATGCAGGACGGCATTCACCGGCTCATGACGAAGTAGCCGGCTGAAACAACACAATCGGAGGAGACTGACCATGGGACGGCTGCAAGGAAAGGTGGCGTTCATCACTGGCGGCGGCGGCGGCATTGGCCGGGCGACAGCGGAACGCTTCGCCGAGGAGGGTGCCAAGGTCGTCGTCGCAGAAGTCAACGCCGAGACGGGTGGTGCCGCCGCAGAGTCCGCCAAGAAACGCGCCGCCAACTCCGGAGGCGATGCACACTTCATCAAATGCGACGTCACTGATCGCGCCAGCGTGCAGGCGGCCATTGCGGAAACGGTAAGGCGCTACGGTCCCTTGACGATCCTGCACAACAACGCCGGCGGCTCCACGGCCAAAGACGGTCCTGTGACGGAGGCCCCGGAGGAGGAATTCTGGCGGGCGATCAAGCTTGATCTCTACGGCACGTTTCTGTGCTCGCAGATCGGCGTTCCCGAGATCATCAAGGCCGGCGGCGGGTCGGTGATCAACATGTCCTCGATGGTCGCTCTGATGGCGCTGCCGGGCCGCGATTGTTACACAGCTGCCAAGGGAGGCATCTCGGCGCTGACGCGTTCGATGGCCGTCGAATATGCGCCATACAAGATTCGCGTGAACGCGATCGCGCCGTCGGTGACTATGACAGATCGCGTCAAAGCGCTGATCCCCGGCAACGAGAACCTGCAGAAGCTGCAGGCGAGCCACCTCTTGGGGCTGGCCTATCCCATTCACATCGCGCAGATGGCGGTCTATCTGGCCTCTGATGAGTCCGAGATCACTACAGGCCAGGTCATCTCCGTCGACAGCGGCGTGACCATCGCGTAGGGCCACGCTAGGCGCGGCGTTCGACCTTCGCTTTGAGTTCGTCGAACGCTTCCGGATTGACGAGGGCTGACAGGTCTCCCGTTGGCTCGCCCGTCAGCGCGGAGCGGATCAGACGCCGCATTGTCTTCATGTTGCGCGTCTTCGGCAGCTCGCTGACGAACAGCGTCCGCACGGGGCGGAACGGCGTCCCATGCCCAGCAACGATGGCGCCTGCGAGAGCGTCGGCCAGCGCCGCGAAGTCCGTTTCTTCTGACTGCGGCACGACGGCGATCGCGATGGCCGATCCTGAGCTTGGATGCGGCACACCTACTACTGCGGCGTCTGAAACGCGGCCGGTCGCCATCAACACCGATTCGATCTCGGCCGGCCCTGTGCGCTTGCCGCCGATCTTCAGCGTATCGTCCGAGCGGCCATGGATATACCAGGCGCCGTCGGCATCGCGGGAGGCCCAGTCGCCATGCACCCACACGCCCGGGATGCGTTCCCAATACTCCATATACCGCTCGGGCGACTTCCAGATGCCGCGCGTGAGGCCTATGCAAGGCTTGGTCATGACCAGTTCGCCCATAACCCCTGGGAGCACCGGCTTGCCGTTTTCGTCGAGAATATCCGTGCCGCAGCCTGGAACGGGGCCGCTGAAGCTTCCTGGCTTGAGTGGATAGAGGAAATTGGTGACGACCAGGCCTCCCGCCATCTCGGTGCCGCCCGAATAGTTCATCAGCGGCGCGCGCTTCCCGCACACCTTCTCGAACACCCAGAACCAGGATGTGTCGTCCCATGGTTCACCGGTCGACGCCGCCATGCGGACCGACGAAAGGTCGAATTTGGCGGGAATGTCTTCGCCATGGCGCATCAGCACGCGGGCCAGCGTTGGGCCGAGCCCCAGGAACGTGATCTTGTATCTCTCGACCAGCTTCCACAGTCGATCGGGTCCGGGATAGTCGGGCGCGCCTTCGGCCATGACCACGGTGGCGCCCGCGAGCGCACAGGAGATGATCTGCATGGGCCCGATCAACCAGCCCATGTCCGTCATCCAGACCATGCGGTCGCTTTCCTTCAGGTCGAGGCAGAGCTGAAAGTCCTCGAAGATCTTGATCGGCAGGCTGACGTGCGTGTGTACTGTGCCTTTCGGCTTGCCGGTGGTGCCCGACGTGTAGACGAGCATGCACGGCGTATCGGCCGGCAGCTCCTCGGCCGCGGAAGAAGGAACCTTCCCTTTGACGAGGTCGTCGAGGGAGTGATCGCGCCCGTGCACAAGTTCGGGCGTTTCGCCGAATCGCGAGATCACCAGCACGCTTTTGACCGAAGGGACCTTGGTCAGCGCTTCGTCCATGATCGGCTTCATGGCAATGCGCCGCCCGCGCCGGGTGCAGCCGTCGACCGTAATGACGGCTTTCGCATCGCCGTCGTTGAGACGGGTACTGATGGCATCGGCGCCAAAGCCCGAGAAGAGTGGCATGATGATCGCACCGATGCGCGCTACGGCGAGAACAGCGGAAGCGGACTCCGGCATCAGCGGCATGTAGAGACCGACGACGTCGCCACGGCCGATCCCGAGCGCCTTGAGGGCGGCAACGATGCGATCGGTTTCGCGCACCAGGTCGTCGTATGTCCAGGTCCGCTCCTGTCCGTCCTCGCCTTGCCAGACGAGGAATGTCTTGGCGCCGCGGCCTTCGTCGATATTCCGTTCCAAGCAGCTCAACGTGTAGTTCGTGGTCGCGCCGATGCACCACTTGGCAAATGGAAGACCGTCGGACAGATCGAGCACCTGGGAGTAAGGCTTGATGAAACGGAAACCTGAATGCCGGATCAGCGCGTCCCAGAACCAATCGGCGTCTGTATCTGCGCGCGTGGCCATATCCTCATAGCTGCCTGCGTTGGACATCCGCAGGAATTTGACCCAGTTGGAATTGCGCTTGATGTCGTCGTCCGGAAACCAGACGTAGTCAGCGTGACGGGGCTGGTCTTGAGCGCTCACGAGCTTCCTCCTCGGCCGCTTGCCGGCTGTCGTGCGTCAGCGAACGGACCTCAGCAGTCCACCGTCGACCGCGATTGTTGTTCCGGTGACGTAGCGTCCGCGCGGCGACACGAGCATCGCCGCGGCGTGCGCCACATCATCGACGGTGCCGATGCGTCCCATGGGAACTTCCGCCATCAACGATTTGCGCATCGCGTCGGGGTCGCCCTGCGAGGAGAACACTTTCTCCAGCCTTTGTGTCTCGATATAGCCGGGGCAGATCGTGTTGACGTTGATGTTCTGCGACGCGACTTCCAGGGACAGGGTTTTGGCAAACCCGATGACGCCGTTCCAGGTCGCCACCGACAGGCCGAAACCGACGACCGGCTGAAGCGCCGAAAGCGCCGCAATGTTCAGGATGCTTCCGCCGCCGCGCTTGGCCATATGCGGCACGGTGTGGCGGGCCATGCGCACGACGTACATGAGGTTCTGCTCGACGGCCTTGGCCCATGCGGTGTCGTCGAATGTGGAGAGATCGCCCAACGGCGGCGCACCGTCGTTGTTGACGACGATATCGATGCCGCCGAGTTTGCTCACCACCGTTTCCACCACGCGCGTACAATCTTCGGCGCGCCGCCCGTCGCCTTGGATGGGGAGAACCTCGGCCCCTGTCTCGGCACGCAGTTGTTCGGCCGCCTTCAGCAGCGCCGGTTCGCGCCGGGCCGTCATTACAACACGAGCACCTTCCGCTGCCAGCACGCGCGCAATGCCGTAGCCGATGCCCATGCTGGCGCCGCCGACGATGGCAACCTTGCCTTTCAGTCCGAGGTCCATATCGTCTACCTGCTTGCCCAATGTCGTCGTCGCGAGCGCCGTGACCGCATCAATCAGACGCTGAGATAAAGTTGGCGCACGTGATCGGAGGCAGCAAGCTCTTTGGCCGGGCCGACCATAGCAATCCGCCCGTTTTCGAGAACGTAGGCTCGATCGGCTAGCGCCAGCGCCATATGCGCATTCTGCTCGACCAGCAGGATGTCCGTGCCGTCCTGGTTGATGCTGCGGATGATGGACGCGATGGTCTCCACAATGGCCGGCGCCAGACCCACGGAGGGCTCGTCGAGCAGCAACAGGCGCGGGGCCGACATCAGGGCGCGCGCAACGGCCACCATCTGCTGCTGTCCGCCGGACAGGTTCATGGCCCGGGCCTGCAGCCGTTCCTTCAGCGCCGGAAAGTAGTCGAGGATGCGCTCGAGATCGCGGCGGACGGCTCCCGCATCCGATCTGAGATAGGCGCCGAGTTCCAGATTCTCGAGCACCGTCATGGAAGGGAACAGGCGCCGGCCTTCGGGTACCAGCGAGACGCCGCGTCCGACGATGCGATCTGCTTCAAGTCCCGCCAGGTTTTCGCCGTTGAGGAGGATCTGACCGGCCGATGGCTTCACCAGTCCCGTGATGGCCTTGAGGACGGTCGTCTTGCCCGCGCCGTTTGAGCCGATCATCGTGGCGATGCGCCCGCGGTGCACCTCGAGCCTTATGTCGGAAACAGCGCGGACCTTGCCGTAGTCCACGCCGAGGCCTTCGACTGAAAGCACGGTGTTGCCGCTTGTCACGCCGTGCCCCCGCCAAGATAGGCCCGGATGACTTCGGGGTTCCGGCTGACATCCTCGGGTGACCCCTCCGCCAGCTTTTCACCGAAGTTCAGGACAACGATGCGGCCGCAGGTTTTCATCACGGCACGCATGTTGTGATCGACCAGAAGGATCGTCGTACCGAAGTCGTCGCGTATGCGCCGTATCACACCCAGTGCGTTGTTGATCTCCGCCCCGTTCAGCCCGGTCAGGGGTTCATCGAGGCACAGCAGCTTGGGCCTGCTGGCAAAGGCGATGGCAATGCTCAGCAGGCGCTGATGGCCGTGCGGGAGGTTCTTGGCCAATTCGTCCATGTGCGATGTCAGGCCCACGAGCTCGGCGGTTTCCCGGATGCGTTGCTCGCGTTCCGCTGCATCACGGACGAACATATATGCGCCGGTCAGGATGTTCTCATAGACACTGAGCTCTGCCAGCAGGCTGTGATGCTGAAAAGTCCGCACGAGGCCGAGCCGGCCGATCCGCGACGGTTTCAGGCCCGTGATATTGCGGCCGGCAAACGTCAGCTTGCCTGTGTGTGGGCGGTAGTAGCCGCTGATGAGGTTGAACGTCGTGCTCTTGCCGGCACCATTGGGGCCTATAAGCCCCAGGATCTCGTTTTCGCGGACCGCAAAGCTCAGGTTCGAGACCGCCTTCAGTCCCCCAAAGCTGCGCGAGATGCCCGAAGCCTCAAACAGGATAGCGGCCATCAGTGGCCTCCCCTGGTCGCGGACGCTGCGTTCTCTCGCGTTCCGCCGCCAAACGCAGCGGCGATGCGATCGATGAGACCCATCAGCCCATTGGGCAGGATCAACATGGCGACCACGATCGCTCCACCGAAGAAGAGATGCTCGAAGTGGCCGAACGAAATGACGTACTGGTTGAGGAGCGTCAACAGGGTCGCGCCGATGATCGCCCCGGAGAATTGGGTTTCGCCGCCAATCTTGACGTAGGCGAGGGCATACACGGCCACGAGGAAGCTGAAGTCGCCGGGGCTAATGACGCGATTGCCGTGCGCAAACAGGGCGCCGCCGATGCCGGCTGCGAACGAGGCAATGGCAAGGCAGATGATCTTCATTTTCAGGACATCGATGCCGACGCTTTCGGCCACCGCATCGTTGTTTTGGATGGCCTTCAGCAGCTTTCCGAAGGCACCTCGCTCCAGCCAGAAGAACACGGCCAAAAGCGCCGCCACGATGGCGACAACGATCGCGGAGTAGTACGGGTCGAGCCACCGCGGCGGATAGATACCGATCAGCCCGGAATTGCCGCCGATCGCCTCGCTCTGCGTATAGATCAGCCGCAGCACCTCCGTGAAGGCGAAGCTGATCAGCATGAAGTAGGGCCCCTTCGTGCGTAGCGTCACGTAGCCGAACAGCACGCTGAGCAGCATCGGCGCCAATCCGCCGATCAGCAGCGACAGGATGAATGGGATCTTGTACCAGGCCGTGCAAATGGCTGCGACGTAAGCCCCGACACCCCAGAAGGCGGCCGTGGCGATATTGAGTTCCCCCGTCAGCATGACGAAGCGCAGCGCCGCCGCCGCCAGAATGTTGAGGGATATCCAGAGAACCACTTTCAGCGTGTAGGTATCCCCGCTCGTCAACGCCAGCACCAGCAACAAGGCCATCAGCGCCCAGCCGATCGCGTCCGCCCACTTAGCGTTCAACATGACCCATCAGCCCTTGAGGACGCACGAGCAGGAAGGCCATCACCAGCACGAACATGATGATGGTGGCGATCGTCAGGTCGTAATAGTAGCCGAAGATGCTTTCGATCAGGGCGACCAGCAATCCGCCGAATATCGCGCCGGGTATGCTCCCCAATCCACCAATGATGATGATGATGAAAGCCTTGATCAGGTAGTCGCCACCGATGGCCGGTTGGCTGACGGTAAGCGGTGCAATCAGGGCGCCTGCCAGCCCGGCCATGCTTACGCCGATCAGCCAGCCATAGAAGGAAATGGTGCGATAGCGGATGCCCTGCAACATGGCTGCCTCGCGATCCTCGGACACTGCGCGCAACGCCTTGCCGAGCTTGGTCCGTTGCAGCACGAGGTAGAGGAGGGCGGTGAAAGCGATTGCAAGCGCGACGATGAGCAGTCTCTGCGCCGTAATGCGTCCGCCGAGGATGGAAATCGTGCCCGTAATGATCGGCTCGACGGGCCTGGGCGTGGCGGTGAAAATCTCGACAAAGACGCCCTGCAAGAACAGGATCAGTCCGACCGACAGAATGAACGAGCCCACCAGATCGCGCAGATACCGCTCGAAGCCGATCCAGTAGGTCAGCGCGCCGAGAACAAGGACGGCGCAGATGGCGGCTACCAGCGCAATGAGGAAGTCGACCCACAGCGGCAATCCGAGCGCTGGCGCCAACACTGGCATGAGCACAGCGACGATCAACGCTGCCAGCGAGAAAAACTCGCCGTGGGCGAAATTGACGATCTTCATCACGCCGAAGATCAACGTCAGTCCGAGCGCGAAGAGCACATAGACGGAGCCGATCTGCAGCGTGTTGACAAGAAGCTGGGCTGCAAGATCCATGAGGGACTGTGGCGGAGGGATTGGACTTGAAGCGCCGACGGCAATGAGGCTGCCGTCGGGGCCACGATCGTCGGACCTACTTGCCGAGGCGCTTTTTCAGTTCGTCTGGAAGGATACGCACCACCTCGACGGTTTTGCCGTCCTGAATCTGCGTTACCACAATCGGGATCAGCAGTTGTTGAGGTGTGCCGTAGATATCCTTGGAGCCGAACGCCGCCTTGCCGTAGGAGATGTCGAAGATTGCGTTTGGCAAAGCTTCGGCAATTTTCTTCGGGTCGAGGCTGTTGGCTGCCTCGATGCCGGCCTTGGCCGCCATGACGCCGTCATAGCCGCCCATGTGAATGACGTTGAGCGACTCCTTTAGAGCCTCCTTGGCGCCAGCGTTCAGCTTGCGCTGAATTTCAGTCGCGGTGGGGCCGTCGAAGTCAGCGGCCAGTCCCATATAGGTTCCGTTGGCTGCCGTGCCGCCGGTTCGGACAAGCACGTCCGCACCCGTCCCGGCACCTATGACTTTCACGCCCTTCCAGCCCTGCACTTCAAGTTCCTTGAGCACAGTCCCGGCGTTGGCTGGCGGCGTTCCGCCCAGGTCGACGATATCCGGCTTCTGCGTGCCGATCTTGGTCGCAGTCGGCTGGAATTCTGTTGTGGAACGCTCGAAAAACAGACTGTCGACGACCTTGATCCCGGCCTCAGTCCAGAATTTCGTCGCGTCCTTGGCTGTGTCTTGGCCTGACGCATCGTTCGGGTTCAGCAGCAGCACCGTTTTGACTTCAGGATGGCGCTGTTTGACGGTGGCATAGATCGGAGCGAGCACTTCATCGGGCGTATTGATGACCGTGAAGGTCAGCGGGAAACTTGGTCCCTTGACGCTGCGCCCCCACGCCGATGTGAAGAGAAGAATGTTTTCACGTTCCGTAAGAGCCTGGATGGCTTTGACGGGAGCAGTGCCGACGCTCTGCGTGAAGATTTTGACCTTGTCCCGGCTGATCAGTGTTTCGGCGGTCTTCATGCCGTCGCCTGCCGTGTACTTGTTATCGACCGAACGGACTTCGACTTTATAGCTTTTGCCGCCGACTTTGATGCCGCCTGCTTCATTGATGTGCTTGGCGGCCTGCTGCGATGCCCAGTCGGTTCCGATGCCCCAGGATGCGGCAGTGCCGGAGAGGGGTACCGAGACGCCGAGCACGATCGTGTCCTGCGACCACGCGGGACCTGCAAACCCGGCAGCAGCGGTAACCAGTGCGAGTGCGCGAAGTATTCGTGTCATGACGTTCCTCCTGAGAGCGTTCTTGGCTGATGTGGTTCAGGCCACACCGTTAGTTTTGTTGATTTGCGAGACGCCGTTTGGGGGGGAGCGCACGCTCTGCGATCTGTGCTGAGCCCCGGTGGCGATTGCCGCTGTTTGTCGTGCGGCGGAGTGATGTCACATTGGCATTGTCGATGAGTCCTTGGCATTGTCGGCGACGAGGTTCTGGATCGCGGCGATATCCGAAGTCCTGTGGTGGCGGTCCCCTTGCTCGGTCGCTCTCCAAGCCCTGGCACGGATCTCATTGTCCGAGGTGCTATCTGGCGCCCGCGCGATTTTCTAACTAGCGTTCGATATTACTACCTGTGAAATGTAAACAGTCAACCGCCGCGATGGGAAGGCAGGTGTGTCGGCACCATGGAGTCGGCAATAAAAGCTAAATCCGCGCCTTTGCGACGCAAAGCAGCGCCAGGGGGAAAGCGCAAGCTACCGGGAAAATCCGCCCTCTCGCGCATGCAGATTTTGGACGCGGCTGCCCAGCTGTTTCGCCGCCAAGGCTACAGCGAAACGACGCTCCGGCAGATCGCCAAGGCCGCCGGGATGCAGGCAGGAAGCATCTACTATCATTTTGGGTCGAAGGACGAAATCGTCGACGAGGTTCTCGCGACCGGAATGAAGGACATCTACAAGCTGGTCGAGAAAACCGTGGCCAATCTCGGCGAAGGGGCGAGCCATCGCGAGCGGATCGAGCGAGGCATGATTGCTCATCTCGACCTGCTGCTGACCAAGGGCGACTACTTTTCCTCAAATATCCGTTTGTACGGCCAGATTCCGGACGCTCTGAAACCCAGGCACCTGCACTTGCGGCAGCGGTATGGGAGGCTTTGGGACCAGGTTCTGCGGCAGGCTCAGGAGGCCGGCGAGATCCGCCCGGACGTCAAAATCGTCCCGCTGCGCATGTTTATCCTGGGCGCGCTGAACTGGACCATGGAGTGGTTCGACCCGCAGCGCTATTCCGTCGGCGATTTCGCCCGGCAGATCAATGCGGTGGTGTTTGATGGAATCGAGGGCAAGCGCAAGTAGCGATTGCCCAAATCGCTGCAGCGTTGCGGGGTCCGTGAATGAGACGACGGACCCCGCAAGGCAATCTCAGTCTTCGTCGGGCTCCTCAACCCACATCTCAAGCTCTTCAGGGTCGCACCCCTTGAGAAATGCCGCCAGATCCGCGCTCAAAGTTGCGGGCGGCGTCCAGTTGCCCCCAGCGTGTTCAGCCAGAACCAGTTCGGTATCGTCCGGTTTTCCTATCACCAGCTTCATGCTCTTCTCCTGCCGATCAGTTGCGACGCGACACCATTATGCACTCATCATGACGATGAGATGTTCAGAGGACGCTGCACGTTTGGATCTTGCGAATTGGCGGCTCGGTCCATCGCAGAACTCATAAGTCACGTCATGTGGTTCCGGATGCGTGTGCAAACACACGGTGCGTTCATCCCCAAGCGAGGCTGATGCCTATGACAATCGCGGGGCGGCGCAAAGAGGATTTCGGCGGCCGTGCACAGCTGGCCGCAAGCGCGGCCACCAAGCGGGCAGAACAGCACGAATCATTTCTGCGGCCTCTGTTTGGCCCAGGCGGTATACTTTCTCGCCTTTTCGTGCACCTCCCGATAGAACGCTGCGTAGGCGTCACCGACTAGGACCTTGATGCCCAATCCCTGCTCATCGAGCCGGCGACCGTGCTCGGGGTCTTTCATGGCTTGTTCGAGCACTTCGGTGAGCTTCTTGATCGCGGCGGGCGGCGTGCCCTTCGGCGCGACGATGCCGCGGGCCGAGCTCGATATGACGGTCGGGAAACCCAGCTCAACCGACGTCGGCACGTCGGGCAGGAATTTGGAGCGCTCCGTATCGGTAACGACCAGCGCCCTCGCCTGCCCGGCCTTGATCGCCTTCATGGCGCCACCAACGTTGTCGAAGGCGGCAACAATGTTGCCGGCAAGCCCTTCCTTCAGCTGCACTGCTCCCCCGTCGAGATGAACGATTCGGAAAAACGCCCCCGGCATGGCCTCTTCGGCCATGAGGACGTTGAGGTGATCGTCGGAAAGGATGCCTGTGGTCGAGGCCGTCACGGTGTGTGGCTTGGCCTTCGCCTCCTCGAGCAGCTCTCTGAACGACTTGATCGGGCTGTCGGCCCTGACCCAGACAAGGCCCGGATCGAGTACCTGACTGATGATTGGGACGAACGAGTCGAGATTGAAGATGGCCTGGCGATCCGGATCCAGCACGACGGTGTTCATGCCGGGATGGACGAGGAAGCCGATCGTATAGCCGTCCGGTCTCGATCGCGCGAGTTCCGTCCAGCCAACCTGTCCGCCGGCGCCGACCTTGTTCACGACCACGATAGGTTGGCCGAACTGCTTCTCGGCGATGGCGGCGACGATGCGCGCGCCGACGTCGGTACTGCCGCCGGCCGGCGCCATCACGATCAGGTTGACGGGTCTGTCGGGATAGATTTGCGCGGCTACCGGTCCTGCGACGAGCGCAGCGGCGGCCGATACGCCAAGGCCAAGCGTTTCGCGGCGGCTGATCATCTGAGCGTCTCCCCATAGGTTTTTCTGGAGCGTTGCCCGGCCGACCGCTGCCGTCAAGTGTAAGCGCGCTCGGCGGGCTCAGTGCCGATCATAGGCGCCGCCGATCGCATCGACGTAGCGCTTCACTGACACAGCAAGAACGCGCTTGGCATTGGAGGGAATGACGCGGTCAAAGAAATGTCCGTAGACGGTGTCGAAGGCAAAAGGGTCGAGTGCAGCTTCGATGGCGGTTACGCCCTTGGCGGAGAGGGGGATCAGGTTGGGATAGCTGCGCATGAACGTGAAGAACTTCCGGTCTGTCGTCACAGTCGCCATATCCGACGAGCACACGACGCCGCGGCCGCCGGCGCCTCGTGCCCAGT
Source organism: Hyphomicrobiaceae bacterium (assembly GCA_046154585.1). GTDB lineage: Bacteria > Pseudomonadota > Alphaproteobacteria > Rhizobiales > Hyphomicrobiaceae > CADEFX01. The sequence goes on along the minus strand of JBJXDX010000051.1, from coordinate 34,861 downwards.
GCAGTGCCGTTCCGCCCGGAAAGTGACCGCCGCAGCGGACCAAAGTCACATCCGGCATCAGCTCCAGCGTGTCGCCGTCCCAAAGCTTGAGGCACGGATCGGGCCGCATGATCCATTGCCGATCGGCGGCATGCAGATGGACCGGAATGTTGCCGAACGCGCGGCTCCATTCCACCATCGTGGTGTAGAAGTGAGGATGCGATATGGCGATGGCCTTCAGCCCTCCGAGGCCGTTGATGAGCGTTATCGTCGCCGCATCGAGCATGGAGATGCAGTCCCAGAGCACGTTTCCGTTAGGTGTGCGGATCAGCAGTGCGCGCTGCCCGATCGCAAACGAGGGTTGTGTGCCGATGCCGATGATGCCGGGTTCATGCTCACGGTAGGCGTTGAGATGGCCGGCCGCCAGCGCATGGAGAGTCGTCCAGGTCTGTCCGCGCGGCGGAATGAACTGACGCTCGTCCTCGCAGATGACGCATTGCTGCGGTGCGGCATTGCTCGGCGGGAACTGGGTCCCGCAGGCGGTGCAGATGAAAGCGTCCATTGCTGGTAACTCCACTCGAGACGTGCAGTGATGATAGGATCGGCGGCGACGTCACCCAAGCCTTCAACACACGTGGAGAGCCATCATGCCAGTCAAGACTCGTTACGTCTTCATCGTCACCATGGACGTTGCTCCGGAGAAGGAGGCGTTGTTCAACGAGGTCTATGATACCGAGCATGTGCCGTATCTGAGCCAGGTGCCCGGCGTAATTGCTGTCACGCGCTTCAAGACGGAACCGGCAGCGTTCGTATTGGCCGGCGAAAAGCGCGAGCTCAAGGGCGAGGGACAGCCGACCTATATGGCGATGTACGAGCTGGAGAGCCCTGCAGTCCTGCTCAGCAAGGAGTGGGCGGCCGCCGGCGAAAAAGGTCGGTGGGTAACGGAAGTCCGGCCGCATACGACGAACCGCTTCCACGTCGTTCGCAAGGTCGTGGGCTAGTTTTGTCGAGAGGGACCGGCAGATGAATCGATTGGATGGCAAGGTCGCGCTCATTTCTGGCGCGGCCCGCGGCATTGGCGCCGAAACGGCGCGGCTGATGGCCCAAGCTGGTGCAGCGGTCGTGGTCGGGGACATTCTGCAGGAGCGGGCCAAGCAGACCGTCGGCGAAATCACGGCGACCGGCGGAAAGGCACTGTTTGTGCTGCTCGACGTCACCAGTGAGAGTAGCTGGACTGGGGCTGTGGCCGCCACCACCAAGGCCTACGGCGGTTTGGACATTCTGGTCAACAACGCCGGCATGTTTCTCGGCCGCGACTTCGAGGAGGCAACGCTGGAGGATTGGCACAAACTCGTCGCCATCAACATGACGGGCGTATTTCTCGGCACCAAGCTGTGTGCGCCTGCTCTTCGTGACAGCGGTGCCAAGAGCAAGCACGGAAGCGCTGTCGTCAACCTGGCGTCCATTGCGGGGCTGGTCGGATCGCAGCTCGATCCGCTCTACTCGATGACCAAGGGTGGCGTGACCTTGTTCACGAAGTCGACGGCGCTGGCGTTCGCCCGCAAGGGCTATCGCATCCGTGTGAATTCGATCCACCCTGGCGTCATCGACACGGACATGGGGGCCCAGACATTCGCAAGCCGGGCCGGACAACTCGGCAGCAACGACGTCGAGTCGGCCCGCAATGTTGCGCTGAAACAGCATCCGATCGGCCGGCTCGGTACTGCCGAGGACATTGCGCTCGGCATCGTGTTCCTGGCGTCCGACGATGCGGCCTTCATGACCGGCTCCGGCTTGGTGGCAGATGGTGGCCTGACGGCGCAGTAGGTGCCTACCCAAGCTTGAAGCGCCTAGAGCAGGATCGTTTCGGATGAAATCAGATTGCCTCACACGAGGCGCCTCAGCCGAAACGTGAATCCTGCTCTACCCCATAGGTTTAGAGTGCGATTCACGCTTCGCATGGAAGCCGGAAGTGCTTCCATGCGAAACGATTGCGCTCTTGTGCGCGTCAAGTCTTCAGCACCTCCCTGACGCCTGCCGCGATGCGGTCGCGGTTGGGGAAGACATGGTCTTCCAGAACGGGGCTGTAGGGGATCGGCACAGCCAGCGCGCACACGCGTTTGACGGGTGCCTTGAGTGCGCTGAACGTCGCCCGGTCCTCGGTGACGAGCGCGGCAATCTCGGCTGATGCACCGCATGTCGGCCCGGCCTCGTCGGCGATCACGCAACGGCCGGTTTTCTGCACGGATCGGCGGATCGTTTCGTGGTCCATGGGCACCAGCGTTCGCGGATCGACGACCTCGGCCGAGATGCCTTCCTTGGCCAGCATGTCGGCCGCCGCCAAGGCCTCATGCACCAGCCACGCGAGAGCGACGATGGTCACATCGGTGCCGGTGCGCTTGATGTCCGCCTTGCCGATCGGAATGGTGAAGTCGTCGTCGTCCGGGACCTCGTCCTTGAAACCCATCAGGCGGTTCGACTCGAAGGAGATCACCGGATTGTTGTCTCGGATGGCCGATTTCAGAAGGCCTTTCGCATCGCGCGCAGTGGACGGCAGGATGATCTTGAGCCCGGACAGGTTCATGAACATCGAGTAGGGGCTTTGCGAGTGCTGGGCGGCGAGCCGGGTTCCGCCGCCAACGCCGGCGCGAAACAGGATCGGGAATTTCGCCTGGCCGCCGAACATGTAGTGGATCTTGGACGCCTGGTTGACGATCTGATCCATGGCGACGAACGAGAACGTCACCTGGCGCCAGTCGACGATCGGGCGAAAGCCTGAACCGGCCGCGCCGATGGCCATGCCTGTCATTGCACTCTCCGCGATCGGCGCGGCCCGCACCCGCTGCTCGCCGAATTCCTCAAGCAGCGATGGGATTGCGTCGGTGGACATGTAGAAGATCGTCTTGTCCTTGCGCATTTCCTCGGCGACCGCTTCGAGGCCGCCTTGCGCGTAAGTCTTTTGGGCCATGAGTCAACGTCCCCGGTTCAGTCCGCAAATATGTCTTCGAGAGCCGCCTGCGGCTTCGGAAACGCGCTCGCTTCGGAGAAGGCGACGGAACGTTCAATCGCCGCGAGCACTTCTTCGTCCATCCTCTTCCATTCGTCGTCGCTGAATTGGCCCTGCTGGCTTTTCAAATGGTTCACGAGGCGCTGGATCGGGTCCTGTTTTTTCCAGGCCTCGATTTCCTCCTTGGGGCGATAGTCCGGCTGGCCCGGCCGCTCAGTATGCGCGCGCCAGCGATAGGTCTTGCATTCGATCAGCGTGGGACCATCACCAGCCCGTGCGCGTTCGACGGCCGTCATGGCGGCTTCGTACACGGCGAAGACGTCGTTGCCGTCTACGATCACGCCTGGAATGCCGTAGCCTGCCGCACGGCCGGCGACGTCCTTCATCGCGTGGGTTGCCGCCGCCGAGGTCTGGGCGGCGTAGAGATTGTTCTCGCACACGTAGATCATCGGCAGCTTCCAGCTTGCCGCGATGTTCAGCGATTCATGGAACGGGCCGGCATTGGACGCGCCGTCGCCGAAGAACGATACGGCCACGCGCTTGTTGCCTTCCATTTGTGCAGCGAGGCCCGCGCCCGTGACGATCGAGATGCCGCCCGCAACGATGCCGTTGGCGCCGAGCATGCCGACGGCGAAATCGGCGATGTGCATGGACCCGCCCTTGCCCTTGCAGTAGCCGGTTTCGCGGCCATAGAGCTCCGCCATCATGCGGTTGAGATCGGCACCCTTGGCGATGCAATGGCCGTGGCCACGATGCGTGCTGATGATCTGATCGTCGCGATTGAGGGCGGCGCAGACGCCGACGGCAACCGCTTCCTCGCCGATATAGCAATGGACGACGCCGTAGATCTTGCCGGCGAGATAATCCGCCGACGCCCGCTCCTCGAAGCGCCGGATGGTCTGCATGAGCCGAAGCATGTCACGCAGTTTCTCAGGTGCTGGATGCATCACTCCCCACGTGTGTTAGATCGCTGGACGTTCCTCGACAGGTATCGTCGCGCCAGCCTAGACTTGGGCAAACGTTATCATCTCCAGGTTTGGTGTCACCTCTGAATCTACCGAGTAGCGGCCCCTCACCGAAGCGGCATGGGAGACAACAATGACAGGACTTGTCGCGATCACGGGCGCAGCCTCGGGCATTGGCCGCGGCACGGCCAAGCGGCTCCTCGAAGAGGGTTGGACGGTGATCGCGCTCGATGTGGCCGAAGGGGGTCTTGCCGACTTGCGCAAGACCTTTGCCGTGCATGGGGGCAGGCTGCACACGCGGACATGCGACGTCACCTCGCCGGAGGGCGTTGCCAGCGTGTTCGCCGAGATAGGCCGCACGTTCGGGCATCTCAATGGGCTCGTGTGCTCGGCCGGCGTGCTCAAGATCGGCAGACTGGAGAGCATGCCGGTCGAGGACTTCGACCAGGTGTTCTCGGTCAACGTGCGCGGCCTGTGGCTGTGCGCGCGCGAGGCGATGCCGCTGCTCAAGACTGCAGCAGCCGAGGGCGAACTGGCGCGCGTCGTGTTCCTGGCTTCGATTGCCGGCCTGCGTCATAAGATCGACAGCGGCGCCTACGCGGCCACCAAAGCTGCCGTCATTGCTCTGACGAAGGTGATGGCCGTCGAATGCGCGCCATACAACGTGCTGGTGAATGCGATTGCGCCGGCAACAGTCGATACGCCCATGGTGCGTCCGCATATGCAGCCCGGGAACAACTCGAACTATCGCACCTCCGGTACGTCGCCGCTGGGCCGCATCGCGGAGCCGGACGATATAGCGTCCGTTGTCCGGTTTCTCATGAGTACGGACGCCAACTATGTGACCGGAACCGTTATCCCCGTGGATGGCGGGACCATCGCCGCGTTCGTACCGCCGGGTGCGAAGATCTAGGTCTTATCCCCATGTTTCACGTGCAACATAGCTGAGGACGGGGAATGCTCTTCTTTGAGCAGCTTAAGATAGCAGCGAAAGCCGAATGGGTGGCCTACGCCGAACACCCGTTCACCAATGCCATGGCTGATGGCACGCTCCCGCAGGCTGCCTTTCGGCACTATCTCGTGCAGGACTATCTGTTTCTGATCGAGTTTGCGCGTGCTTATGCGCTCGCGCTTTACAAGTCTCCGTCGCTCGCTGACATGCGTGAGGCAGCGGCCGGAATCTCGGCGATCCTCGACGTTGAGATGCAATTGCACGTGAAGTTGTGCGGCGCGTGGGGGCTGTCGCCTGACGATCTTGAACGTGCGCCCGCCGCGCCCGAGATGTTGGCTTACACACGCTACGTGCTCGATGCCGGTATGCGCGGTGATCTGCTGAGTTTGAAGGTTGCGCTCGCGCCGTGCGTCATCGGCTACGCCGAGATCGCCATGCGGCTGGCGCAGAAGCCGCGTGCGCTCGACGCCTCTAATCCGTATCGCGTGTGGATTGGTGAGTACGCTGGCTCAGCCTATCAGGCGGTTGCTGCCAAAGCAGCCGCTCACCTTGACGACCTCCACAGCCGCTATGCCACGCCCACGCGACAAGCCGAACTCGTTGCGCAATTTAGCGAAGCCACACGCCTCGAAGCCGAGTTCTGGGAGATGGGCTGGCGGGTGGGCCGGCAACAACCGCCATCGCAATGATCGCTTTTCCAATATCGAACCTGTGTGCCAAGAGGTCGAACGGCCCAACGAGCAGGGATAGGTAAGAGTGAACATCGAGGAGACTGGGAAGCCTGCGCGACTTCTGCCCTATCTTGGATGGTTGACCGGTGCCCTGTTCTTTTTCTACGCATGGGTCGTGCGTGTTGCGCCCAGCGTCATGATCGAGGAACTGATGCGCGACTTCGCCGTCGGCGCGGCGGCCATCGGCAATCTCTCTGCCTTCTATTTCTACGGCTACGCCGGCATGCAGGTGCCGATCGGCATGATGATGGACCGGTTCGGGCCACGCCGGCTGATGACGGCGGCTGCAGGCGTGTGCGCGCTCGGCTGCGTTCTGTTTGCGGTGAGCACCGCATTCTGGGCTGTTGCTGCGGGTCGCTTCCTCATCGGAGCGTCGGCTGCGTTTAGCCTGGTTGGTGCAATGGCGGTGGCCGGCCTCTGGTTTCCGGCCCGCCGCTTCGCGCTGCTGAGCGGCCTGGCCATGATGATGGGGATGGCAGGCGGCGTGTTGGGCCAGGCGCCGCTGCGTCTGGTCGTGGAGCAATATGATTGGCGCACCGCCATGTTGATGACGGCCGCTGGAGGGCTGGCCATCGCCGTCGCGGCCTGGACCACGGTGCGTGATCGCCATCGCGGGTCTGGTGGTGTCAAACAAGTCTTCGGCGGTCTCGGTCGGGTTATGCGCAACCCTCAAACCTGGCTCATAGCCATTGCCGGTCTCGGAACAACGGGGCCGCTGTTGGGCTTCGCCGGATTGTGGGGTGTGCCCTATCTCGAGGCGACGCACGGGATCGACCGCACGGCGGCGGCGGCCGTTACGTCCACGCTGTTCATCGGCTGGGGTGTCGGTGCGCCCGTGTTCGGCTGGCTGTCGGATCGGATAGGCCGGCGCCGCCCGCCATTCATCGCGGGCATAGCGCTGTGCACAGCCGCAATGGCAGCGCTCGTCTACCTTCCCGGGTTGCCGCTTTCGGCCGTCACGGCCCTATGCTTTCTGTGCGGCTTCGGCGGGTCGTCCCAGATCGTCGGCTTCGCGGCGGCGCGCGAGCACAATGCCGCGACCCTCAGCGGAACGGCGATTGGCTTCGTCAACGGTATGGTCACAGGTGCGGGTGCGCTCTACCAGCCCTTGCTCGGCTGGCTTCTCGATCTCGCCTGGAACGGCCATATGGCGTCAGGGGCGAGGATCTACGACCCGGCCGCCTATCGCTTCGCGTTCAGCGTGCTGGTCGCAGGCGCCGTGATCGGGCTCCTCTGCACGCTGGCCATGCGTGAGACGAATTGCCGGCAGACCGCGGAATAACCGGCGCAATCAAGTGATGACGCTGATCGTCACGGGCTCGGCGAGCGTGAAAAACTCCTCGTCGCCCTTTCCGCCCTCGAGCCACATGAAGATGGCAAACGACGCCGGCCTTTCCACGACCGTCAGCGGGTGATGCCAGATGTTGGCGCCATATGTCACCCCTTGCTCGGGCCCGGCCAGAAAGGCGCGCGCCTTCGCCATGTCCGGACGGTTGTCCGGCGTGTGTGGTGCGACCATCACGATCCACCCGCTGCAATCGATCGGGACGAAGGATTGGGATGAGAACTCGTGACGCTCCATCATCGTGGCGGTGAATGGCACTGTCGCCACCTCATCGCGCCGCGCGATGGATAAACTGGGACGTGCACCGCTTCTCCGGTTCGCGAGTGTGGCGTCAAAATAGGTGCGTCCAGGCTCCCGCGGTGCATCGAGAACTGTGCCGAACGGCGCGAACGCTTCCGCCGTGAGCGGTTGGGCAAACAGCTTCATGAGGGCCCCGCCTACGTTTGGAACACGTCTGCCCATTCGGGGCGCTTCTGCCGCTCCGCGTTCACGAACGGACAAAGGGGAACAATCTTCACGCCGTTCTTGCGCGCATCACTGACCAGGCGATCGAATAGCGCGCGCGCAACGCCTTTCCCGCGAAACGCGTCGGGCACACTGGTGTGATCGGCAATGATCAGCGTGTCGCTGGCTTTGCTGAACGTCAGCTCCGCCTCGGCAGCGACCCCGGCGATGCGTGCAACGTAGCGGCCGCGAGTCGGCTGGTCCTCGCGGGTGATGGCCAGCTCGCTCATGGGCGCATATTCCTCAGTATGGACTTTCCGGAGGGAAAGAAGCCGCACGCTTCTCTTTCAAGGCTTTGTGCCCTTCCGCGAGTTCGGGTCCGCCAAAGCCCAGGAACTCGAGGGCCAAGGAGGCGTCGAACGTCGGCCCTGCCGAGCGCAGCCAGTTGTTGAGCGAATGCTTGGTAAAGCGGATGGCCACCTGCGCGCCCGCCAACAGCTTGTCGCAGACGCCGTAGGCGGCCTCGATGACCTTGTCGTCATCGACCGCCAGCGAAACCAAGCCCATCCGCTCGGCCTCCTCGCCGGTCAGCGTCTCGCACAGCATGAGGTAGTACTTGGCTTTGGCCATGCCGCACAGCAACGGCCAGATGATCGCGGCATGATCGCCCGCCGCCACCCCCAGCCGCGTGTGCCCGTCGATGATTCGGGTCTTGCGTCCGACGACGGTGATGTCGGTCATCATGGCGGCGGCGAGGCCTGCGCCAACGGCGATGCGTTCGATCGCCGAGACGGTCGGCTTCGAGCAATTGATGACGTTGTAGACGATGTCGCCCGCCTCCTTCCACGCCCGCATACGCGTGTTCCAGTCGCTGGCCATCTCCTCGATCAGCTTGAGATCGCCGCCGGCGGAATAGACGCCACCCTCGCCGCGCAACAGCACGACATCGACGCTCCGGTCCTTGTCGACATCGCGCCAGATCTCGGCAAGCTCGCGATGTCCGTCCGCATCCAGTGCATTGAGCTTGCCTGGCTGAGATAGAATGATTTCGAGGAGCCGGGGTTTGGGCCGATTGATCTTCAGCGCCTTGTAGTGACTGTAGTCGACCGTCATGAGCTGCTCCTTGAACGCCACCGGCAGGCAAATGCTCACCTTGCGGCCGCTGTCGCACGACGGCATCGCGCATTGGCGCAACCGGATGCACCCCGGTTGCGCCCTGATGAGTTATTCCGCAGCCTGCGGCTTGTCGGTCGGCGCATCGACGACGCGCGTCTTGAAGTTTGCCGGCGAGACGATCTCAAGCACCTCGAAGTCCTTGGAGCAGGCGATCTCACGATGTTTGATGCCCGGTGTCTGTAGGATGGTGTCGCCCTTCTTGATCGTGTGGACGCCCTGGCCTTCGTATTCGAACTTGGCCCAGCCGTTGAGCACATAGACAAACTGGAAGTCGCAGTCGTGGACATGCCACTGCTGCACTTCGTCCTTCTGCTCCTTGCCGTTGGACTTGATGACGTGAGCGACATAGTCGCCGTTCGTCCCGCCTTTGATCCCAAGGTCGCGATAATCGAAGATCTCACGCAGGCCCGGCGTCCATTTGGCTCCGTCGGCGCTATCGTGCACGAATTGCCAAGCTTTCTCGGTCATCGGTTCCTCCATCAAAAGGCAGTTTCTGTCTGCGACTGTAGCTCGGACTATAGCCTGCTCGTGCGCTTAACGGGAAGCGTCTGTCGCCATGCGTGAAATCGAGGGATCGTATGTCTTTCCGTGATGTTGGGACGATCAAAAGAATCCGGTCGTAGCCACGTGCCTCAGTGGTTATGCTGGTCTCTTGGGTGCAAACGGTCTCTCGTGAGATGCTCAAACGGCTGACGGCGATCATTGCGGTTGCGCTGGCGCTTCTTGGAAGCGGCCGCTTCGGCCATCAGGCCTTGGCTGAAGACCAAGTCGATCTCCTGCTTGTGCTGGCGGCCGACATTTCGCGCAGCCTGGACGCCACAAAGTTCAGGCTGCAGCGCGAGGGCTACGCCTCGGCGCTGACCAATCCGAAAGTGATTGCCGCCATCGGGTCGGTTCCCACCGGCCGGATTGCGGTCTGCTTCGTGGAATGGTCGGGTGCAAACGCGCAGGCTGTCGTCGTCGACTGGACGTCGGTTGGCAGCGCCGTCGAGACGGAGGCCCTGGCCCAACGCATTCTCGCGGCGCCCCGCCTCTTCATGGAGCGCACGGCGATCGGCTCTGCGATCGAATACTCCATGACGCAGTTCGCCCGCAGCCCGTTCCAGGCGGCGCGGCGTGTGATCGATGTCTCCGGCGACGGCACCAGCAATGCGGGCGTGGAAGTGACGGTTGCGCGCGATAATGCCATCAATCAGGGCGTGACGGTCAACGGCCTGGCCATCTTGAGCGAGGTGCCCCTCGCCAGCAATCCAACGCATACTCATCCGCCAGGCGGATTGCTCAAATATTACGAGGACAATGTCATTGGTGGGCCCGGTGCTTTCGCCCTCGCGGCCGAAAGCTTCGAGGCGTTTGGACGATCCATCCTCAACAAGCTCATCAAGGAAATTGCCTTGGCGCCGGATGCAGCCGGATCATTGATAGGGCTGCCATGACGGGTTCTTGTTTGTCGATGCAACAATGAGACCGACCGTTCCGCCGGTGCTGCGGGAAACCGTGCAGGGCTACCGGTGGCGCAAGATCACCATCGGAGAATCCGGCGCGGATACTTACCGGCTGACGGCGCTGCGGCGCCAGCCGCTGATTCTCAAGTACGTGCGGGGCTGCCCGCGCAACAACCTGAAGGACGAAGCCCGCAGGGTCGTGTGGTTCGGCCGTTGGGCGCCAGCACCGGCGGTGCTGGCCGTAGCCGCCGATGGCGACCAGCAGTGGCTGGTGATGACGGCTCTACCCGGCGTCGATGCCTCGCGAAGCGCGATGCCGCCGCAGGCCAAGGTCGGGTTGATCGCCAAGGCCTTGTCCGCGTTGCACGCCAGGCGAGTAAAGGCGGGGCCGTTCGATGAATCTCTCGATCGCAAGATCGCGCGTGCCAGCGAAAACGTTGCCAAGGGCTTGGTCGATGAGACCCAGTTCGACGAGTGCAATGCTGGCCGCAGCGCGCCCAGCCTGTTCCGGAAGCTGCTCGCAACCCGACCGTCCGAGGAGGATCGGGTGGTGACGCATGGGGATGCCTGCTTGCCCAATTTCATGCTTCGTGGTGACGCATTTGCGGGTTTTGTCGATTGTTCGCGGGCCGGTTTGGCGGATCGCTACCAGGATCTAGCCCTAGCCTGCCGCAGCATCGAATACGATTTGGGCGAGGAATGGGTTGCGCCGTTCCTGTACGCCTACGGTTTGCCGCAGGTCGATCGGCAGCGGCTAGCATTCTATCGACTTCTGGATGAGTTTTTCTGAAGTTCCGGCGTGGCAACTGAGAAACGGGCTGCGGCAGAAAAACGCCGTGCGCTTTCAGGCTCTTGCCACCGCGACCTTCCATGGGCAACAGTCCGCGTATGCGCGTCGGGGGCAGGGTGAACGGGGCCATGTTGGGCGCAGACTGGCCTGGGGGGTTATGTGATTATTGGGGGAAGAGCAGCGCTCGGCAGCGTCCTGACTCGGCAGATGGCGGGAATTTTGCTCGCAGCCCTCTCCTTTCATGGGATGGTAACTGCGCGCGCGGCCGCGCAAAACCCAGCCTCATTCCCAGACGCTCAGATCGGACAACTCGCGGAAACGAGGCCTGGAAGGGAATCGTCCTGGCACAAGCGCTGGTGGATCGACAAGACAGCGCGGCTCCTGCGGGGCGGGGAAGGGCTTGGCCCTGACGATGAAATTGGCCCGCTGATGACGCTTTCGCGGGAGGACGTCGCCCGCCGATTCATGGCCGATCCGAGGTGGGGCGACGCGATCCTCGATTTCAATCTCTTTTTCCTGGGCTTCAAATCCGACAGCATCAGGCTCAACGGAGAGTACGAGCGGGCCGTTTTCGATTTTCCCAATGCCGTGAGTGCCGCTCAGGCCATGCTTTCGGGTGGCGATTATTTCAAGCTCTTCGATTTCGAAGGGCCGTTTTTCATGGCGCCGCTGCGCACTGAGGCTCTCGAGGACGCCCCTCTGCCCGGGGACGTTGGCTTGGCGCCGGAGCAGATGCGGAAGAAGGCCGTGGGCGAGTTCAAGCAAGTGCTGCTGCAGGCGCTGGACAAGTCCCAGGCCGGACTGCGCAATTTCTGCCGCAGTGTCAGGGCACTGACCGAACGCGAGGAGGACCTCAACGCTAGGCTGTACCGGGCCTTCGACGATGCCGAAATCTTCGCGCTCATTCGTGGCGAAGTGGTCGCCGCGCCTCTAGCTGCGATCGCGGGTGTTGTGACAAAGGAGTGTGATGGCAAGGCAGCGTCACCGGCGGCACAAGAGCGGCTGGAGGAGGCTATCCGGCAAGCGGTCCGGCAGATCGAGCGTGCCTTCGAGGAAGTCGCCAAGTTCGAGCCCGCCGTGTATCGACCGAAAACCGTGTCGGACTTCAAAGCGTTCGATTTGTCGGCTTTTCCGACAAAGCAGAAATGGCTGAGCTTCGGCTTCGAGCAGGGTGTCGCGCTCGGCAACTCCTCGACCAATTTCAATCGCAAGCGATCGGCCTACGTCCTGAAGCGGTTCTTCTGCGACGATCTGATCCCGATCGGGTTCGAAGCGCCGCTCGAGCACATCGGTGGCGCGCATGGGTCTCAAACGTCCTGCTTCGCTTGCCATCACAAGCTCGATCCGATGGCGGGTTTCTTCCGATCGTACGGGGCCTATTTCTTCGACTACTCGCGCAACGAGGACATTATTTTCGACGACCTGGCGGTCAAGGATCGAAAGCGCTATGAGGCAGCCTGGCAGACCGGCCCCAAATCGCAGAAGAACCTCAACGTCGGTTATGTACGGTCTTCGCGCTGGCAGGACCAGAACGTCTACGGCACGTCCGTAGCCGACCTCACCCGCATAGTACGCGCGGCGCCTGAGGTGAAACGCTGCCTCATGAAGCGCCTGTTTGAATACGTGGTCGCGGAAGATCAGACGATCGATGCCGGCTATCTCGATTATCTGACGCGCCAGTTCGAGGAAGAGGCCGCCACGAATTCATCGCAAGCCATGAAGAATGCCTTCGTGCGCGTTCTCCAAAGCGAAAGCTACAACCGCGTCGATGCGGATCCGAAGCAATGCTACGATTCTGCGCCGGGGGCCGCGAAGAGGGATGGTCCGCCATGCCGAGTCGCATTCATCCTTTCGAAGAACTGCGGTCAATGCCACTACCCGGGATACGAAGGCCCAGACAGCGGAGGCCGGCTCGATGTGAACTCGTGGGTCATGGCGCCTGACGGGACCAATCGTACTTTCCATCACGTGGATTCCGGCATGCTGCAGATCTCCGCGCATGAGAGCTTCGCGAGGATTATCGAGCGGTTGTCGACTTACGATGCCAAGTCAAGGATGCCGAAGGGCAAGATGATGCCGAGCCATGAGCGTCAGGAACTCTTCCTGTGGGCGCAGGAAGAGATGGCGCGGGCGTCGCGCCAGGTGACGCCATGATACGTGCGCTGGCAGCACTTGTAATGATCTGGCTGGCCGCGTCCGCGGCGTTCGCACAGACGTCGCAGTTCAAGGGATGGGCCGCGATCTCGCGCGAACTGTCCACGAGGATAGCTCCCAAGGACGAGCCGCTCGATCTGAACGAGTTCCTGCCGGCTGAGGATATGGAAGACCTGCTTGGCACGTGGTCGTCGTTTGGTACCGAGCACACTTTCCGCAACGGCGTGCCGAATGCACTGAACCTGATGATCTGGCACGTTACTCTGTCGGGCTTTGCCAACGCGGTCGGAGAGACGTGCGAATCCGAGCGCCTCGCTTTTCATCCGCGGTTCATGAAGACGCTGCAACAGCTCTGCCAATGGCCCTCGCCCGAGGCGAAAGAGGAGCGAGTGCTACTGGAATTCTGGAACAGTGTGATGGGCTACAACGCTGGAGAGGACGAGTATCTCGTGTGGAAGGAGTTTTTCCTCCGCGAGTATCGGGATAGCAAGCCCGTCGAAACGGTCGCCGCCATGACCTTGGCGATCACGATGAACCCGCGGTTCCTGCTCCACAGATGACGGGTGTCGCCATGAAGCATCCAAGCCGACGCCAGTTCATCAAGCTCGGGGCATTGGGTGCCGGAACAATCCTGTTGCCGGGCGCAGGTGTCGCCGAGCCACCTGCGCCGAAAGACGATGAGCACTTCTTCCTGCTTATTGTGCTCGAGGGAGGGGCCGATACCTCGTACATGTTCGATGCTCGCCCGTTGTCGATGACCAAGGCTGGCAAGATCCAGAACTATCTCGGGGAGGATCCGAGGATCTGGACCGGGCGTAACGGCGCGTCGACGTTTGCGACCAAGCTGGTCGCCCCGTTAAGCCCCTTCCGCGATCGCTTCAGCATTCTCAATGGCGTCTACATGACGCCGAGCTTCGACGGTCATCTGCAGAACATGAATTTCCTGTTCTCGGGCAGCCCGTTCGGCGGCGATTCCTTTATCCCCCACCTCAATCTCCCCGAAACCGGCCGTGTGCCAGGATCACTCGATGCCGTGATGCCAACGGAGCCGGTGTTCATCAATGTCGGTAATCATTCGGGCGTCGTTCCATTGCAGCCGAAATCGCTCGAGCAATTGGCGAACAGGCTTCGCCAGAGCGCGCCCCCGCAAGCTGCCGACAAGATCGGCGATTTCATACGCAAACGATTGTCGGCAATGTCGTCAGGAGACGGGCGGTTTGCGTCGGGTGCTCGCCTGATGCTGTCGGGGCTCGATCAGGCGCCCGATGTTCACCGCAAGCTCGCCATGCTTGAAGCACCCGGCCACGATCTCAGCGCCGAGCAGCAGTCAATCGCACTCATCGCCGAATGCTTCCGCCTCTCGCTGTCGCGGTCGGCGATCTACGTTCTGCGCGAGCAGTTCGACGTGCACGATGCCGATCAGGCTAAACGGCAGCCTGAGCTTTTTGCGGACGCGCTGCAGAAGATCGCAGCCCTGTTCCGCAGTCTCGTCGACACCCCGTTCGATGCCAAGCGTTCCATGTTCGACGTCACGACGGTGGTGGTCGCCAGTGAGTTCGGAAGGACCATGCGCGCGGCTGACATGCCTATCGATGCCACCGGTACGAACCACAATCAGTATGCGAACTCCGTTCTCATCGGCGGCAAGGGGATTCGCGGTGATCTGGTGATCGGCGCGTCAGATCTTGCCGACGAGAAGACGCGGGCATCACGGGCGCATTTGGCCATGGATCCGGGGTTGGAAAAGGTTATGGGCCGTCCGTTGGATTTCAAGACAATGCGCGTTCGCCCGGACATGCCGGACAGTTTCAACGTGCAAGACTACCTGACCATCGGATCTGTCGTGAACACGCTATACTCGATGTTTGGCGTGCCAGCGTCTCGGTACCGCTCCATGGGTCGCAATCTCCCATCCTCCCCCGTGCTGCATGCGTTGCTTGCCTGATGGTGAGCATGCAGAAATCCCATGAATCGCGTCGCCTCGTTCACGTCTCGGGTGCTGTTGCGTTTGCGTCCTACATGGCCATGGCGCTCCTGTCATGGGTGCAGACGCCAGCGTTGTGGCACGAGTCCGTCGTGCCGAGGACAAAGGAATTTTTCGCGACACTTGCCGCGGCGGTGCAGCCGACCTTTCCATTTGCATCCGGATGGCTTCTGGAAAATCGTTTGTTCGGGGGACCGGGGGCCGTGATCGCCACCTACTGGGCGACATTGGCCATCGCGACGGCCGCCGCAGCATGGCTGGTTTTCGTCATAGCACGCCGCCATGATGAACCGGATCCAGAGATGCCGGCGCTTCTTCTGCGATGGTCAGCCGCGTTCACCGCGGTGTGCATCCTGTCGTTCCCAGTTTTCACGCAGGATTTTTGGCTGTCCGTCGTGTGGGGGCGCATGATTACGGCGGGCCATAACCCTTACTACAGCGTTTTCACATCGGAAGCGCTCTCCGGTCTGCCTCTCGATCATTTTCCAATGCCGATGTCCTACGGACCGTTGTGGGGCCTGGTTTCGGCAGCCGTTTGCTACATTGCAGGAGGCAGCATCCTGGCTGTTGCGGTCCTATTCAAAGTCCTGCTCGCAGCGGCCTGGGTCGGATCGCTGTATCTGGTCGACCGGATCATGATGCACGAGCCGGTACGTCAACGCTGCCTTGCCATGGTCATCTTCGGGTGGCTGCCGTGCGGCGTCACACAGACCGTGGCAGAAGGGCATAACGACGTTGCGATGGTCGTATTTGTTCTGCTGTGGCTTTACTTGCTGCTCAAGGGCCGGATTGCCGCGCCGATCGCGCTTGCCGCATCTGTCCTGTGCAAATACGTAACCGCGCCATTGTTGCTCGTCGATTTGATCTTTTTTGTGCGCAGCGAACGTGGGCCTTGCTCTCGATATGCACTGCGGTTGCTCGCGCCTGCGCTCCTCGGCCTTGCTGTCGGTGCCATATTCTACCGATCTCTGGCTTTCTTTGACGGCGTCCTCCTGGTTGGTGCCTGGCGATTCCTGCAGCCGCAAGACGCTCTGCGCGTGCTGGAGCTGACACTTGGGATACCGAGTGCTGCTCTGGGCATCGCCGCCGCAGGTGTCATTCCGGTGACCGCGTTTTACCAGACCGCGATCGCTTGGAAGAAGCCCACGCGCGAGAACACCCTCAAGCTCACCGTTGCCGTTGTGTCGACCATATTGTTTGTAGCGGCGAGCCACGTGTGGCCTTGGTACATCGTGTGGGCGCTAGCGCCGGCTGCGCTTGTTCCGACGTGGTGGCTGTCGCGATTTGTCATTGGCATCGCCATCGTAGCGCCATTTACGGTGGCCGCGTGGTGGATCGAGCCATTTGAGCATCACATCGAGGTTGCCGCGCTGGCGATGTATGCAGCCGCTATCGTATGGGCATGGGTGACCCGGCGTGGTGCGGGCGTCATCCCGCAATCGGCTCGAGAGATCGGGCACGCAGGCGTTTCTGCTTCGAGGACAGAGGCTGTTGCCGGTGGATAAGAGACTGTCCGAGAAACCCTGGCAGGACCTGCATGCCAATGCTGACATGGCGCGCGGTCGCATTGGTATGGCCGCCTGCTTTCTGACGGCCGTGCTCCTGCACTTGGCCGTGTGGCAGATTTCCGAGCCCCCCACGCTGTTCAGCGACTTCTACAAGGCCTACTACCCGGCCGCTGAAATGCTTTGGAACAGCGGAGTCTCATGGCCGTTGACGGAAACTGGCGCCGGCGGCTTCGTAAATATTCCTATTCTCGCTTGGTTGTTCGTGCCGCTCGTCCTGCTTGGCGAAACCGAGGCGGGTTGGGCCTTCCTGGGGATCGGAGTCGCGGCGACAGTATGCACGTGCTTATTGCTGATGCGCATGGCGCGATCCGGGACGCGATCGGGACTACTGATCCCATTGCTCTTCCTGCTCAACGGCCCGCTCATCAATAGTTTACGCGAGGGAAACACGACGCACCTCATCCTCTTGATGCTGGTCGTTGCGCTTCTGCTGTGGCGCCGGGGGAATGATTTCACCGCAGGCCTCCTGCTCGGGCTCTGCGCCATCATCAAGCTGCCGTTGATGCTGTATGGCGTCTATTTTCTGCTGCGCGGGCGGTGGCGTGTGGTGGCAGGCGGAGCGACGACCATCGGTTCAGTTGCTCTCATTTCGCTGGTTGTGTTTGGTATGCGGAGCAACGTGGCTTGGTTTGACTGCTGCGTTGAGCCCTTCATCGGCGGCATTCTCCCGGCGTTCAATGTGCAATCCTTCGATGGTTTTGCCATCCGGCTGATAACCGGTGCTTCTCAATTGGCAGTGTGGGAACCCCTAGACTTGCCGATCGCTTACCGCGTGATACGCGTGCTGGCGTTTGCTGCCGTTTTTTGCGCCGTAGCTGTAGTTTTCGTCCGGGCCGGCCGAGCGACCGCGACCGACCAGGCCAGGAGTCGCGCGCGCGAAACGCTGGAGTATGTCCTCATTCTCAACCTCGCCCTTGTCATGAGCCCGGTATCCTGGACCCATTACTATCTGCTGATGCTGCTGCCCTGGAGCCTTTACCTCGGAGGGCTGCTGCGATTGCCGCAAGATGCCGTAACGCGGCGCCTTGTCTGGGCAAGCATTGTCCTCAGCTCATTGCCCGTGATTTTTGTCCCCCTGAGCACGGAATGGCTCGGCGAATTGGCGGCGCGCACCATCGTCTCGGCTTGGTTCTTCGGTGGGATCGCGATGCTCATCGCGCTGGTACGTGCCGCGTGGCTGGCGGCACATGCCGTAGCGTCCGAAAGACCCATCGCCAAAACCGCATTCTAGGACGTCACTCTTATGGTGATGGCGAAAGCAAAGTCTCGGACCTTGACCCTGGGCTTGTTGCTCTTTCTCGCGTTCAACGCGCTCGCCCTGAATGCGTTTCTCTCGCTGGTTTCTCCCGAACCCTACAAGGAGACGGTGTTGCAGCACACGCGCGATGTGCTGCTGGGACATGGCGGCGATGACTCCTGGGGTGCCATGCATGTGGCCTTGGAGCAGGTCAACACGGCGCCGTCAGTGCCGCTCTATACCGAAGTCTTTTTCAACCGTCAGTATCGCTTCCAATATCCGCCCTCGGCGCTCTTTGCTCTATCCGGGCTTCGGCTGATCGACCCGGCGCGCGTCCAGGTCGATGATTTTTATGCCGGGCCGTGGCCTGCGCTGAACACGCTGTTCGGATGGTTTTTCATAGCCTTGGCCGCCGGCGCTACGGCGGCACTGCTGGAAATCAGGCTGCGGCAGGAACACCCCAAGTGCGACTGGACGCATCTTGTGCCCGTTCGCGGCCTGCTCGTGGCTGGGCTCGCCCTGACGTTCTATCCATTGGTGAAGGGATTCAGCCTGGGTCAGATCCAGGTCTGGATCAACGGCGCGTTCGCG
The DNA here is from genome assembly GCA_046154585.1 of Hyphomicrobiaceae bacterium. Taxonomy (GTDB): domain Bacteria; phylum Pseudomonadota; class Alphaproteobacteria; order Rhizobiales; family Hyphomicrobiaceae; genus CADEFX01. Next base: position 16,493 of record JBJXDX010000051.1, on the reverse strand, counting down.
GTCGCGCTGCTGGCCTGGGTCATGCGGTGGAGGACCTTCAGCGGCGTTCTGGTGGGCGCCATGAGCTTGATCAAACCCCACTACGGCTTGATGGTCGTGTGGGCTTTGCTACGCGGGGAAATACGGTTTGCGTCGGCCTGCGGGGCCACGATCAGCCTGGGCGTCGCGGTTTCGATCGCGCGCTTCGGCTGGGCCAACAGTATCGACTACCTGAGCGTTCTGTCGTTTCTCTCGCAACACGGCGAGGCATTCTACCCCAACCAGTCGGTCAACGGTCTGCTCAACCGCCTGATGGGCACCTTCGATCCGGTGAACTACGTGAGTCTCGATCTCCCGCCGGGCAAGTTTCCTCCCTTCACGCCCTGGATCTATGCTCTGACGCTCGTCACGTCGGCTGCCATTCTCCTTAGCGGTTTTCTTCATCGCAGCGCGCCCAGCGATCCGCCGCGCTTACTGGATTTTGCCGCCATGGCGCTGAGTTGCACCATGGCGTCACCCATTGCATGGGAGCACCACTACGGCATCCTGCTGCCGATCTACGCTGTCGCGCTGGCTCATGCTTTGGATAGTCGCGCTCGTCTGGCCTGGCTCGGCATTTCTTATGTGCTCGTCAGCACGTTCATTGCCGCCGCAAACATGCTGGCCGCAACCCCGCTCAACGTTCTTCAATCGACCGGACTGGCTGGCGCTGTCATCATCCTGGTTCTCTTGCATGGCCGGAGGCCTACCGGCAGCCGACAGCTCGCGTGAAATTATGCTGCCTCGGAGAATAACAGTGTTGTGCAGCCGGCAACGGCGGCGACGGTGTGGGTTTTGTGTGAGGTGTGACACGGCAGCCTGCTATGGTAGCTCCACGTTTGGGACGGCAGGGGGCTTTGATGCAACGCTCGGTTCAAGACAGCGGCGCTGTGGCGGCCGCCGCTCATCCGCTTGAATCCGGGCGACCCCTTGTCATCGACGGCGACAAGCTGGTGGGGCATCTCCAGCTGTTCATCGAGGCCATTCTCAGCTACGTCAAACCGCATCCGTCGCGCATTGCGCAGGTTCTTCGATGGTTGCTTAAGGGACGGGTCAACGCCGAATTGAAGCTCGCTCAGACGGCGGATCTCGACGGTGTGCGCCTGCCTATCACCCCCAGCCTGGCGGAGTATGCCGATGCAACCTCGCAGCTGGGACGCGATGTGTATCTTGTCATGTCACACCCCGCGCCACTCCTTGCGCGACTATTGCAGCAGGCGCCGCACGCCGCGCGGCTGATCGAACCGGCTGGTGCTGCCTCGGCTGGAGCGCAGGCATCCCGCGCCGAAGCGCTGGCACTGCAATTTCCGCAAGGGTTCGACTACGCGGGTCGCTCCGGCAACGATCTCGACGTTTGGCGCCAGGCCGGCCATGCGGTGCTGGTCGATACGCCTGCCGACGTCGAACGGCGCGTCGGCGCGGTTGCTTCGGTGGTCGCCACGTTCCACACGCCATCGCCGTTCATAGGCCTGCTGAAAAGCCTGCGTCTGCATCAATGGGTCAAGAACGTCATTGTGTTCGTTCCGATCATCCTGGGCGGGCATCTCGCCGACGTTGAGGCGATGGTGCACACCCTCATTGCTTTCATTGCGCTCGGCCTAGTCGCGTCCGCGACGTATCTCATCAACGACGTGTGGGACATGGCCGACGATCGCAAGCACTGGTCCAAGCGCAACCGGCCCATTGCAGCGGGAAGTTTGCCGGCGGTCACTGCCATCCTGGCCGCACCGCTCATTGGCCTTCCGGCCTTGTGGCTGGCAGCGATCGCTTCGCACGCCACTCTCGCAGTCGTGCTGGTCTATCTTGCCGTCACGCTCGCGTACTCCTTCGGCTTGAAGCGCATTCCTTTCGTCGATGGGCTTGTCCTTGCCACGCTGTTCACGGTGCGCCTGGCGATCGGAGCTGCCGCTGCGCAGGTGCCTCCATCGTCCTGGCTGTTCGTCTTCTCCATGTTTTTGTTCGCGTCTTTGAGCTACGCCAAGCGGCACACCGAGATCGCGCGTGTGATCGAGCGCCAGTATGCGGCCGTGAACGGCAGAGGGTATCGCACCGTCGACGCGCCGCTGGTGCTCACCGTCGGTGTCGCCAGCGGTATTGGCGCCGTCATGATCATGGTGCTGTACATCGTTGAGGAAGCTTTTCTGTACAGCTTTTACGGCAGCACCCAATGGCTTTGGGGTTTTCCGGTGCTCGTCTTTCTGTTCGTCATGCGCATCTGGCTCGTGAGTGCTCGGGGCGAAATGCACGACGATCCGGTGGCCTTCGCCATCAAGGATCGAGCCTGCCTGGCGCTGCTTGGGCTTCTCGTTGTTTGTTTTGCCTTTGCCTGGCTCGGCTGAGCGGCCTGTCGAGCATTCCAAGATGCCCATGCTCTTGTCTTAATTCCGCGCAGGTCTGGGCGCTAGCTACACTCAGGCGCCGCCCGATCGCATGGATAGGACGTGTGCTCATCATATCGATACGGGGGAAGACAATGGTTCGCGCGTACCTTTTTGCCGCTTCGATTTATGCCTCCAGTACGGCCGCGTTGATGGGCGCGAGCGTGGGGTCTGTTGCCAGCGCCGGCGAGCCGATCCTCAATCTGGCTGGACGTTGGGCAGGCGACGGAACCGTGATCCCTGCATCCGGTCCCAGCGAGACGTTCAAGTGCGTGATCACCTATTTTCCTAGCAATGACGGGGCTCGCATCAAGCAGAACCTCCGCTGCAAAGGCGTGAGCTACAGCTTCGACGCCGCGACCCACTTGCAGATTGCCGGCGCACAGGTCACAGGGCAATGGAACGATAACATTTATTCTCTGAGCGGAACCGTGACCGGCACCCTGACCGAAAACGGGTTCGACATCCTCCTGAGCGGAAGATATTTCGAGGCGCGCATGCGTGTCGTCAGCAGCAACTGCGAGCAGTCCGTCACGGTCGTTCCCGAGCGCAAGGACGAAATGAAGGAACTGGCCGCTGTACTGAAGAAATGTTGAGCCTTACCGGGCGAGAGTGCACACTGGGCTGTCGGTAGCGTCGCTGGCGGAGGCCGGACATGAAACCAGTGATTGCCGTTATTGCGCCCGGGGCAATGGGTGCCGCCGTAGCCGCCCGGCTCGGCGAAAACGGAGCGGATGTCATCACATCTTTGTCGGGACGCAGCCAGGCGAGCGCCAAGCGCGCCGCCCAGGCAGGTATGCGCCCTGTCGGTGACGCCGAGCTGTCGTCGGCAGACTTAGTCTTGTCGATCGTGCCGCCGAGCGACGCTCAAGGACTGGCGGAGCGCCTGTCGCCCGTGCTGCGGTCCGGGGCGAGAAAGCCGCTCTATGTCGACTGCAACGCTGTCAGCCCGGAGACGGTCAAGCGCATTGCCGGGGTCATTGCCGCTACTGGAAGTCCGTTTGTCGACGGCGGCATCATCGGCGGCCCGCCGCGTGCAGGCCACGTCGGTCCGACGCTATATGTATCCGGCGAGCCGGCCAAGCGGATCGAGGGTTTTGCGCGTGGGCTTGTGGTGCGCGCCATTGACGGCCCAATCGGTGCCGCCTCAGCACTGAAAATGTCCTATGCGGCGATCACCAAGGGGCTGACGGCGCTCGCTACCGCATCCACCCTTGCCGCAACGAAAGCCGGTGCGGCCGAGGCGCTTCATCGCGAGCTGTCCGAGAGCCAGCCGATGCTGCTGGCATGGCTTGGGCGAAGCGTGCCCGACATGTTCTCGAAGGCGTATCGCTTCGTCGGTGAGATGGAGGAAATCTCCGGTTTCATGGGCTCGGACGGCGCGCGCGACATCTATGCAGGCATTGCCGAACTCTATCGCGAGGTGGCGGCGGACAAAGAGGGTGAGAAGCGGGATATCGATGCATTGGCGGGGTTCTTCGCAGACAAGAAGGGTTCGTGATCGCGCAACACGGTTTGAGCACCACGAACATGCAGAACGCGCCGCGCCTCGGCATCCTGATGCTCGACAATCGTTTCGAGCGCTATCTCGGGGACATCGGCAATCCCGCCACGATGCCGTTCCCGGTGCTCTACCGAAAAGTCCCAAACGCGACGACTGCAGCCATCACCACGCTCCAGTACAATTCATTTCTGGAGGGATTTGTTGCGGCCGGTCAGGCGCTCGTCGAGGACGGCGCAGAAGGCATCGTCACGAGCTGCGGCTTCCTCGCCATCTATCAGAAGGAATTGGCGAGCCGGCTCGGCGTTCCCGTCGCCACCAGTGCCCTGATGCAGATCCCGATCGTCGACAGGCTCCTTGCACCGGGCAAGCGGACGGGCGTTCTGACATTCAATGGCGCAAGTCTCGGCCGGCCGCATCTGGAAGGCATTGGCGCGCCGATTGATGTGCCTATCGTGGGACTGGTGGAGAACGGCCGCTTTCAGCGTGCTCTGCTGGGGCTTGCCACGGTCGACGGATACGACGCTCGCGAGGACGAAGCGGTGGATGCGGCCCGCCTCCTCGTGACGAGGCATCCGGAGGTCGGCGCGATCGTGTTGGAATGTACGAACCTCGTGCCCCATGCGGCGGCCATTCATGCAGCGACCGCACTGCCGATCTATGACGTCTGGACATTGATCTCGTGGTTCTATGCCGGGCTCAAGCCGCGAACATGGCCCCGCCCATAGCCGACCTTGGTTCCCAACCGGTGCCAGCACCACAAGAAGCGAGCATTTGATGGTGCTTACACAACCCTTAGCCGGTCTTGCCGCCGGTTTCGGACGTCGCTAGGGTCCCGATTCCGAAGTTCGCAGGAGTTCTCGGCTGGGTCGGAGAGCGAACTTCGGAATCAAAAGGGACACTAGCATCATAGACTTGCTAGTGTGATTCAGATCGAGAAATTCGCTCAGAGGCGGCCGCTAGATACGGCGAATTTCTCGATCATCACACTAGCTTCGGTTCGCACCGCAAGTCTGCAAGGATTGAGTATGGCCTCGCTGATGTCGGACGGCCAGCGCGAAGCCTTCGTGCGTCGCGTCCGGCTCGAAATGGCGAAGGGGAGTATGACCAGGGAGGCGTTGGCCAAGCGCGCCGCCTGCAAGGAACGCACGCTTGGCAATCTGCTGGCCGGCCAGCCGGTGCGAGACGTGACGGTTGCCAAGATCGCACGTGTGTTGGGCATAGATCTCGAAGACTTCATGAACGGCGGTGCAACCGCGATTCAAGAGGCAGAGGGCGGGGAGGGGCGGGCAGCCGAGGAATACGGCGGTTATCTGCTGTCTGCGTACGCACACTATGTTGGTACGTACTTTGCCTACCGCCGTGTCCTGTCGGAAAGGAAGGAGTTCTTCCGCTCGGTCTACGAGATCGACTGGGACGACGAGTTGCACCGCCTCCGGTTCTTCGAGTTGCAGCGTTTCCGCAGCGCGAACAATGCGACGGTCTCCAATAGTCACGCTGGTGGGCTGTATATCAGCCCCCACACGGGCATCGTGCATCTGCTCACGACATATCAGGGGGCGCTGCGGCTCGTCACGTTGAACAAATTCCGGACTGGCGATGCGCGGCTCAAGGGCCTCATCCTGACGCAGAGCGACCGCGATATGTTCTTCCAGCCGGCAGTGTCGGCGATCTATCTCGAGAAGATCCGGGTCAAGCGGAAGAACTCGGAGTTGGAGAAGCTCGTTGGAGCGTTTGGCCGTAGCGATCCAGAATATGCGACGGTGGCGGAAGAGATTGCTGCCATCGAGCGCAGCGCCGTGTTCATTGCCGGCCGAGTTGCGTGACGGGTGCCTGACGGCGCATTAACCGGCCCTTTGCCATCAACACTTACAGTGCGCACGAGCCTCATCGGTTCATCAGCGAAGCAGGTTTGGCCGGGGGATTTGTGATGCGCAGGGCACTTGGGCTGCTTGCGCTGTTGGCAGTGATGCTTGCCGCTGCAGCGCATATCGTACTGCGGGGCTCGCCTGGGTTCGCGGGCGGTAGCGGCGCCGTCGTGCAGGCTGCACTGCTCAGCATCGACTATGCCTCGCTGATACTTGGTGCCTCAACCGGCATGTTGCTGATGGGGCTAGGCCGGATTTTCCATACCCCGGGATACCTGATACGCAGGGGACGCGCGAGCGCTTGGAGCATGCGCCTGGCCGTCGTTGTGGTCGCCATGATCGGCATTGCCGCGCTGGCTTACTATTAGAGCGCCTTCGCGACCAGGCGGTAGCTTCCCTTCAAAGGAATCGACTGCAAATGCAAAGGCGGCCTTCCCCCGAAGGCCGCCCCTTGCAACGCGTCCGAACGTGGATGCGCAATTAGACCGAGTAGTACATGTCGAATTCGACGGGGTGGGGCGTCATCTCGAAGCGCTCGACTTCAGCCATTTTCAGCTCGATGTAGGCATCGATCATATCGTCGGAGAACACGCCGCCTACCTTGAGGAAGGCGCGGTCCGTATCGAGCGCGTTGAGGGCCTCGCGCAGGCTGCCGGCGACAGTCGGGATTTTGGCCAGCTCTGCCGGCGGCAAATCATAGAGATTCTTGTCCATCGGCTCGCCAGGATTGATCTTGTTCTGGATGCCGTCGAGACCGGCCATCAGCATCGCGGCAAAGCCGAGGTACGGATTGGCTGCGGGATCGGGGAAACGCACCTCGACACGCTTTGCCTTCGGGCTCGTCACGTGCGGGATACGGCAGGACGCCGACCGGTTGCGCGCGGAGTAAGCCAGCAGCACCGGCGCCTCGTAGCCCGGGACCAGACGCTTGTAGGAGTTGGTCGTCGGGTTCGTGAAGGCGTTGATCGCCTTGGCATGCTTGAGGATGCCGCCGATGTAGTTGAGGCATGTGTCGGACAGGTCGGCATACTTGTTGCCTGCGAACGTCGGCGTGCCGCCCTTCCAGATCGACTGATGGCAATGCATGCCCGAGCCGTTGTCGCCGAAGATCGGCTTGGGCATGAAGCACGCGGTCTTGCCATAGGCCTGGGCTACGTTGTGGATCACATACTTGTAGATCTGCATGTGATCGGCGAGCTGGACCATCGGTCCGAACTTGATGCCGAGCTCATGTTGGGCGGCGGCAACTTCGTGGTGATGCTTTTCGGTGACGACGCCCATTTCGGCCATGACCGACAGCATTTCAGAGCGGATGTCTTGCGCGCTGTCGATCGGAGGCACGGGAAAATAGCCGCCCTTCACGCGCGGGCGATGACCCAGATTCCCCATCTCGTATTCCGTCGGCATGTTGGACGGCAGTTCGGTGCCGTCGATACGGAAGCCGGTATTGTAGGGATCGGCCGAAAAGCGGACGTCGTCGAAGATGAAGAACTCGGCCTCTGGGCCGAACACGATCGTGTCGCCCACGCCGGTGCTCTTCATGTAGGCCTCGGCCTTCTTGGCGATGCCGCGGGGATCGCGCTCGTAGAGTTCGCCGGTGGAGGGTTCGATGACGTCGCAAAAAATAGCCATCGTCGTTTGCGCGAAGAACGGATCGATGTGCGCTGTGGCAGGATCGAGCATCAGCGTCATGTCTGACGACTCGATACCCTTCCAGCCGGCGATCGAAGAGCCGTCGAAGGCGTAACCTTCGGCAAACATTGCTTCATCAACGCACGACGCATCCGCGGTCACGTGCTGCATCTTGCCCTTGGTATCCGTGAAGCGGATGTCCAGGAACTTGACGTCCTTGTCCTTGACCATCTTGAGAACGTCAGCCGCGGTCATTGCCTTGTCTGCCATCTTGGCTCCCCTGTTTGTGTCAGCAACTTACTCGCTCATTCGGTCAGGCAGAGCCAAAACCGAAGGGAATCATCGGGTTATTGTCTCAGATCGCATCCACGCCGGTTTCGCCGGTACGGATGCGGATCGCTTCCTCGATCGTGGAAATGAAGATCTTGCCGTCGCCGATGCGTCCCGTTCTTGCAGCCTTTTGAATGGCTTCGACGGCTTTTTCGAGGGTTTCGTCGGGCAGCACGACCTCGATCTTCACCTTGGGGAGGAAATCAACCACGTATTCCGCGCCACGGTAAAGCTCGGTGTGCCCTTTCTGACGCCCGAAGCCTTTCGCCTCGATGACCGTTATCCCTTGCAAACCAATGTCTTGCAGCGCCTCCTTTACCTCGTCGAGCTTGAAAGGCTTGATGATGGCCTCGATTTTCTTCATGCGCATATTATCCTTGAGGCCCAGGCCGGCTGGCGCGGCACCATGCGATTCCCGCTGACCAAAGCACGCCGTGTGCCAGTTGGTTACCTGTGATATAAAATCCAATTCGATCAGTTGCTTGCATGGGATTAACCAAGGCGGCCGAAGGGCGGTGCGAGAGCGTCGATGACTACTAATCAGGCGATCGGATTAATTTCCAGGCGGCTTGCCCCCGCCGCTGCCGACACCTTGTGCACGTCCCCGCGGCCTCTGCAACATGAAAAATTCCTCATACGGACCATGGCCTTATCATGCATGAGCTGCTGACCACCGCGGACATGGCCGACGCCGACCGGCGCGCCATCGCCCTTAATATCCCCAGCCTCACGCTGATGGAAAACGCCGGCCGCGCCGTCGCCGAAACCGCCGCCGCCATGGTCCCCGCCGGCAGCGGCATCCTCATCCTGTGCGGCCCCGGCAACAACGGCGGCGACGGCTTCGTTGCCGCCAGGCTCTTGCAAAACCAGGGTTTTTCCGTCTCCCTCCTGCTTCTCGGCACGCTCGAAAACCTCAAGGGCGACGCCGCCGCCATGGCCGCCCGCTGGTCCGGCCCAGTGCTCGAAATGGGCCTCGAAACCGGCCGCGACACCCCCGCCGCCGATCACCCCCGATCACCCGGCCGATCACCCGCCGGACACCCCCGATCACCCCTCCCGATCGGCCCGGACACCCGCCTGATCATCGATGCCCTGTTCGGCGCCGGCCTCTCCCGCCCGCTGACTGAAAAAGCGGCAGACCTCGTCCGCGCCGCCAACGCCTCCGGCGTCCCCATCCTCGCCGTCGACGTCCCCTCCGGCCTCGATGGAAATTCCGGTGCGCCGCTCCGCGACACTTCCTCTGACGCGCCGCCCCGCGACTCCTCTTCTCTTGCACCGCTCCGCGGCTCTTCCCCCGCGCCGCTCCGCGACTCCTCTTCCCCCGCGCCGCTCCGCGGCGACACGTCTTCTTTGCTCGCCTCCGGCAAGACAATACACGCCACCCGCACCGTCACCTTCTTCCGCCGCAAGCCCGGCCACCTCCTGCACCCCGGCCGCCGCCTCTGCGGCGACGTCACGACTGCGCAAATCGGCATCCCGCCCGCCGTCCTCGACGCGATCCGCCCCAACACGCACGCCAACGCGCCCGCGCTCTGGCGCTCGGCCTTCCCGCAGGCCCGCACGGACCAGCACAAATACACCCGCGGCCACGCCATCGTCGTCTCCGGCCCCGCCGACGCCACCGGCGCCGCCCGCCTCGGCGCGCGCGGTGCGCTGCGCATGGGCGCGGGCCTCGTCACGCTCGCGGGCAACGCCGCCGCCACCGCCGTCAACGCCGCCCACGTCACCGCCGTCATGCTCAAGATCGCCGCCACGCCCGACGCGCTGGCCGAGATCCTCGCCGATACGCGCCGCAACGCCGTGCTGATCGGCCCCGGCGCCGGCGTCGGCGCCCTCACCGCGCGCAACGTTTTGACCGCGCTCGCCTCGCCCGCGGCCGTCGTGCTCGACGCCGACGCGCTCATCTCCTTCGCGCCCGATGCTCGAGCCGACGACACCCCGCGCGACGCCGCCCGCATGGGCTTCATGACGCCGCGCGGCGAGCCCGCGCCCGGGCCCGAGCAACTCAATGCCGCCATCGCGTCGCGCTCCGCGCCTGTAGTTCTGACGCCGCACGAAGGCGAGTTCGCGCGTCTCTTCGGCGCGCGCGACGGCAGCAAGCTCGACCGCGCCCGCGCCGCCGCAGCGACGAGCGGCGCCGTCGTCATCCTGAAAGGCCCCGACACCGTCATCGCCGCGCCGGACGGACGCTCAGCCATCAACGAGAACGCGCCGCCGTGGCTCGCCACCGCCGGCAGCGGCGACGTACTGGCCGGCTTCGTGACCGGCCTGCTCGCGCAGAAGATGCCGGCGTGGGAGGCCGCCTGCGCCGCCGTGTGGCTGCACGGCGCCTGCGCTCAGGCCTTCGGCCCAGGTCTTATCGCCGAGGATATTCCCGAGATCTTGCCGCGCGTGTTGCGAGAGTTTGTCGAGGCGTAGCGTGCTCTCGGAAAATCGCCGCCGCACTCTTCTCCCTCTCCCCGTTCTTACGGGGAGAGGGTCGGGGTGAGGGGCAGCAACAAACTCAGCGCAAGACCCTGCCCCTCATCCTAACCTTCTCCCCGCTTGCGGGGAGAAGGGACAAAACAAGGAACTACGCCCAATGGGTCTTGCCGCGCGTGCTGAGCAAGAGTGTGGGATGACGAGATTTGCCGTGTATGTGGCTCTGGCGCTGAATGCTAGGATGCGTGTCACACTGCGTCATTCTTTGATGCTTATACGTTAGACCAGAGCGGACGGTCGGGAGCCAGCGCATGGCGATGGACGTCAAGAACTTCTACGTTCAGGGCGCACCGTCGCCGCAGGCCATCGTCGACATATTCGCCGGTGAGTGGTCCTCAAATTTTCCCGAGTCCAGCGGCGTGAAGACGACGCCCGGCGGCGCTAATCTGTTCGACGATGCGCGCATCACGTGGCTATCGGAGAAGATTTCCGGCTTCGGCGGTCTGCGCATCCTGGAGCTCGGGCCCCTGGAAGCCGGCCACACCTACATGATGCACGAGCGCGGCGCGAAATCGATCACGTCGGTCGAAGCCAACATGCGCTCGTACATGAAATGCCTGTGCACGAAGGAGATGTTCGGCCTGGAGCGCGCACACTTTTTGCTCGGCGAGGCCATCGCCTACACGGCAGCGTCCACCGAGACGTTCGACCTCTGTGTCGCGTCGGGCATCCTTTATCACATGCAGAGCCCCGTGGAGCTGCTGAGCAACATCGCTCAACGCTCCAAGCGGCTCTTCATTTGGACGCACTACTATGACGAGGCGCATCTGTGCCTGCTTGAGAAGCAGTTCGAGCAGTTCGAGCCGCTGCAGTCGATCGAGTTCCAGGGCCGTTCGTATCAGGCGTCAAAGCGCGACTACGGCAAGGCGCTCGACTGGGCCGGGTTTTGCGGCGGACTGGAGACATCTGCCTTATGGCTCACGCGCGAGTCGCTTATCCAGGCCCTGAGTGATTGTGGGTTCACAAAGCACGAGATAGGGTTCGATCAGCCAACTCACCCCAATGGCCCCGCGCTCGCTGTGCTTGCAACGAAATGACAAAAGTTCCGGGTGACGTAGTCCCTTTCCAGTGGGGACCTAGCGGGCGACGTTCCACGCGGTCACATGGCTGTTTTTTAGTTTTGCGATCAAGGCGGAGCGCACTAACTCATGCCTCAGCAGGTCCCCCTCGATGCAAAACAGATCAGCCTCTAGCGGGCACTCGGAAGCTATCAAGTCGCTGAGAGCGTCATGCATGCCAGCCTCTACAAGGAAAGCGGCAACACTCCCCCAATCGCGATAATCCCCTCGATAACGTTCTCTGATAGTGGAAGGAATGGGGCTCCAGGCATAGCTGCTGTCGGTTAGCAGTCGCTCAAATAGGCTGTCAGTGCTGTATACAGGAATACCGCGATAGCGAAATTCGGTTGCGAGTGTACTTTTTCCGGAGCCACCGGGCCCAGAGATTAGCAGTGCTGTGCTCGACTTCGGACGGCAATGGTACACGAAGCGAGGAATCGGGTCGCCTGCCTGGCTTACACTCGTCCCGATCCAGCGAACAGAGTAACCGGCGAGAAGATCCTGCCTAAGGAGGCTGTCGGTTGGGTAGCGTTTCAGCCCATCAGCTCTTTCTACAACATGCCAGCGATGATCTTGGTGATGCCGTGCTACGCCACACTCGAGTATCAACGTCCCGCCGAGGTTCAGCCGCGACTTAAGGAAGGCCAATAACTCCTTCTGGTTGGTTTCGTAATGGATTGCAGAAAGAAAAAGGATCACGTCAAACTTCTCGGCCGGGACGCCCCACCAGTCGTCCTGAATGAACGCTGCGTCTGGGCAGCGTTTTCGGGCGGCCTCGATGAAGGTTGCAGACCTATCGATGCCCACGACGCGTGACGCACCCTGGCGCTTGGCCTCGACACAGAAAAAGCCCTCATTGCAACCAATATCGAGTACAGAGAGACCCCTGAGAGGGCGTTCGCGGCAACGCCCTGTCACATTGGCAAAGTCGTCCAAACGAAGCGCCTTTAGTTTCTCATGTGATTTTGAATCGCCTTTGCCATCGAAATCTTGGTAAGCCATTTGCATCCTTTGGTCGGCTGAATGTTGGTCGCGCTGGGAATGCTTGCCGCCCGTTCATCTAAGGGAAAAATCTTCTCGATCCCTTGACAGGTTCATGGAGTAATAGGGGTCGTTGTCCAGTTCGCGTGCCCAGCGGAAGCGCATCGTTTTTGTTTCGCTGTTGAACCTTGCTTGCTTTTCCGGCGTGTCCTCAACGCCGCGCGATTTGCTCTCGTGATGGTAGAGTTCAGCAAACGGCGTCCATACGTTGCGATATCCCGAGTTGCGTACCTTGAGGCAGAAATCTACGTCGTTAAATGCGACCTTGAGATGCTCGCTGTCTAGGCCGTGCACTTCTGCGTAGACCCGCTTTCTCACTAGCATGCACGCAGCCGTGACCGCTGACAGAGTCTGTGCCACTTTCAGCCGCGAAAAATAGCCATGCGCATTGCGTGGTGACATCTTGTGGGCGTGCCCCGCCACGCCACCGATCCCGAGGATCACACCTGCGTGCTGAACCGTGTCGTCGGGGTAGAGCAGCTTCGCCCCCACGCAGCCGATGCCCGGCTGCTGCGCCCACGACACCATCTCGGTCAGCCAGTCGGGCGAGATCACCTCGATGTCGTTGTTGACGAGCCCGACGATGCTCCCCCGCGCCAGCCGCACCGCCGCATTGTTGATGCCCGAGTAGTTGAACGGATGCGGATAGGGCAGGATGCGCACCTGCTCGTCCCGCCCCAGCTCCGCGAAATAGGCGAAGGTTTCCTCCTCCTCGGAGTTGTTGTCGACCACAATGATTTCGTAGTTGCGGTAGGTCGTCTTCTCGCGGATCGAGTCGAGGCAGTTGCGCAGCAGGTCCGCCTTGTCCTTGGTCGGGATGATGAGGCTTACCAGCGGTCCCGGCGCTGCCATGCGATGCTTAAGCCGGTAGTACGGGGCGTTAGTAACCTCACAGACCTCCGCGTCGACGCCCGTGCGTGCCAGATGCTCCTCCAGCGCCTTCCACCCCGCCGTGAAGGCATAGTTCTTCTCGGCGCCCGCCAGTGCTGTCGACCCTTCCACCGCGCGCCAGTGATACAGCACCTTGGGGATGTGCACCACGCCGCCGGCGTCGATGCGCTCCAGGATGCGCAGGTTGAGGTCGTAGTCCTGGCTGCCCTCGAAGCCCGGCCGCCAGCCGCCCACGGCGCGGATATTGGCAGCGCGATGCACCGTCAGGTGGTTGAAGTAGTTCATGGAGCGGAACAGCTCCGGCGAGTAGTCGCACTTGAAATGCGGATCGAAGCGCCGGCCGCGGCTGTCGAGCTTGTCCTCGTCGCTGTAGATCAGCTCGGCCAGCGGATGCTCCGCCAGCGTCAGCGCCACCTCGGCCAGTGCGTTCTCGCGCAGGATGTCGTCGTGATCGAGCAGCGCGATCCAGTCGCCGCCGGCGAGCGCGAAGGCGGAGTTGGTGGCGTGCGCGATGTGGCCGTTGGTCTCGCGCAGCGCCAGCTTGATGCGGCGCGGCTCCTTGCGCTGCCAGGCTTCAAGGATGGCGCGCACGTGCGGCGCCGTCGAGCAGTCGTCGGCGACGCACAGCTCCCAGTGCGGATACACTTGGGTCACCACCGACTGGATCGCCGCCTCCAGCAGCTTGGCCGGCGTATTGTAGACCGGCATCAGCATGCTGATGGTCGGCGCGCTGGTGAGCGCCGTCACCTGCGTCGCGAGCGCGCGGCGGTGGCGCGTGGGATGATAGTCGTAGGCGTCGATCCAGGCGTCGTAAGGCGTCTTGTGGCGCGCGCCTTCGCCGCGCGGATCGAGACAGACGAAGCCCCGCGTCGTCATGATGCTGTGGGCGTGGCCGTTCATCTTGCCATTGAATGGCAGTTTCAGCGTCTCGACCGTCAGATGCTGTGCCCGGCGCAAGCCCAGCTCCGCCAGCGTCAGCCGCCGCACCGACAGCCGCTCGATCTTGAACGCGCCCAGAGTCTCCTGCGGGTCGAGACGGATCAGCATCGCCGGTCTATGCAATCGCACCAGCGCCGTCTGCTGGCCGCCCGCCGGCACCAACCGCGCTACCTGCTGCTCGTTGAACCCGCGTCCGAGATCGAAGTACAGCTTCGCCGTCTGCGTCAGCGCGCCGCGCAGGCTGATCGCATACCAGCCGCGCCGCAGCGGCTCCGCAGGCTTCAATACGAAATGTGGGTCCCCGCCGGTCGAGTGCGTCTCGCCCGTGCTGTCGTCGACGTCGTTGGTTTCAACCACCAGGTCTCGGCGAAAAAGCTGCTGCGTGAGCATGTCACGCGGTCCCCCCGAACCGCCGGCACGTCAGGTGCGCGCGGATGACCCCTGCGCGCGCGACTGGCGGCCCTCGGCATAGCCGTGCGAGATGAAGTGCTCCAGCATTTTCTTCGGGTCGCTGCCCTTCATCGCCCGCACCACGTCCGCATATGTCTTGGCGTAGTATTCGGCATCAAATCCCGTGGCGTTCGGCAGCCGCCCCTCGAAATAGCCGTAGTGGAGATAATGCTCGCGCGCCGATTTGAATTTCTTCTGCGCCACCGCGTCCGCCACATCCTTATAGGTTGACAGATACCAGGCTTCGTCGAAGTCCGCGAACGCCAGCAGCTCCTGCATCAGCGTCAGAAATCCCGTGCGGCTCATCGTCAGCGTCTCGTGACCCTGCTCCCAGCCGTACACCTTTGACATCTGTTTGAAGCGCCCGAAATGCGGCGGTACATACGCGTCCATCTGACCAAAAAACCCCGCTGACAAAATCTCCCCGCTGAAAAACCAACTGTGCCTCATGCGCCATGCCCGCGCAAGAACTACGGGCCGCCGGCTGTGCACGATTATCGTGCCTTGATGCCACCCGGTGTCATGCCGCATAACGGAACTCTTTCGTCATTGGATCGCGGGATCCTTTATCTGTGCTGCAGCGTGCGCTCGCTCCCATCGACAGCGCCATCCTCGGCCTCGCCGCCGTGCTGGCGCGTCCGCTCGGCGCCGAGCTCGGCTTCGTGCCGGCGCATCTCGCCGCCGAGCTGCGCGAGCGCATCCTTGCCACGCCGGACGACACCGTGCCGTCCGCCATCCTCGCCTCCGTCCACCGCGCCGGGCGCGACGCCCTCGCCTTCGTCCTCGGCCGCTATGCCGACGGCCTGCACCGCCGCTGGGCCGGCGACATCCTGGCCTTCGCCGCCTTCGCCCGCCACGCGCAGGCCTTCATCGCGATGGAACCCTCCGCCCGCGCCCTATCGTCCACCCCATCCACCGACCTCGAGGAGATCGTCACCACCGGCTTCCTCGATGAGATATCGGACGCCTGCGGTCCGCCCCCGCACGATGTCGCCGCCTCCCTCTTCACGCCCGGCACCGAGCTCGGCTGGTTCGACGCCCTCGTCGTCTACCTCGCCTGGGAACTGAAGAGCAGCGACCCCCTCCGCGCCGTCCTTTTCTCCCAGCCCCTGCGCACCGCCCGCGACCTGCGCGTCACCTCACCCGAGCTGCTGTCGCGCCTCTATCAGCATGCGACCTATCTCTCCAACCGCTTCCAGCGCCACACCGCCACCCGCGAGGACTCCGCCTGGCTCGCCCACGAGACCGAACGCGCCCGCCGCGCCGCCGCCTGGCCGCCCGAGCGCCGCGCTGGGCTCGACGCCGCCGTCGCCATCATCGCGCCCTCCACCGCCATCTCGCCCGACGCCCTGGCCGCCCTCGCCGCCGAGATCCCCGCCGGCCGCATCGGCACGCACCTCGCCATCGAGCAGCTCGAGGCGCAGGTCGAGGCCATCACCGCCCTGCCGGACCGCCTCATCCGCCTCGTGCGTGACAACGAGCCCGCGCCCGAGCTCGAATCCGCCTTCACCGCTCTCATCACCCGCGGCAGCGGCGCAGCCCTGGCGGACCTCCTCGACACCGCCGCCGCCAATCTCATCGGCGCCATCACCTCCGCCGTGTCCGACGCCGCCGAAGCCTGCATCGCCCTCGCGCACCAGCGCGCCGCCCTGGCTGGCCTCGAGGAGGTGCGCCTCAACTACCCCCGCGCCGCGCGCCTCTACGCCGACGCCGGCCAGCTCGCCTGGCCCATCGACAGCGACCTGGGCTTCCAGTTCCTCGCCGCCGCCGCCCGCGCGCTCGAATCCCAGGGCCGCTGGTCCCTCGACCAGCAGGCCCTGCGCGACGCCCTGGCGCTGCTCGGAGACCTCGACCTGCATCACCGCCAGCAGCACCTCGCCGCGCGCGCGGACTACACCGCCGTCCG
>JBJXDX010000050.1:0-17225 GCA_046154585.1 Hyphomicrobiaceae bacterium | reverse complement strand
CGCAGGGCCCCGGTGTCGTTCCGGGCTATCCCCCTGGCAGGCCGAGCCCAAAATCGCCGCACGCGGGTGCCGGATGGCGGCACCTAATACAACTAGAGACGCTGCCGGAAGGCACCCGCGTCCCACGCACTTGACGCAAATCCTCGGGTCGGACGACCGCGGGCCGAGCAACGCATGGGAACGACGACGCTCGCGCGATCAGCGCGCAAAAATCCAGGCGTACCTGGTGCGCGCCTACTGCTTCGGCGTCGCCTTCGCCTTTCCGGCCGGCGGAAGCGACCCGGTTATGCCGCCGGTCGACGGAGCGCCGCCAGGCCAGCAGACATTGGCTTCGGCCTTGCAGGTGTGCTCATCGAAGACGATGAAATCGAGGAACAGCTCGCAAGTCACGTCCTTCTTGCCCACCGTGTATTTCGTGATCCCGCGCTGCGACATCTGCTCGGCAATGTGCTTGTCGAGGAGCTTCTTGGCGTCCGCCGTTGGGCCGTCCTTGCCGTAGTCGTTCACGGAAAAAGCCAACCGCGTGCATTCGGCGCTGGCAGCAGTTGCCAGCAACCCGAGCGAAAAGCCAGCAGCCAAAGCAAGCATTCCCGAACGGAAATCAATCACGGCATCGGCCCCGATTTCAATCTGCGATTAAATCGCTATAGCGGGCCGACTACGCGCTTCCTAGCGCAAAGCGGGAGTTCCGTGACGGAATGTGTGCATTGTTGCACGAACGCGTCGCTGCCCGGCCCGCGACGCGAAACCGGTCCGGAGCAACGCAAGGCGTCAGTTCATGTAGGGCGAGTCGCCGCCACGGGGTGTGATCGCGGAGTCGAAGAAGAAGCCGTGATCGAATGGGCCTGCGTTGGTCTGCCGGTCCAGCATCGGATCGCGGTAAAGGTTGGAGCCGCCGTATTGCGTACGTGGGTTGCCGTAGGTGTCGATCGTATCGGCATAGGTATAGGAGTAACCGCCGCGCCGGGCGGTGTAGCCGCGGACCTGCGGGCTGCGATAATATCCGGACTTCGGATGATCGCCGGACTCGGAATAGCTCGACTTGCGCTCACCCGCAGACGCATCCTGCGCGCCTGGCGCCGCAGCAAGTACCGCCACCATCGCACCGAGCAAAAGTGCACGCTTCATCGGAACACCTCGACGAGTTTCAATCTGCCACATTTTGGACATCATAGCTCAATCGATGAAGAAATTCCTCAAGAGTACGTGTGGGATGGGCTAATTGTTCCTGCTGTCGCCCATGGGCCACGGGTTGATGCAACTTATCTCCCGGCAAGTGCTTCCGGAGCTTGCGACAGCGTTATCCGCATAAAAAAATCCGCCCTGCCGGGGCAGGGCGGACGGATGTTCGACCCTGAGTCCGAGCTACTTCTTGCAGGCGCGCTGCGATGCCGTGCATGCCGACAGGACGAGCTCCCACTTGCAGGCGACGTTGACCTTGCCCACGCCCTTGCCGCCCCAGCTGTTGATCGAATTGTTGAGCGCTGCTTTGGCGAGGAATGTCGACAGCTCAGGCGTGACGGCTGTGGCCTGACCGCCGGCCTTGATGCATTTGGCCTCCGCCGCACCCGACATGCCGACGATCGCCAGACCTGCCAATGCGCTGAGAATCATGGTTTTCATGACAAAGTCCTTCCCGTGATTGATTGCCCTTGCGACAATCTCCCTGCTGGCGCTGCAACAATCCCCTGCCTCCGGCCCAGCGGCCAGACGCGCATGCAGCGCCCGCGGGAACGTTGCCCGAGATCGCCGCCCTTGCCCAGAACAAACGGAACTGCGCGCCCACAGTTCGAAAAATGTGCGGATGGGCGTGTCGCGCAGGGCACGCAGCCAACCGTACGGAGCGCGAACACACTCCCTCCCCGCAGAGCGCATTGTCGCTCCGCGCGGACTTTGCTAGCGCAAATAGCGTGCCGTTCGTCGGCGCCGCTTGCAGGCGTTCAGTCTGCTTCCTGCAGATTGACGGCCTTGGGGCCTTTGCCGCTCTTGTCCGGCTCAGTCTCGAAGGAGACCCGCATGCCCTCATCGAGCGGGCCAATGCCCGATCGCTCCACGGCGGTCACGTGAACGAAGACATCCTTGCCGCCCTGGTCAGGCGTGATGAAACCGAAACCCTTCGATTGGTTGAAAAACTTTACGGTACCACTCTGCCGCATTCGACCTTCTCCTCTGATCCCAAGCTTCCGACGTGCTGGATATCGGCCGCGGACCCCGGCCGGTGGATGGGCGTGTCTTGCCTTTTTCGGAAGCATCGGGTTGCGCACCCGCAACGCGGGCTGGCGCACGCTTCATTTCATCACCATCCGCCGTCTTCGATGGAGGCCGTCGAGCCTGGCGAAATTATCGGTGAAGGCCCTCAGCACTTCAAGGCAAAAGCGCTTCTTGGAATGGCGCCAATCATGACATCACGCGACGCCGTCGGTTCCCAGCCATCGCACCTGCCAGACGGCACCTGGTCCCTGCGCCAAATGTTGCGCGAAAAACGGCAGCAGTATCTCGGCCGCGGCCTTCAGCGTGTGCGGCGGGTTGATGACGAGAAGCCCGCACGCGTTGAGCGCGAAAGCGCTGCGCGTCGCGCCCACAACAAGCTCCATCGCCATCGCTTTGGCGTATTGCGCAGCAATGACATCGTCCTGAAATGCCGTCACGGCGCTGCGATCCTTGGCCGGATACCAGATCAAGTAGGTCCCGGTTGCGAAACGGCGCGTTGCTTCGCGCAATCCACCAGCCAGCCGGTCGAACTCGTCGCGGGCCTCGAATGGCGGATCGATGAGGACCACACCGCGCCGCTCGGGCGGCGGCAGCAGCGATTTGAGCGCGATGTACGCGTCGAGCTGCAGTACCTTCACACGCCGGTCGCCGCCGATCGAATCGTCGAGCGCTGCCACATCCTCGCGATGCAGCTCGTTGACGACAAGACGATCGGTCCTGCGCATGAGCCCGAGCGCGACGAGCGGCGAGCCTGGATAGTGCCGGAGACCGCCACCGGCGTTCAGTGCCGTCACGGTGTGCAAATAGGGCACCAAATGCTCGGCAACATCGGCCGGCATCGATGCCGCGCCTGGACCCAGCAACCGACCGATGCCGTCATTCCATTCGCCTGTCTTGGCGGCCTGGGGTCCGGTGAGATCGTAACGGGCGATGCCCGCATGCGTATCAATGACACGGAACGGAGCATCCTTCAGCTTCAGATGCTGCAGGATCAGGGCGAGCACGCTGTGCTTCAGAACGTCGGCGAAATTGCCGGCATGGTAGGCGTGGCGGTAATTCATGCGATCACGCTAGAGCGTGATCGTTTCGGATGGAAGCGCAGGACGTGCCGCGCGATCAGCTGAGCCCGGCGTCGACCAGCTTGGCCTCGAGCTCGTGGCCGTGGAACGGCTTCAAGAGCACGTCGTCCGCGCCCGCTGCCATGGCGCGCGCAATGTCGTCCGGGTCGTTCTCGGTGGCGCAATAGAGAATGTAAGGCTTCCTGTCGGAGGACAGCCGCAGCGATGCGAGAACCTGCAGGCCGGTCATATCCGGCATCGACCAATCGAGGAGAATGGCATGCGGCGCGCGCTCCCGGCACGTTTCCAGGGCTTCCTGTCCGCCCTGCGCCTCGCTGACCTCGAAGCCCATGCTCTCAAGCACGCGCCGGGCGATTTTGCGAATCACCTCGGAATCGTCGGCGACCAGGCAGTGCTTCATTTCTACGGCCCTCGGCAGGACAAAAGAACGCGCGTCCAGCATGAGGGACAGGCGTAGACAATGCGTTAATGGTTTGGGCAGCGCGTCAGGGTCGGGCGGACAGCACGATGTCAGTACCATCTTTCAGGACGGCGAGACGCATCCGCGATGTCTGTGCCAGCCTGCAGGTGTAGTAGGCCTGCACAGTCATCGTATCGAGCGGTCCGGCGTGGGAGCCTTCAATGAACTCTTGCAGATGCAGCGGCGAGCGGGCCCCGGTCCCCTTGCAGCGCACGCCGAAGCTCGGATCGTCGAGCGTGCCGCGAATGGATACCTCGATCTCACCGCCGCGCGGCAGGGCGCTGACGGCGGACGCCACGAGATTGAGCAGCAGCTTGACTTTGTCCTTACCCATGTGCCCCGCCGCACCGTGCCAGACGAGCTTGTGCTTCCCCTGGCCGAGGAAGCCGCGGCTGATCTGCTCGGCCGTGCCGAGGTCAATCATGGATCCGGCGGACCCGGCGGCGCCGAAGGCGAACCGCGCGAACTGCAGCCGCGCCGACGCCTGCTCCGTGACGTTGCGGATGACATCGAGCGCGTAGTTCTTGGCTTCTTCGTCGTCCTCCTCGTCGAGGATCTCAAGGCCGTTATAGATCGCACCGACCGGATTGATGATATCGTGACAAATCTTGCTGGAGATCAGCGCCGCGAGTTCGAGGTCACTCGGCTGTGCACGCTGGCTCATCATGGCCCGCCTTCCATCTGTCTGCCAGTATTGGCACGTGCAAAGCAGGCTGCTCGAGCTGGATGCTCACGCGAGCCGACAGATGGCCACTTGCACGAGAATGAATCGATCTGATACACGCGAGCACTATACCATGCCAAGCGATCCCGACTCCGCCACGCTCATCGAATTGAGATTCCCACCTGACTGTCGCATTTCTGCTGCTGTCGATGGGTGCGTCAGCGCCAGTCCGGCCACTTGCGACTTCTCCGCAGGTCGGCCTAACCACAGGTGATCGATGACGCCCCTCGAGCACGAGCAACTGGCCCACGCCCTGTTGCCCTCCATACTGGAAGCTGGCGCCATAGAGATGCGCTACTACCGGTCTGGCGTCATCATCGAGCGAAAGGCCGATGCGAGCCCCGTCACTGCCGCCGACCGTGAAGCCGAGGCCGTCCTGCTCACAGCCCTGGCGCGGATCGCGCCGGGCGTGCCGGTGATTGCTGAAGAGGCGGTTGGCCGAGGTGCCTTGCCGGAGATCGCCGATGCCTTCTTTCTGGTCGATCCATTGGATGGGACCCGCGAGTTCATCAATCAGCGCAATGAGTTCACCGTCAACGTGGCCCTGGTGTGTGACGGCAAGCCGGTTTTCGGAATCGTTTTTGCGCCGGCGCTTGGGGACTTGTGTGTGACGCTTGGTCCGGCGCGTGCCGGCCACGCGCATGTCGCTGCCACGCCCTCAGCTGCGGGGGCCGCCGACTTCGTCGATATCCGAACCCGGCGTCCCGATCATGATGCCCTCGTCGCGGTCGCGAGCCTCTCGCACGGTGCCGCGGAGGCAGACCGCTTTCTTGCGCCCTACCGCGTGTCGCACCGGCGCAACGCAGGCTCATCGCTCAAGTTTTGCCTGTTGGCCCGTGGAGAGGCGGACATCTATCCGCGCATCGGTCCGACCATGGAATGGGATACGGCGGCCGGGCACGCCGTTCTGGCCGCCGCTGGCGGCTCGGTGACGGAACTCGATGGCACGCCGTTCGTTTATGGCAAGGCGGGCAAAGGGTTCCTTAATCCCGGTTTTGTCGCGTGGGGGACGCCGGAACCGTTTTCCTCCGGCTCGTGAGGGTCCGCGCGCTGTCCGTTTGACGGAACTTGGCCATAGTTTGGTAATCTTTTTGCGTAAACACTTAGTTCACCATGCCCTGACGCAGGCAGCGTCTTCCGGGGCGTGGCAGTTCGTTCCTCGAGCGCCACAGGTCGGGCAATGCTTACACGCAGATCGCTGGTTGGGCAGATGGCCGGGCTCATGCTCGGTCTTTCCTTTGTCTATGGGGCGGTTCCCGCGCTGGCGCAGGATCAGACGCCCGGCGCGAACTCCGTCGTCCGACTGGCGCAGTCCGAACCGCGGCCCAGCGGTTATTATCGCTATGATCGCGCTAACCCTGACGGCTCCTACAGCGAGCGGGCTCCGGAACCTGATCGCGTCGCCCCGCAGGGGGGCGCGCGTGACGATTCCTATCGTCCGCCCCGGGCCGATGCCTGGCGCGCGCCGCCTGATGCCTCGCGCTATGAGCCGTCGCAGGATGACCGTTATGCCGGCCAGGGCCAGGCCGGCCGCCCTTATTCGGAGCCGAACAGCTCCTATGACCGTGGCGATCGCGGTTATGACCGCGGATACGATCGTGGCTACGGCAGGGAACGCGCGGACTACGATCCAGCCCCGCGCCGTCGTTACGACTATAATGACGGCACATTCTCCCCTAACGAAATTCGTGATGCGGGCCACAGCTTCTTCGGGTCGGTGAGCAAAGGCCTCGCCAACGTCATCGAGTACGCCTTCCAGAAGCAGGGCCGCCCCAACGGTTACATTCTGGGTGAGGAAGTCGGCGGCGCCTTCGTGGCGGGGCTGCGCTACGGCGAAGGCTGGATGTATACGCGCGATGCCGGCCGTCACAAGGTTTTCTGGCAGGGCCCGTCCATCGGTTACGATGCGGGCGCGGAAGGCTCCAAGGTGATGGTGCTCGTCTACAATTTGCGTGATCCGTACGACATTTATCACCGCTTCGGTGGTGTGGAAGGCTCCGCTTATGTCGTTGGCGGAGCTGGAGTTACGTTCCAGACCTGGGGTGACGTGGTGCTGGCCCCGATTCGTTCGGGCATCGGCCTTCGGTTCGGTGCGAGCGTGGGTTATTTGAAGTATACTCGTACCCCGACATGGAATCCGTTCTAAACTGGTCCCACGTCTGCGCCTGCTGGTGACTTCTCGCGGCACGCTGCGGCTGGGCCGCTGCCCGGACTGCTGATATGTTCTGCGTCGGCGTGCGAGGACGTCGACGCGGGAGGTTGGAACTGGGATGAGTTCGTGATCACGATTCAGTCGGCAATGTTGATCACGCTGGGCTTTCTTGCTGCAAGCCTGTTGGCGCTTCTGTTCGCGCCGGTCTTCTGGCGCCGGGCGGTCCGGCTGACCACGCGGCGTATGACGGAAGCCATGCCCCTGACGGAAGCCGAGATCCAGGCCGACAAGGACCGCCTGCGGGCGGAGCACGCGATCCGGGTGCATCGCCTCGAGAGCCAGGCCGAGCAGGTCCAGATGGCCATGGCCCGCCAGAAGATCGACCTGAGCCGGCGGGACTCTGACATCAATGCCCTGCAGGGCACGCTCGAACGTCTGCAATCGGAGCTGGAGGAAGCGCTGAACGCGCGTCGTGTTCTGGAGCAGACGGTGAGTGATCGCTTGCCCCGCGTCGAGCATCGGCTCAGCGAAGCGCGCAAGCTGATCTTCAGCCGCGATCATGAGATCACCGAGCTGACGCAGACCGCCGACCGGCAAGGCCGGGCGCTGTCCGAGGCCGCCTCGATCAATGCGCAGCAGCTCGTCGAGATCGAACGTCTCGGGTCGTCCTTGACCTCCCGCAAGCACGGCAGCCGGGAAGGCCGGAGCGACCAGCGCCACGATAGCGAGGTAGCTCTGCGCTCGGAGCTCGAGGTTCTGCGTGCCAAGACCCGCGACCAGTCGCAGCTTATCAATCGATTGCAGGGCCAGATTGCGCGGTCGGGCGGCCATGCCATGGCGGTGGCCGACAACCTGCAGGCCCCTGCTGTCGTCACAATCGTGAATGGAGCCCAACACGCCGCGGCGGGGCCGGCAGCCGATACCTCCCCGCCCGATGTCGAAGCCGAGTTGCGCAGCTTGAAAGCAAAGACCCAGGATCAGGCCGCAGAGATGGCACGCTTGAAGGCTGCCATTGCCGTGTTCGAGGGCGGGGAGGGCGAGGATCAGAAGCTGTCCGTACGCGACAGTAAGATCGCTCTCAAGGCGCGGTTGAGCTCGCTTGAGGCCCAGTTCGACTATCAGAAGAATACGCTCGCCAGCGCCCGCACCGAGCTTGCCGCCGCCAACGAGCGTCTGGCCCTCCAGGCAGCCCATTTCACGGCTGAGCTGAAGCGGTTGGGCGCGGGTACCCTGCCGGCGTCAGGACAGCCGCGGCGGCCTACGGCTGAATCGCGTGCCAGCCTTGCCGATCGCGTCGCGCAGGTTCGCGCTTCCGCCCCGGCGGAGGAGCAGCCCGCCGCGGCTAAGCCGAACGGGGCGCTGGGCGACGTTTCGTCCGGTCCTGCAGCCAAGCATGCCCCGGAAACCAAGCCCGAAAATGCGAAAGGCGATGGTGCCAGGGCCGCGAATGCCCCGCTGGAGCGTAAATCGCGTTTGCTGGATCGCATCTCTAATCTTGCCAAAATGTCCTGATGAGGTGATCCAGTTCGCAGGGTTGTGCGGGCCACGAACGGACGAGGGGGGAACCTCGGCCAAATCGCGGTGTGCATTGGGTTTTGAGTTGGTTGTGTCAGCGTGGAGTTTGAGCATGCCCGGTCGGGACGGCGAAGGAATTGCGGCGGGGGGACTAGAGGCAAGTGAGGCCGCGCAGCGGATTGTAGCCGTTCGATCGAATGCCATTCTGTCGCTGGATAAGGCTGAGACCATCGCTGCGCGTCGCCTGCGCGATTTGGCCATCCGGCTCCGCGATGACGACGTTGAGGGTGGCACGGATCGCGCCCCGTTCGATGCCGACCGTCACTTTCGCGAACGTCTGGCCGAGCGCATGGCAGCGCTCGGTGCCGAGGTGTCCGCTGATGAGTCCGCCCGGCCTGTGCCTTACGCCGTCAGCGATGCCCTGCCGCTGAGCGCGCTGGGCCTATCCATGCCGCTGTTGCCCGGTGCTGCACCGAAAGCGGCAGTCAAGGTTGACGCTTTGCAGGGCGATGAGGCCGCCACGGACCCCGGCCACGTCGCGACGAATACGGATAGCTCAGTGAATGGTTTGCTCCGCTCCGATGCGGCGCAGGATGATGATGCCTACCCGGTGTTTGAGCCGGCGGTGCGCCTAGTCGATCTCATCAATCAGCAGCGGACTCTTGTCACGCGTCTGGCGGACATGTCCCTCGCGGAGGACGTGGAGCCCCTGCCCGGGAGGAATGTGACAGCGCTCCAAAGCGGTAACGTCGTAGTTGCAGATATTTTTGAAGCGCCTGCTGCCGAAGATGCGCCCGCTCAGACGCGCAGCGATGCTGAAGAGCTTTTCGAAGCGGCCACGCATGCAGCCGAGCCCGTCCGTGAAGAGCATCATGATGCGGACGACGATGCGCTGGTTCCGCTCGCCATCTCTGCCGAGCAGCTGATTGCTGCCCTTGAAGCCGACCCGTCGGCGTTCCGGTCGGACGAGGAGCCGGCGCCGGAGGAGAAACGGCTCGCCAAACTGTTCGTAGAGAATAGGCAACCGGCCGAGCCCCGCCGCGATCTCGCGGATGCCGAGGGGGAGGGTGACGAGCGTGCGCCCATGATCATCGAACGCGCTCGCGCCGAGATGGCGGCCATTGCCAACAGCGAGGCCGCGCTGCGTCCTGCGCGGCATAGCGGCGCCTTCGGCTTCTTCGCCGGCCTGTCGCTCTCGATCGCCGCCGGCGTCGTGCTCTACTACACACTCTAGGATGACCTGCTGTCCGCGACTGTTCGCAGTTGCGGGCACACGGTTCTCCGCGCGATGGGGTTGTCGCCGGGCGCGGGATCGGGCATCACAGGCGCGTGCTTGACCAACACGGCCTTACCCTGCAGCGCATGCGCGACGCGGTGCTCCGGCAACCCGTAGCGGCCGCTGTGGCGATTGCGGCTGCTGCTCTCGTTTTGGCCGCTACCTCCGGCGCTCAGCCTTGGATGGCGGCTGTGCTGGCTGCAGCGGCGTTCGCCTGCGTGTGGGTAGGCCTGCGCATGGCGGTTGCCGAACGCACGGTCGCGAGCCAAGACGTTTCTAGTCTCTCCGGCGCTCGCGACGGCGCGGGGGTCTCCTGGCGCTCGGTCATCGACGCATTGCCCGACGCGGCCGTGGTGCTGAGCGGCACGGGCCGTGTGCTTCGTTCGAGCCGCGCGGCACGCGATCTCTTCACCGCCCTGCGCAACGGCCAGACGCTCGATCTGGCGACGCGCAATCCTGATCTGCTCGGCGCGGTGGAGCAGGCGCTGGCGACGCGCACGCCGGCGACCGTCCAGACGCTGGAACGTGTGCCCGTCGAGCGGCGGCTGTCGGCGACGCTCTCGCCCTTGCAGACCAGCACCGCCGACCCCGAAGGTCCAGCGCTCCTCCTCGTGTTCCGCGATATCTCGCAGGAAGAACGGCTGGCGCAGATGCGCGCCGACTTCATTGCCAATGCCAGCCACGAACTGCGCACGCCGCTCACCTCCTTGCGCGGCTTCATCGAGACGCTGCAGGGCCAGGCGCGCGATGACCCCGAGGCGCGCAGCAAGTTTCTCGACATTATGTCCACTCAGGCCGGCCGCATGACGCGCCTGCTCGACGATCTGCTGTCGCTCAGCCGGCTCGAAATGCGCGCCCACGTGGCTCCGCGCGGCGAGGTGGAGATCAATACGCTGGTCCGCGAAGTTGTGGACCTTCTGCAGCCGATCGCGCGCGAGGGCGGCATTACCATGACATTCGCCGCCGAACCGGCCGAATGCCGCGTGCGCGGCGATCGCGATGAGCTGGTGCAGGTGTTCCAGAATCTGGTGCAGAATGCCATCAAGTACGGGGGCCCTGATGGCCACGTCGACGTCATGGTGACACGCACCTCGGGCACGGGCCGTGCGCGCGACCGCGTCATCGTCGAGGTGCGCGACGATGGGCCTGGCATTGCCGAGGCGCATCTGCCGCGTCTCACCGAGCGGTTTTATCGCGTGGACGTGGCTGCCAGCCGCGACAAGGGTGGCACCGGCCTCGGTCTCGCCATCGTCAAGCACGTCCTCAACCGCCACGGCGGCCAGCTCCGCATCACCTCCACGCTGGGTGCCGGTTCCACCTTCGCCGTGGTGCTGGATTTGAAGGGGTGAACTGCGCTCGCCTCGCCCCACCTGCGCCTCAACGGGCGTCACCCGGCGAAAGTAGCCCAGAAGGGCATTTTATATGTATTTTCAACATATTAAACTGTCACAAAAGGATAGTCTCGCTGCTCTATGACTCCCCTGGCGGCGCAGTTGGCGTCGCGGGAAGGCGGTTGCGGAGATGCCGGCCGCTTCGAATGACCCAATCAGGGAGAGCTATAGTGAACACCAGGTTCATGGCCATATCGACGGCGGCGGCCGTCGCAGGCGCGTTTGCGTTCGCTGATGCTGCGGTCGCGCGCGACCAGATCCGCATCGTGGGTTCCTCCACGGTCTATCCGTTCACCACGGCGGTGGCCGAGCAGTTCGGCAAGTCGGGTGGCGGCAAGACCCCGGTCGTTGAATCGACCGGCACCGGCGGCGGCATGAAGATCTTCTGTGAAGGCGTTGGTGTGGACAAGGCCGACGTGACCAATGCATCGCGCCGCATGAAGAAGGGTGAGTTCGAGGCGTGCCAGAAGAATGGCGTCAAGGACATCATCGAAATCAATATCGGCTTCGATGGTCTGACGCTCGCCCAGTCCAAGGCCGGCGCGGCGATAAAGCTGACACTGGCCCAAGTTTACTTGGCGCTTGCACAGGAAGTTCCCGACAAGGACGGAAAGCTTGTCGCCAATCCCTACAAGAACTGGTCGGACATTGATGCGTCGTTGCCGAACATCAAGATCGAAGTGCTGGGCCCGCCACCGACGTCCGGCACGCGCGACTCCCTACACGAGCTGTTCCTTGAGAAGGGCGCAGAGCAGATCCCCGCTCTCGCGGCCCTCAAGAAGTCTGACAGCAAGGCTTTCGACAAGGCCTGGAAGTCGATCCGTTCGGATGGCGCCTACGTCGAAGCCGGCGAGAACGATAATGTGATCGTACAGAAACTCGAAGCCAACAAGAACGCCTTTGGCGTGTTTGGGTTCTCGTTCCTTGAGGAGAACCTCGCCAAGCTGAAGGGCGTTGCGCTTGATGGAGTCGCTCCCGACTTCGACGCCATTGCCGGCAACAAGTACAAGGGTGCGCGCCGGATGTATGTCTACATCAAGAAAGCGCACATCGGCATCATCCCGGGTCTCGACAAGTTTGCGGCCGAATTCGTCTCCGACAAGGCCCTCGGCAAGGACGGATATCTGGCTCGCAAAGGACTCGTCACCCTGCCCAAAGCAGAGCTTGACCAAGTCAAGAAGTCTGTCGGGGGATCTCTCCCCATGAAGGGCGAAGATCTCTCGAGCTAACGGAAGCGAAAGCATAGGCCGCGTCTGCGTAATGGACGCGGCCTTCCTATCAAATCCTACCTGAGTACCGGGGCGAGGGACCGCTGCATGGCCGGCTACTATTTCCTGACGATGGCCTTGCTGGTGGTCGCAGCCTTCGCCGTTGGGCGATCGCGCGCCACGGTCATCGCAACGAGCGGCGCTTCACACCTTCACTCCCTCCCGACCTATCATGGCCTGTTTCTGTCAGGTTTGGTGCTGCTGCCGATGCTGGCAATCTTCATGGTTGCCACGCCGATATTGACGATGCTGGCGAACTCCAACGCGATTGCGCACTTCCCCGCAGAAATTCAGAACGATGCGCTGGCGCGCGGCGCTGCATTGCGCGACGCGATTAGTTTGGCCTCAGGATCGTACGCCGGAACGGCCGGCGAGGCGCTGCAAGTTGCTGCCGAGAGCTATCGGAACACCAAGGCGGTCGGATCCTGGTTGATCATCGGGGGAGGTGTCCTATGCGCGGCGCTGGCCATTGCCGTCGGTCGAAGCCGCATCAGTGTGTCCTTTCGTGCCCGCAACAACTTCGAGCGCATCGTCTATGGTGTGCTCATCCTATGCGCCTTGGTGGCCATCCTCACCACCATCGGCATCGTGTTTTCGGTGCTGTTTGAGACCTACCGGTTTTTCTACGATCCCGCTCTCAAAGGTCGTCCAACAGTTACGCAATTCCTGTTCGGCACCGAATGGAATCCGCAGGCTGCCCTGCGTGCAGACCAGGGCGATATCAAGACCGCCTTCGGCTTCATTCCGCTGCTCACCGGCACGCTGCTCATCACCTTCATCGCCATCTGTGTGGCGGGTCCCCTTGGCCTGTTTTCGGCGATCTATCTTTCGGAATACGCCTCGCGCAGCGTCCGCGCCTGGGCCAAGCCGGTGTTAGAGATACTCGCCGGCATTCCCACCGTCGTCCTCGGCTTCTTCGCCGCACTCACCGTTGCCCCGCTGATCCGCGGATGGGGTGAGCAGTTCGGACTTGATGTCGCCTCCGAAAGCGCGCTGGCGGCTGGCCTTGTCATGGGCATGATGATCATCCCCTTCATCTCGTCGCTGTCTGACGACGTCATCAACGCTGTGCCGCAGTCGCTCCGCGACGGCGCCTATGCGCTTGGCGCCACGAAATCGGAGACCATCCGCAAGGTCGTGCTGCCGGCCGCGCTGCCCGGTATCGTATCTGCCTTCATGCTCGCCATCAGCCGCGCCGTCGGCGAAACCATGATCGTCGTGATGGCCGCAGGACTTGCCGCCAATCTGACGTTCAATCCGCTTGATGCCGTCACGACCATCACGGTGCAGATCAAGACTATCCTCGTCGGTGATCAGGAGTTCGACAGCGCCAAGACGCTGGCCGCATTCGCCCTCGGGTTCGTTCTGTTTTTCGTGACGCTGATGCTGAACCTGATCGCGCTGCACATCGTCAACAGGTATCGAGAGCAGTATGACTGATATCGCCGCCTCATCGGTCGACACCGCGGTCCGGCGTCCGCAGAACATGCGCGATGTGGGCGCCGCTCGCATCCGCCGCCGCTATCGCGCCGAAGCCCGCTTCAGGGCCTACGGTATCGCCGCGCTTCTGGTCACGTCAGTTTTTCTGCTGGTCCTGTTGGCGGATATCCTCATCAAGGGGCTGCCCGCGTTTACCCAGCATTCGCTGACTCTCAGTGTACCGGTCCCGGCGGACGCTTTTGGTGACAAGAGTGCCAGTGCTATCCGCGGCGCCGACTATTTCCCCGTCACGCGCGACGCCCTCAAGGCTGCCATCCCGGGCATCGAGAGCCGCAGCGGCGAGCGTACGCTGACGCGGCTGCTGAGCACCGGCGCGCCCGACGTGCTGCGTGACCGGCTGGTAGCCAATCCGAGCCTCATCGGCAGCACCGTCAAGGTGCCGCTGCTCTTGTCCGACGATGCCGATCTCTACCTCAAGGGAACGGGCACCGCGATCGAGTCGCGCCCTGGGCGAGGCACTGCAACGCCAAGCGGGACCACCGGTGAGATCACCGTTGAAAGCACCGCCGGCGACTTTGCCGTTGATTTCTCCACCATCAGGAAGGCCCTTGCCCAGCAGGTCCTGAAGCTCACGGCCGAGGCCGACCGCGTGCAGCGCTCGGCCGCACCCGATGCGGCAGCGCGGGCCACATCGCTGCGCGAGGAGATTGCGACGCTGCAGACGCGTCTTAGTGATCCAAAATCGCAGGAGGAGCTTGATAGCAAAGCTCCGAGCCTGCTGGTCGCCATCAACGGCGGTCTGGTGAAGATCGCCAAGCTATCCGACGCGGCCATCAGCGGCGACGTTCTGCTGCCGTTGTCCTCGGCCAGCCCGGCCAATGCTGGCGATTGGCGCGTGGTGACGTATCTGACCCCCGAAAGCAATCGCAAGGTTTCTGATCAGGAGGCGGCCTTCCTCGAGCGTTTCAGAGAACTCGGGGCCGTGCAGCGCCACTTCAACTGGCTGTTCTTGACATCGGGCGACAGCCGGGAGCCCGAACTGGCTGGCATCCGCGGCGCCGTGGTGGGCACGGCCCTGACGCTGCTGGTGACGCTGGCTCTGTGTGTGCCGATCGGCGTGCTGGCCGCCGTCTATCTCGAGCAGTTTGCGCCCAAGAACCGGTTCACGGCGCTGATCGAGGTCAACATCAACAACCTCGCCGCCGTACCGTCGATCGTGTTCGGTCTGCTCGGGTTGGCGGTGTTCCTCAACTTTTTCAGTCTGCCTCGATCTGCGCCATTGGTGGGCGGCCTCGTTCTGGCGCTGCTCGTAATGCCGACCATCATCATTGCGGCGCGTGCCGCGCTGAAGGCGGTGCCGCCCTCCATCAAGGAGGCAGCACTCGGCGTCGGCGCGTCGCATCAGCAGGCCGTGTTTCACCACGTCCTGCCGCTCGCCATGCCCGGAATCATGACCGGTACCATTATCGGCATGGCCCATGCCCTTGGCGAGACCGCGCCACTGCTGATGATCGGCATGGTTGCTTTCATCGTCGATGTGCCGGCTGGCCTGACCGACGCCGCAACCGTGCTTCCCGTGCAGATCTACCTCTGGTCCGACCTGCCCGAGGTGGCGTTCCAGGCCAAAACGGCCGCCACCATCATCGTTCTACTGCTGTTCTTGTTCGTCATGAACGGAATGGCGATTTGGCTGCGTAAGAAATTCGAGAGACGCTGGTAGTCTAAGGACGAGATTTCTCATGGATATGCCCGTGCTAGCGACGATGCGCTCCGACCTGGCCACCCGCCTCAAGCCCGAAGCTGAGGCAAAGATCGTCGCGCGTGACGTCAACGTGTTCTATGGCGACAAGCACGCGCTGCAGTCCGTATCGGTCGACGTCCCGGATCGGTCGGTGATGGCGTTCATCGGCCCGTCGGGCTGCGGCAAGTCGACGTTCCTTCGCTGCATCAACCGCATGAACGACACTATCCCGATCTGCCGCGTCACGGGCAAAATCGAGATCGACGGGCAGGACATCTACGACCCCTCGCTCGATGTGGTGCAGTTGCGCGCGCGCGTCGGCATGGTGTTCCAGAAGCCCAATCCGTTTCCCAAGTCCATCTTCGAGAACGTGGCCTACGGTCCGCGCATTCACGGGCTTGCGTCGTCCAAGAGCGAGCTCGAGCAGATCGTCATGAGCAGTCTCGAGAAGGCGGGCCTCGACAAGGAGGTCAAGGACCGGCTGCACGATTCCGGCACCGGCCTCTCGGGCGGCCAGCAGCAACGCCTGTGCATCGCCCGGACCGTCGCGATCAAGCCCGAGGTGATCTTGTTCGACGAGCCGTGCTCGGCTCTCGACCCGATCTCTACCGCCAAGATCGAGGAGCTGATCGACGAGTTGAAGAAGGACTACACAATCGCGATCGTCACCCACAACATGCAGCAGGCGGCGCGGGTCTCGCAGCACACCGCGTTCATGTATCTTGGCCAGTTGATCGAATTCGACCTGACCAACTCGATCTTCACCGCTCCCAAAGAGCAACGCACGCAGGACTACATCACGGGCCGCTTCGGCTGATGGCTTCACGGTTGCAGTCGCCATAGCAGACGCGCGCCGAGACCCGGTGCATCCGGCAGCGAGGAACTAATATGACCGATCACACCGTCAAGTCCTACGAGCAGGAGCTCGTTCTGCTCGATCGGCGCCTCGCCCACATGGGCGGTCTTGCCGAGAACATCCTGGGCAAGTCGTTCGATGCGCTCGACCGGCGCGACCCCCGCCTTGCCGAGCTCACCATCGAGAGCGACCGCGCCATCGATCAGTTGCAGCGTGAGATCGAGGAGCAGGTCATCAGCATGATCGCGCGTCGCCAGCCGATGGCCGACGACCTCCGCCGCATCATGGCCTCCCTCAAGATCGCCAACGAGCTCGAGCGCATCGGTGACCTCGCCAAGAACATCGCCAAGCGCGCACTTGCCATCGCCAACGAGCAGTATCCAAAGCCCCTCATGTCGGGCCTGCGCCACATGACCGAGATTGCCCTGCGCCAGCTCAAGGACGTGCTCGACGCCTATACCGAGCGCAACGCCGAGATGGCATTGAAGGTCTGGCGCGAGGATGAGCAGGTCGACGCGATGTACAATTCCGTGTTCCGCGAACTGCTCACCTACATGATGGAGGATCCGCGCAACATCAGCTTGTGCACGCACCTCCTGTTTGGCGCCAAGAACCTCGAGCGCGTCGGCGATCACTGCACCAACATTGCTGAAACAGTGCACTTCTTCGTGCTCGGGACACCAATCACGCAAGATCGCCCGAAGGGTGACACGACGTCTTCCACCGTACTCTCGACGTGATACGCGACGTAGCAGACTGAAGGATTGACGATGAACGCCAAGGTTCTGGTCGTTGAGGACGAGGCGCCGCTGTCAGAGTTGCTGCGCTACAATCTCGAAGCAGAGGGCTTCAAGGTCGGTACTGCCGAGTCCGGCGAAGACGCCATGTTGATGGTCGCGGAGGAACAACCCGACCTCATTCTGCTCGATTGGATGCTGCCCCAGGTCTCGGGGATCGAGCTGTGCCGGCGGTTGCGCTCAAAACCGGAGACCCGCGGGATACCGATCGTGATGCTGACTGCGCGGGGCGAGGAAAGCGATCGCGTCCGCGGCCTTTCGACCGGTGCCGACGACTATGTCGTCAAGCCGTTCTCTCTTCCGGAGCTGATGGCA
>JBJXDX010000049.1:0-27611 GCA_046154585.1 Hyphomicrobiaceae bacterium | reverse complement strand
TGACGCTCTTCAACTGTTTCGTCATGGGCCGCATCGAGGACGACCTCACGTCCATCTTCGACAACGTCAAGGAAGCCGCGCTGACGATGCAGCGCGGCGGCGGCATCGGCCACGACTTCTCTACGCTGAGACCGTCCGGCGCCTTGGTGCGCAGCGTCGGTGCCGGCGCGTCAGGCCCCGTGAGCTTCATGGACGTGTGGGATTCCATGTGCCGCACCATCATGTCCGCCGGCCAGCGCCGCGGTGCCATGATGGCAACGCTGCGCTGCGATCACCCCGACATCGAGATCTTCATCGACGCCAAGGCCGACGCCCGCCGCCTGCGCAACTTCAATCTGTCGGTGCTCGTGACCGACGCGTTCCTCGACGCCGTCCGCGCCGATGCGCCCTGGACTCTCGCCTTCGAAGGCACCGTCTATCGCACGGTCTCCGCCCGCGCGCTGTGGGATCGCATCATGCAGGCGACCTACGCCTACGCCGAGCCCGGCGTCATCTTCATCGACCACATCAACGCCATGAACAACCTCGCCTACTGCGAGGAAATCAGAGCTACTAATCCGTGTGCTGAGCAGCCACTTCCCCCCTACGGTGCCTGCCTGCTCGGCTCCATCAATCTCGCCCGGCTGGTCAAGAAGCCGTTCACGCCCGAGGCGGCGCTGGACGAGGCGCGGCTCGCCAAGCTTGTGCCCCTCGCCGTGCGCTTCCTCGACAACGCCATCGACGTGTCCGCCTATCCGCTCGAGGACCAGCGCCGCGAGGCCAAGGCCAAGCGCCGCATCGGCCTCGGCGTCACCGGTCTCGCCGACGCCCTCATCATGTGCGGCATCCCCTATGGCACGCCCGAGGCTGTCCGCTGCGCCGAGCAGTGGATGGCCGCCATCGAGCGCGAGGCCTATCGCGCCAGTGCCGGGCTTGCCGCCGAGAAGGGCGCGTTCCCGCTGTTCGAGGCCGCGCCATTCCTGGCCTCGCCCAACGTGACACGGCTGCCGGCCGACGTGCGCGACGCCATCGCCCGGCATGGTATCCGCAACGGCTGCCTCACCTCCATCGCGCCCACCGGCACGATCTCGCTGCTCGCCGCC
The DNA here is from genome assembly GCA_046154585.1 of Hyphomicrobiaceae bacterium. Taxonomy (GTDB): domain Bacteria; phylum Pseudomonadota; class Alphaproteobacteria; order Rhizobiales; family Hyphomicrobiaceae; genus CADEFX01. Next base: position 26,529 of record JBJXDX010000049.1, on the reverse strand, counting down.
AATGTCTCCAGCGGCGTCGAGCCGGTCTTCGATTTCCGCTACACGCGGCGTGTGCGCGGCGCCGGCGACGACGTGCGCGAGGAGCAGGTGGAGGACTACGCCCACGCCCTGTTCCGGCGCATGTTCGGGGTCGAGCACCGGCTGCCTCCCGCCTTCGTCACCACCGCCGACCTGTCGCCGCGCGCGCATCTGGAGATGCAGGCGGCGCTGCAGCGGCACGTCGACAGCTCTATCTCCAAGACCATCAACTGTCCCGAAGACCTCTCCTTCGAGGCCTTCAAGGACGTGTACCTCGAGGCTTATGCGCTGGGCTTGAAGGGCTGCACCACCTTCCGGCCGAATGCCGTGACCGGGTCGGTTCTCGCCAGCGCCGATTCGACCCCGGCCGACACAAAGCCGTCGCCGGTGACGATCGTGCCCGAGGCGGATGCGGATCGCTCGTCATCCATGCCCGCCGCGGACCGCCACGCCGACGTCGTCTACATGTCGAAGCCGCTCGAGCGCGACGCCGTGCTCGAAGGCTACACCTACAAGTTGCGCTGGGCCGGCAACGACCACGCCATCTATGTCACCATCAACGACATCGAGCGCGATGGCCGCCGACGGCCGTTCGAGATCTTCATCAACACCAAGAACCTCGAGCACTACGCCTGGACCGTGGCGCTGACGCGCATGATCAGCGCCGTGTTCCGCCGCGGCGGCGACGTCACCTTCGTCGTCGACGAGCTGAAGGCCATCTTCGATCCCCAGGGCGGCCACTGGATGAACGGCCGCTACGTGCCGAGCCTGCTCGCCGCCATCGGCGGTGTCATCGAGAGCCACATGCTGCGCATCGGTTTTCTGCAACAGTCGCGCGAGGCCGAAATGGAGATCGCTGTAGCCGCCCACGGCGATGCGCCGGGCGCCTCAATTGATCTGGAGACCGAGCGCCGCGAGGTGCGCAAGCCGGTGCCTCGGCGCTGTCCGCGCTGCCAGCAGGCCGCCTTCCTGTTCCGGTCCGGATGCTGGACTTGCCGGGACTGCGGCTACTCGAAATGCGGGTGAAAGGGCCGCCCACAACGCCGTGGGCTGATCACGGAACCCGCCTTATTGTGTGAGCGTTCTGCCATCAAATCTGTGCGAGCGGGACATATTTCCGCTTGAAACACTCTGTAACAATACGATGTCAGTTCGGCGCTGACACTCTTTCGCGGGGACTTAGGAAGATGCGGTTGTCTCCAGACTTTTCGACCCAGATCCAGGAAACGAGCCATCACCTTGGCTGGCGTCAGGCGCTGGCCCGTCCGGCCACGCAACTGGTTGAATGGCAAGGCGTCTCGGGCCGCACGTACCAGCATATCGTTTACAGCCTCATCGACTGCCCTCGTATTCCCGAGGTCAATTACGTGCTCGCACGCCGCGGCGCGGACGGTGAGCGCCGTGTCCTCAAGATCGGCCGCACGGACCATGACGCCCAGACGCTCAATCTGGCCCGTATCCGCCACGAAGGCGCATTGCTCGGTGCCAATGAGGTTCACCTCTACGTGATCGCCCGCACCGACACCGAGCGCGCCCAGATCGAGTTCGATTTTGCGGCCGGCATGTATGGCCACCGCGCCCCCGCCGTTCGCCACTGATTGTAGGTTTCAAATCTCTCTGAGCCCCTCGAGGCCCGGCTTGCGGGCCGGGCCTTTATCGTACATATGTCGCCGATACGGAAACCGGTTGCGATCGCCGGGCCGCAATCTGCGAAAACCTCCGGCCACCTTGTCCCGGGTCACCCGCTGAAGTGCGGCGACGCGCGCGCTCTCCGTCGGCGCTCCCGGCTCCCCGCCGAAGTGTGGCCCCGTCAGCGCCAGCAGCCGCTCCAGCGCCCGCTCGCGGATGCCGAGCTCCCGCAGATGCCGCATCGTGTTGATGAAGTAATCGAGGTTCGCCCCCGACAGGCCGCGTGCTCCCCGGATCAGCCGCGCCTGCACGCTGAGCGGCAGCGCCGCGGCATAGCTCGGATGTGCCCGCTCGGCCACGAACGCCGTCGCGCGCACGTGGCCTCCCGGCCCCTCGATGTCGATCGGTGCATTGACCTCGCGGTACACCCCGCTCACCAGCTCCCGCTCGCGCAGATAGTGCAGCACGTCCATTGCCTGCTTCGCTGCCACCCGGAACACGATGCCCTCGCACACGCCGCCGCGATCGAGTCCGAGCACCAGCCCTGGACGCGCCTCCGTGCCGCGATGATGCGTCGAGTAGATGCAGAACGAGCGCCGGTAGCCGACGAGCCGCGCATGCCGCGCCTCCTCGAAGGCGAAACCCGGCCGCCACATCAGCGACCCGTAGCCGAAGAACCAGACGTCGTGGTGGCCAGGTGCGGAGTGCGCTGTGGTGTTGTCCACCATCCCACGCCCGCACCTTAACTTCCGCCGCCCGGCTTCGGCCCATGCCGGCCGAAATCCGTTGCCGCCGTATCCTGCCCGGCCTGGATGATGCCGCGGCGCAGCTCGCGCGCCTCGCCGAACAGGCGGAACAGCACCTCGCCGTCGTCGAAGCGGATAGCCCGCTGCAGTGCCGTCAGATCCTCCGTGAAGCGCCCCAGCATCTCGATCACGGCCGTCTTGTTGTTCAGGAACACGTCGCGCCACATGGTCGGATCGGAAGCGGCGATGCGCGTGAAGTCGCGGAAGCCACCGGCCGAGAACTTGATGACCTCGGATGCCGTCACGCGTTCCAGATGCGCCGCCGTATTGACGATGTTGAAGGCGATCAGATGCGGCACATGGCTGGTGATCGCCAGCACCATGTCGTGATGCTCCGGCGCCATCAGCTCGACATGCGAGCCGAGCGCCTCCCAGAAGGCCTTCAGCCGCTCCACCGCGCCGTCATCTGCTCCAGGCGGCGGCGTCAGGATGCACCAGCGCCCGTCGAACAGTTCTGCGAAGCCGGACTCGGGGCCGGAGTGCTCCGTGCCTGCGATCGGGTGACCCGGCACGAAATGCACGCCGTCCGGCACATGCGGACCCACGTCGCGCAGCACCGCACCCTTGACCGAGCCCACGTCCGTGAGGATTGCGCGGGGCTTGAGCTTGCCTGCCATCTCGGCAGCAACCTCGCCGCACGCGCCCACCGGCACGCACAGGATCACCAGGTCCGCGCCCTCGGCGGCGCCGGCCGCCGTGCTGAACGCCTCGTCGACGAGGCCCAGCCGCTTCGCCGTCGCGCGCGTCGCTTCGGTCTTGGCATAGCCGGTGATACGCCGCGCCAGCCCGCCGCGCCGGATGCCATGGCTGATGGACGAGCCGATCAGGCCGATGCCGATCAGCGCCACCGTGTCGAACTGTGGCTTGCTCATGTGCGCGCCTTCCGCATGAAGTCTGCAAGTGCCGCGGCCGTCGCGCGGTTCTCCTCCGCTGTGCCGATCGTCATGCGCAGTGCGTTGGGTAGCCCGTAGCCCGCCACGCGCCGCATGATGATGCCCTTCGACTTCAGGAACTCGTCCGCCGCGATGGCCCCGCCTTCGCGCCCTTCCGGAAAATGAATTAAAATGAAGTTGCCGACGCTCGGCGTCACCTTGAGGCCCAGCTTCTCCACCTGAGCCGTCATCCACGGCAGCCATTCGTCGTTGTGTGCGATCGACCGCTCCACGTGCGCCTTGTCCTCGATCGCCGCGATGCCAGCCGCGATCGCCGGCGCCGTCACGTTGAACGGCCCGCGGATGCGGTTCAGCACATCGGCGATATGCTGCGGGCAATAGGCCCACCCGAGCCGCAGCGCCGCCAGCCCATGGATCTTGGAGAACGTACGCGTCATCACCGTGTTCTCGGTGGTCGCCACCAGCTCGATGCCCGCCTCGTAGTCGTTGCGGCGCACGTACTCGCTGTAGGCCGCATCGATCACCAGCAGCACGTTGCCGGGCAGGCCCTGCCGCAGGCGCCGCACCTCGTCGAACGGAATGTACGTGCCCGTAGGGTTGTTCGGATTGGCGAGGAACACGATCTTCGTGCGCGGCGTAACGCGCGCGAGGATCGCATCCACGTCGGTGGCGTGGTTCTTCTCCGGCGCCACCACGGGCGTCGCCCCGTTGCCCAGCGTCACGATGCGATACACGAGGAAGCCGTGCTCGGTGAAAATCGCCTCGTCGCCCGGGCCGACGTAGGCGTGCGCCAGCAAGTTCAACAATTCGTCCGAGCCGCAGCCGCAGATGATGCGATCCGGGTTCAGCCCATAGGCACGCCCGATGGCCTGGCGCAGCTCCGTCGCTGCGCCGTCCGGATACCGCTCCAGGCTCGCGCCCACCGCCGAGTAGGCCTCGATCGCCTTCGGGCTCGGTCCGAGCGGCGTCTCGTTCGACGACAGCTTGATCGGCTTCAGGCCGCCCGGCACCACGCTTTCGCCCGGCACGTAGGCGTTGATATCCAGGATCCCCGGCTTGGGCACGGGGGCGCTCGTCGACATGGCGGCTCTCTGTTCAGAAACGGGGTGCTCGGGCGGACAGAGTGATAGGCATGTCCCCGTCCGAAATCAAAGAAAAGATTGACTTTCCCGCGTGACGGCCTAGCTAAACCGTCCTGATTTTCGAGAACCCTGCCGTGCGGTGCGTGCGCGGCTAGAGCGCGATCGTTTCGCATGGAAGCACTTTCGGCTTCCATGCGAAGCGTGAATCGCACTCTAAAACTAAAAAAATGGAGCAGGACTCACGCTTCGGCCGAGTCGCCTCAGTTCAGGTGATGTGATTCAACCCGAAGCGATCCTGCTCTAGTCGTGTCCCAACAGCTTTCCGTTACCTGGGATCAGGTCGGAGTAGAACCGTATGAATACGGCCGTCCGAACGGGCTTCGATCCGAGCATTGAGGCGCGTGTTGCCGAAATCCAGCGGCCCAGCAGCGAGTTCGTTGATTTTCCCGAGAGCGAGCCGCTGCAACTCGACTGTCAGCAGGTCCTGGCGCCGTTTCGCGTCGCCTACAAGACTTACGGCACCCTCAACGCGTCGAAATCCAACGCCGTGCTGGTCTGCCATGCGCTGACGGGCGACCAGTACGTGGCGAGCGATCACCCGATTACCGGCAAGCCCGGCTGGTGGGAGGTGATGATCGGCCCCGGCCGGCCCATCGACACGGATCGTTTCTTCGTCATCTGCCCCAACATTCTCGGCGGCTGCATGGGCTCCACGGGCCCCGCGTCGATCAACCCGCGCACCGGCACGGCCTACGGCCTCGACTTTCCCGTCATCACCGTTCGCGACATGGTCAATGCACAGGTCCGCCTGATCGACTACCTGGGCATCGACCGGTTGTTCTGCGTCGTCGGCGGCTCCATGGGCGGCATGCAGGTGCTGGAGTGGGCCGCCCGCCACGGCCATCGCGTGGCGACCGCCGTGCCCATCGCCACGGCCGCCTGGCATTCCTCGCAGAATATCGCCTTTCACGAGGTCGGCCGCCAGGCCGTCATGGCCGACCCCGACTGGTGCAACGGCCGATACCTCGACGAGGGCAAGGTGCCGCGCCGCGGCCTCGCCGTCGCGCGCATGGCCGCCCACATCACCTATCTCTCAGAGGAGGCGCTGCACCGCAAGTTTGGCCGCAGCCTGCAGGATCGAGACCGCAAGACGTTCTCCTTCAGCGCCGACTTCCAGGTCGAGAGCTACCTCCGGCACCAGGGCTCGTCGTTCGTCGACAGGTTCGACGCCAACAGCTACCTCTACATCACGCGCGCCATGGACTACTTCGACATGGCCGCCGAGCATGGCGATGTGCTGGCCAACGCCTTCCGCGGCACCAAGACCCGGTTCTGCGTCGTGTCCTTCACCAGCGACTGGCTGTACCCGACGCGCGAGAGCCGCGAGATCGTGCAGGCGCTCAACGCTGTCGCCGCCAACGTCAGCTTCGTCGAGATCGAGAGCGACAAGGGCCACGACGCCTTCCTGCTCGACGAGCCCGAGCTGTTTGCCACCGTGACGGGCTTCCTCAACGCCGCCGCCCGCAAGCTCGATCTTGCTCCTGCCCAGGAGCGCACCTGATATGCTGGCCCGCGATCAGCATGCCGTCGTCCCGGCGCGCGTCGATCATCTCGTCATCGCCGAGATGGTGGCGCCCAATTCCCGCGTGCTGGACGTCGGCTGCGGCGACGGCGCACTGCTCCATCTCCTGAGCGAGACCAAGAACGTGGACGGCCGCGGCGTCGAGATCAGCCGCGAGCGCGTCAACGCCTGCGTGGCGCGTGGACTGTCTGTCATCCAGGGCGACGCCGACCGCGATCTCAGCGACTATCCCGATCAGGCCTTCGACTACGCCATCCTCTCTCTCACCATCAAGGCGACGCGCTATCCCAGGGCCGTGCTCGAGAATCTGCTCCGCATCGGCAAGCACGCCATCGTCTCGTTTCCCAACTTCGGCCACTGGCGCATCCGCACGCAGCTGATGTTCACCGGCCGCATGCCGATCACCGAGAACCTGCCGGAGCCCTGGTACATCAGCCCGGATGGGCATCTGTGCTCCATCAAGGACTTCTCGGACCTGTGCGCCATCCTCAGTGCCAAGGTGGAGCGCGCCGTGGCCTTCAACAGCTCCGGCCAGAAGCTCGGAACCTGGATTCCGCTTACCGCGCATAACCTGCTCGGCGAAAAGGCCGTGTTCCAGTTGACGCGCAGACCTGCGCTCTAACGCTCTGCCGTCCGCCGCGGGTCTGTTTCCGAAAAGTGTGCCGGCCGGCCTGAAGCCGGAACCAGTTCCTGGAGCACGCGCGAGCGCGAGCCCTTGCCGATCGGCGCCATCAGCTCCTTCTTCGCCTCCACGATGATGACGCCCGCAAACGCAGGCCACAGGCGCGCGCCCATCCGCTCGATGGCCATCGCGGAGCGCAGGACCAGGGGCCGATCGATCGGCGGCAAATACAAGGCCGCTCCCCACTCGACCGGCGTAAACAGCGCATCGGCCAGCAGGCGTTCGAGTTGCCCGGGGCTGTAAGGTCTGCCGTGGCCGAAGGGCGTGTTGTCCATCCGCGCCCACACGCCGCGCCGGTTCGGAACCACGATCAGCAGCCGCCCCTCGGGCTTCAGCACGCGCCACATTTCCCGCAGCAGCGGACGCACCCGCTCGCTCGCCTCGAGGCAGTGCACCGCGAGCAGGTAGTCCACGCTCGCGTCGGACAGGGGGAGCGTTTCCTCTTCGACGAGAACAGAGTGCACGGCGCCTGTTCCCGGCCACATCAGCGCCCCTTGTTCCGCCGGCATCAACGCGCCAAGCCGCATGACGTCGCCGCGGAAGGCACTGAGGAAAGGTGTCGCGAATCCCAGCCCCATCAGCGTCGCACCGCTGGTGCGCCGCCAGCGCGCCCGGATGCGATGCACGAGCAGACGCCGCACCATGCCTCCGAGAGGCCGGGCGTAAAAGTCGCGCAATTCGACCACGTCCGGATGCATCTGGTCCTGCCTGGATCAGGCGCCACAAGGGCCGCCGCCATAGTGCACGAAGTTTCCATGCGGCGGCAGCCGTTTGAAATACTGGTCCGCGCTGTTAGGTTCGCCCAAACGTCATCTGTGTGCCAGGAGGCCCGCCATGTCGACCCTAACCCTTCATCAATTCGCGTGTCGCAGCGACAACTATGGCGTCCTCATGCACGATGCGGCCGCTAACCTGACCGCGGCCATCGATGCGCCCGAGACCGAGGCCGTGCGTCGTGCCCTTGCCGAGAAGGGCTGGAAGCTCACGCATATTTTCGTCACCCATCACCACGCGGATCATACCGACGGAGTTCTCCCGCTCAAGGCCGAGACCGGCTGCACGGTGCTCGGCCCGAAGGGCGAGTCCAGCAAGATCAAGGGCCTCGACAAGCTCCTCGGCGAAGGCGACATTTTCGCGTTCGGCGGATCCGAGGTTCAGGTGCTGGAAACGCCCGGCCACACCTCGGGCCACATCTCCTACTGGATTCCGTCTCAGAGCGTCGCCTTCGTCGGCGATACTGTCTTCGCCATGGGCTGCGGACGCGTCATCGAGGGCACGCCCCAGATGATGTGGGGCTCGCTGCAGAAGGTCGCCAAGCTGCCGCCGTCTACGCAGCTCTATTGCGGACACGAGTACACCGTCGCCAATGCCAAATTTGCGCTGACGATCGAGCCTGAGAACAAGGCACTGCAGGCGCGTGCCGTTGAAGTCGAAAAGCTGCGCGCCGCCAACAAGGCCACGCTGCCCACGCGGCTCGACGTGGAGCTGGAAACCAACCCGTTCCTGCGGCCGCGCGTTCCGGCCATCCGCGCGCGCCTCGGCCTGCAGAAAGCCCAGGACTGGGAAGTGTTTGCCGAGATCCGCGAGCGCAAGAACCGCAGCTGAGGCTAGTGTGATGATCGAGAAATTCGCCGGCATTTGCCGCACATCCCGGAGCGAATTTCTCGATCTGAATCACACTAGCAAGTCTATGATGCTGGTGCCCCTTTGGATTCCGAAGCTCGCTCCCGGACCTAGCATCCTGATCAGGCGAACTTCGGAATCGGGACAGTAGCCATGTCAGGCTTAACGGCCGTCGACGTCATTCGCCTGCTCGATCTGCAGCCGCATCCCGAGGGCGGATACTTTCGCGAGACCTTCCGCGATTCGCGCACCGATCAGGACGCACGCTCTGTCTCGACGGCGATCTATTTCCTGCTGAAGATGGGCGAGGTCTCGCGCTGGCACCGGGTCGATGCGGCGGAGGTCTGGCACTGGTACGCCGGCTCTCCATTGCAACTTTCGATCGCTGAAGGAAACCGCGTCACGGGTACCCTGATGCTCGGCTCCAATCTGCCCGACGGCGAGCGTCCCCAGGCCGTCGTGCCGGCACATCACTGGCAGAGCGCGCGCAGTCTCGGCGCATGGACACTTGTGGGTTGCACCGTGGCCCCGGGGTTCGAGTTTTCCCGATTCGGGCTGGCCGATGCCACGTTTCAGCCCACAAGCTGATTGACACGAGTCTTTTGCGCTACGCCCGGGTCGACCTGAGTTTTCCACCGCGAATTGAACGATCCGCGGCCATCTAAATATTTGAAATATAAGGCGTTAGAAACTTACGAACCCCGCCGTGCCCCGGCGGTCCTTGCCCCCGACTCACGACTCATAAAGAGTGTGATTCGAGTAGGGACGCATGGGGCGAGCGGGGCAGTTGAATATGCGACAGGAGTCATCGGGGATATTACTCAGCGCGGTGTTTGTCGATTACGACAACATCTATCTCTCGCTCAAAAGAAAGAGCGAGGAAGCCGCCAAGCGCTTCGCCAAGGATGCCGCCCTTTGGCTCAAGGCCATCGAGAACGGCGCCCTGATGTCGCCCACCAACACCCCCGCCAAGGGTGGCCCGCGCCGCATCGTCATGAACCGTTGCTACGGCAACCCCGTGCCGCGCCGCAACGCGACCGACAACTCGACGGATATGAACTCGTTCCCGTTCGTCCGGCACCATTTCCTGCGCGCGGGCTTCGAGATCGTCGACTGCCCGCCGCTCACGCAGCAGCTCAAGAATTCCTCGGACATCCGCATGGTCATGGATGTGCGGGATTATCTCACCCACGACACCTACTTCGACGAGTTCGTCATCCTGTCGGGCGATGCCGATTTCACGCCCGTCCTGCATCGCCTGCGCGCCCATGCCCGCCGCACCGTTATCTTCGCCAATGACTACACGGCCGCTCCCTATACCGCCATCAGCGACAGCGAAGTGCGCGAGTCGAACCTCATCAGCCTGCTTCTGGAAGGTCGCATCGGCGATCAGGTGATTCCAGGCATCGCTGCCGAAGGCGACGACACTGCACGCCGCAGTATCATCGCCGAGGTCGTCGCCACGGTTCAGGCGTCCCCACAGCCCGTTCCCCTTGAGGTTCTTGCCGATCGTGCCGTGCGCGCGGTCGGACATGAGCGCACAATCGGCACAGGCTGGGCCGGCGCCGGCGGTTTCCGCGAGCTTCTGCTGCAGGCTCTCCCGGATGGCCTCAAGCTCACCGAAAACCCACCATACCTGGTTCTGGATACGCGGCGGCATATCACTCAGGCTCCCGCAGCGGCACGCGAGATCCGGGCCGAGCGCACCATTGCCTCGCCTGCGCCGAACGATACCGCCTTCACCCACGAGGTGAGCCGGCCCCAGACGCAATATACCCCGCCGGCTCGCGGGGCAGCCTCGACGCAGCAGGCCAGCGCTCCGTTCCTGACAAGTCAGACCATCGAGACGCCGCAGGCTTACGCGACCCGTGGCACGCCCGCGGACTTCCAGGCACCGGCGCGGACTCCGGCCCGCGCGGCGGAGCCCACGCGCTCCGCTGTCTCCGCATCTGTGCAGCAGGCCATCACCCGCATCCAGGAGGCTTGCCAGGCGCCTCCGCTGTCTCCGCCTGAATACCGGCTGTTGTTCGAGGTGATGGCGCAGGAGATTGCCGAGAATAATCTCAGCGGTGTCCAGACCATCGTTAACATCGGGCAGCGCGCGCGCGAGCGCGGCCTCGAGATCCGCAAGGATGACGTCCGCTTCGTGCTGGAGGTCGTCAGCGAAACCGATCCGTGGTTCGAGCAGGGCGCATCGGCGAACTTGTTCGCCGGCCGCTTCCGCAACTTCGTCGTGGCCCGGTGCCGCAGCCAGGGGCTCAACCTCTCCGCGGACGAGCTTGATCTCATCGACGCCTGGTTTGCAGGCAATGCTCCGGTGCCCTCGACGGCGATCCAGCCACAGCGGGTGGCGCCGCAGCAGAACGATCAGCAGCACAGCTTCGACGCCCAGATCGCCTCGGCGCGCGCGACCATGCAGCAGATCGGCCAGGACATCCGCAGTGAGCGTTTCCGTCCGTTCGAGGATACACCCCAGCAGTATGCGCCCGAGCAGCGCGCCATCGCGCGGGCGCCCCAGCAGCCGGCCCAGACTGAGGCCGACCACTCAGGCCATGCCGACTTCGCCGGCGACGAGTTCCCGCGCATCGTGCGCACGCGCGTCAGGGGATAAGCGCGCACGCGCGTCAGGGGCTAACCGGAAGGCGGCGTTGGCAGAGGCGGGCCGCTGCGCTCGCCTCTCTGCGTGTGCGCAGCTATTGCTTCGGCGCTCGCACCGCCACGGCGCGTCGTCCGGTAACAATTGCCACGCATAACGTCGCAAAGTAACGGCTCCTTCGGAACGAATGGAGCGTGGCGAATCCGTCGCTCCGCGCAGAAAATAAAATCAGAAAAAGATGTTGAACTGCGCGGAAATTCGTTCCGTTCTTATTGCGGATCACGCTGGTGTCACCAACTCAAATCGAACGGAAGACACCATGAGGAAACTGTCCATCTGGCTCACATCCGCCGGGCTAATGCTCGGGATGGCACTACTAGCGGCTCCAGTGTCTGCTGCTCCTGCGGGCAATCTTGCTGGTTTGCAGAAGCAGGTCAGTTCCGACATCGAGCCGGTTCATTATCGCCGCTACAGCCGACGCGGTTGTTGGTGGCATCGCGGACATTGGCACTGCCCGCGGTACCGTCGCTACGTGCACTACGACTACCCGTACTACGGCGGCTACTACCCCTACTACTATGGAGGCCCCACGTTTGCGCTCTCCTTCGGAGGTGGCCGGCATTGGGGTGGTCATCGCCACTGGCGCGGACGCCATTTCCACAGGGGATGGCGCTGGTAGAGACGAGTGTGATGATCGAGAAATTCGCCGTATCTACCGGCCGCCTCTGAGCGAATTTCTCGATCTGAATTACACTAGCTGCGGTCGCGGGAGAGCTTTTCGATTCTGGCCTGCATGGCCGCGAGCTGGGATTTCATGTCCTCCAGATCGCTGCCGGCGGCGGGCTCGCTCTTCGGGGGAGGCGCCGGCTCCTTGGCGGCTGGCGCGTCCTCTTTCTTGGCGCCAGGCTTGCCGGGCGTGAACGGCGTGAACATGGTCATCGCCTGCTCGAACATGGCCAGGTTCTTGCGCGCCTGCTCCTGATACGCCTCGAAGGCGCCCTGCGGGGTGAAGGCGTTGGCGAACTGCTTGCGGAACCGGTCTTGCTCCTTGGTCAGCGTTTCCATGCTGATCTGCAGGTAGCTCGGAACCATGCGCTCCATCGCATCGCCATAAAAGCGGATGAGCTGGCGCAGAAACGGGATGGGCAGCAGCGTCTGTCCGCCCGAGCGGCTCTCCTGCTCGACGATGATCTGTGTGAGGACGGCATGCGTGAGATCGTCGCCGGTCTTGGCATCGAACACGACGAAGTCGCGTTCCGAGCGCACCATCTGCGCCAGATCCTCGAGCGTGACGTAGGTGCTCGTCTCGGTATTGTAGAGCCGCCGATTGGCGTACTTCTTGACGACCACCGGGTCTTTTTTGGTTGTGGGGGCGTCCGCCTTGTTGAGCATGACCGGGCCATTTCCCTTGGCTGCAAGAGCAAATCCTACCATGCGGATCCCCAAGGGGAAATATGGAACGCCTCAAAACATGGTTGTCGCAACACCATTTAAGAGGGACGTCTCGATTGCCCAATGAATTACAGAGCAGGAACGCTTCGGATTGGATTGCCCCACCCGCCCGATACGCCCCGGCCGAAGCGTGAATCCTGCTCTATTTTATGTGTTAAGAGTGCGATTCACGCTTCGCAGGGAAGCTGCAGGGCTTCCATGCGAAGCGATCGCCCTCTAGCCTGATAACGTTGTAAACGACGCAGCCGGACACCGGATCACTCGGACCGAGGAGAGACCCTATGAGCTCTAGCGACGCCGCTATCGTTATTGCCAGTGCCGCACGCACGCCCGTTGGATCGTTCAACGGTACGCTGGCCAGCCTGCCCGCCCATGAGCTCGGTAAGGTCGCCATCCAGGCCGTGCTCGACCGTGCCGGGTTGGAGCCGGGGGACGTGTCGGAGGTCATCCTGGGGCAGATCCTGGCGGCTGGAGCCGGGCAGAATCCGGCGCGGCAGGCCGCGATCGCGGCCGGCATCCCGGTGGACGCGCCGGCATGGGGCATGAACCAGCTCTGTGGCTCGGGGCTCAGGGCCGTGGCGCTCGGCGCCCAGCAGATCCAGTCGGGATCGTCCCGCATCGTCATCGCCGGCGGCCAGGAGAGCATGAGCCAGGCTCCGCACTGCATGCATCTGCGGGACGGCACCAAGATGGGCGACGCGAAGTTCATCGATACGATGATCAAGGACGGCCTGTGGGACGCCTTCAACGGCTATCACATGGGCACCACGGCCGAGAACGTGGCGCGCCAGTGGCAGATCACGCGCGAGGAACAGGACCGCTTCGCGGTGGCCTCGCAGAACAAGGCCGAGGCGGCCAGGAAGACCGGCAAGTTCAAGGACGAGATCGCGGCGGTGACGATCAAGACCCGCAAGGGCGAGACCGTCGTGGCCGAGGACGAGTACATCAAGGATGGCGTGACCCTCGATCAGGTCGCCAAGCTGCGGCCGGCGTTCGAGAAGGACGGTACGGTCACTGCCGGCAATGCGAGCGGCATCAATGATGGCGCGGCAGCCGTGGTGTTGATGACGCTGGCAGAGGCGCGCAAGCGGGGCATCGCGCCGCTAGCGCGGATCGTGTCGTGGGCTCATGCCGGCGTCGACCCCTCCATCATGGGCACGGGACCGATCCCCGCCTCCAAGAAGGCGCTCGAGAACGCCGGCTGGACGGTGCAGGACCTCGATCTCATCGAGGCCAATGAGGCCTTCGCGGCCCAGGCCTGCGCCGTGAACAAGGGCCTCGGCTGGGACACGGAGAAGGTCAATGTCAACGGCGGCGCCATCGCCATCGGCCATCCCATCGGCGCCTCGGGCGCACGCGTGCTCAACACGCTGCTGTTCGAGATGAAGCGGCGCAACGCGAAGAAGGGCCTGGCCACGCTGTGCATCGGCGGCGGCATGGGCGTCGCCATGTGCGTGCAGCGCGATTAACGCTGTCGCGACGAGCATTTGCGGCACCGGGCAATCACACTTGCCCGGTGCTTCTTTTGTCACCAAACTCGGACGCTCTTGGGACAACAAGAGACATCGTAGGGAGTAACGCGCATGGCTCGGGTTGCGATTGTCACGGGGGGAACCCGGGGCATCGGCGAAGGCATCTCGATGGCTCTCAAGGCCAAAGGGTATCGCGTCGCGGCGACATACGCCGGCAACGACACGGCCGCGCAGCAATTCCAGATCAAAACGGGCATTCCCATCTTCAAGTTCGACGTCGGCGACTACGCGGCTTGTGAAATGGGCGTTGGGCAGATCGCGCGCGACCTCGGGTCGATCGATGTGCTGGTCAACAATGCCGGCATCACGCGCGATGTCGTCCTGCATCGCATGACGCCGGCGCAGTGGAGCGAGGTCATCCGCACCAACCTGGATTCGGCCTTCAACATGAGCCGCCTGGTGATCGAGGGCATGCGGGCGCGCAATTTCGGACGCATCATTTCGATCTCATCCATCAACGGCCGCAAAGGTCAGGTCGGCCAAGCCAACTACTCCGCGGCCAAGGCCGGCTTGGTGGGCTTCTCCAAAGCTCTCGCACTGGAGGGGGCGTCGAAGGGCGTGACGTGCAATGTTATCGCGCCGGGCTACATCAACACCGAGATGGTAGCGGCGGTGCCGAAAGAGGTGCTCGAGTCGAAGATCCTGCCGATGATCCCGGTCGGACGCCTCGGCACGGCGGCCGAGATCGCGCGCTGCGTCGTGTTTCTCGCTGCCGACGACGCAGGCTTCATCACCGGCGCCTGCTTCGATGCCAACGGCGGCCAGTACATGGCGACTTAGAGCGCGAAACGATCGCGCTTTAGTGCTCCGAACCGATATTGAGGTCGCGGCGCGCCGTCCTGATGCCGATCATGAAGCCCGCGACCACGTCCACCAGGGTCGCCGTCATGATGAAGAAGAACACCGACGTCGCCGCCTGCGGCACCACCAGAAATTCGATGATGCAGGCGATGAACACCAGCATCGACAGGCCGTGGTCGACCAGCGACGACGTGGCCGTGTAGGTCGATTTGATGAGCTCTGCGAACAGCAGCAGCATCGTCAGCAGGATCAGCAGGTCGCTCCACGAGAACGTCCACCTGGCGCCGCTCAGCATCGGCAGGTTGAACAGAGGCTTGCGGAAGATGTCGTCGGCCGGCACGTCGCCGCCCAGCAAGGCAATGACGTTATAGATGATGAACGGGATGATGATGAGCGGGATAGCCCTGAGCGACATCGTGGGTTCCTCAGTCGGCGGGTTGGCGCACTGATGCGAATGCCGGCGTTAGCGTGCTTCCGGAGATGTGGGAGCTGATTGTCCGATAAGAAGCGAGGCGAAGGGTCTAGCTGTTGCAGCGTGGCAGCAAACGTCGAGAACACCTTAGTACGCCGGCATTATGGCATTCTGTCTATGGATCGGAACCGTGCCGGCGCGTGTGGACAACCCCGGCCGCGGCTTACGCCTCGTTCTCAACGTCCAGGATCTGGCGGCCGCGATACTTGCCCGACTTCAGGTCGATGTGATGCGGGCGGCGCAGGTTGCCGCTATCCTTGTCCTCGACGTAGACCTCGGCGGCCAAGGCGTCGGCGGAACGGCGGAACCCGCGCTTCATGCGCGAGACTTTCTTTCTCGGAACGGCCATATGTGCTCTCCTGACTAGGTGCGCGCCGTCGAGGCGCGGATAATCCATTATCCCTCGACCAGGCGCCGCATGCGGTGTGGGAGAGGCGATATGCGAATGCTACCCGCGCAGAAATGGGCTGCAGGCGCATTCGGAGGCGCCTTATACCGGCATTTGGCGGGTGTGACCAGAGCTAGAGCAGGATCGCTTCGGATTGAAGCACCCTGCCCCATCCTGAATGCCTCGGCCGAAGCGTGAATCCTGCTCAATTTAGGGGTTTAGAGAGCGATTCACGTTTCGCAGGGAAGCTTTGTTGCTTCCCTGCGAAACGATCGCACTCTATCTCCGAGCCCGCCGAGCCGGTAAATCTTAGGCATGGCATCGAACCGGACCCACTTCGACCAAAGGCTTGCGCAGGCCGCGCAACAGGTTGAAACGCGCCTGTCGCAAGTGCTTGCAGCCACTGCCGCGGCGCCGCCGCGTCTGAAAGAGGCCATGGCGCACGCCGTTCTGGGCGGCGGCAAGCGGTTCCGGCCCTGCCTGGTGATCGAGAGCGCCCGAATCTTTGGCATCGGCCCCGAGGCCTCCGTTTCCACGGCAGCCGCGGTGGAGCTGCTGCACTGCTACTCCCTCGTCCATGACGATCTCCCCGCCATGGACGACGACGAGCTTCGGCGTGGGCGGCCGACCGTCTGGAAGGCCTTCGACGAGGCAACTGCAATCTTGGCGGGCGACGCCTTGCTCACACTCGCGTTCGAGATCCTGGCCGGCCCCGGCACGCATCCAGATCCGGCTGTCCGGGTACAGCTCGCGCTGGGGCTGGCGCAGGCCTCCGGCGCCTCCGGCATGGTCGGCGGCCAGCAACTCGATCTCGAGGCCGAGACCTCGGGCTCCGGTCTGCATACGGCCGCCGGCGTGCAGGCGATCCAGCGCATGAAGACAGGAGCGTTGATCCGTTTCTCTGCGTGCGCGGGCGCAGTCCTGGCGTCAGCGCCCACCGCCGAGATTGAGGCGCTTGCCGCTTACGGGGAGGCCATCGGCGCCGCCTTTCAGATCGCCGATGATCTCCTCGACGTCGGCGGCCACGCCGCCCAGGTAGGCAAGGGCACAGGCAAGGACGCGAAGGCCGGCAAGGCCACTTGGATTTCCCTTCTCGGCATCGACGGCGCCCGCACGCGCCTCGCACAACTCGAGCGCGAAGCGGCTGCAGCCGTGTCCGTGTTTGGAGAGCGCGGTGATGTGCTGGTGCAAGCCGCGACGTTCGTCGCGCAGCGGCAGAAATAATCACCCCGTCATCCTCGCGCGAGCGCGCATCAGCGCGTCGAAGCGCGGGGACCCAGCGTAAGACTCGTCGAAGACACCTTAGATATGGAGCCTTCGGCGCTTTCTATGCTGGATCCCCGAGCCGACTTCGGCTGCGCCTACGCCGCTCGAGGATGACGAATGAACTGAGACGCCATCCTTGGACACGCATGCCGCGCCAATGCGTTATGTCGGCAAGTGTTGCCGACGTATCACTTCCAGCCGGCGTCGCGTCGCGTTAATGGGAAAGCGTGGGTGGGGCCTTGGGGGGCGCCAGCCGAATGCGGGGACCGATCGTGTCCGTTGAGTTGCGTGATACTGCGAAGCGCCGCGAGTGCGGCTTCGTTGCTACTTTGCTTACCGCGACATGTCTGCTGACCGCGCTGCCGGTCGGCGCGCAGGCCCAATCCTGGTTCTGGCCGTGGGGGGTCGAGCAGCGGCGTTCTGGCTCCTATGAGCGCGACCGGCGGCGCGACTGGGAGCGCGCGCAAAAGCAGCGCCGCCAGGACAAGCAGGCGCAGCCCAAATTCGGCAAGGCCGCGCGCGACGTTGCGAAGGCGCCGGAAGGCCCCATTCTGGCTGTCATCTCTCTGTCCAGCCAGCGCATCAACGTCTACGGGCGCCGCGGCCATCTCGCGCAGTCGGCCGTGTCCACGGGCATGCCCGGCCATCGCACGCCCACCGGCGTCTTCAGCGTGATCCAGAAGAACCGGTATCACGAGTCCAACATCTACAGTGGCGCGCCTATGCCGTGGATGCAGCGTCTGACCTGGTCAGGGATCGCGCTGCACGGCGGCGTCGTGCCGCGCTATCCGGCCTCGCACGGCTGTGTACGCCTGCCGCACGAGTTCGCCGCGCGCATGTGGGATATGATGCGCATCGGCGCGCGTGTCGTCGTCTCGCCGCACGATGTGGAAGCCGTCAGCTTCACGCATGCGGCCCTGCCGGTTCCGGCGATGACTGACAAGCCCGCCGAAACTGTTGCAGATAGGCAGATGGGTCCGCCGACATTCGAGATGGCCGCTGCATCTTCCGCCACCTTGACCGGCGGCCGCCTTGAGACCAGCGCGCTCGCAGCGAACGTCGAAGGTCCGCAGCGCCGGGCACGTGTGGCGCGCACGGCCGCCGTTGCCAATGCGCGCGCGGCCGAGGCTGCGCTCAAGCCGGCACAGGCGACTGCCAAGAAAACGGCCGTTGCCGCCAATGCGGCCCGTACTGAGTTTAAGCGAGCAGAGAGGGGGCTTACTGCCGCCGAGGCACGGCTCGCGGCTTTAGCCAAGCGCAAAACGGTGAAACCCGAAGCGGAAGGGGCAGCTCGCAAGGCGATCGATGTTGCCAAGGCGCGCCTCGCCGACGCCACCGAAAAGGAGGTCCGCGCGAGTGAAGCGGCCACAGCTGCCGCGCAGACAGCACGGGAGGCCCAACTCAAGCGGGATACCGCCGCCGCGCAATTGCAGGCCACCGCGTCCGCACTCGAGCCAGTCTCCGTGTTCGTCAGTGCCAAGGAAGGCCGCATCTACCTGCGCCAGGGTTTCACCCCACTGATGGACGCGCCCGCCACCATCCGTGACACCGGCGAGCGGCTCGGCACGCACCTCTTCAAGGCCATTTCCACGTCCGAGGATGGCTCCAAAGTTGAATGGCTCTCCGTCACGGTTCCCGATGCGGGCGCCGAAGGCCGCATGGAGGCTATGCGCGATCGTCAGCTCAAGAAGGCCCAGCAGGCGCTCGATCGTATCGAGATTCCGGCCAACATCCGTGCCGAAATCGCCAATCGCCTGTGGGCCGGCGCATCGCTCATCGTTTCCGACCATGGATTGAACCACGAGATCGGACGCGGTACGGACTTCGTCGTGTTGACGAAATAGCGTCCTGCCGGCCTCGGCGGGGTGCTGAGGCCGGAGACTGGCGATGAAGCTGTCCTATGCACAACGGCTCGAGGACTATCACCTCGAGCTCGTGTTCGCCGACGTCAGCGACGGCTTCTACATCGATGTCGGCGGCGGCCATCCCATTGCCGACAACGTGAGCTACTGGTTTTATCTGAAGGGCTGGCGCGGTCTCGTCGTCGAGCCGCAAGTCAAACTTGCCGATCTCTACGCGCACATTCGCCCGCGCGACATCACCGCGTGCACGCTGGTCGGCAGCCGCGAAGGCGAGGTCGAATTCCATGTCGTCGACCGCCTTCACGGCTTCTCGACGACAGTCGAGAGCAACGCCAAAGCCGCCGGAAGCATGGGTGCGGGCTACGCGACGGAGCGCCTGCCCATGCGCCGCCTGCAGTCGCTCACCGCGCGGCACAACATCACGCGCGTCGACTTCCTGAAGATCGACGTCGAGGGCGCCGAGGCCGACGTTCTGGCCGGGGCCGACTGGAAGACGTGCCGTCCGCGCGTCGTCGTCCTGGAGGCCGTCGCGCCCGGGACGATGGCCGAGGCCTGGCGCGACTGGGAGCCGTTCCTTCTCGCCCAGGGCTACAGCTTCGCCTTCTTCGACGGCCTCAACCGCTTCTACGTCGCTAGCGAATGCGCGGATCTGGCCGCCCGCTTTCCATCCGAGCCCGCGCGGTGGGATTGCGTCCAGCATCTCTGGGACTTCGGCCGCGCGCCGGAGCGGCCGGATCACCCGGATCACGCCGTGGCACAGGCCCTTGTCCGAGGTTTCTTTGCCGTGCTGCCCTCGCTCGATCACGGGCAGCTCATGCGCATGCTTGAGGCGAGCGGCATTTCGCACGCGAAGCTACCGCAACTCCTCATCGGCTCAGCCGAATATCCCGGACCTCAGTCGGCATCCGATGCCGGGGTCGCCCACCTGATGCAGAGCGATCGTGTCCGCGCCGCGCTCGGCCGCATCGCCAGCTTCTACGATGGCGGCCATCTCATGGAGTAGTGGCGGCAACCGTTTCCTTGCGCGCTGCGCCGTACCGCTTGTCGATGTAGTCCTCGACGATCTGCTGGAACTCGGCGGCGATGTTGGGCCCGCGCAGCGTCATCGCCCTCCGGCCGTCGATGAACACCGGCGCCGCCGGCTGCTCGCCCGTGCCCGGCAGCGAAATGCCGATGTCGGCATGCTTGCTCTCGCCCGGCCCGTTGACGATGCAGCCCATAACGGCGAGGTTCAGCGCCTCGACGCCCGGATACTTCGTGCGCCATTCCGGCATGCGCTCGCGGATCATTGCCTGCACGTCGCGCGCCAGCTCCTGGAACACCGTGGACGTCGTGCGCCCGCATCCGGGACACGCGGCAACGATCGGCGCGAACGAGCGCAGACCCATGGTCTGCAGCAGCTCTTGCGCCGCGCGCACTTCCAGCGTGCGATCGCCGCCCGGCTCCGGCGTCAGCGAATACCGGATCGTGTCGCCGATGCCCATCTGCAGCAGCACTCCCATCGCCGCCGACGAGGCGACGATACCCTTCGATCCCATGCCCGCTTCCGTCAGCCCCAAATGCAGCGCGTAATTGCTGCGCCCCGCAAGCTGGCTGTAGACCGCGATCAGGTCTTGCACGGCCGAGACCTTGGCGGAGATGATGATGCGGTCGGCGCCGAGACCCAGCTCCTCCGCCCGCTCCGCCGACAAGAGGCCCGACTGCACGATCGCCTCGTGCATGATGGCGCGCGCCTCCTTGGGTGCGGACGACTTGGCGTTCTCGTCCATCAGGTGCGTCAGCAGCTCCTGGTCGAGCGAGCCCCAGTTGACGCCGATGCGCACCGGCTTTTTATACTTGAGCGCCAGCTCGATGATGGCCGAGAACTGGCGATCCCTCTTGTCCTTGAATCCGACGTTGCCGGGATTGATGCGGTACTTGTCGAGCGCCTCGGCGCAGGCCGGGTTCTCCGTCAGCAATTTGTGCCCAATGTAGTGGAAGTCGCCGACGATGGGCACGTTCACGCCGCGCCGGGCGAGCGCATCGCGGATATGCGGCACGGCCTTTGCGGCCTCGTCGCGGTCGACCGTGATGCGCACCAGCTCGGAGCCCGCCCGGTGCAGCGCCGCGATCTGGGCCGCCGTCCCGGCGATATCGGCGGTATCCGTGTTGGTCATGGACTGCACGACGATGGGCGCGTCTCCGCCCACGATCACGCCTCCCACGTCTACGGCGATCGAGCGCCTGCGTGCTGCCGTCTGGCTCATCATATTGTGCTCTCCAGAGCGCCTTTTTCTGCGCCCGTATGTTCGCCGTCAAGGCGCCATGGTGGTCGCGCCGTATGACAGATCAGCGACTGGTCGCGAAAACCAGGCGCGTCAAGGAAAAGCCGGCAATGGCCGAGAGCACCAGCACGATGCTCGGCCCCCCCGCGATGTCCCAGCTATTGGACAGGAACAAACCACCGATGGCGCCGGCGACCCCGAACAGCGCCGCCAGTACCACCATCCGTTCCGGCGTCGAGGCGAACGGCCGCGCCGCTGCCGCCGGCATGATCAGGAACGCGATGATGAGAAGCACGCCGACGATCGTCATGGCGATGGCGATGGTGAACGCCAGAATGAGAATGAGGGCCGCTTCCGCCCGCCGCGTGTCGAGGCCTTCGGCCGCCGCCAGCTCCTCGTGTACCGCGACGGCAATCAGCGTGTTCCACAGCCACGCCACGATCGCGAGCACCACCGCCCCGCCGGCGAAGATCCAGATCAGGTCCGCCGTCGTGATGGCGAAGATATCGCCGAACAGGTAGCCCATGAGGTCCAGCCGCTGCCCGGACAGCTTGGCCGCCGCGACGAGGCCCGCTGCCAGCGCCGCATGCGAGAGAATGCCGAGCAGGCTATCGATCGGTAGCATCTGCTGTCGTTGCATGACGACGAGCAGGGCGCCGATGGCCAGCGACACCAGGATCACGCCCAAGGTCAGGTCCAGATCGAGAAGCAGGCCGAGCGCAACGCCCAGCAGTCCCGCATGCGCCACCGTCGAGCCGAAGTACGACATGCGCCGCCACACAACGAGGCAGCCGAGCGGCGCCGCAATGATGCCGAGCCCGAGGCCGGCCAGCAGCGCGCGCAGAAGAAATGGCTCCAGCATATCGGTATGCCTATTGCGGATCTTTGGGCCGCGCTTCGCCCGCGAGATCGTGGCTGTGGTCGTGCGCGTGGTGATAGACCGCGAAGGCGCGGGCCGCCTGCGGGCCGAACAGCCGCGTGTATTCCGGATGCTGGGACACCGTTTCCGGCACGCCCGAGCAGCACACATGCCGGTTGAGGCAGATGACCCGGTCGCTCTGCGCCATGACCACGTGCAGATCGTGGTTGACGAGCAGCACGCCCAGCCCGCGCGTCGTGCGCAGCCGCCCGATCAGCCCATAAAGCTCCGCCTCGCCCACGTAATCGACGCCGCGCACGGGCTCGTCGAGGACCAGCAAGGTCGAATTGCGCAGCAGCGCACGCGCCAGTACCACGCGCTGCAGCTCGCCGCCCGAAAGGGCGTGCAGCTGCTGCCCGGCGACGCGCGATGCACCCACCTCCGCCAGCACCGCCGGCACGTCGGCACCGGCCTCCGGCAGTCCAAGGGCCAGAAACCGCTCCACTGTTACGGGGATCGCCGGATCGCGGTCGAAGCGCTGCGGCGCATAGCCGATCTTCACGTCCGGGCGCCGTGCGATCGTGCCGCTGTCGGCCTTCTCCAGCCCCAGCAGCACGCGCACGAGCGTCGTCTTGCCTGCGCCATTGGGCCCGATCAGCGTGACGATCTCGCCGGCCCCGATATCGATGTCGACGTGCTCGAGAATGGTGCGGCCGCCACGCGCCAGCGAGACTCCGCGCGCCGACAGCAGTGCATCGGTGCGAATGGCACCCGCCGCGTGCATGTGATGATGGTGGTCATGTCCGCAATCGGGATCGTGAACATGATGGGTTGCGGCGGACATCACCGGCGGCCTTTGCGTTGTGTCAACGTCATGATCGCGGCGTCACGACGCGATCCCGGACGCGCAGCGCCTGCACGCTCCGGCGATCTCGACCATCGACCGCGACGGCACGAATCCTGCGGACCGTGCCGCCTTCGCAATGCTTTCAAATACCGGCTCGCCCGGCACCTCGGCCACGAGACTGCAATGCTCGCAGGCCAGCACGATCTGGCGCTTGTCGCCGGCGTGCGGCGTATGACAGGCGAAGAACGCGTTGCGGCTCTCCAGCCGGTGGACGACACCCGCTTCCAGCAGCACGTCGATCACCCGGTAGACCGAGATCGGCGCGAGACGGCGTCCGCTCTTGCGCGCCAGCCTGTCGAGCACGTCGTAGGCCCCGACGGCGTGATGCGAGCCCGCGATCTCCTCCAACACCCGCCGGCGCAGCGGTGTCAGGCGGAGCCCCTTTGCCTCGAACATGGCCTCGGCCCGCTCCAGCGTGTGCGCAACGCAATGGCCGTGGTCGTGGTCCGGGCTCGGGAAGGTCGCGGTCGTTTTGGAATCAGCCATAATCTTCCTCGGCATGCGTGGGGCCAGCGGCCCTCATGCTAGTCGAGAAGCTATATCATTACGCTCGCGCTCTGGCGCAAGATTAGAGGGTTTCTTGCTAGCTGTGTCGGCAACCCCCTGGTTACCACACGGGCAAAAAAGCCAACGCTCCCGGGTTCCCGCTCTGCAGCGTACCCGATTTTGACAATTTCCCATGCTGCAACAAACGCACGATGGCGGAGGCGCAATTGCAGGCGCCCTCACGTACCCGAGTGGGCGCAAAGGGATGGCATTACAATCTGCCTATATTATCTCCGCGCGGCGGACGGCGCTGGGCCGCGTCGGCGGCCTTCACAAATCACGCCGCGTCGAGGATCTGGCTGCTCCCGTGGTGCAGGCCGTCCTGAAGGACGCCGGTCTCAAGGCCGAGCGCGTCGACGAGGTGATCGTCGGCAATTGCACGGCGGGCGGCAACCCGGCCCGGCTGATTGCATTGGCCGCCGGCCTGCCCGAGATCGTTCCCGCCTCCACCATCGACCAGCAGTGCGGCTCGGGGCTCGAGGCCATCCTCTCCGCCATCCGCCGCGTTGCCAGCGGCGATGCCGGCGTGATCGTGGCGGGTGGTGCCGAATCCCTCTCCACCGCACCATGGCGTATCGCCAGACCCAAAAGCCTGTATCAGACCCCGCACTTCATCGGCCTGGAGCCCGCGGGCGCCAGCGACATCGACGAGCAGCGGCTCTACGAGGCGTCGGAGGATCTGGCGCGGTCGCTCGGCATTTCGCGCATGCAGCAGGATGCCTTTGCGCTCAAATCGCATATGCGCGCCGGCAGTGCACGCGAGGCCCGCCGTTTCGTCGGCGAAATCCTTCCTCTGCGCGCCGAGCGCGAGGAGGCCCGCGACCAGAGCGCCGTCGAGCCCGACATGGCCGCCCTCGAGCGCCTGACCCCGTTCGTCCCGCCCGATGGAACGTTGACGCCCGGCAACACGCGGGCCATGCACGACGGTGCCGCCATGGTCCTGGTGGTGTCGCAAAGCGTGTGGTCGGGGCTCGGCAAGCCTCCGGCATTGACCCTCGTCGCAAGCGCCGCCAAGGGCATCGCGCCCGAGCACGAGGCGCAGGCGCCGATCGCAGCGATGAAGAAGCTCTATGACCGTCTCAACGGTTTCGATCAGAGCGCGATCCGCCGCGTTGAGATGAGCGAGTCGTCCGCCGCCCAAGCTATCGCCTTTTGCCAGGCACTCGACATTTCGGAAGACCTGCTCAACCCGGACGGCGGCGCCATCGTGCGCGGCCACCCGCTCGGAGCGGCGGGTGCGGTGCTCGTCACGCGCCTGTTCTCGGGCCTGGCGCGCGACAAGGCGGGCTCCAAGTCGCCATACGGCGTTGCCGCGCTTGGCGCCATCGGCGGCCTGGGGTTGGCAGCGCTCTTCGAGCGTGCTTGAGGCCACCAGCGCAAAACGGGAGCCCGAAGGCTCCCGTTCCGTTCGTAAATCAGCCGCCCGCTACTGAGACAGGCTCAGCTTGGCAACTTCCAGCGCGATCGCCCGGAACGAGAGGCGCAGCTCGGCTCCGTCCTCCGCATTGAAGAACTTGTCCGGGCTCGACGCGCACTGCTGCAGCGTGTCGTAGGCCGTGCCGCTGCTGCCGATCTGGAAGCCGACCGTGTACACCGTGATGCCCTTGGCCTTCATGTTGGTGCACAGCGTGCGGGCCTGCTGATATGACTGGCCGTTGGTGGCGTTGCAGTTGATGTCCGCGCCGTTGGAGTTCTTGGCTTGGGCACCGTTGCAGTACATCGTGTTGTACTCGCCGTCCGTCATCAGGATCGCGTACTTCTGCAGCTTGTCCGCGCCATAGGCCTTGGGCTGATTGGCGGACGGCCACAGGTAGGCCCAGTTCGGCGACAGCATGTACCAGGCCCACGCCGTGCCGAGGTGACCGGCCGTGCCGCCGCCGGTCGTCAGCTTGTCGATGCGGCGCTTCAGCATGTCCTTGTCGCTCGAGAGCGGCTGAATGGTGTTCTTCTCAGCGTCACCCGTATCGACGATCAGACTGCCGCAGTTGCCGGCCGAGTTGCTGTTGCTGAAGAAGCCAGGGCCGACCTTCTTGGAGGACGTGTTCGGCGCGTCATCGTTGTAGGCCGCGCTTCCTGTGCGCTCGGTAACACACCTGTCAGAGATTTTGAATGTGTTGGTGCCCGAGCCGCTGGCGTTTGGGAACCGGTACCAGGTCGGCGGCGTACCGAAGACCCACGGCAGAAGACCGGCAAGCAGATTGGAAAGCGTGCTAATGCAAGGAGAGCTTGAGGTGAGGCAGCTCCCCGTCCGCAGAGTGCCGCGTATGCTGTTGGCGAGCGCCGTCGTGCCGACGTTGACCGTCTCGGCGAACGGCACGATGGCGACCTTCGACGTGTACTCGCTCTGGTCCGCCCACACGACGATGTCGATGAAATCCTTGGCGGCGAGCTTGAGATCCGCGATCTTGGTGCCGCTCATCGAGCCCGTCACGTCGAGCATCAGGGAAACCTCGACGCTCTGGCCTGCGTTTTCGCCCACCTGCAGCCGTGCCTGCGCGGCTGCGCCCACAGTATAGCCCTCCTGCCGCACGAGGCTCAGGAACGGCGTCGGCACCACGCCCTCGGCTTCCATCGAGATCGTGTTGGCGGTGAAGTCCGGCGTGAACTTCGAAACCTGGCTCGAGAAGGTCAGCGGCTTGTTGTTGTTGTAGTGCATCAACCCCTTCTCTTGCGCGAGGTTGATGTCGTTCTCGGTCTGCCACACCCGCGCCGCGGCGAGCACGGCAGAGTCGACCGCTTCCTGAATCTGATAGCGCGCGTGCACCGCGCGGCCATAGTCGATCGCCCCGCCGACCAGCGACAGCACGATGAGCGTCGTGAGCGCGAAGATGACGGCGATGGCGCCCGATTCGTCCTTGCAGAATTGCTTGGCGCCGGAGCGGCTGGCGCTATTCGCCAGGCGGCCGAGAACGCTGAACATGACTCGCCTCCAGTAGATTTTTATGTAGTTTGGACAATGTGGGCAAATCTATTTAGAAGTCGTAAAAAAGCTGAAGGACGATGCAATTTATTTTCAGATCAAAATAAAATATATATTCAGTTTGAATAAAATTGAGCGAAGTATGTTATACTCGCGTTTACCTAAGGAACCTCTGATCAACTCCGCGAGCATGGCACAGTGGTGTCATTGATTCGAGGGGGTGCACGCCATGGACCAGCTGAGCTTCGCGTCGCTCGACTTTGCGGCGAAGAAGAAGCGCACGAAGCGTGACGTGTTCCTTGCTGAGATGGCAACGGTGGTGCCGTGGGCCGCGCTCGAGGGCGTGATT
>JBJXDX010000048.1:0-82826 GCA_046154585.1 Hyphomicrobiaceae bacterium | reverse complement strand
GGTCGGCGATCGAGCGCGTGATCGCCTGCCGGATCCACCACGTGGCGTAGGTCGAGAACTTGTAGCCGCGGCGATACTCGAACTTGTCGACCGCCTTCATCAGGCCGATGTTGCCCTCCTGGATGAGATCCAGGAACTGCAAGCCGCGGTTGGTGTACTTCTTGGCGATGGAGATGACGAGGCGCAGGTTGGCCTCCACCATTTCCTTCTTGGCCTGCCGCGCCTCGCGCTCGCCCTTCTGCACGTTGCGCACGATGCGGCGGAATTCCGCGATCTCGAGGCCCGTCTCGCTGGCGAGGTTGTGGATGTCGGTGCGGATGGTCTCGATCTGGCCGCGGTCGCCCTTCACCAGCCGCTCCCACGGCTTGCGGCCGCACGTGCCGATGCGCTCGAGCCACGTCTGGTCGAGCTCGTTGCCGTAGTACTCCGAGATGAAGTCCGGTCGCGGCACGCCGTAGCTGTCGGCGAGCCGCATCAGCCGGCCCTCGAAGCCGATCAGCCGCTTGTTGATGGCGTACAGCTGCTCGACCAGGCTCTCGATGCGGTTGTTGTTGAGCGAGAGAGACTTCACGTCCTTGATGATGTCCTCGCGCAGCTTGTCGTAGGCCTTCTGCTCCTTGCGTGAGCCCTGCTCGCCGGCCACCTGCAGCTCGAGCTTCTTGTCCTGCTGCTTGCGGAGCTTCTTGTAGGTCGCCGCGATGTTGTCGAAGGTCTCGAGCACCTTCGGCTTCAGCTCGGCTTCCATGGCCGCAAGCGAAAGCGCGTTCTCGTACTCGTCCTCGTCGTCCATCTCGCCTTCGGGCGGCGCCTCGCCGTTGAGCTCGTCCTCGCCGTTGGGCTGCTGGCGCTGTTGCGTGACGCCCGGGATGACGGGCGGCGGACCGTTCGGCACCACGGCCGGCACGATCTTGGCCTCGGGGCCTTCGTAGGTGGCTTCCAGATCGATGATGTCGCGCAGCAGGATCTTGGCGTCGTTGAGCTCGTCGCGCCAGATGATGATGGCCTGGAACGTGAGGGGGCTTTCGCACAGGCCGGCGATCATGGCCTCGCGGCCGGCCTCGATGCGCTTGGCGATGGCGATTTCGCCCTCGCGCGACAACAGCTCCACCGAGCCCATCTCGCGCAGGTACATGCGCACGGGATCGTCCGTGCGCTCGGTCGGCTCCGCGCGCGTCTCGGTCTTGGCGGGCAGGCTCTGCGCCGTCACGGCGCGATTGTCGTCCTCGTCGGGGGCGGCATCGTCGGCGGCCTCGGCGGCTGGCTCCTCGCCTTCCTCGCTCTCGACCACGTTGATGCCCATGTCCGACAGCATCGACATGGTGTCCTCGATCTGCTCGGAGGACACCTCCTCGGACGGCAGCACCGAGTTCAGCTCGTCATAGGTGACGTAGCCGCGCTGCTTGCCGGCCTTGAGCAGGCGCTTCACCGACTGGTCCGACAGGTCCAGCAGCGGGCTGTCCTTCTCCGTGGCCTCCGCGGCCGGCGCGGCGGCGTCGTCGGTCTTGCGCGACGCGGCGTCTTTGCGAGGAGGGGCTTCGGACTTTCGGCTGGGCGCAGGGCGCGTCTGCGCGGTTCGGCTCATTGCATGCAATCCTTTCCGAAACGGAATTCACAAATGTGCGTGGATGCGCAAACGGACCTTGGCCCGTCGCGCAATATGCAGTGGGCGCCGTCGACATGGGCGTGACGTGCACCTGGCGGCACTGAACCTTGTCTTGCGAACATCGATACCCGATCCGAGCTTCACTGGGCGCCCGCCAACCAAGGGTTCGCCCGGTATCCCCCAAACGCACGGCAGCGCGACCCAGCGTCACGCCGACCAGCGACTGACCTCGCCGTCCGTTCTGCTCTCTCCAGCAACGTCCACGCCATCACCCCGGTTCAGCTGCTCCTGCAGTTCGCAGATGCGAGTCAACGCGTCCTGGCTGCCTTCCGCGAGCCAGACCTGCTCGGCGGAATCCAAAGCCCTGCGCAGCCCCACCTGCTTCTCGTGAAGAGCAAGCACGTGACGCCAACCGGTTTCGACGGCGGCCCGATCTGCCTCTGGTTCGGCGAACTTGTCGCCTTTATGCGTGATCGCACGCTCGACGAGGGCAAGGATCTTGGCCAGACCTTGATCCGTGAGATGGGTCTGAACCTGCGATCTGTCAAGGAAATTGTGCTCTACATGCAACGAAAGCAACGCATCTCTGAGTTCCGACAGTGGCTTTGATGTCAGCGTCAGGCTGCCGATCAGCTCCGAATGCTCGTCGATCAGCCAGGGATGGTTAACAATCGCCTGCAGCAACAGGGCTTCCCGGTAGGGGGCCTGCGTCGCGCCCGCCACCAGCCGGCTGGACCGCAGGCTGTCGGATGACGCGGGCTGCACATGGGCGCCTGCCGGCTGGCCCCGGTCCCACGACTTCCCCTGCCGGCCGCCCGATTGCGCATTGAACCGGCTTCCGGCCGGATTGGGCCGCCGTTGTGATCCGTGAGCCCCGTTTCGGAACGCGCCGGGCCTGCTGCCGCCGGCCCGGGTCCACGCCGAGAACAGCCGCCCCCGGATATCACGCTCGTAATGCGCCCGCACGCCCGCATCGCCGATCCGCCCGATGAGGCCCGCGAGCTGGCGCTCCAATTGCGCGCGGCGTTCCGGTGTCGTCCATTGGCCGGACGCCCATTCCCGCTCCCACAGGATGTCGGCCAGCGGCCGGCTGCGCTCCAGGACCGAGGCCATGGCTTCGCGGCCCTGCTGCCGGATCAGGTCGTCGGGATCGACGCCGTCGGGCAGGAACGCGAACGCCACGCTGGTCCCAGGCTTGATGAGCGGGATCGCCGTATCGACCGCGCGGAACGCCGCCTTGCGCCCGGCGCTGTCGCCGTCGAAGCACAGGATCGGCTCGGCGCTCATGCGCCACAGGAGCTGCACCTGCGTCTCCGTCAGCGCCGTGCCGAGTGGCGCCACCGCCTCGCCGAACCCCGCCTCGTGCAGCGCCAGCACATCCATGTAGCCTTCGACCGCGATGATGCGGCCGCGCTCATGCGCCGCCTGTCGCGCACGCACGGCATTGAACAGCACCCCGCCCTTGTGAAACAGCGGCGTCTCCGGCGAGTTGAGATATTTGGCCGGCGCGTCCGGATCAAGCGCGCGACCGCCGAACGCGATCACCCGGCCCTTGAGATCGGTAATCGGAAACATCACCCGGTTGCGGAAGCGGTCGTAGGGCACGGGAATGTCCTCGCCCGAGATCAGCATGCCCGATGTCGCCATCTCGGCCGGCGTGAAGCCTTGGCTCCCCAGATGCTCCTTCAGCGCCGACCGTCCCGCCGGTGCAAATCCCAGCCGAAACTCCGCGATGGTCTCGCGCCTCAAGCCCCGCCGCTCGATGTAGCGCCGCGCCTCCTGCCCCTCCGGCGCCTTCAGCCGCGCCTCGAACCACGCGGCCGAAGCCTCCAGCACCTGATGCAGCCGCACGCGCTCGTCGGCGCGCTCCACCTCATGATGGTCCTGATACGTCGGCTTGGGCAGCGCCAGCCCCGCCTCTCCCGCGAGCCGCTCCACCGCCTCGGGGAACGACAACCCTTCCGTCTTCATCACGAACGAGAAGATGTCGCCGTGCTCGCCCGAGGCGAAGCAGTGATAGAAGCCCTTCTGGTCGTTGACGAAGAACGACGGCGTCTTCTCGCTCTTGAACGGCGACAGGCCCCGGAACTCGCGGCCCTGCTTCTTCAACGCCACCTTGCGCGCCACCACCTGGCTGACCGGCAGCCGGGTGCGGATCTCGTCCAGAAATTGTGGCGTCAGGCGCATCAGGCCGCCTCGGTTGCGGATCACCTGAGTCGCCTGATTCGGGCGAGTTGCCCAAATCGCTCATGCGTTCATGACCGTTATCCACAGGCCGCACGGCACAGCGCGCACCTGGCGCGCGGCGCTCAACCTCGATCGTCATGGCCGCGCTGGCGCGTTGCGAGCGCGGCATCTTCAAGCCGGATCTTGTAGCTCAGGACCGCCACCCAGATTGCCGTCATGATGAGGCCGAGAGCGACGGCCTGGAACGCACACGGCAGCAGCAGCGTCTCGGCAACCGTGATGGCGTAGTTGGGATGCCTCACGCGGCCGTAGGCGCCGGACGACACCATCGGAGCATCGTCGATCGTGATGATGCGGTGTGTCCAATACGGCCCGAGCGTCGCAATCACCCAATAGCGCGCCACCTGCAAGGCGAGATACAGGCCGATCAACGGCCAGACCGGCTGCGCGTCCGGCGGAATGAGAAAAAAGAGGCCGGCGATCCAGCTCAGATGCGCGACCGCGACCACTGGATAGTAGCTAGCGCCTTCTTCGCGTGCGCCGCGCGCCAGAAGCGCCTTGGTATTGCGCGCTGAGTGAACCTCCTCGGCGCCGCGCTGGATCAGGACCAGCAACGCCGCGATTTGCGGTAGCCCGATGGCAATGTCCACGGATCACAGATCCAACACGGCAAAGGACACGGAGAAGCCCGGCCCGAAGGCGATCAGCAAATGCAGGCCGGACGCCTCCGCCGACACTGTGCGCTGGAGCACGAACAGGGCCGTCGGCGACGACATGTTGCCGTAGTCGGCAAGGACGCCCCAGGCGTGGTGGAAAGTCTCTTGCGGCAAGGCGAGCGCACTTTGGGCCGCCTCGAGCACTTTGCGCCCGCCCGGGTGCATGACGACACCGGCGAGGTCGCCTAGGGCAAGGCCGTGGCTCGCGAGAAAATGATCGACAGCCGGCCGCAGTTCCTCGCGCGCACAGCGTGGAATGTCGGGGCTGAGGACGACTCCGAAACCGTCGTCCTCGATGGACCAACCCATCATGTGTTCGCTTTGCTGCCACATGTGCTCGCCGGACGCGACGAGACGGCGCGGAGCCTCACCATCGGTCGCGCGATGCAGGAGCAGCGCTGCCGCGCCGTCGCCAAACAGCGCGGCCGAGATGAAGTTCTTGATGGTGTGGTCCGTGTTGCGGCAGTTGATCGTGCACAGTTCGACGACGAGGAGCAACACGATGCCTCGCGGCAGGGACCGTGCCATCCGCGCCGCGCGTGCAAGGCCGCTCACGCCGCCAGCGCACCCGAGGCCAAAAATGGGCAGCCGCTCGATGGTGGCGGGAAGGCCCAGGCGATTGGCCAGGATTGCGTCGAGACTTGGGACGGCGAGCCCCGTGGTGGACACCGTCACGATGGCTTCGATGTCATCCATATCGATGCCCGACCGGCCGATGCAGTCCCGGCTCACGCGTTCCAGGAGATCGGCCGCAGCCTCCTGGAAGACGCGATTGCGGGCCTCCCACCCATGCGACTCGAAGTGCCATTCGAGCGGCACGCAAGAATAGCGCGTCTTAATGCCGGTATTGAGAAAAAGGGCTTCGTGACTGCGCAGTGCGGGCGCGATGGAAAGAACGATATCGCGCGTTGCCTCCTGATCGATACGGTGCTCGGGCACGCCAGACGCGAGCGCTGCGATGGCAATGTCAGGCCCAGGGTCAGGCCGGGAGCGAACGCAGAGACCGAAGTCGCGCATCAGGGTTTTGCCCATCTGTGAACGTTCGTCCCAGCTAACCGCTTCAACATGGCGAAACGAGGGGAGGTGTCCCAAGAATTCCCTTGGCGATCAGCAGCTAGAGCTGCCGTGCGGCGAACGCCAGCTGGATAGCGCGGATCGCGAACGCAAATTGTAAAATGGTCCGTAAAACGGGAGTGCCGTTTTGAGCTGAAGATTGGAGGGCACGCCCGGAATTGAACCGGGGTACGCAGATTTGCAGGCTACCTGCTCTTCTGTGACTTCAAGCACTTAGATGTAAAACGGGGGTGTTGGCCGCATCAGCGGATCAATCCCTTACGAGCGAAATGTAAAACGCTCGCTGCCGTCTACAGGCCCCATGGCGATCTTTGCCGTGAGCCCTGTGAAGAGTCCTCACGATAAAGAAAAAGCGGCTGGTGAAGCACCAACCGCTCGACGGACCGAAGTCCGGAGATCTCGTCCTGAACACGCGAGGTCTAACCGTATTTGGGTCGCTGGGCTTTGCGCCGGGCTGCGCCGTGGATCGCGTGACGCGCGATGGCGGTAAGAGGTCATCCTAGACGCCCGGTCGATGCGGTGCAGGTCGAGGAAGGGGGTACCGGTCCAACCTCGGGGGCACGTCCTTACGCTGGACGCCCTGGCCGGCGCGGGTCACCGCGAAGACATAGCCAGTGATCCCGGCGAGCGTGACCGCTACGTCCGGTGCCGATTGCGACGGCTCGTCCAAGTGGGGGAGTGCAAGCAAAGGCAAGGGACCGCCCGCCTCCGTCGGCATTTGCCGGCCGGGTGGTTGGGCGTCCTTTGCCAAAATCTCCGGTCTGAACCCGTGAAGGTGGAATGCAAAATACATAGTGAATGCGCGCGATGCGCGGAGAGAGTCGCAGCTCGCAGAGCATCGCGCACTGCAACGAAACACGGGATCTTTGTCGCGCGTCGCGAACCAGGCCTGCGTGTTGTCCTCCTGCTGGGCCCGCAGCAGTCTCAGCCTTTCATCGAGGACAAGCTGCCGGCCGGTCGCGCCGGTTGTGTCGTCGCGCCGCTGCGCCGCCTTCATGGGCTTTCCCGATTCGCGAGCCTCGGCGCCGGCAGTCCTCCAGCAGCGAAGATGCGGCGGCTCCTCTGCAGGACGTTAAGGGAAACTGCAAAAGCGTTGGACTTTGCGAGATGCGCCGGACCATGGTTGTCGGGCGACGCATGACCGCATCCGGGACCAACACGCCGTGTGGCTTCTCATCACTTGCACGCTGGTCACGACCTTATACGCAACCAGTCTCACCATCGCCAACGTGTCGCTGCCACAGATCCAAGGCGCCCTTTCGGCGAGCCCCGATCAAATCTCATGGGTGGTGACGGCCAATCTGATTGCGACGGCAGTGACCATTCCGCTCGCCGGCTGGATCGCAAGCCGCTTCGGGCGCCGCCGCGCGATGATCTGGGGCATCGCGGGCTTCACCGCCACGACCGTGATGTGCGGCTTCGCCACCACGCTCGCCGAGCTCGTCTTTTGGCGGGTGCTGCAATCGGCCTTCGGTTCTCCGCTGACGCCGATCTCGCAATCGGTTGTCATCGATGAGTTCACCGGGACAAAGCGCGCGCCGGCGCTCGCGATTTATTCGATGGGCGTGAGCATCCCGCCCACGCTCGCGCCGCTGATTGGCGGATATGTCAGCGAGCAGATCTCGTGGCGGTGGGTGTTTTTCATCCTGATCCCGATTGCACTTCTCGCCTGTATCGGTGCGCTGACTGCCATCAAGCCGGACCCGCCGCGGGACGAGCGGCCCAAGCTCGACTGGATCGGCTTCTTGAGCCTCTCGATTGCCGTCGCTTGCATTCAGCTCATGCTTGATCGCGGCGAACGCGCGGAATGGTTCGGTTCGACGGAGATCATCGTCGAGGCGCTACTGGCGGTTCTCTTTGGTTGGATCTTCCTGGCGCACAGCCTGACGAAAGATCGCCCCTTCATCGACCCGCGTCTTTTACTTGAGCGCAATTTTGCCTTGGGGATCGGCATATCCGCGGTATTCGGCATGCTGTTCGTGACGCCGATGGTGCTCGTTCCGGCCATGCTGCAACAATTGCGCAACCTGCCCGAATTCACGGTCGGCCTTCTGATCGCCTCGCGCGGCGCCGGCACCGTTTTGTCGATGCTGATCATGATCCTTTTCGCCAGCTCGTGGAATCCACGGCTGCTGGTCCTGATCGGCTTCGGCATGCACACCATTGCGGGCCTCGAGATGGCGCGGTTCGAGATGAATGTGTCCCTCTTGGAGGTCGCCTGGGTCATGGGGTTGCAAGGTTTCGGCGTCGGATGGCTCTGGGTGCCGATGACACTGGTCACCTTCTCGAACCTCGACCCGCGCCGGTCGGCGGAGGGCGCCGCGCTGTTTCACTTCGTGCGTAGCGTGGCTTCCAGCTTCTACATCTCGGCAAGCGTTGTGGTCGTATTTCACACTCAAAAGATCAATTACGCTGACCTCGTGCAGTGGATCAATCCGTTCAGCGCTGCGCTAAACCTGCAAACTGCAATGGGCGGCTGGAGCGCCGAGACTGCAACAGGCCTCGCGCAAATCGCGGGAGAGGTGAATCGCCAAGCCACCAACATTGGCTACATCAACTCCTTTAACCTCTACCTGTGGACCTCGCTCCTCGTCTACCCGCTCATCGCGCTGATCGCCTGGCCGCCGAGCGGCCATCGGCCGCGAACGTAATTGCGTGCACGACTGTCCAACTGTTTTGCCTTCAAGTGAGATGCCGTCGGTGTGTTTAAGCTCCATGCGGGCATAGCGAGGTTTCCGCTTGTTTTGCCAACAAGGATGATAGTTGCGGGATTGCCGAGGTTTCTCGCCAGATGGTCCCGACTGGCACGCTACGGCGGCCCCGACGAATCTCGCGTCGGTCATGCGTCTACGCCGCGCCAATTCAATCAGCGGTCGCCGCATGAGCCTCCAATGCATTGCCCTGCACCTGGCCGAGGTTGGCCATGTGAACGCGCTTCCCCGAGTACGGCCAGCCACCGTCGCGCCATCACTGCCCGTTATGGAATCGGACCGCGCGCTTCCCGCAGCGCGTCCGTTTGAAGCCTCGGCGTGCAGGGACTTGCCTCTTTGCACGTCGAGGCGTCTTCTATCATCGCCGTTGATAGACCGACGGGTAACAGCTCCGATGTGGGGCACGAGAATGCTGCGCACGTTTGACACATGGATTGCCGCCGCGTCGAGCCGGAGATCAGTTTGTGCGCACGGAGAACTTCTGTTGCGGACTCATCTTGTTGAGTGCCGACTGTCGGCTTTTGACGTGCCTGTGCCGTCGACGGCAACCGGGGCACTTCACCCCTAGCAGGCCGAAGGCGTCGCGGGGCGATCGCGGTTTCATGGCTCGATGTAGGCGTGGACCTGGATCAGGATGACGATCCCCGGAACGCCGATGGCATTCACGATCAGGACGCCGCGGTTGGGGTAGGGCGGCTTGAAGCGCTTGGTCCATTCCTCGTTGAGAACCGGCACGTAATCGGCGTTGGTCAAGAAGCAGAGCGCCTGAATCACGTCCGTGATGTCACCCCCAGCCGCCTTGACTGTCTTCTCGAGATTCTCAAGCGCCAGTGCGATCTGGCTCCGCGCATCGCCGGTCTCGAAAGTCCCGTCCATCTTGAGAGGCACAGCCGTCGTGCGGAGATGGCCGTCCGCCATCACAGCGTGCTCGGTCGGGCGGCCGAACTCCGGGAGCCCCGTATGCACCACACGCTTCATCTTCTCGTCTCCTCGCTGATAGCGTCATGCCCACACCCCAGGAGCGGCCGTTTCGGACGACTTCCGCTCCTGGCATCAAGCGAACCAACGCTACCGGTTGGCGATACGTCAGTTCTGGATGCAGGTCTGCTTCTGACGATTTCGGACATCGACAGGACTTGTAATAGAGCCCTTTCAGCCGGTTCCTCGGCTCGATACAATAATGAAACAAACACCCGGCCGCAGACAGATGGATGATTTCAGTTTCGACGCAGATCCTGGTGCCATCAACAGTCTCTCTGCGGGTCATCGCAATCCAAGCATATTTGACGACCGGGCGGGGCAATGTGGAACGAGTCGATGCCGAAGTGGCGCTCGGCGCGGAAGCAGTTTCAATGCCAAGGTGATGGCTGCGCAACCTTTGAGATCAGCCTCACGTTGCCGCGCGCCACTCGTTGCCACCGACGAGTCATAGCGGCCGTGAACTCATTAAATGCTCGCACGCGCCGCGCTTAGAGGCGGGTCTAGGTTTTTCGGTATTGCTCAAACAGGCGCAGGTTTGGACAGAAGTCGGGCGGCTTGCTTGAGGCGGGCGGGCTGTCCAGCCATCGGAGACATCTGTCGCTGGTCCCGCAGGTCACGCAACGGGTGCGTGCTTCCGCATAGGCCTGACCTTGGCGCACACGTGCCAGTGCTGCACCGTCAACATTCAGCCGCTCCATCACGTCATGCATGCGCGTCGCTTGTCGTTCGACTCGGCGTGTCATCGGCCAGTCCATGTCCACCTCCCTGTTTCGGCGCTAATGAACCGACGTCCGTCGCGTACCGTCAGGGCATCGATGATCGGGCCGTTCAGGCAATAGGAATCCATTCCAGCCTGAACGTCGCCGCGAGCCAAATCGCGCGCGCAACGGCGCGACGCTTTGCAGGACGCGCACACGCGCGCAAGATCTCTGAATGTCGTGGGCGCCGCATGCCTCACAAACTCCGGATCGATTCCCAACAGCTGTAGTCGTTGCGGCAATAACTCAGACGGCCCATTGTGACCGCAATAGAGCCGGCGTAGATCGTCGCCGCTCAGTCCCACATCTGAGGCGATGCGCCTCAGCTCACCTGGCGGGCAAGCCGCCAATTCATTCAGCGCTCGACGTCTGCTCAAAATCCGACGCCAGGTCTGGCGCAGGCGCGTGAGGAAATCCAATGCGTGCTGGACGATCATTTTGTTCCTCCCAACTCCAAGTTGCTGACCCGCCGGCCCAAATCTCCAAAGAACGTACGGTTGGCGCAGAAGCGTGGAACTTGCGTCTGCCCCGGTGGTCTGGGCGATGCGAGAAACTGCACGCACCTCTGACTCACTGCGCAGCCAATGCATTTGAGGCGCGCTTCGTACCAGAGGGCCGGATCGGCGCTTCGCGCCATGCCCGACGAGCCGATGCCGGCACGTAGGACCATTCGATCCATCAGGTCGGCCTGGCGTGCAATGCTCTCCATTGTGTGCGGACTGAGGCAGAAATCGCTCACGAGCCAAATCCTTCTGCGGTGCTTCGATGCTGTCGCAAACCGACATCCGCCGCTTGACCTATGTCAAACCAAGCTGCGGCAAATTGTGCGTGGATCGCGTTGCTAGTCGGGAGCACACGACCTTGATGACGTTTCGGCCAAAAGCCTGTTCTGCGTGCGCTGTGCGAGAGACGGCGATATGCCGGGTACTCAACACACAGCAACTCGCCCGCCTGAACCGCAGGTCCTATCGGCGCTTGTATCCCGCCGGGCAGCTGATCGCCGGCGTGACCGCCTCTGAGGATTGGTGTGCCACGGTGCTCTCCGGCGTCATCAAGCTTTCTAAAGCCCTGTCGGACGGCCGACAGCAGATCGTGGCCTTGTTATTCCCCGGCGATTTCCTTGGTCGACCGTTTAGAGCGGAATTTCCTTACACGGCAGAGACCGCAACGGAAGTTCAGCTCTGTTGCTACGGACGCGCCTTCTTTGAAGGGTTCATGCAGGAACAGTCTGACCTGAATCAGATTTTTCTCGAGCGCACGCTGGATTCGGTCGACGCGGCTCGCGATTGGATGCTCCTGCTCGGCCGCAAGACTGCGCAAGAAAAGGTGGCGGCGCTGCTGCTAACCATCCTGCAACGCACATCGCGGCCATGTCCCGATTGCGAACAGGGGCCATGCCGCCAGCTGATTATGCCGCTCACACGCACCGAAATGGCCGACTATCTGGGTCTCCGCTTGGAAACCGTCAGTCGCCAGTTGAAACAGCTGGAAGCGATCGGAATCATCAAGAGGCTCGATCCGCGGCGTATCTCGGTGGGAGATGTCGACGCGCTGGCCAAGGCAGCAGGCCCCGACTCAACTCCATGATCGTCTGTGGTTCACGGCCTGGAACCACAGGTCGGAGCGCCGCGGCCGCTCTTGATCCAAGTCAAAGGCGAGACGACTGCCAAGTGGCAAGGGTCACCAATGCGCGGTTTGGGGACGATGCCATGCAGCACTTGGGCGAAGTACGCACAATCGATCAGCAACGGGCTTTGTGGGCTTCGACCATCGCCTTCACGGTCTGCTTTGCGGTGTGGACGATCTTTTCCATCATCGGCGTGCAGATCAAAAAGGATTTGGGGCTCAACGATACCCAATTCGGTCTGCTGGTCGGCACGCCGATCCTGACCGGCTCGCTGATCCGCCTCATGCTTGGCATCTGGACCGACCAGTACGGCGGCCGCATCGTCTACACGGCCGTGATGCTCTCGGCGGCGGTGGCGACCTGGCTGCTGACCTTCGCCTACGACTATCCCACGTTCCTGCTGGCGGCGCTCGGCGTCGGTATTGCCGGCGGCTCGTTTGCGGTCGGCATCGCTTACGTCTCCAAATGGTATCCGATCGAGCAACAGGGCACCGCGCTCGGCATCTTCGGCGCCGGCAATGTCGGCGCGGCCGTCACCAAGTTCGTGGCTCCGTTCATCATGGTTGCCTACGGCTGGAAGGCGGTCGCCAATGTGTGGGCGCTGGCGATTGCCATAATGGCCATTGTGTTCTGGCTGGCGACCAAGGACGACCCGCAGCTTGCAGCGCGACGCAAGGCCGGTGCCAAGCCCGAGCCGTTCTCCGCCATGCTGGCGCCATTGGCCAACGTGCAGGTCTGGCGTTTCTCGCTCTACTATTTTTTCGTGTTCGGCGCGTTCGTGGCGCTGGCGCTGTGGTTGCCCCGCTACTTGATGGGCGTCTACGGCCTGGACATCACCACCGCCGGCATGATCGGCGCCTTCTATTCCGTGCCAGCCTCGCTGTTCCGCATCTATGGCGGTGTGCTGTCTGACAAGTACGGCGCACGCCGCGTGATGTATTGGACATTCGGCGTTTCGGTCGCGGCCTGCTTCCTTCTGTCGTACCCGCCGACCGAGTACCTCGTGCAGGGCATCCGCGGGCCTATGAGTTTCCGACTGGAAACCGGGCTGGTTGCCTTCACCGTGATCGTGTTTGTGCTCGGCTTCTTCATGAGCCTGGGCAAGGCTGCCGTCTTCAAACACATCCCGGTCTACTACCCCAATCATGTCGGCTCTGTGGGCGGAGTGGTCGGGCTCGTCGGTGGGCTGGGTGGTTTCGTTCTGCCGATCCTGTTCGGCGTGCTCAACGACCTCACCGGCGTTTGGCAGAGCTGCTTCATGGCGCTGTTCGCCATCTCGGCCATCGCCCTGACCTGGATGCACTTCGCCATTCGCGCCATGGAGAAGGGTGTCTACGGCGAGGAGCTCAAGAAGCTTCCCGAACTGCCGGAGATGCAGGAAATCCATCAACCCAGGCATGTCGGCGCGCTTGGGCCCCATCTCATCGAGGATTGGCGCCCGGAAGACAAAGAGTTCTGGGACCAGAAGGGTCGGGCGATCGCCCGCCGCAACCTGCTCATCTCCATACCATCACTGCTGCTATCGTTTGCCGTCTGGATGGTGTGGTCGGTGGTGGTGGCCAAGCTGCCTTCGATCGGCTTCACCTATACGACCGACCAGCTCTTTTGGTTGGCAGCGCTGCCGGGGCTCTCGGGAGCCACGCTGCGCATCTTCTATTCATTCATGGTGCCGATCTTCGGTGGTCGCCTGTGGACCACCCTGACCACGTGGTCACTCGTCATTCCTGCCGTCGGGATCGGCATGGCCGTACAGAACCCAGCCACCCCCTACTGGCTGTTTCTCGCCTTGGCGCTGCTGTGCGGCTTTGGCGGCGGCAACTTTGCCTCGTCCATGTCGAACATCTCCTTCTTCTTCCCCAA
Source organism: Hyphomicrobiaceae bacterium (assembly GCA_046154585.1). Lineage (GTDB taxonomy): Bacteria > Pseudomonadota > Alphaproteobacteria > Rhizobiales > Hyphomicrobiaceae > CADEFX01. The sequence goes on along the minus strand of JBJXDX010000048.1, from coordinate 69,309 downwards.
GGCGGAAAAGGGCAACGCGCTCGCCCTCAATGCCGGGCTGGGCAATCTCGGTGTCAGCGTGGTGCAGTTCGTCGTGCCGCTCGCCATCACCGCCGGCGTATTCGGCTGGCTCGGCGGCGAGCCGATAATGGTCAAGGAAGCAGCCGGAAGCGTGCCGATGTGGCTGCAGAACGCCGGCTACATCTGGGTGCCGTTCATCGTCGCTAGCGCGTTCGCCGCCTGGTTCGGCATGCATGACATCGCCTCGGCCAAGGCGTCGTTCGCCGAGCAGGCGGTGATCTTCGAGCGCAAGCACAATTGGATTATGTGCTGGCTCTACACCGGCACCTTCGGCTCGTTCATCGGCTATTCGGCGGGCTTCCCGCTGCTCGCCAAGACGCAGTTCCCCGAGGTCAATGCGCTGGCCTTCGCCTTCCTCGGCCCGCTCGTCGGCGCCCTCTCCCGCTCGCTCACGGGCTGGGTGTCGGACAAGTATGGCGGCGGCCGCGTCACTTTCTGGGTGTTCGTCGGGATGGCCATCGGCGTCATCGGCGTCCTCTACTTCCTCGGTATCGGAAGCTGGCCCGGCTTCTTGGCCATGTTCCTATTCTTGTTCTTCGTCAGCGGCGTCGGCAACGCGTCCACGTTCCAGATGATCCCCGCCATCATGCGCACCGAGATGGACCGGCTGATGCCGACTGCCGACACCGCAACGCGTGCGAGGCAAGGGGATAAGGAGAGCGCAGCGATCATCGGCTTCACCTCCGCCATCGCGGCCTACGGCGCCTTCTTCATCCCCAAGAGCTACGGCACCTCGATCAGCATGACCGGCGGTCCGCAGGCGGCACTATGGGGCTTCTTCGTCTTCTACCTGTCCTGCATTGCCATCACCTGGTGGTTCTACACACGTCGCGGCGGTCTGTTACGTGACATCGAGCGACGCTCAACCTCTGCCCGCGCACCTGCCGTTCAACCCGCCGAATAAGGGGACACCAGATGAGCCATTTCCTGGACCGCCTCACCTTCTTCAAGCGCATCGAAGATGACTTCGCCGACGGTCACGGCATCACCACCAACGAGGATCGACGCTGGGAGGACGGCTACCGCAAGCGCTGGCAGCACGACAAGATCGTGCGCTCCACGCACGGCGCCAACTGTACCGGCTCGTGCTCATGGAAGATCTACGTCAAGGGTGGGATCGTCACCTGGGAGACGCAGCAGACCGACTACCCGCGCACACGACCCGATCTGCCGAACCACGAGCCGCGCGGCTGCTCGAGGGGGGCCAGCTACAGCTGGTATCTCTATTCCGGCAACCGGGTAAAATACCCGCTGGTGCGTTCGCGCCTGCTCAAGTTGTGGCGTGAGGCCCGTGCGCTGCGGGCGCCCGTTGCGGCCTGGGCCTCGATCGTCGAGAACCCCGAGAAGCGCGCTGCCTATACCCGGAAGCGTGGCCATGGCGGCTTCGTGCGCGCCACCTGGGACGAAGTCACCGAGATCGTCGCTGCGGCCAACGCCTACACCGCCAAGACCTACGGTCCCGATCGCGTCATCGGCTTCTCGCCCATTCCCGCGATGTCGATGGTCAGCTATGCCGCCGGCTCGCGCTACCTCTCGCTGCTGGGCGGCGTGTCCATGTCGTTCTACGACTGGTACTGCGATCTGCCCCCGGCCTCGCCGCAGACCTGGGGCGAGCAGACCGACGTGCCGGAATCGGCCGACTGGTACAATTCTGGGTTCCTCATCATTTGGGGCTCGAACGTGCCCCAGACGCGCACACCGGACGCCCATTTCTACACCGAGGTTCGCTACAAGGGCGCCAAGAGCGTCGTTATCTGCCCGGACTATTCGGAGGCGTCCAAGTTCGCCGATCTGTGGATCTCGGTGAAGCAAGGCACCGACGCAGCTCTCGCCATGGCCATGGGTCACGTCATCCTGCGCGAGTTCTACATCGACCGGAAGGCCAAGTATTTCGAGGGTTACGTCCGCCAGTATACCGACATGCCGATGCTGGTACGGCTGGTGAAGCAGGGCGATCATTTGGTACCCGGCCGGCTGCTGCGCACCTCGGATTTCGAAGGTGGGTTGGGCGAGAGCAACAATCCGGACTGGAAAACGGTCGCGTTCGATGAGACGTCAGGCGCAATTGTTGTGCCGAATGGCTCGGTCGGGTTCCGTTGGGGCGAAAAGGGCAAGTGGAACCTGGAGGAAAAGAGCGCGGCCGGTACAGAGACTAAGCTGCGTTTGTCGCTAGAGGACATCAAGGACGAGTTTGCCGCCGTTGCCTTTCCCTATTTCGGCAACCGAGAGCATGATCACTTCGCCGGCACCGACCATCCAAGCGTCCTGGTGCGCAACGTTCCAGCAAAGCGCGTCAAGCTGAAGGATGGCGAGGCGCTGGTCGCCTCTGTGTTCGACCTGTTCGTCGCCAACTATGGCGTCGACCGCGGCTTCGGCGGCGAACACGTGGCCCAATCCTACGACGAGAACGTGCCCTACACGCCGGCATGGGCCGAGAGGATCAGCGGGGTACCGCGCGATCAGATCATCCAGACCGCCCGCGAGTTCGCCCGCAACGCCGAGAAGACCAAGGGCCGCTCGATGATCATCATCGGCGCGGCGATGAATCACTGGTTCCATTGCGACATGAACTACCGCGGCGTCATCAACATGCTGGTGATGTGCGGCTGCATCGGCCAGTCGGGCGGCGGCTGGTCGCACTACGTCGGCCAGGAGAAGCTACGCCCGCAATCGGGCTGGCTGCCCCTGGCGTTCGGGCTAGATTGGGGCCGCCCGCCGCGCCAGCAGAACTCGACCTCGTTCTTTTACGCGCACACCGACCAGTGGCGCTACGAGACGCTCGATATCGGTGAAATCGTGTCGCCGACGGCCCCGGCTGGGCCCTGGGACGGGACGCTGATCGATTACAACGTGCGCGCCGAGCGCATGGGCTGGCTCCCGTCGGCGCCGCAACTCGAAACCAACCCCCTCGAGGTCGCCAAGCAGGCCGCGGCCTCCGGCAAGGAGGTCAAGGAATACATCGCCGGCGCCCTCAAGGCGGGTGAGCTGAAACTGTCCTGCCACGACCCCGACAATCCGAAGAACTGGCCGCGCAACATGTTCGTGTGGCGCTCCAACCTGCTGGGCTCTTCCGGCAAGGGCCACGAGTATTTCCTCAAACACCTGCTCGGCACATCGCATGGCGTGATGGGTAAGCAGTTGGGCGACATGGGCGCGCAGAAGCCAAGCGACGTCGTCTGGCATGACGAAGCCCCGGAAGGAAAACTCGACCTGCTCGTCACCCTCGACTTCCGCATGTCGACCACCTGCGTCTACTCAGACATCGTGCTGCCGACAGCGACCTGGTACGAGAAGAACGACCTCAACACATCCGACATGCACCCCTTCATCCACCCGCTGACGGGGGCGGTGGATCCGTCGTGGGAGGCGCGCAGCGACTGGGAGATCTACAAGGCGATCGCCAAGAAGTTCTCCGAGATTGCGCCCGAGGTGTTGGGCGTCGAGAAGGACGTCGTTCTAACACCCATCCTGCACGACACGCCGGCCGAAATCGCGCAAGCCCTCGACGTCAAGGACTGGCAGCGCGGTGAATGCGACCCCGTCGCCGGCAAGACCATGCCGTCGGTCACGGTGGTCGAGCGCGACTATCCCAACCTCTACAAGCGCTTCACGTCTCTGGGCCCACTCATGTCCAAGCTCGGCAACGGCGGCAAGGGCATGGCTTGGAACACCGAGCACGAGGTCGACTTCCTCAAGCGCCTGAATGGCGTCGTCACGGAGGAAGGCCCGACCAAGGGCCTGCCCAAGATCGAGAGCGATATCGACGCCGCCGAGGTCATCCTGACGCTGGCGCCGGAAACCAACGGCGAGGTCGCCGTCAAAGCTTGGGCCTCGCTCGGCGGGTTCACCGGTCGCGAGCACACCCATCTCGCCATTCCGAAAGAGGATGAGAAGATCCGCTTCCGCGACGTGGTCGCCCAGCCGCGCAAGATCATTTCCTCGCCGATCTGGTCCGGGTTGGAATCGGAGAAGGTCTGCTACAACGCCGGTTACACCAACGTGCACGAGCTGATCCCCTGGCGCACGCTGACGGGCCGCCAGCAGCTCTACCAGGACCACCTGTGGATGCGCGCCTTCGGCGAGGCGCTGTGCGTCTACCGTCCGCCGATCGATACGCGCTCGGTCAAGCCGGTGATCGACACCAAGCCCAACGGCGAGAAGCAGGTCGTCCTCAACTTCATCACGCCGCACCAGAAATGGGGCATCCACTCCACCTACACCGATAACCTGCTGATGCTCACCTTGAGCCGTGGCGGGCCAATCGTGTGGATCAGCGAGAAGGACGCGTGCGCGGCCGATATCGTCGATAACGACTGGATCGAAGCCTACAACACCAACGGTGCGCTGGTTGCCCGCGCGGTCGTCTCACAGCGTGTGAAGCAGGGCATGTGCATGATGTATCACGCGCAAGAGAAGATCGTGAACGTGCCGGGCTCGGAGATGACCGGCCAGCGCGGCGGCATCCATAATTCGGTGACGCGTATCGTGGTGAAGCCGACACACATGATCGGCGGGTACGCCCAACAGTCCTACGGTTTCAACTACTACGGCACCATCGGCACCAATCGCGACGAGTTCGTGATTGTGCGCAAGATGGCGAAGGTCGACTGGCTCGATCGCCCGGCCAAGGATTCGCCTCCGTCGCAACCGAACTCGATGGAGCGCGGCCCTCCAGTCCAGCGTGTTTGACCTCGATCAAAGCCTGCACCTCAGCATCGGCCAAAACTACGAACTTAGGTGGAGCCACTTCATGAAAATCCGCGCCCAGATCGCCATGGTGCTGAACCTCGACAAGTGCATCGGGTGTCACACCTGTTCGGTTACGTGCAAGAACGTTTGGACCAATCGCGAGGGCATGGAATACGCGTGGTTCAACAACGTCGAGACCAAACCCGGCATCGGCTACCCCAAGGACTGGGAGAACCAGGAGCGATGGAACGGCGGTTGGGTGCGCAAGAAGAACGGCAAGCTGCAGCCTAAGATCGGCGGCAAATGGCGCGTGCTGGCGAAAATCTTCGCCAATCCCGATCTGCCGGAGATCGATGACTACTACGAGCCCTTCACCTTCGACTACGAGCACCTGCAGAAGGCGCCTGAGCTGGAGGCCTTTCCGACGGCCCGCCCCCGCTCGCTGATCACCGGCGAGCGCATGGAGAAGATCGAGTGGGGTCCGAACTGGGAGGAGATTCTGGGTGGCGAGTTCGCCAAGCGCTCGGCCGACGTCAACTTCGAGGGCGTGCAGAAGGAGATCTACGGGCAGTTCGAGAACACCTTCATGATGTACCTGCCGCGGCTGTGCGAGCACTGCCTCAACCCGGCGTGTGTCGCAGCCTGCCCGTCCGGCGCCATCTACAAGCGCGAAGAGGACGGCATCGTCCTGATCGACCAGGACAAGTGCCGCGGCTGGCGCATGTGCGTGTCCGGCTGCCCCTACAAGAAGATCTACTACAACTGGTCGAGCGGCAAATCCGAGAAGTGCATTTTCTGCTATCCGCGCATCGAGGCCGGGCAGCCCACCGTCTGCTCGGAGACCTGCGTCGGACGCATTCGCTACCTTGGCGTCATTCTCTATGACGCCGATGGCATCGAGAAGGCGGCCAGTGTCAAGGACGAGAAGGACCTCTATCAGGCGCAGCTCGATATCTTCCTCAATCCCAACGATCCAAGCGTGATTGCCCAGGCGCGCGCCGACGGCGTGCCGGACGCCTGGCTGGAGGCTGCCAAGAAGTCGCCGGTTTGGAAGATGGCGATGGAGTGGAAGGTCGCCTTCCCGCTGCATCCTGAGTACCGCACGCTGCCGATGGTGTGGTACGTGCCGCCGCTGTCGCCGATCCAGTCGGCCGCCGAGGCCGGCAAAATGGGCAGCGACGGCGCCATGCCCGACGTGCGGTCGCTGCGCATCCCCCTCAAGTATCTCGCCAACCTGTTGACCGCCGGCGATGAGCAGCCGGTCGCTCAGGGCCTGGAGCGCATGCTGGCCATGCGCGCCTACATGCGGGCCAAGACCATCGAGGGTGTGCTTGACGAGACCATTGCCGCCAAGGTCGGCCTCGAGAGCCGGCAGATCGAGGACATGTACCAGATCATGGCGATCGCCAACTACGAGGACCGGTTCGTGATCCCGACCGTGCACCGTGAGCTGGGCGAGGATGCCTACGACTTGCGCGGCTCCTGCGGATTCTCATTCGGCAATGGCTGTTCGGATGGCCGCACGGAAACCAACCTATTCGGAACGCCGAAGAAAAAAGTCAAAACGCCGATGGAGATCGCCTGATGCACAAGACCCTCAAGGTCCTGTCGGCGCTGCTCAGCTATCCGACCGCCGAGCTGCAGGCAGCGGTGCCCGAGATGCGCGCCGCGCTCGATGCCGAGAACCGCTTGCCGCAGAAGAACCGCGACCGGATCGATCGCATCCTCGAGGAGCTAGCCAAGGGTGATCTGTTCGACTTGCAGGAGCGTTACGTGCTGTTGTTTGACCGCACGCGATCGCTGTCGTTGCACCTGTTCGAACACGTACACGGGGAAAGCCGGGATCGCGGCCAGGCGATGGTCGACCTGATGGCACTCTACGAGCAGCACGGCCTAGCGATGACCTCCAGCGAGCTGCCCGATCATCTGCCGCTGTTTCTGGAGTTCTTGTCCGAGTTGCCTGAGACCGAAGCGCAAGATCTGATTGAGCAGACCGCGCATGTCCTGGAGGCCATCCGCTTGCGGCTGAAAAAGCGCAAAGCGCCCTACTCCTCGGTCTTCTCCTGCGTTCAGGCTCTGGCGCATGCCAAGCCACAAGACGCCGTCATTACCGCCCTGATGAGCGAGCCGGACGAAGACCCCAACGACCTTGCCGCCCTCGATGCCGCCTGGGAAGAGGACGAGGTCGTGTTCGGTCCGGGTGCTGCGGCAGCTTCGCAGTGCGGCAAGGATGACATCGCCGCCAAAGTCCGCGCTGCCTGCAGACCCGCACCTGATATGCCCCCATCCGCGCCCAAGCGTCCCGTGATCACCTACAGCCAATCCAACCGCGCCTGAGGAGGATGTCATGCGCGACATCATCAACCATATCGTGTTCGGCTGGTATCCCTACCTCTGCCTGACCGTGTTCGTTCTCGGCAGCCTGCTGCGCTTCGATCGCGAGCAGTACACCTGGAAAACCGGTTCCAGCCAGCTGCTGCGGCGGCGCCAGCTGATGTGGGGATCCAACCTGTTTCACGTCGGCATTCTGGTGATCTTTCTTGGTCATCTCGTCGGCCTGCTGACGCCGATCTGGGTCTTCGACGCGATCGGCATCGGCCACGGCTTCAAGCAGCTGATGGCGATCTGGGTCGGCGGCATCGCCGGCATCTTTTGCCTGATCGGCGTCGCGCTGCTCACGCACCGGCGTCTGTTCGATGTGCGCGTTCGCGCCACGTCATCCTTCGGCGACATCGCTATTCTGCTGATCTTGTTCGCCCAGCTTCTGCTGGGTCTCGCCACCATCCCGGTCTCCATGGGACACCTCGACGGCCATGAAATGGTGAAGTTCATGAACTGGGCACAGGGCATCCTGCTCCTGCGTCCCGAGGTTTGGACGTTGGTTGCCGACACGCATCCGATCTTCAAGGCGCACCTGTTCCTCGGCATGACGATCTTCCTGCTCTTCCCGTTCACCAGGCTCGTGCACGCGTTCAGCGCACCGATCTGGTATCTCGGGCGGCGCGGCTACCAGATCGTGCGCTCCAGTGGCCGGCCCGTTGCTGGGCGTACGTCTCATCGCCACGTCCAGCCGGCGGAGTGAGCCCATGAGTTGCTCAGTGAAAGCTGTGCTGGCGCAAAACCTGCGCAAGGTAGTGTCGGTGAACGGCGTGGTGGTGCGTCACGACGAAATATCCCGCGAAGCACAGAACCATCCGGCACCAACGCCGATCGCGGCGTGGACCGCCGCAGCGCGAGCGCTAGCGGTCCGCGAGCTGCTTTTGCAGGAGGCGCGCCGCATCGCCATCGATGCGGAACCTCTGACGGATGGTGAGGGGCGCACGGAAACGGCCGAGGAGGCATCCATCAGAGCGCTGATGGAACAAGAAGTATCCACGCCTGCCCCCGATGAGGCCGCTTGCAGGCGCTACTACCAGCACAACCTGCAGCGCTTCCGGTCTGCAGATCTCTACGAGGCCGCACACATCTTGGTCGCGGCGCGCCCCGACAACCGTACCGCATATACTGCGGCGCGCACTGAGGCGGAGGCGCTGACGGCCGTTTTACGCGACGCCCCCGAGCGGTTCGCGGAATTGGCCCGCGCGCATTCGGCCTGTCCCTCGAAGGCCGTCGGCGGCAACCTGGGCCAGCTCTCCCCAGGTGATACAGCGCCTGAGTTCGACGCGGCGCTTCGCGCGCTGGTGCCCGGCGAGAGCACGACGGAGCCTGTCGCTTCCCGCTTTGGCTACCACGTCATCCGCCTCGATCGCAGGGTCGAGGGACGCCAGCTGCCCTTCGAGCAGGTCCAGGAGCGCATCGCCGACTACTTGGTCGACAGGGCAAGACATATGGCGATTGCTCAGTTCGTAGCGCGTCTCTCCGCGCATGCACAGATCATCGGAGTCGATCTCCCTACCACCGCGGATCTGCGGGTCAGCTAGGAGCACGACATGCTGCTTGGATCGATCATTGCCAATCTGTCCGATGAAACCAGCATCCTGGAGACGCTCGCGTCCCTCGACGACCTGGTGTTGATGGCACGCTTGCGCGGGGCGGCCGCCGAAGCTGGCGAGCCTCTTGGCTGTTTCGCCAGCGCAGCCGTGGGATCGTTTGTGGCGCGCGCCGACGACGCTGCCTGGCTGTCCTTGATGGCCATCACTAGCACGGCTGAGGATCCGGGCAGTGCCTGCCTCAGATACATTCTGGGGACCGAGATTCCGGTGCCGACGCCATCTTGCTCCTGTCACCGCTGACGTTCCCAACCTCGAACATTGAGCATGGCCACGACAGCCGAACGGGTACGCGCACACATAACGGCCCGGCCATCCTCAGTTACGGCTTCCGGCCGTTTTTTCTCTTGGGCGCGGTCTGGGCTGCGTTGGTCGTTGCCGTCTGGCTGCCGATCCTCGGAGGATGGCTCACGCTACCAACGGCGCTGTCGCCGCTCGAATGGCACGTGCATGAACTGACCTATGGCTACGTGCCCGCCATTGTCGCCGGGTTCTTGTTGACGGCGGTGCCCAACTGGACGGGCCGCCTCCCGGTCACGGGTAAACCACTGCTCGCTCTGGTCAGCGTGTGGGCGGCTGGCCGATTAGCTGTCTTGTTTTCCGCGCGGATCGGTGCACCGATCGCAGCCGCAATTGATCTGCTGTTTCTCGCCTGCCTCGCCGGCGTCATCGCGCGCGAAATCATCGCCGGCCGCAATCCTGGTAACCTCAAGGTGCTCGTTCTGATCGGGCTGCTTCTGATCGGCAACGCGGTTTTTCACGCCGAGGCGAGCCTGATGAACGGCGGCAGCGGGTACGGCGGTTCAGACCTTGGAATGATGACCTCGATGGCCTCAGTTTGCGATCCCTTCGATGTTGCCAAGTGGATCACAAGCCCACGACCCTCCTCGACTTTGACAGTGCCGGTGCCGTCGCCGCGCTCTTGCCAATCCAGCCCCACAAGCTCCGGACGACGCAGCGCTGCGGGAACGCAGCGATCGCCAAGTTGGAGAGGGCGGATCGTGAACGGACTTTGTAAAACGATCTGTAAAACGGCAGCGCCGTTTTCAGCTAAGTGTTGGAGGCCACGCCCGGAATTGAACCGGGGTACGCAGATTTGCAGTCTGCTGCGTCACCACTCCGCCACGTGGCCGTCAGGCTCGCCGTCACAAATGCGGGCCGTTACCGCATCCCGCGCGCCGGTTGGCGGGCGGAGTGCGGCCTTGATGGTGAAACGAGCTGCCATGTATCACAGGTGTTGAAACCGGCGCAATCACGGACGGATCGGCAGTGCAGGCTCTGGCGCCGCGGGGAGCCGTTGGCTAAGGTCCGCCGCGGCCGAACGGCGGGAAAGTGGAGAGGCAGATGATCGATTTCGCGACCCAGCGGACCAACATGGTGGATTCGCAGGTGCGCCCCTCCGACGTGACGGACCGCCGGATTTTGCGGGCCATGCTGGCCATTCCCCGGGAAATCTTCGTGCCCGAGCAGGTCAAGGCGACGGCCTACATGGACGAGCATCTGGCGTTGGGCCAAGGCGGCCGGTCCATGCTGGCGCCCCGGACCTTCGCCAAGCTCGTGCAGTTGCTGACCATCGGCGAGGACGATGCGGTGCTCGATGTTGGGTGTGCCACGGGGTATTCGACGGCGGTGCTTGCCACGCTCGCGCGCAGCGTTGTGGGTGTCGAGGAGAATGCGGCGCTGGCCCAGCGGGCGCAGACGGCGCTGGCCGACCTTGGCCGGACCAACGCGGTCATCAAGACGGGGTCGCTGACGAACGGCGCCCCCGGCGAGGGACCATTCGACGCCATTCTCGTCAACGGGTGCGTGGTCGACGTGCCGGATGCGCTGCTCGATCAACTGAAGGATGGTGGCCGGCTGGCAGCCGTACGTGCCGACGGGCGGGTGGGGCAGGCCACGGTCTGGCGCCGCCACGGAACGTCGTTTGATGCGCGCCCGGCATTCGACGCCGGCGCTCCGCTGCTGCCGGGCTTCGAGAAGCGGCCGGGGTTTGTTTTTTAGAGTTTCGACGACGGTGCAGCGTGCCTTGATTTGCGCCCGCTCAGGGGTGTGGTGGCGCGGTCACGCGGTTCGGCCCAGAACCGGTTTTGAGGTCCGGCTTCCATCGGACATAGCTGAATTTTTGAGGGTAAGGCAGCGGCTTATCTCCAATCTGCGCAAATCTGCGGCAGATCGGCTGGTGTGTGCCGTGAGCCACGGTGGCGGAGAATACTGGTGCGCCGCGTCCTTTGTCGACCTTCCGCACGACGAATCGTTCTTCTATTGATCAAGTCCGCGCCTACATGTTGCAGCGCGGGTAGAGGTTTGGGGCGTCGATCGGATGTGACTGCGTGAACAACCTTCACAGTTTGAGCGCAGCCAGCAACGGGTGACATGACAGGGGCAGGAATAACAAGCGGGACTGTCCGTCCATTGGCGCGCCATGCGTCCTGGCTCGTGGGAGTTTGCCCGATCCTCTGCATCGCGATGCTGGTAGCGCCGCCGCCGGCAGCCGCGGAAACGCTGCGGCAAGCCCTGTCCTCGGCTTACAAATTCAACCCGCGCCTGGATGCCGAACGCGCGCGCCTGCGCGCCACGGATGAGGAAGTTCCGCGCGCGAAGTCGGGATACAAGCCGACCATCACGGGCTCCGCCGACATCAGCTATCAGCGCACCACGACCAAGCCATCGTCGCCTAGCGATGGCGAGAACAACCCGAAAGGGTACGGCGTTACGGCCACGCAGCCCATCTTCAGCGGTTTTCGCACGGTGAACTCGGTAAAGGCCGCCGAAGCGACGGTGCGGGCCGGCCGTGAATCCCTGCGCATCGTGGAGCAGTCTGTCCTGCTCGAAGCGGTGACCGCTTACGTGGATGTGGTTCGCGATCAGGCGATCGTCAGACTGCGCGAGAACAACGTCAGCGTGCTGACGCGTGAACTGAAGGCTTCTCAGGATAGATTCGCCGTGGGCGAGGTGACCCGCACCGATGTGGCACAGGCCGAAGCGCGTCGCGCCGCGGCTGTTTCGGCCCTCGACCTTGCGCGTGCGAACCTCAAGACCAGCCGGGCGTCCTACGAGCGGGTCATCGGACACCCGCCGAGCAACCTGGAAGAGCCGCGGCCCAACAGTCAGCGGCTACCGTCGAACGTCAACGAGGCTGTCAGCATCGGCAGCAAGGAGAGCCCGACCGTCGTGGCCTCGCTCTACCTGGAGCAGGCTGCGCGCCACACTGTCGATTTGATCTGGGGCGAGTTGTTGCCGACGGTCCAACTCGAGGGCGACTACACGAAACAATACGACCCGTCACGGCTCACGGACCAGGCGGAAGCGGCTTCGGTGACTGGCCGCATGATCGTGCCCCTCTACGAGGGTGGCGAGGTGCGTGCGCGCGTCCGGCAGGCCAAGCATACGCACGTCAGCCGGCTGCAGGAGGTCGAGCAGGCGCGCACGGAAAATCAGGCGCTGGTCGTGTCGGCATGGTCGCAGCTCATCGCGGCGCGAGCGCAGCTCGAAAGCGATCAGGTGCAGGTGACGGCCAGCCGGACCGCACTGACCGGCGTTCGCGAGGAGGAGCGGGTGGGTCAGCGCACGCTGCTGGACGTGCTGAACGCCGAACAGGAGTTGCTCAACGGCGAGGTGCAGCTGGCGACGACGCGCCGCAACGTGGTGGTGGCCTCCTACAATGTGCTGTCATCGGTGGGTCGACTGAGCGCGTCGGATATCTCGATCACGGCTGAGGTCTATGATCCCGAGGTGCACTACAACGAGGTGCGCCGCAAATGGTTCGGCATCAGCATTACACGGCCTGACGGCAGCCGTGAGACGCACGATTTCTGGCCGACCCAGGTGACGCGCGAGCCCAAGAAATAGGGCCGGCGCCCTAGTGTCCCGATTCCGAAGTTCGCCCGAGTTCTCGGCTGGGTCGGAGAGCGAACGTCGGAATCAAAAGGGACACTAGAATCATAAACTTGCTCGTGTGATTCAGATCGAGAAATTCCCTCAGAGGGGGCCGGTAGATACGGCGAATTTCTCGATCATCACACTGGCGTTGCCATGACTCTGCCTTTCTGGCCTCCTAATCCCGGTCTTGTGTGGCGCCTCTTGGCGCAGTTTGCTGCGGATCATCGCGACCGTGCGGTTGATGCCGCGCGGCGCTCAGTGTAGGACGGACCAACCGCGACTTGGCAGTCCCGCGAGAGAGGCCACCTCAGACCGGGAGGGTGCAAACGACCAAATGTCCATGACAAACAAGCCGGTCGAACCGACCATGGAGGAAATCCTCGCGTCGATCCGCAAGATCATCGCCGAGGAGCCCATCGGAACGCGTCCGGACCCGGTGAACCACGCGGTGAAGGCGTCGCCGCGCCTGGATGCGTCGCAAAAGCCGAGCCCGGCCCCGGAAGCCTTGGCCATCGACGACGTGCTCGACATGGCAAGTGGCATGGGGGCAGGTGGAGCCGGATCGTCGCCCGGAGCGGGCGTGCCCAACGGTGCTGCGTCCAAGAGCGCCGATGCGGGCAGGAACCTTGGCAAGCCTGTAGGTGCAGCAGTCTCCACGGCGACGCCTCAAACGTCGCATGCGGCGGAGGCCAAGGCGGCGAGCAATGGCGCGGCGCGCAGCGAGGAGTTCAAGCCGGCGGCGCTCGAGCGCTCCGAGTCGTTCGGGACGACAGTCCCGGGACGTGCCGCCGAGACGGAGACCGCCGTCGAGCGTCCCGCGGCGCAACGCGCGGACGTGGCGCTGAGCGAGGCACAGAAAAAGGTGGAGCGGCATCTGGGATCGCTGCCGGATATTGCCGAGCGCCCGGCACCGCTGGGGCTCAGGTCCGTTCGAGAGCCCAGCCGGGATGCCAAGCCTGCGGCCGGGAGCTTGATGGGGCGGGTCGCGGCAACGCACACATCGGAACCCACCGCTGCCGATGCCGATCGCGTACGCGCCGCCAACAGCGCGGCCGGATCCGCAGCGACGGCGACGCAAGCGCCGGCCAAGCAGCCCGAGAGCACGCCGGCGGCGAAAACCGATCGCGTCGATACGCGGCCATCGGAGTCCAAGACTGCGGCGGTGAACGCATCACCTGCAGCCGCCGCGGCGGCGAAGGCCGAACCTGCAAAGCCCGCGGCCGGACAGTCCAAGACGAGCCTCGAGGAGGCGGTCGCGGACATGCTGCGGCCCATGCTCAGCACCTGGCTTGACACGAACCTCCCGCGCATCGTGCAAGAGGTGGTGCGCGAGCGCATGGCAAAGACGCCATTACCGGGGCAGGACAAGCCGGCGGGGTGAGGCCCTGCGCACCGTCCGGCACGGGCATTCCGGTTGACAGGTCGCGCAGGCGAAGCGTAGGACCGCCGGGCTTCGCAATTCAAGCGCCAGGCCAATTCATGCTCGAAAAGACCTATCAGCCCGCCGATATCGAGGCGCGCATCCACGCGGAATGGGAAAAAGCCGGCGCCTTCAAGTGCGGGCGGCCCGAGCGCGCGGGCGCGCCGGCGTACTCCATCGTCATTCCGCCGCCCAACGTCACGGGCTCGCTGCACATGGGGCACGCGCTCAACAACACGCTGCAGGACGTGCTCTGCCGCTTCGAGCGCATGCGCGGCAAGGACGTGCTGTGGCAGCCGGGCACGGACCACGCCGGCATCGCCACCCAGCTCGTGGTCGAGCGCCGCCTGATGGAGCGCCAGCAGCATCGCCGAGACATGGGCCGCGAGCGCTTCATCGAGGAAGTCTGGAAGTGGAAGGACGAGAGCGGCAGCACCATCATCAACCAGTTGAAGCGGCTGGGGGCGTCGTGCGACTGGTCGCGCGAGCGCTTCACGATGGACGAGGGGCTGTCGCGGGCGGTGCTGAAGGTCTTCGTCGACCTCTACAACCAGGGGCTCATCAATAAAGACAAGCGGCTGGTGAACTGGGATCCGGAATTTCAGTCGGCGGTGTCGGACCTCGAGGTGGACTCCATCGAGGTCAACGGGCACCTGTGGCACTTCAAGTATCCGCTGAAGGATGATCCCTCGCGCTTCATCATCGTCGCGACGACGCGGCCCGAGACCATGCTCGGCGATACGGCCGTGGCCGTGCATCCAGACGATGAGCGGTACAAGGATCTGATCGGCAAGCTGGTGGTGCTGCCGCTGGTCGGCCGCGAGATTCCGATCGTGGCGGATGCGCACTCCGATCCGGAGAAGGGTTCGGGCGCGGTGAAGATCACGCCGGCGCACGACTTCAACGACTTCGATGTCGGCAAGCGGCACAAGCTCGACGTCATCAATATCTTCGACGCGCAGGCGCGGCTCAACGAGAACGCGCCCGAGGCCTATCGCGGGCTTGATCGGTTTGTCGCGCGCAAGAAGGTTGTTGCCGATCTGGAAGGGTTGGGTCTCGTCGACAAGATCGAGCCGCATACGCACGCCGTTCCGCATGCACAGCGCGGCAACGCCGTGATCGAGCCGTGGCTGACGGACCAGTGGTATGTCGATGCCGCGACGCTGGCGAAACCCGCCATGGCCGCCGTGCGCGAGGGCAAGACGCGCATCGTCCCGGAGCGTTTTGCCAACGATTACTTCCGCTGGATGGAGAACATCCAGCCGTGGTGCATCTCGCGCCAGCTCTGGTGGGGCCACCAGATCCCGGCGTGGTATGGGCCTGCAAAAGCGGGCTCTATTGGAAACAATGAAGCGCACAAGATATTTGTTGCTGCCTCTGAGGAAGAAGCGCTCGCAGCCGCCCGTGAATACTACGGGCGAGAAGTCGAGATCGTCGATGAAGCCTTTGAAAAGGGTGGGCGAACACTCCCCAATCCCGGGATCACGGTGCGGCCCGGGATTGGTCCAGGGAAGATCCTGATTTCGCGCGATCCCGACGTCCTCGACACGTGGTTCTCGTCGGGGCTGTGGCCGTTCTCGACGCTGGGCTGGCCCGACAAGACGCCGGAGCTCGCGCGCTACTACCCGACGAACTGCCTCGTCACCGCATTCGACATCCTCTTCTTCTGGGTCGCGCGCATGATGATGCTGGGACAGCACTTCATGCACGAGGTGCCGTTCCACGACGTGCTGATCCACGGCCTGATCCGCGACGAGAAGGGCCGCAAGATGTCGAAGACGCTCGGCAACGTCGTCGATCCGCTGGAGCTGATCGACGCGTTCGGTGCCGATGCGCTGCGCTTCTCGATGGCGGCGATGGCCGCGCAGGGCAGCGACGTGAAATTCGCCAAGCCGCGCATCGAAGGCTATCGCAATTTCGCGACCAAGCTGTGGAACGCGGCGCGCTTCGCCGAGATGAACGGGTGCGTGCGCGTGGCGGGCTTCGATCCGAAGGCGGTGAAGCAGACGCTCAATCGCTGGATTGCCGGCGAGACGGAGCGCGCCGTGAAGGCCGTCAGCGAGGGCATCGAGAGCTACAAGTTCAACGAGGCGGCGAGTGCCGTCTATCAGTTCGTCTGGGGCACGTTCTGCGACTGGTACGTCGAGCTGGCGAAGCCTCTACTGACCGGCAGCGACGAGGCCGCGCGCGACGAGACGCGGGCGACGGCCGCCTGGGCGCTCGACCAGATCCTGGCGCTGCTGCATCCGTTCACGCCGTTCGTGACGGAGGAGCTGTGGGCCAAGACGGGTGAGCAGGGCCCCGCGCGCCAAGGCTTGCTGGCGCTGGCGGCGTGGCCCGAGCTGTCCGGTCTCGCCGATGCTGAGGCGGACGCAGAGATCGGCTGGCTGGTGCACTTGATCTCCGAAGTGCGTTCCGTGCGCTCGGATGCCAACGTGCCGGCGGGCGCCAAGATCCCGCTCGTCATTGCGGGCGCGTCCGATATCACGAAGGCGCGTGCGGAGCGCCACGCCGAGACGATCAAACGCCTGGCACGCATCGAGACCATCGCGTTCGAAGCCGCGGCGCCGAAAGGCTCCGCGCAGATCGTTGTCGGCGAGGCGACCGTGGCGCTGCCGCTCGCGGGCATCATCGACATGGATGCGGAGAGGAAGCGCATCACGCGCGAGATCGACAAGACCGTCGCCGAGATCAAGAAGGTGACGGACCGTCTCGCCAATCCGGGGTTCATGGCCAAGGCGCCGCCGGAGGTCGTGGACGAGCTGAAGGAGCGCGGCACCGATTTCGAAACAAAGCAGTCGCGGCTGAAGCTGGCGTTGCAGCGGATCGAGGCGTGACGCGGCTGCCGCGTGGGATTCCTGGGTCCCGGATCGCGCGCGGGAACTGATACCTCGCGCTTGGCCGGTTGCCTCGGCCCGCGCTTGCCCGGGATGACAGTTGGAAGGCTGTGGGCTTTCAGGGGCGGGGGCGGGGTCTACGCAGCCGTCCTCCCAAAAACGTCATGGCCGCCTCGGCGGCCATCCACGGGCCTTTGGAATGTGCGGTAGGCTGCGTCCCAAGGTAGGCGTCGACGTGCCCACGATACCCGTCGTGGATGGCCACCTTCGCGGCCATGACGTTGTGTGGTGAGAGCTGCGCCTCCACAAAGTGTGGGACGCGGCCCGACCGAGCGAAAGCCTCTAGCTCGCCTGGGCGACGGGCTGCGTCGTGGGCTTGGGCGGCGCGACGGACAGCACCTCCACCTCAGTCAGCATCCACGTCATGCCTTTGAGCTCCATGACGGCGCGGTAGCTGCGGTGCTCGGCATAACGGTCGCGCACTTCCAGCTCCAGGCGCGTGGGGCCGGTGAAGGCGGCGCGATCCACGCGTTTCAGGAGCGAGAGGATCTTGTCGAGGCTGGTGTTCTCCAGCGGCGTGCCGGCGAGCGCCATGCGCGGCTCGGCAAGACCGATGGCGGGACGCACCTTCTGGCGCCAGGTCTCGCGCCAGGCGTAGAGCTGCGGCACGCCCTCGGGCGTCACGTAGTAATCGATGGCGGTGCCGGAGAGCATCGGCACGGTGGCCTTGATGATGCGGCTCCACAGGCCCGGCTTGGGCGCGCCGGCGGCCTCAGAGATTTCCGTGAGGACTTCCTGGGCCGGCCCGAGCGAGCGGTTGAGGGTGGCGCGCACGGAGGTCCAGTCGACGCGGCGTTCGAGCGTCGCCTTGTCGGATGCGCGGATGGCCTGCCGCACTTCCCAGGCGGCGAGCATCGGCGATCCGAGATAGATCACCGCTCCGATGGCTGCACCCGTCAGCACCGTGATCCTGCGCATCTTTCCCGCCTTCATTGCTGGGCCCCGCTTGCGCAGGTTCTGTCACGCGAATGGGGCCGCCTCGTGTCACCGTAAAGACACGCACCAACAATCAACACGCGACGCCGCTGAAATGCCCTAGTTGAGCCCACGCGATGCCGGGTTGGCCGATTAACCAAATACTCCAATGCCAACGGCAATCAAGGTTCTTGTGGTGATGGTGTCGCGTCCCGATCGGTTGTCAGTCTCGGCGAGTGCCACGTTTGCCATTTCGCGACGAAGTGCTCGCGCGGCTGTCTGCCATCTTCCTATTCTGGCGCGAACTTCAGGGCTGCCGGCAGCACGGCACGGCCGCCGGCGCATCGAAGCAGGAAACTCTTATCTGTGGCTCGGGAGCCACGCAAATTGGGTCGGTGTGCCTCTTTTGAGCCATAAAGCGCGATCACTGATGGGTCAGAAGATGCGGGTTAGAGCTCCTCATGCGGGAACACGTGGAGTTCAAGCAACAGCTGCGCCGTTGAGGCACGCAGTTGCGCCACGTTTCAGTGGCGCGGCGGCAACGTATGGCTTCGCCTTACGGCGACGCACGTGCGGGCGCGAGTCGGGGAACGTGTGAGAGCCATGGACGCGAGAGTGTTCGATACGCCGAAATGGTCCGGCCGGCATAGAGCGGAAGGGCTGACGCGCGCGCCGCGCCGCTCGAATCTCGAAAACGTGAAGTTCAGCGAGAATCAAAAGGTTGTCTTATCGGTTTCAAAGGCCATATCAGCTAGTGGCGGGGTGGCTGATGTCATGCGTTCGCTGGCACGCGAAGGTGCCATCGTGAAAGTTGCGGGAATGAAGACGCTGCAGTTCGGCGGCCCGGCGCGCGTATCCGACTGCCTCAAGGTGGTCGAGAACCGGGATGACAAAACCGGCGAGATTTTCGACAGGCGCCGCGCCACGCTGCTGGCGGCAACGCGGACGTTGCTTGCCAAGCGAGTGCTTGGTTCGCTCGGCGCCTTGGCGCTGCTCCTGACACTTGCCTTCAGCTGGGCGGCACCGGCGGTGGCCGGCAGCGTGACGTTTGCCTCGCCGTCGGCCGCGCTCGAGCAGGGCATCGGCGCCTATAAGGCCGGGCACTACCAGCTCGCAGAGCCGGCGCTGAAGGTTGCCGCCGATACCGGTGAATTTTTCGGCCAGTACTATCTGGCCCAACTCTATTCGGACAACAACAGCGCCTACACCGACCACGGCAAGGCTTACAAGCTGTTCGTGGGCATCGTCGACGAGAACGCCAACGCCGATCCCGACGACGACCAGCGCGCGTCGTATGTCGGCAAGGCGTTGACGGCGGTAGCGGGCTACACGCGCCGCGGTCTGCCGGAGATCGGGCTCGTCCCCAATGCCGAGCGCGCAGCAAAATTCTTCCGCGACGCGGCGACGTTCTTCCGCGACTCCGATGCGCAGTTCGAACTCGCCAAGATGCACTTGAAGGGCGAGGGCGTGGCGCAGGATCAGCGGCTAGCGTTCCACTGGCTGTCGACGCTGACGCAGGAAGGTCATGCGGGCGCGCAGGCGTTTCTGGCCGATCTGCTGTGGCGCGGCAAGGATATGCCGAAGGACGAGAAGCGGGCGCTGGCGCTGATCAAGGTCGCGGTGGCCAACGCGCCGGAACGCGATCGCATCTGGATCGAGGACATCTATCAGAACATCTTTTGCGGCGCCTCGTCGGGCATCCGGCAGGATGCCGATGGACTGGTGGCGGTGTGGAAGCGGCTGTATTCACCGCGCGCGGGCGCTGACCAGGGCGATCATCTGGGCCTCGGGATTGCCGCACGCACCTGCGGCAGCGGCGAGGCGCTGCCATTGCCTGATGTCTCGCGCGAAGGCCGTAAGACGAACGGCAGCGTGGATCAACAGCGCACGCCGGCGGCGGCCGTGCCCGATACGAAGGCGCTGCACGGCGGCGCGGCCTCGGGCATCCGCGAGATCGGCGCCGGTCGGCGATAGCTGTCGCGTCAGCCGAGATCGAACTCGCCCCAGACGGGGACGTGGTCGGAGGGTTTTTCCCAGGCGCGGGTGAAGCGGTCGACCTTGGCGCTGCGCAGGCGGTCTGCAGCTTGCGGCGACAGCAGCAGGTGGTCGATGCGGATGCCGTCGTCCTTCTGCCAGGCACCGGCCTGGTAATCCCAGAACGTGTAGATGCCGGGGCCGGGCTCGCAGGCGCGCAGACCGTCGGTGAGGCCGAGTGCCTGCAGGCGGCGAAGCGCGGCGCGTGACTCCGGCTGAAACAGCGCGTCGTTGACCCACGCCTGCGGCCGCTTCGCGTCGACGGGCTCGGGGATGACGTTGTAGTCGCCGGCGAGGATCAGGACTTCCTCCTGGGCGAGCAGATCGCGGGCGTGCGTTTCGAGCCGCTGCATCCAGGCGAGCTTGTAGGAGAATTTTTCCGTCGTGACGGGGTTGCCGTTCGGCAGGTAGATGGAGGCGACGCGCAGCGCCGAGCCTGGCACCGAAATGACAGCCTCGATATAGCGCGACTGGTTGGGATCGGGGTCCTCGGGCAATCCGCGGCGCACGTCCTCCATCGGATATTTCGAGAGCAGGGCGACGCCGTTGAAACCCTTCTGGCCGAAGACGGCGGCGCTGTAGCCGAGGTCGGACAGCGCTCCGGTCGGAAAGCCCTCGTCCACCGTCTTGATTTCCTGCAGGCAGACGACGTCGGGCTGGCTCTCCTTGAGCCAGGCGGTGAGGCTGTCGATACGGGCGCGGACGCCGTTGATGTTCCACGTAGCGATTTTCATAGGGCGCGCTCATGGCAAAAGGCGGAGCATGGTGCTTAGCGGAGTTGCTCCAGGGCGTGAACCCAAATTAACGGCAGCGGTCCCGATGCATGGCGGGGCCGGCCGCGTTCCCGGCCGGTCCGGGTTCAAAGCTCTCGACAGGCGGGGCGCGACCTGTTGCGATACGCGAACATTCTGAGCGTAAAGGAGCCTCGCCGATGCCGATCATCGATTCCCAGGTCCATGCCTATGAGGCGAACACGCCCAAGCGGCCCTGGCACAGTGTGCCGAACTGGCCCGACCACGTAACCGGTGACGAGATGGTGGCGGCGATGGACAAGGTCGGCGTGGACGGCGCCATCTTCATCTCCGCCTTTTCCCTGTATCAGTACGACGCCAGCTATGCGATCGAAGCGCAGCAGGCCCATCCAGGCCGGCTCGCGCTCGTCAAGCCGGTCAACCCGGACGATCCGGCCGTCGCCGATGTCATCGCCGACTGGAAGAAGACGCCGGGCACCGTCGGCATTCGCATCATGATGACGAAGGAGGCGAAACGCGACCCGAACGACCCGGGTCTCGATCGCATCATGCGCGCGGCCGTTCGCCACGACTTTCCGGTCAACATGCTGTGCTGGGGCAACGTGGACGCGGGCATGGCGCTGATCGACCGCCACCCCGACACGCGGTTCATCATCGACCATCTGGCCATCATGCAGCCGCGTGTGCCGCCCGCGCCGCCGCAGCCCTGGGCCGACCTGCCGAAGGCGCTGGAGCTCGCCAAGCGGCCGAACGCGGTGATCAAGGTCAGCGGTGCCTGCACGCTGTCGCAGGAGCCGTATCCGTTTGCGGATATCTGGGACCCGCTCGCACGCGTGTTCGATGCCTGGGGTTTCGACCGTTGCCTGTGGGGCACGGACTGGACTCGTGCCTTCGCGGTCGTCAACTACGAGCAGGCCGTCCAGCCCTTCCTCATGACCGACCGCCTGAGCGACAGCGAGCGGGCGATGCTGATGGGCGGTGCGTGCGCCAAGGCCTATGGCTGGTCGCCGCGGAGGACAAGCTAGGTTCACCTGTCTCAGCCCAAACGTCGGGTGGCGGCATCCGCCCCCCGAGGCGCTGAGCCGCGAGTGAGGATGAGCAGATGTTCGAAGGCTTCACGAGGACCGACATCGAGGCAGGCGAGGCCCGCATTCATCTGCGCCATGGCGGGTCCGGGCCACCGCTCCTGCTGCTGCACGGCAATCCAATGACGCATGCGAGCTGGGGCAAGATCGCCAACGAGCTGGCGCGGGACTACCACGTCGTGGCGACGGATTTGCGCGGCTATGGAGACAGCTCCGCGCCGGAGCCGGACGCGACGTGCTCCAACTACTCGTTCCGCGCCATGGCGCAAGATCAGGTCGAGGTCATGCGCCGGCTCGGGTATGAGCGGTTCTTCGTCGCCGGTCATGACCGCGGCGCCAGGGTCGCGCATCGCATGGCGCTCGATCATCCGGAGAAAGTGCGCAAGGTCGCTCTCCTGGACATTCTGCCGACGCTGCATATCTGGGAGAACACGTCGAGGAAGTGGGCGCTCGACTCCTGGCACTGGGCGCTGATGCCGCTCGACAACGGCCTGCCCGAATTGATGATGGGTGCCATTCCACCCGAGGTCTTCATGGAGAAAAAGATCTCCAAGAAGGGCATCGGGATGTCGATCTTCGACCCCGAAGCGCTTGCGGAATATGTCCGCTGCTTCAATGCCAAGACGATCAAAGGTTCATGCGCCGACTACCGGGCGACAGCGACCGTCGACCTGGAGCTCGACCGTGCCTCCCGCGACCGTGGCCTCATGATCGCCTGTCCCGTCCTGCTGTTGTGGGGAGCCAAGAGCCACACGGAGGGCGTATTCACCGACGTGATCGGAATCTGGCGGAAATTCGCCACGGATATTGTCGGCGAAGGGCTTGATTCCGGCCACTACGTCAACGAGCACAGGCCAAACGAGACGCTGGCCTGGTTCCGGCGCTTCTTCGTTTGATGGCCACCTTCGTGGCCATGACAGGAATGAGGATCGCGCGGCGCTAAAGGTCCCGACGGGGTTGTGCCGGGCGGCGAACCCGCAAATGACCATTGTTGCACCCACCGGCGACACGCCATAGCCTTTGGATCAGCGCTGCAGCCGCGACGCCGCGCGGCAGGCGACAACGACAACGAACGGCGCCCGGAGGAAACTCATGCGCAACAGCCAGATCGAGGTCCGGCCGATCGCCGGCAGCATCGGCGCCGAGATTCATGGCGTCGACGTCAGCCGGGATCTCGACGATCGCACGATCGGGGACATTCGCCAGGCGCTGCTCGACCACTGTGTGATCTTCTTCCGCAACCAGAAGCTCGACGCCGAGCGCCACAAGGCGTTCTCGCACCGGTTCGGCAAGCTGTTCATCCATCCCAACTACAAGGGCACGCAGGCCGATCCCGAAGTGATCCAGATCACGCGTGAGCCGGGCGACAAGAAGATCGTGGGCGAGGAGTGGCATGCCGACACGACCATGGTGTCCGAGCCGCCCATGGGCGCCATCCTCTACGCCATCGAGGTGCCGCCCTACGGCGGCGACACGCTGTTTGCCAATCAGTATCAGGCCTATGAGGCGCTATCGGACGGCATGAAAGGAATGATTGGAGGCCTGAAGGCGCTGCACTCGGATCGCAAGGTGGCCGGCCCGGCTGCGGCCATGAACGCGCAGCGCTCGACCAAGGTGCGCGAGGATGCGGACTGGCGCGAGACCGTCAGTGCGCACCCGGTGGTGGCGACGCATCCTGAGACCGGTCGCAAGCTGCTCTATGTCAATCACTCCTACACCACCGGTTTCGAAGGCATGACCGAGGCCGAGAGCAAGCCGCTGCTCGACTTCCTGCTCGATCACGGCCACCGGCCGGAGTTCACCTGCCGCTTCCGCTGGGAGACCGGGTCGATCGCGTTCTGGGACAACCGGGTTTGCAAGCATCTGGCCATCCATGACGCCGGGCCGTTCCGGCGCATCATGCGGCGGACGCAGATTTGCGGCACGCGCGTGGTGTAGTGCCGATGGGCTAGGCGCCGCCGCGCCGCCGCCCGCCCAGCAGCAACACCAGCGGAATGGCGATGACGGACATGGCGGTGTAGAGGATGAAGGCGTTCATGTAGCCAAGCATAGCGGCCTGGCGGTCGATCTCCTGGGCGAGCTTGGCCATGCCGGTGCCGGGGCGGATGTTCTGATTGTGATGGAAGACATTGTCGGCGTCGTGTGTGGTCTTCACGTCCACCAGCCGGTCGTAGACGGAGTCGCCATACGCCTCGCGGACCGGGGTCCTCGTCCTCGCCGAGGAAGTCGACGTAGACCCCTTCGCTGAAGCGGCCGAGGGCGGCGAAGAACTCCCTCGTTCAGGCGGTGTCCCGGTCACCTAAGTCCTCGCCCGGCCGCCACACAGCATCGACGATGATCGCGTGCGACGCTTGCCGGTTCCCGAACGCCGTCTCGCCCTCGGCCACCCGGCTCACCGACACTCGCCGAGCGCCCTGCGTCCGCGTTGACCTCGCTGGCCTGGGACTGCGGCGAGCAACACCCGGAAATTGGATCACCGGTCTAGTCGAAGGAGACGACGCCAAAGTCCGGCTCAACGCCGAGATACACTTGTCCAACGGTTCCGTAGCGCGCCTCGGACGCGAATACGTGATGTCTCATGGTCTGGATGTCTCGGAAGCAACGTTCCAGGGGGCTGGACACGCGGATCGACGTGGTTCCGGCGATGCGACAAGCGAGCTCCGTCGCCCGGACTGCGCTGGCCATGGCGTGCGTGCTGCCGAGCAGGAGATCCGCTTTTTGATCCGCTGAGTGGGCCTCCCCGGCAAGACATCTTTGCCACGCTTCGCTTACAGTATGCAGAAGCAGCAAGCGCCCGGACCGCAGGATCGCTTCGGCCTGGCCCAGTTGCATCTGAGCCGACGAGCGCTCCTTGAGAAGGTTGGTCGCAGTCACCGGATTCTTCGTCAGGGCAACCTTGATCAACTCATCCAGCGCTCTTCGCGCGACACCGAGCATCGGCGTTGGAATTCCGGTCCCTGCGGCCCCCACCAGTGGCATGCGATAGAGCGGCCCATTGTAGTGAGACCCGCGCTCGTAACCTGGCTGCATCGCAAAGGTTCTGGCATCGGGGACAAAGACATCCTTAGCCTCGATGTCGTGGCTGCCCGTACCTCGCATGCCCATCGCGTGCCAAGTGTCGATGATTTCGCACTTCTCGGCCGGAAAATAGACCATCCGCATCTCGGGCTCGCCATCGGAATGCCTGTCTGCATCTACCAAGGCTGTACAGGAGATCCAATCGGCGTCCAGGCAATTGCTGACGAACGGCGCACGTCCGGAAACCTTGTATCCGCCATCGACCTTTTTTGCGGCGAGTGGACGTCCGAACTGAGCGGCGATCACCACGTCCCCACCTCTGGCGTAGATTTCCTCGGCGCCTTCGTCGGGGAGACGCGCACAGAAGAAGGCCCAGTCCACCGGGTTTTCCAATGTCCACCCTGCTGCAGCGTCGTGACGACCGACCTCTTCGACGACAAGCGCGCGGGTGATCGGGTCGGACTCCAATCCGCCGAGGGATTTCGGTGTGGCCATCTTCAGAAGCCCCGTCTCTTTCAACGCGTTTAGGACTGGCTTCGACAGGCGTCGCTCCCGCTCCGCCTCGTCTGCATGTTTTCGGATGAGCGGCCCGATCCCTCGCGCTGCGTCCATCAGCGTCTTATCCGCTTCGAAGGGCATTACCCGGCCGCGGAACCCGTCGATCTCGACGACGGTTGGGCTCTTGCTTCCGTGGCCGACTTCCGCAAACTTCGGTGTCGACATGGCAGCCTCCTCTTTTCGAAGAGGGCACATCGGACTACGGCGGATTGGGTCCGTATAGTCAAAAATCTGGACTCCACAATCGAAGGCCGGTGCGCAACACTGCGGTTGTGAGGACGTACGGACAGTACTGCCCTATTGCACGCGGCGCCGAGATTTTCGCCGAGCGCTGGACACCGCTGATCGTCCGCAATCTGTACCTTGGCTGCGGCAACTTCAGTGAGATCCGGGCGGGCGCGCCCGGCCTCTCCGGTACGCTGCTCGCGCAGCGGCTCAGGCAGCTCGAACGGCTCGGTGTCGTCGAGTCGGCACCGAAGCCCGACGGGCGAGGGCACAACTACAAGCTCACGTCTGCCGGCCATGAGCTCTTCACGGTCTGCCAGTCGCTTGGCGAGTGGGGTGCGCGTTGGCTCGAGATTGCCCCCCAGCACCTCGACCCCTTTGTCGCCCTTTGGTCGATGTGCAACGCGCTCCGCCGAGACCGGCTTCCGAATCGACGCGTCGTCATCCGTTTCGACTTCACCGGCCGGGCGCGCGCCGAACGCTATTGGCTAATCATTGAATTCGGAGACACCGAGATCTGCAAGACGAACCCCGGCTTCGACGAGGACCTCTTCATCACGGCGGATGCCGAAGCTTTCATCAAATGGCACGCCGGCCAGCTCTCCTGGGGCCAAGCCACAGGTGGGGGCCGCATCCAACTCGACGGCCCGTCGTCGCTGATAAGGGCCTTTCCAACTTGGAATGCCCGCAGCATGTTCGCGCACATCAGGCCGGTCTCCCGCTTCGCCACGGGCCCTGCAGGCTGACATCCTCGATGCGGCCTGCCACTGCAGCAGTTGAGAAATCCATCACCGGCAGAGCCGGCTGTTGCGCGTAAGCCGCAAACGGCCACGACATCCCTGACGCAAGTTCCTGCATTCGTGTCGTCGCACAGGCAGTCGCGCTCTGGCTCTACGAGGAGTTCACGCCTTGGTTGCTCGATCCGTGATTAAGACGGACAACGAATGGCTATGCATTCCGCCGCCGTCCGCCGAGCAGGAGCACCAGCGGAATGGCGATGACGGACATGGCGGTGTAGAGGATGAAGGCGTTCATGTAGCCGAGCATAGCGGCCTGGCGGTCGATCTCCTGGGCGAGCTTGGCCATGCCGGTGACGGTGTCGGTGTGCCAGCCGCCCGTGATGGCGGGAACGCTCAGCGATTTATTGTACGGCGAGAGCACCTCCGTCATGCGGCCGTAGTTGGCGGTGGTGGTGCGCACGATCTCGGCGACCGTGATGGAGATGAAGAAGCTGCTGCCGATGCTGCGCATGAGATGCAGCACGGCGATACCTTCGGGCCGCAGCGAGTGGTCGAGCGTGCGGAAGGCGGTGGTGACGATGGGCGTCCAGATGAGGCCGACCGCGCAACCCTGAAGGAAGGCATTGGCGCACAGAGCCCAGAGTTGGGCATCGAGGTTGAGGCTGGTCAGCCAGACGCCGGACACGATCTGCATGCCGAATCCGGCGACCATGCCGACGCGCGGATCGAAGCGCTGGGCGAAGATGGAGGTGAACGAGCCCACCATGACGCCGGCGCCGCGCCAGCTCACGACGAAGCCGATGAGGCCGTCGGGATAGCCGAGCTGGTTCTGCAGCATGGGCGGCAGCAGCACCATTGGCGTGAAGTTGAGCATGCCGAAGATGACGATGAGCGCGACGCCGATGGTGTAGTTGCGGTCGAAGAGCAGCCGCGGACTGAGATAAGGCGTGGGCGTGGTGAAGGTGTGGACGACGAAGATGTAGAGCGCGAGCGCGGCGATGCAGGTCTCGATGATGATCTCGGAGGAGTCGAACCAGTCGAGGCGCTGGCCGCGCGAGAGCACGAACTGGGTGGCGGCAATGGCGATGGAGAGCGACAGGAAGCCGATCCAGTCGAGCGACACCTTGCTGCGGCGCGCGTCCTCGGGCAGCGCGAAGCGCGCGGCGATGCAAGCGGCGACGGCCACGGGCACGATCATGAAGAAGCCCCAGCGCCAGCCGTAGGCCTCGGCGAGGTAGCCGGCGAAGGTGGGGCCGAGCACCGGGCCGATGGTGTTGGTCGTGCCGAAGATGGCGATCACGAGCCCGTGCTGATGGCGCGGGAAGACGTCGAGCAGGATGGTCTGGCCGAGCGGCTGGATCGGCGCGCCCGTGGCGCCCTGCACGAGGCGCCAGGCCACGAGGCTTTCGAGCGAGGTCGCGAACGCGCACATGATGGTGGAGAGGGTGAAGCCGAACAGGCTCCAGAACTGCAGGCGGCCGCGGCCGAGGCGGGCCACGAGCCAGCCGGTCATGGGCATGGTGACGGCGGTGGCCAGGATATAGAAGGTGACGGTCCAGGAGACCTCGTCCTGGGTGGCGGAGAGGGAGCCCTGCACCTGCGGCAGGATGGCGGCGACGGAGAAGGTGGCCGCGTTGAACGCGGTCGAGGCGACGACCACGGTGATCAGCACAAAGATGCGCCGCGATACCGTCAGCGGCAGCGCGGGCTGGTCCTCGTCGGGCGTCACTTATCCGTCCCCGGTGTCGTCCCTTTTTGTAGAGACTAGCACCGGGGCGTCACGTGTGACACTTCGATGACGGGGAGCAGGCAGTTGCCTGGTGCAGGGGCGGGGGTGGACTGATTGTGGCCAAGCGAGCGGCCGCTACCCACCCGTCCGCATCAGCACGAGCCCCTCGTCATACACGCGCACGTCGACCTTGCCGGCCGTGACGTCGCGCTCGAGCTCGAGGTACTCCGCGTGCGTGTAGAGCTTGGCGGCTGCCTTCAGCGCGGTGTCGAGGGCCGCGCGGCGCGCGCCCGTCACCTGCGCCTGCTGCGAGCTCTCCTGAAACTGGAAACCGATTGTCTGGCCGTCCATGACACGCCTCTGTGAGCCTAGTTCGCGCTGATCCTGCGCGGCACGATCGCTCATTTGGGCCCGCGTGGCAGTCACGCAAGGAACAGGCGCCTCAAATGTCCGTGTGCGGTGCGTGTAGGCCAATGCTCTCCCTTTGCGTTCCCGGAGGCGGCGCGTTGGCGCCTATGGCGCGACGCGCGGCCATCCGGGATCTTCCCCGGTAATGAGAAGGCGCAGCGGTGATCAAAGATTGGGGATGGAGCTGTGCATGATGGCGAAGGGTGAAGACCCCGGATCGTCGCGCTGCCGCGCGCCGTCCGGGGACGCAAATTCAGAGTTTGGAGCTTAGGAGCGGGCCTAGATCGAGAAGCTGGTGCCGCAGCCGCAGGAGGCGGTGGCGTTGGGGTTCTTGATCTTGAAGGAGGCGCCGATCAGTTCGTCGGCGAAGTCGATCTCGGAGCCCGCCATGTAGGGGAGCGACACGGGATCGATCAGGACGGTTGCGCCGTCGCGCTCGATCACGATGTCGTCGGGCTCGCTTGCCGCCACCAGATCGAATCGATACTGGAAGCCCGAGCAGCCGCCGCCGTCGACGCTGACGCGGAGAAATGGGTTCTGGGGCTCGATTGCGGCGATTTCCGAAATGCGCCGGGCAGCCCGCTCAGTCAGGAGCACGTCCATCAGCCGTTCCGTTTCCGCGGGCAAAGCACATTCGAAATAATCCCGCGATTCCTATAAGATAGGTGCTCGCCGGTCAAAGTCAAACGGCGGCTATTCGTCATCCTCGAGCGGCGTAGGCGCAAGCCGGAGCCGTCTCGGGGACCCAGCGTAGAAAGGGCCGAAGGCTCAATATTAAGGTGTCTTCGACGAATGTCGTGCGAAGCACGCCTCCGGCATGACTGCTGGATCCCCGCCCTTCGACACGCCTTTTGCGCGCTCGGGCGAGGATGACGGGATGGGAAGGATCGTGGCGGATAGGGAAGACAGCGCTGTGGAGGCCGGGCCACGCGCCGCGCGTGGGCTGGCGGCGTATGCGGCCGATGCGGCGCGGAGCCGGGGACGGGCGTTCCCGGAGGCGCCGTGTCCCATGCGCACGCCGTTCCAGCGTGACCGGGACCGCATCGTGCATGCGACCGCGTTCCGGCGGCTGACGTATAAGACCCAGGTGTTCCTGCTGCACGAGGGCGATCATTTCCGCACGCGGCTGACGCATACGCTGGAGGTGTCGCAGATCGCCCGCTCCATGGCGCGGCTGCTGCAACTCGACGAGGACCTGGCCGAGGCGCTGGCGCTGGCGCACGATCTCGGGCACCCTCCGTTCGGTCATGCTGGCGAGCGCGCGCTCAATGCGGCGATGGCGGCCTACGGCGGCTTCGACCACAACGCGCAGAGCTTCAAGGTGGTGACGGGGCTCGAGCGCAAGTACGCGGAGTTCGACGGGCT
This sequence comes from Hyphomicrobiaceae bacterium, assembly GCA_046154585.1. Lineage (GTDB taxonomy): Bacteria > Pseudomonadota > Alphaproteobacteria > Rhizobiales > Hyphomicrobiaceae > CADEFX01. The sequence continues at coordinate 39,546 of JBJXDX010000048.1, read as the reverse complement.
CAACCTGACATTCGAGACGCTGGAAGGGTTGGCCAAGCACAACGGTCCGCTGGCGCCGGCAGGAACGTCGCCCGGGCACCATGATGTGCTGCGGGAGGTCATTGCGCGGGTGGGGCTGGCGGAACAGCTCAACCTCGATCTCTATGCGTCTGCGGAGGCGCAGGTGGCGTCGATCGCCGACGACATCGCCTACAACAATCACGATATCGACGATGGCTTGCGGGCGGGGCTGATCGAAATCGCGGAGCTTGCCGATGTGCCGTTCGTTGGCGGCTTCGTGCGTGCGCTGGGCGGTGCGGCGAGCGAGATGGATCGCGGGCGCATGATCTACGAGGTCAACCGGCGCATGATCACGGCCATGATCGATGACGTCGTGACGGAGTCGCGGGCGCGACTGGCGCGGGTCGGGGCGCGTTCTCTTGACGACGTACGCCATGCCGGCGCGGCGGTGGTGGTGTTCTCGGACGCGAGGCGCGATGAGCTCAAGGGGCTGCGCGCGTATCTGTTCCGCACGGTCTACCGGCATCCGCGGGTGATGCACGAGATGGGCAATGCGGAGAGCATCGTGCGCGAGCTGTTCGCGCGCTATATGGGCGATGCCTCGGTGTTGCCGGGATGGCGCAGCACTGCATTTGCGGGGCTTGCCGACCCCGAGCGGGCGGAACGCATCGCGGATTTCATTGCGGGGATGACGGATCGCTATGCGGTGGCGGAGCATAGGCGGCTGTTTGACGCTACCCCGGATTTGGGATAGTCGGCGCCTTCGGCCAATAGCGTGACAAACGCCGCCGATCGAGGACCAGGCATGAACGTATTCGCGCACGTCGAGGAGCGCATCAAATCCGCGCTCGCGGCCCTGCAGGCCCGGGGCGATCTGCCGGCGGATCTTGTCGTCGGCAGCATCGACGTCGAGCCGGTGAAGGATGCCGCGCACGGCGACGTGGCGAGCAACGTCGCCATGGTGCTGGCCAAGGCGGCGCGCGCCAAGCCGCGCGATATCGCCGAGAAGCTGGCGGCCGAGCTCGCAAGCGAGCGAGGCTTCGTAAAGGTCGCGGTGGCGGGGCCGGGCTTTCTCAACATCACGCTGGCGCCGTCGATGTGGCAGGGCGTCGTGACGTCCATCATCAAAGAGGGAAACGCCTATGGGCGAAGCACTCTAGGCCGCGGAGAGGAAATCAACGTCGAGTACGTATCGGCCAATCCGACCGGGCCCATGCACGTCGGGCATTGCCGCGGCGCGGTGTTCGGGGATGCGCTGGCCAACCTGCTGGCGTTCGCCGGCTACAAGGTGACGCGCGAGTACTACATCAATGACGCGGGCGCGCAGGTGGACGTGCTGGCGCGTTCCGCCTACCTGCGTTATCGCGAGGCGCTGGGCGAGGACATCGGCCAGATTCCGCAAGGGCTGTATCCGGGCGACTATTTGAAGCCGGTCGGTGAGGGATTGGCGAAGGCGTTCGGGCGTTCGCTGCTCGACAAACCGGAAGCCGAGTGGCTCCCGGACGTGCGGGCGGTGGCGATCGGCGATATGCTTGCGCAGATCCGCGAGGATCTGGCCGCGCTCAACATTCGACATGATGTGTTTTTCTCCGAGCGGTCGTTGACCAGCGGCAACCGCGACGAAGTGGCCCAGACCGTCAACGAGCTGCGCGCCAAGGGGCTCGTGTACGAAGGACGCCTCGAAAAACCGAAGGGGCACGAGGCCGACGATTGGGAGGACCGCGAGCAGACGCTGTTCAAGGCGACCGAGTTCGGCGACGACGTCGATCGCGCGCTGCTGAAGTCGGATGGCGGCTACACCTATTTCGCGTCCGACATGGCCTATCACCACAACAAGCTCGCGCGCGGCTTCAAGCACCTCATCAACATTTTCGGCGCCGATCACTCGGGCTACATCAAGCGCATGAAGGCGGCGGTGGCGGCGCTGTCGGACGGCAAGGCCGATCTCGACATCAAGGTATGCCAGCTCGTGCGGCTGCTGCGGGCGGGCGAGCCCGTCAAGATGTCGAAGCGGGCGGGCACGTTCGTGACATTGCGCGAGGTCGTCGACGAGGTCGGCCGCGACCCAGTGCGCTTCATGATGCTGTATCGCAAGAACGACGCGACACTCGACTTCGATCTCGCCAAGGTGATCGAGCAGTCGAAGGACAACGCCGTCTTCTATGTGCAATACGCGCACGCACGCGCGCATTCGGTGTTCCGCAATGTGCGCGAGACCTTCCCCGATCTCGACGCCATGGGGGCGGAGGTGGCTGCTGCTGACGTATCGGGCCTTACCGATGCGGGAGAGATGGATGTGATCAAGCGGCTGGCGCAGTTTCCGCGCCTGGTGGAGGGTGCCGCCGCCGCCCATGAGCCGCACAGGCTGGCGTTCTATCTAAATGATTTGGCAGCTTCTTTTCACAGTTTGTGGAGCCGTGGCAATGAATCGCCACATTTGCGCTTTATCCAACCAGGGGATCGGAAGTTGACCGCTGCGCGACTGGCTCTGACGCGGTCCTGCGCACAGGTGGTTACTTCCGGTTTAGGGATTCTCGGTGTGCACGCACCGAGCGAGATGCGATAATTCTTCGATTCGGGGGCGATCGAGAACGCGCGAAGGGATCCGCTATGTCACGGGCGAAAGGTCCGAACGCTCAGGCTGGAGCGCCGCGCTGGCGAAATGAGCCAGATCAGGACGCATACAACAGATCGCACGGCCAGCATCATCCAGATCAGGGTGGTCACGACGACGGCTATGCGCATCAGCAGCCGCAATCCCACTTTCCGCATCAGGCCTTCCGCCAGTTGGGCGGTGAGCGCGAGCAACCTGCGCTGTCGCGCGGGAGCTTGGCCTCGCTGCTCAATCGGACGACGGCGGCGCAGAATCCACCGCCCAGCGACGACCGCAGGCGGCCGGCGCAGCAGGCGCCGTCCGGGCGATGGTCCGGCAACGCCGATCCGTCCGGGTACGACTTGGCAAACTACCAGCCCGAACAGGGTCACGGGCGGCAGGCGCCTGCGCATGATGCGTATGTCCAGCAAGGCTACGACAGTGCGGCCGCGGAAGGCTGGACGGGCGGCCAGTGGAACGGACAGCAGCAGGGCCATCAGCAGACGTACGGTTCGATGGATGATCTGGCCTACGATCCGCGCGCCGGCTACGACGGCCATCCACCGCACGACCAAGACTACGTTTACGAGGGCGAGGAGGCGGATGAGCCGCCAGCGCGGCGCGGCCCGCGTGCCATGGTGGTGGTGGGTGCGCTCGTCGGCGCGATCGCCGTCGGTGGCGGTCTGGCCTACGGCTACAAATCGTTCAGCGGCAGCGGAGCTGACGGCAAGACACCTCTCGTGCGCGCGGACAAGGGGCCGGCCAAGTCCAAGCCGACCGATCCCGGCGGCAAGGATATTGCGCATACCGACAAGCGCTTCTTGAACCGGATCGGTGAAGACCGTCCGGCCGGCACCGTTGTTGAAACTGGCGCCGTGTCCGACACGGATTCGAACGGCGCCCCGCGCAAGGTGACCACGCTGGTCGTCAATCGCGATGGGTCGATGGGGGCCGCCAATCCAGTGATCACGCCGACGCAACAGCAGGCCGGCGGCGGTGGGTCGGGCGTGCCGGGCCTTTTCGTCGAGGGACTAGGGACACCGGCGCAGCGTCCGCCGTTGCGCGGCACGGCCTCGTCGGAGGGCCAAAACGCGACGCAGGCAGTGGCGCCGCGCGTGATCAGCCGGGCAGAGCCCATTGTCGAAGCCAAGGCCGAGCCTATTGCCGAGCCGCAGGTGCGGGCCCCGGTCAAGAAAGTCGTGCCGCGGGACGATTTGGCGGCCCCGGCGCAATCGACCAAGGTGGCCTCGGCCGCGGGTACCATTCCCTCGGCCTCGAGCGGAGGCAATGGCTTCGTTCCCGTACTGTCGTCGCAGAAGAGCCGGATGGATGCCCTGAAGGCGTTTGCCGACATGCAGCAGAAGTATACCGACGTGCTGCAGGGCCGCGCGCCGGACGTGCGCGAGGTCGATCTGGGCCAGAAGGGCGTGTGGCATCGCTTGATGCTCGGCCCTCCGGGTTCGCGGGAAGCGGCCAGCAGCGTGTGCACGCAGCTCAAGGCGCATGGGTTCACAGGCTGCTGGATCACGACGTATTGAGCTTGGCCTAGACGCCATCGATTTCGCACCTGGGTTTGTCCCGGGTTGCGCGCGGGCCAAATGGGCGGCATAGCACTGAACGTGGCGGCTTGTGCCGTCTGCAAAACTGCATCTGTCCAACTGTGCATGCCACATCCATGCAACGTGCTTTCATCACCGGGGTGTCCGGCGAGACACTGACGGACGAGGAGCGCCGGTTCGTGCGCGACGCGCGGCCGGCGGGCCTGATCCTGTTCGCGCGCAATTGCCGGGCGGCGGGGCAGATCCGCCAGCTCGTTGCCGACTTCAGGACTGCGGCCGGCGATGATGACGTCCTGGTCCTGATCGACCAGGAGGGCGGGCGGGTTCAGCGCCTGAAGCCGCCGGTGGCGCGCACGCTTCCGCCGGCGCGGGCCTTCGCCACCATGTACGCGGCAGATCCTGGGGCGGCCGTGCGCGCGGCTTTTGCGGTGAGCCGGCTGGTCGCCAGCGAGCTGACGGGTCTCGGCATCAACACGAACTGCGCACCCGTGCTCGACGTGCCCTGCGAAGGCGCGCACGACATCATCGGCGACCGCGCCTATGGCAGGGATCCAGCAACGGTGGTCGCCTTGGGGCGGGCGGTGGCGGACGGGCTGCTGGCGGGCGGCGTTCTGCCGGTCGTCAAGCATGTGCCGGGGCATGGGCGGGCCGGCGCCGACAGCCATGTGGATTTGCCTGTGGTGGATACGGTGGTGGCCGACCTCGAGCGAACCGACTTCGTGCCGTTCCGGGCCCTGGCGGACCTGCCGGCGGCCATGACGGCGCATGTCGTGTTCAGCGCCATCGATGCGGCGGCACCAGCGAGCGTGTCTCGGGTCGTGACGCAGACGATCATTCGCGAGGCCATCGGCTTCGACGGCCTGCTGATGAGCGACGACCTGAGCATGCGGGCGCTGACGGGGACGCTGCGGTCGCGGGCCGGGGCGGTGATACAGGCGGGTTCCGACCTGGCGCTGCATTGCAATGGGAACCTCGCCGAGATGCGCGAGGTTGTGGAGGGAGTGCCAGTGCTGGCGGGCAAGGCCCTGCAGCGGCTGGAGCGGGCGCGGGCGGTCATTGGATCCAGCGAGACCCCCGATATTGCCGAGGCCGAGGCGGCCCTGGACCTGGCTTTGGCAACCGTCGCCTGAATCAGTGTAAGGTGCGATTTGCCCTGCCGCGTTCACGGCATCAGGCTTGCGACTGCAACCCGAGGATTTGATGACAGGAGAGCCGGCCGGAGACGCTGCGGGACCTGTGCCCTGGGATTCCGATCCCGGGCCCGAGGCCGTCGCCCCCGGTGAAGCCTTCGTGGTCGACGTCGCGGGGTTCGAGGGGCCGCTCGATTTGCTGCTGGCGCTGGCACGGACGCAGAAGGTCGATCTGGTCAAGATCTCCGTGCTGGCGCTGGTCGAGCAGTATTTGGTCTTCATTGCCGAGGCGCAGAAAATCAGGCTCGAGCTGGCGGCCGACTACCTCGTCATGGCAGCGTGGCTGGCGTTCCTGAAATCGCGGCTCATCCTGCCGCGCGAGGAGACGCCGGACGACCAGCCCTCGGGCGAGGAGCTGGCGGCGCGGCTGGCGTTCCGGCTGATGCGGCTGGAAGCCATGCGCGACGCCGCAGCCCAGCTCATGACGCGCAAGCGGCTCGACCGCGACGTATTCGCGCGCGGCATGCCGGAAGGCGTGCGGACGATCCGCGACCGGCAATATTCGGCCGAGATTTTCGACTTGCTGAAGGCTTACGCCGAGCAGCGCCAGCACAGGGCTGCGAAGCGCACGCACGTCGTCAAGAAGCGGCAAGTGTGGTCGATCAAGGACGCGCGCCAGCGGCTGGAGGCCCTGGTCGGGCATTCGACCGGCGACTGGGTGCAGCTCGACATGTTCCTTGAGCAGTATCTGCCGGCCTCGGACCTGGGCCGCACGGCGCTGGCCAGCTCGTTCGGAGCGACGCTGGAAATGGCGCGCGACGGCGTGATCGAGCTGCGGCAGGAGCAGGCGTTTGCCCCGATCTATATGCGCCGGCGCACGGCCGGGGCCGAGTGGGAGCAGGTGTCATAAAGGTTTGAGGCGTGCTGCGTGGCTGATGGACGAGACAAGACGAGGAAGCGCATGGTTCCGCCGCGACACGCGACCAGGGAGCAGCCGGACGAGGGCATCGCCATCGACGAGCTGCTGGCCAAGGAAGAGCACTTGATCGAGCAGGCACCGGGGCGCGGCCTGCGCGGGAACGTGCGGGCGCTGCCGTCGGCCGATCGCGGCGAGAACCTGCGGATACTGGAAGCGCTGCTGTTCGCGGCGGCGGAGCCGCTGGCGGAAGCGTATCTGGCCTCGCACCTGAAGCCCAACGACGATGTCGCGGCGCTGCTGGAGGAGCTGAAGGGCTTCTACGCGAGCCGCGGCATCAACCTCGTGCGCGTAGCCGGCAAGTGGGCGTTCCGGACGGCGGAGGACTTGGGTTTCCTGCTCGAGCGGCACGCGGTGGAGGAGCGCAGGCTTTCGCGCGCCGCGCTCGAGACCATGGCCATCATCGCCTACCACCAGCCCGTCACGCGCGCCGAGATCGAGGAAATCCGCGGCGTGCACACGTCCAAGGGCACGATCGACGTGCTGCTGGAAACGGGCTGGATCCGGCCGCGGGGGCGCCGGCGGGCGCCCGGCAAGCCCATCACCTACGGCACCACGGATGCGTTCCTGAGCCATTTCCAGCTCGATGCGGTCAAGGATCTGCCGGGCCTCGCCGAATTGAAGGGGGCGGGCCTGCTCGATTCCTCGCTGCCGCCCGACTTCAAGGTGCCGGAGCCGACCGATGTCGCGGCGCTGATGCCGGACGAGCTTCCGCTGGAGGAGGGCGAGGACGAGCAAGAACAACTCGACCTTGATCCGGAAAGCGAAGAGGGCGATACCGAGGACGGCGACGATGACGACGGCGAGGCGCCGTCCAAGGCGTAGTGTGCGCCATCGCGGCCGAGGTCTCAGTTGAGTTTGAACACCTGGTTCTCGAAAACCACCGGTAAGGCATCGCCTGTCGCCACACACAAGCATGGCGTGCGGGCGGCGACGGCGTTCGCGGCAAGCCTGACGTTGGAGCAGGTCGAGCGGCGCTATGGCGCGAACTGGGCCTTGCGCGGCGTGTCGCTCGACATGGCGCCGGGTGAGATCGTCTGCCTGCTGGGCCCGTCGGGATGCGGCAAGACCACGTTGCTGCGCATCGTCTCGGGGATCGAGAAGCCGACGGCGGGCCGCGTGCTCATCAACGATCGCGAGATGGCGGGGCCGAGCCGGTTCGTGCCGCCCGAGCAGCGCAACGTCGGCCTGATGTTCCAGGATTTCGCGCTGTTCCCGCACCTGCGCATCATCGACAACGTGGCGTTCGGGTTGAAGCCGCTCGGGCGCGAGGAAGCGCGGCGCGAGGCGCTGGCCGTGCTGGAGCGCGTCGGCATGGGGCGCTACGCGGAAGACTATCCGCACATTCTGTCGGGCGGCGAGCAGCAGCGCGTGGCGCTGGCACGCGCGCTCGTGCCGCGGCCGGCGGTGATGCTGATGGACGAGCCGTTCTCCGGGCTCGACGTGCAATTGCGCGAGGGCATCCAGAACGAGACGCTGGCGCTGCTGCGCGAGACGCGCGCCACCTGCATCATGGTCACGCATCATCCCGAGGAGGCCATGCGCCTCAGCGACCGGATCGCGGTGATGCGGAGCGGGCGGCTGGTGCAGGTGGGCAAGGCGGCAGAGCTGTATCGCGATCCGGCCGACCTGTTCGTGGCGCGGCTGTTCTCGGAGATCAACGAGGTGCCGTGGACCGTGGAAGGCGGTGCGCTCAGGACGCCGCTCGGCACCTTCTGGGTGCCGGAGTTGGCCGAGGGGGACCGAGCCGTGCTGTGCCTGCGGCAGCGGGCCATCCGCCTGGCGCCCGCCGGGCAGGGGATCGAGGCGCGCGTGCTGCACGTCAAGTTCCTCGGCGATGCGGCGCTGGTCGAGGTCGGCGTGCAGGGCTTTGACAGGCCACTCAAGGCGCTGGTGAGGGAAAGCGAGGTGCCGCCGCAGGGGCAGGAGGTGGCCATCACGCTGGAGCCGGAGCGGCTGCTGGTGTTTCCGGCCGAAAATGGTGAGGCCGGGGACCAGTCAAAAGCTTGAGAGACCGGCCATTTCTGGCTGGGCGACCTTGCCCGGCCATGCCCTTTCTGCGATAGTGCGCCCTAATCCAAGCGATGCCTTGTCACAACAAGAAACAACAACAGACACGGCTAAACGGCGCCGCGGGCGCCAGAGGAGCAATCTCACAATGGGTAGCCTAAGCGTATGGCACTGGCTTATTTTCCTGGCCGTGGCGCTGTTGCTGTTCGGCGGCAGCGGCAAGATCTCCTCGATCATGGGAGACGTGGCCAAGGGCATCAAGAGCTTCAAGAAGGGCATGTCCGACGACGACGAGGTGGCGGCCAAGCCGGCTGAGCCCAAAGTCATCGAGCAGGGCATCAAGCAGCCCGAGCAGCAGCCGACCGGCACGAAGGTCGGCTGAACCCGGTCGCACCTGCTCGCGCAGGAATGACGGGCGCGCGCCTGCGGCGTGCGCAAGGGCTGAATGATCCGATGTTCGATATCACCTCCAGCAAGCTGCTCCTGCTCGGCATCGTGGCGTTGATCGTCATCGGGCCGAAGGATCTGCCCGTGCTGCTGCGCACGATCGGCAAGTACGTCGGCATCATCAAGCGGCAGGCGGCCGAGTTTCGCTCGCAGTTCGACGAGGCCGTGCGCGAGAGCGAGCTGGATCAGCTCAAGAAGGACGTCGAGAGCATGGGCGCGGAGGCGGAAGCCTCCATGCGCGAGGCCGAGCGCAGCGTGACGACCGAGCTCGACGCGGCCAAGGCCGAGGTCCAGGCGGCGACCGACACGGCCCTGCTGGACAAGCCGGCCGATCCCCATGCGCACGATGCGGACGGACTGCCGCTGCCGAGCCCCGAGGCCCACGCCGGATCGCTGAATGGCGCCGAGCCACACCGTGAGCAAGAGACGGCCGCCGCGGACACGCCGGGCGACGGCAGCGGGCGCATCGAGCAGAAGACCGGAGCCTGAGGGCGATGCAGGACAGCGTCCCGCGCGAAGGCCATGACGATATCGAGGCGTCTAAGGCACCTCTGCTCGACCATCTGATCGAGCTCCGTCAGCGCCTGATCTACTCGCTGCTCGCGTTCTTCGGCATGTTCGTCGTGTGCTTCGTGTTCGCGCGGCCGATCTACAACGTTCTGGTGTGGCCGTTCGTGCGCGTGGTCGGCGAGGACAAGGCCAAGCTGATCGCCACGCATTTCCTCGAGCAGCTTTACACCAACATCAAGCTGGCGGTGTTCGGCGCGGCGTTCCTGTCGTTCCCGGTGGTGGCCAACCAGATCTATAAGTTCGTGGCGCCGGGGCTTTATCGAAACGAGCGCGCCGCCTTCCGGCCGTATCTGATCGCCACGCCGATCCTGTTCTTCCTCGGCTCGATGGTCGTCTACTTCGTCGTCATGCCGATGCTGATCCGCTTCTCGGTGGAGATGACGCCGCAGGCGGCCGGGCACGGCAATGCGGCGATCGAGCTCTTGCCGAAGGTATCGGAATACCTGTCGCTGATCATGAGCCTGATGCTGGGCTTCGGCATCATCTTCCAGCTTCCCGTGGTGCTGACCTTGCTGGCGCGCGCCGGCATCCTGACGGCGGACGCGCTGCGCAGCGCGCGCCGCTACGCCATCGTCGGCATCACCGGCGCGTCGGCCGTGCTGTCGCCGCCCGACCCCTTCAGCATGATGGCCATGATGGCCCCGACCATCCTGCTCTACGAGGTCTCGATCTGGATCGTCGACCGGATGGACAAGGCAAGGGCGGCGAAGGACGCGGCGGCGGGGTAGCGGCGCGTTATTCTTTGGGTGCGGCCTCGCCATCACCAAAATTGTCATCCCGGGCAAGCGCGAGCCGAGGTGATTGTGGGCTTGTTGAGGCGTTGTTTCTCGCGCGCGACCCGGGACCCAGGTCCACAGCATGGTGTCCGAGCATGTCTATTGGGTGTACATCCTTGCTTCCGATCGCAACGGCACATTGTATGTGGGCGTCACGAACGACCTCTACCGGCGAGTCATGGAACATCGTGAAGGATTGATCCCGGGCTTTACGAAGCGCTATGGCGTGAAGTACCTCGTGTACTTCGAGGAGCATGGCGACGTAGAAGCTGCGATCGCGCGGGAGAAAAGCATCAAGCGGTGGCGGCGCGCATGGAAGCTGCAGCTGATCGAGCAAGCCAACCCGCAGTGGCGGGATTTGTGGCTGGAGATCGGTGACGAATAGGCGAGGTTCGGCTGCCGCGAGCCATGGCGGAGCCGTGCTCCGCACGAGACTCTGGGTCCCGGGTCGCGCGCGGGAAGTTGCGCAGTCCTCCATCGCAGCCACCTCGGCCCGCGCTTGCCCGGGATGACAACGGAGCGAGGCGGGGTCGCGTAATTTGTCACCGCAGCCAAGGGAGCATCACCATGCGTTGCTTGTCACAAGCCTGGCCGCGCTTGCCCGGGATGACAGAAATGGCTACGACCGGGCCTGATATCACATCTGTCATCCCGGCCAAGGGAGCGAAAGCGACCGCGAGTCGGGACCCAGGGGCCGCAACCACCGCAGCGAGCAGTTGAGCGGCCGTCGGAAGAAGCATCTAGGGCCGGCCTTCGCCGGTATGACGTCACTGAGAGGCCCATCGTGTTCGACATCAGATGGATTCGGGACAACTCTGCTGCGTTTGACGCCGGCTTGAACAAGCGTGGAATTCGGCGCGTCGAACGGCCGAAATCCAGCGACGTGATGTTTTCGGATCAGCTGCTGGCGATCGACGATCTGCGGCGGCGGGTCACCACCGACCTGCAGGAGAAGCAGGCGCGGCGCAACGCGGCCTCGAAGGAGATCGGCAAGGCGAAGGGTGCCAAGGATGAGGCCACGGCCGCCAAGCTGATGGCCGAGGTGGCAGCGCTCAAGGATGCGCTGGAGGCGGGCGAGAAGGAGCAGAAGCAGCGCGACGAGGAGCTGCGCGCAGCGCTGTCGGTCATTCCCAACATTCCGCTCGACGAGGTGCCGGAGGGCAAGGACGAGCACGACAACAAGCTCATCCGGAAAGTGGGCGAGCCGCCCAAGCTCGGCGGCATGAACAAACCGCGCCAGCATTTCGAGATCGGCGAGATGCTGGGGCTGATGGACTTCGAGACGGCGGCGAAGCTGTCGGGTGCGCGGTTCGTGGTGCTTAAGGGGCAGCTTGCGCGGCTGGAGCGGGCGCTGGGCGCGTTCATGCTCGATCTGCATACGACGAAGTTCGGGTACACCGAGATCGCGCCGCCGATGATGGTGCGGGACGAGGTGATGTATGGCACAGCGCAGCTGCCGAAATTCAAGGAAGATCAATTCTCGACGAGAACTGTCGATTTATTCGAAATGATGGTGAGACTGAGCGAGCAGCTCAGTGACGAGGATGAACGCATCACATGGGAGCGACTTTTCGAGGCGCGTGCGGCCGCCGAGGGTGGTGCGACCGAGCAAGACCTGAAGAACAAACGGTTCTTCGACGCGATGGAGAGTGAGGGCCGCCTTTGGCTCATCCCCACGGCCGAAGTCCCGCTCACCAATCTCGTGCGCGAGAAGATCACGGACGAGGCGGAGCTGCCCATTCGCGTCACGGCGTTCACGCCGTGCTTCCGCGCGGAAGCGGGTGCGGCGGGCAAGGATACGCGCGGCATGATCCGGCAGCATCAGTTCTCCAAGGTGGAGCTTGTGTCGATCACGACGCCGGAGCAGAGCATGGCCGAGCACGAGCGCATGACCGCGTGCGCCGAGGAAGTGTTGAAGCGCCTCGGGCTCGCCTATCGCACGATGCTGCTGTGCACGGGCGACATGGGCTTTGCCGCGCAGAAGACCTACGACATCGAGGTGTGGCTGCCGGGGCAGAACACCTATCGCGAGATTTCGTCGTGCTCGGTGTGCGGCGATTTCCAGGCGCGGCGCATGAATGCGCGCTACCGGCCGAAGGGCGCCAAGGATGTGCGTCCCGTACACACGCTCAACGGCTCGGGTCTGGCGGTCGGCCGCACGATGGTGGCGATTCTGGAGAACTACCAGGAGGCCGACGGCTCCGTGACGCTGCCCGACGCGCTGGTGCCGTACATGGGCGGGCAGAAGAAGATCGAGAAGGTGAGCTGAGCGAGTCTGTGTGTTGTCGTGCGGCCGTGCGAAAAAGAGGCTGCGTTTCCATTCGCTCCGATCCTGCCGTAAGGTGCCCGCCATGCGCATTCTCCTCACCAATGACGACGGTATCGACGCGCCGGGTTTGCAGGCGCTGCGGGTGATCGCGGACGAATTGTCCGACGATGTCTGGGTGGCGGCGCCGGAGACGAACCAATCGGGCGCGGGGCATTCGCTGTCGCTCAACGAGCCGCTCAGGATGCGCGAGGTGAGCGAGCGCGTATACGCGGTGCGCGGCACGCCGACCGACAGCGTCATCATGGGCGTGCGCCACGTGCTGAAGGGCAAGGCGCCGGATCTCGTGCTCTCGGGCGTCAATCGCGGTGCCAACGTGGCCGAGGACGTGACGTATTCGGGCACGATCGCGGGTGCTTTCGAAGGCACGCAGCTCGGCATCCGCTCGCTGGCGCTGAGCATCGCCTACGGCTACGAGCGCCGCGAGACGCCGCGCTGGGAAACGGCCATCGCGCATGCGCCGAACCTGATCCGCAAGCTGCTGGCGGAGGAGTGGCCGGCGAGCGTGCTGATGAACGTGAACTTTCCCGATTGCGCGCCGGACGCGGTCGCGGGCCTCAACGTCACGCGGCAGGGCAAGCGCGACCAGAACCTGCTGCTGATCGACGAGCGGCACGACACCTGGGGCAATCCGTACTACTGGCTGGGCTTCGAGCGGCGGCGCTCCAACCCGGCCAAGGACACCGACTTGTGGGCCATCTACAACAACCACATCTCGGTGACGCCGCTGTACATGAACCTGACGCACGCCGAGATGCGTGAGCGGCTGGCAGGTACGCTGAAGCTGTGAGGTTTGTGGCCGGCCTGTGATTATGCGCCGCCAAAACGTCGCACCTCGGCCTACACTTTCACATAATCGAGCATTACGCCTTGGACTGCCGATGTGCGCAACGTGTGGCGCAAGCAAAGACGCATCGTGGCTGCCCGAGTGGCACGGGGCAAACGATGCAGGTCGCATACCGGCGGGGTGCGGGGCGAAGTTGCGGGAGGACCCACGGCCGTTAAGGCCGTCTTAACGAATTAATGGTTAAGACAAGGTGGGTTCAGAGGTGTTCATCATGTTGCGTACACAGCGTATCCGCGGATTGCGCGCTTGCGGCTCCTGTTTGGGCTCAGGCGCTGTTTTGTTTGTGGCGGCGATAGCGGGCGGCTGCAGCGCTGATCTCGCCCGCTTCGATTTTCCCAGCTCCAACTATGCGCCCGAAGGCCGCTCGACCGCGGCGCTCGGGTCCGCGCCGAGCGAGCCGCTGCGCCGAAGCAATGCCGGTGCGCCGATCGGAGACGACAGGGATGGCGCCCGCCCGTCGGGCGGAAACGGCGAGCCGCCGCGCGGCTCGGTGTACGGCAGCGAGTCGGAGCGCCGGGGCTATCGTCCGGGCGACAGCAGCTCGTATGGATCGCCATCGGCGCAGGATACGCGCCAAGATACCCGCCAAGATACGCGCATGGCAGCCTTGCCCCCGCCGCGCGATCAGGCGACCGACAGCAAGTACAACTATCGCCGCGAGCCCGACCTGCGTGAATCGCAGCAGCGGGCGGCGCCGTCATATGCGCCCACGTCGCAGCGGTCGGCGCCGGCGTCGAACACAATCCCTGCCTCCGGCGCTACGATCGAGGTCCAGCAGGGCGATACGCTGACGGGGATTGCCAAGCAGTATCGCGTGTCGGTGGCCGAGCTGATGTCGATCAACAATTTGCAGAGCCCGATCGTGCGGCCGGGCCAGAAGCTGGCGCTGCCCGCCGGCAAACGCGTAGTGACGCAGCGAATTCCCGTGACGACACAGGCTCCCGAGCGCGCCGAGCGCGACGCGGCTGCCGAGGGACGTTCGCGTCCGTTGCCGGCACCGGCAACAGCAGCCGCTACGGAGTCTTCCGACTGGCAGGGAACACATACGATCGCGTCCGGCGAGTCGCTGTATGGAATTGCCCGCAAGTACAACGTGAAGGTGGCGGAGTTGCAGGAGGTGAACGGCATCGCCAGCGTCACCCGCATTCGGCCGGGCACGGTCATCAAGGTGCCTGGCAACAGCGCCGCGGCATCGAAGACGATCGCGGCCGCACCGTCGCGCTCAGAGATGACGCCGCCCATCGGTGGCGGGTCGCCGATCAAGCCGCGGATCATCAACAGTGATACGGGCGGCGCGCCGGCTGAGTCCAAGCGTGTCGCGTCGCTCGGCCCGTCGGCAAAAACAGCGACCGATGCCTCGTCCGGCGATGTGCAGCCCAAGAGCGAGCCTGCTGCGGCATTCGCAGAGACGCCGAAGATCACGGGCGGCAGCGGCAAGTTCCGGTGGCCGGTGAAAGGCAAGGTCATTGCCGGTTTCGGTGCGCGTCCCGACAAGTCCCACAACGACGGGATCGACATCTCCGTGCCGCAGGGAACCGAGGTGATGGCGGCGGAGAGCGGCGTTGTCGCCTACTCCGGCAATGAGCTCAAAGGCTACGGCAACCTGATCCTTATCCGCCATGACGGCGGGTGGGTTTCGGCGTATGGCAACAACGACGAATTGCTGGTGCGGCGTGGCGACAAGATCAAGCGCGGGCAGACGATTGCCAAGGCGGGCAACACCGGCGCCGTCGACCGTCCGCAGCTGCATTTCGAACTGAGGCAGGATTCAAAACCGGTCGATCCGATGCCGCACATGGAGAAGCAGTAGACAGATCGCGTAAAGTCCGCGTCATTCTGCTGACATAGTCATGCGCTATCAAGATCGAGACAGATTGATCGTGTGGGCGCTGCACCACGTAGTACCATGCGGTCGGTGAGATGAAGGCCCGCCCTGGAAACAGCGCGGGCCTTTTCACGTAGAGCGTGACCCCGCAGAACTCACTCGGCCTTGAGCTTGTGGCCGAGGCGGCCGGCCAGGTCTTGGATGAACTGCCACGCGACACGGCCTGACCGCGCACCGCGTGTCATGCTCCACTCCAGCGCGTCGCGCACCAGGTCGGCATCCTTGATCTTCAGGCGGTGATGAGCGGCGTAGCCGCGCACCATGTCGAGATACTGATCTTGCGTGCCGTTGTGGAAGCCGAGCCAGAGGCCGAAGCGGTCGGACAGCGACACTTTCTCTTCCACAGCCTCCGACGGGTTGATGGCGGTCGAGCGTTCGTTCTCCATCATGTCGCGCGGCATCAGGTGGCGGCGATTGGAGGTGGCGTAGAACACGACGTTCTCGGGCCGGCCCTCGATGCCGCCCTCGAGCACGGCCTTGAGCGATTTGTAGCTGGTGTCGTCGCGATCGAAGGATAGGTCGTCGCAGAAGACGATGAAACGATGGTCGCTGGCGCGAATATGCGCGAGGCACTGCGGCAGCGACGCGATGTCCTCGCGGTGGATTTCCACGAGCTTGAGGTGACGTTTCGCTTTTGTGCCGGCAAGCTGCCGGCAGACGTCCGCATGTGCGGCTTTCACCAGCGACGACTTGCCCATGCCGCGTGCACCCCAAAGCAGCGCGTTGTTGGCGGGCAGGCCATCGGCAAACCGGCGGGTGTTTTCGAGAAGCTGATCGGCGGCACGCTCGATGCCTTTGAGGAGTGCGAGCGGCTGGCGGTTGACATGCCGCACCGCAATGAAGGCTTCAGGATCGGCCTGCCAGACGAAAGCCTCGGCCTCGTCGAAATCCGGCGCCGGCATTGCAGGCGGAGCCATGCGCTCGAGCGCTGCTGCGAGGCGCTCGAGGCGTTCGAGCAGGGCCTTCTCGTGAGACATGTGCAATGGGCTCCGGCGCGGAGGGGGTTGGAGAACCGGGGTCTCTATAAACGAGGCATTGCGTCGCGTCACGCGGCCGAGGATATCAGCGGGCGCCGTCGGCCGGTGTATGATCGCACCAGCCTGATCGGGGCGACCCGAAAAGGTTGCAATCAGGGTGCGCGAGACTATAGTCCCGCCCAATTCACACCCGCGTCAGGTTGCGGCGCATCGCTCCGCGCGGTCGGGTAGTCTTCTTTCCTGCTAATCTTGGGATGCCATTGATGTTCATCACTCCGGCCTATGCTCAGGGCGTACCTGGCAGCAGCGATTTTCTGGTGCAGTTGTTGCCTATCTTGCTGATGTTTGTGATCTTTTACTTCTTGCTTCTTCGCCCGCAACAGCAGCGCCTGAAAACGCACCGCGAGATGGTGGCCAATATCCGGCGCGGCGATACTGTCGTGACGTCGGGCGGCATTATCGGCAAGGTGACGAAGGTGAAGGACGACGGGGAGATCGAGGTCGAGATCGCCGACAACACGCGCGTCCGGGTTGTGAAGGGCACGGTCAGCGAAGTGCGCGTCAAGGGCGAGGCGGTCAAGGAAACCCAGTAGCAACTGATACGCTCTGGGCAGTCCGGCACGGCCGGCGTCGTACGAGGTCCGCAAGGTCATGCTGCATTTCACCCGTTTCAAGATGATCGCCACGGTTGTGGTCTGCCTGCTCGGACTCCTGTTCGCGCTGCCGAACTTCTTTGCCAAAGGGACGGTCGCGTCCTGGCCGAGCTTTTTTCCGCACCGGCAGATTCCGCTCGGCCTCGACCTGCAGGGCGGTGCCCATCTGCTGCTGACCATGGATACGGACGCGCTGCGCAAGGATTGGCTGGACAACCTTCGGTCCGATGCACGGCGCCAACTGCGCGACGCCAAGATTTATCCGTCGGCGATCGGCGTTTCAGGCGGTGCGGTGCAAGTGCGCATCGACAAGCCTGAAGAAGTCGATACCGCGGTGCGGGAGCTGCGCAAGCTGGCCCAGCCAATCGGATCGGCGGTGCTGGGTACCACCAGCAACGATCTCGACGTTGCCAAGGCCGATGGCGGCCTCGTCACGCTGACGCCGACGTCTGCCGGGTTACAACACCGCATCAGCAGTGCGGCGAGCGCGGCCATCGAGACGGTGAATCGGCGCGTCAATGCCCTCGGCACGGCGGAGTCGACGGTTGTGAGGCAGGGCCGCGATCGCATCCTCATTCAGTACCCGGGTCTCCAGGATACCAAGCAGCTCAAGGATATCATCGGCCAAACCGCCAAGCTCACGTTCCATGAAGTGCATCCGCAGATGTCGGCCGAACAGGCGGGAGCCTCGCGCGCGCCGCAGGGCTTCAGGGTTTATCCGTCGGCTGAAGGGGACGGCGTATCCTACCTCCTGCGCGAGTCGCCGATCGTGCAGGGCGATGATCTGACCGATGCGCAGCCGGGCTTCGATCAGCGGACCAACGAGCCCATTATCTCGTTCCGGTTCAATCAGTCGGGATCACGGCGCTTCGGCAACTTCACGCGCGACAATGTCAATCGGCCCTTTGCCATCGTCCTGGACGATAAAGTGTTGTCGGCTCCTGTGATCCGAGAACCGATCCTCGGTGGCTCTGGGCAGATCTCCGGCAGCTTCACGGTGGAAAGCGCCAACACCCTGGCGGTTCAGCTGCGCTCGGGCGCATTGCCGACCAAGCTCACCATCGTGGAGGAACGCACCGTTGGGCCGAGCCTGGGAGCGGATTCCATCGAGTCTGGAAAGCTCGCGGGCACTATCGGCGGCATCGCCACCGTCGCACTGACGATCCTGGCCTATGGCACCTTCGGCATTTTCGCCGTCGTGGGCTTGATCGTGCATCTCCTGCTCACGGTCGCGGCCATGTCGCTGATCGGCACGACGATGACGCTGCCGGGCATTGCCGGCCTCGTGCTGGGTGTCGCCATGGCTGTGGACGCCAACGTGCTGATCTATGAGCGAATCCGCGAGGAGCTCCGCAACGGCAAGACGCCGATCTCGGCGATCGACGCCGGTTTCACGCGCGCCTTCATCACCATTGCCGACAGCCAGCTCACGACGCTCGCGTGCGCCATCGTCATGTTCTGGCTGGGCTCCGGCCCGATCCGCGGGTTCGCCGTCACGCTGACGATCGGCATCTGTACGTCCATTTTTGCGTCGGTGACCGTCGTCCGCCTGCTGATCTCGATCTGGCTTCGGTCCATCAGCCGGAATCGCCGCACGTTCGAAGTGCCGGTCTAGAGGCGAGGCGTCCCATGCAATTCCTTCCGAACTTCAAAGGTTTCGACCTCTTCCCGCACCATCTGCGGGTGGATTTCATGCGCTTCAAGGGCCTCTGTCTGGCCTTGTCCGTCATCGGCATGCTGATCTCGATGGCGCTGTTTCTCACGCTCGGCCTGAACTACGGCGTCGACTTCAAGGGCGGCTCGATGATCGAAATACAATCGAAGTCCGGCCCTGCCGATGTCTCAGGCCTCCGCGACAGGCTCGGCAAACTGGGGCTGGGCAATGTCCAGATCCAGAGCTTCGGTGCGCCGACCGACGTGTTGATCCGGCTGGAGGAGCAGCCCGGTGGGGAAGCCGCGCAGCAGGAAGGGCTCAAGAAGGTTATCGACGCGCTCGGCGACCAGTACACGCAGCGGCGGGTTGAGGTGGTTGGCCCCGTGGTGTCGTCCGAACTGAGGACGACGGGCTTTCTCGCCGTTGCGGCCGGGCTCCTGGCGATCGTGGCCTATGTCTGGTTCCGGTTCGAATGGCAGTTTGCCGCCGGTGCGATCGTCGGCCTGACCCATGACGTGCTGCTGACGATAGGATTGTTCTCCCTCTTCCAGCTCGAGTTCGATCTCTCGATCGTTGCCGCGCTGCTGACCATCCTCGGCTATTCGGTGAACGACACCGTGGTCGTGTCCGACCGCATTCGCGAGAACTTGCGCAAATACAAGCGCATGGATCTCAACGAGCTCCTGAACCTGTCGATCAATGAGACGCTGTCGCGAACCGTATTGACCGGCGTGACGGCGCTGGTCGTGCTTATCTCGCTCTATATCTTCGGTGGCGAGGTGCTGCGCAACTTCAATTTCGCGATGCTGTTCGGCGTTGTCGTCGGCACGTACTCGTCGATCTTCATCGCGGCACCACTGCTGGGGTATCTGGGCGTGAAGCGGGAGTGGAGCAACGTCAAGGCCCCGACGCCGAACGCAGCCGCCAAGCGGGCCTGATAGCAGGCCTCCGACCTGGAGAACGGCATGGCCACGCAATCGGCGAGCTTTCCGGGGCGCGCTGCCATCGAAGCCTACGGCAACGGCGGGTTTCGTTTTGCGGGCATGAGCCACCGCGGCTCGATCCTGTGTCTCGCCAATTCGATCGTGGCGTGGGACGTGACAGCCGCGGAAGAGCTGACGCCGGAAAGTCTGGAACCCGTCCTGGCCGAAAAGGAACTGACCCGATCGCTGCTGCTCGGCACGGGTGCACGCCAGATCTTTGCGTCGTCCACCGTTCGCGCCGCGTTTCGTGAGGCCGGCATCGCGCTCGAGGTGATGGATACCGGTGCTGCATGTCGGACGTACAATGTGCTGCTCGGCGAGGGGCGGCTCGTGGCGGCTGCCCTGATCGCCGTGGATTGAGGGATGGAGTGGGCATGAACCGCATACTGTCGAGCGCTGCCGCGTCCCTTGCTGCCGGTCTGGCCATCTGCGCGCTGATCCTCGTGATCTTGCTGTTCGACCCTAGTCCCGACTGGCTCGGATTCCTCTCCTTTCTGCTGCGCTGGGTGCACATCCTCGGAGGCATCATCTGGATCGGAATGATCTGGTTCGTGAACTTCATCCAGTTCGCGGCCCTCGACGAGGCCGACGACGCCGGCCGAGGCCTCATTCACAAGCTGATCGTGCCGCGCGTGGCGCATACGTTTCGTCATGCGGCGCATCTGACGCTGGTGTCCGGCGTGCTGCTGTTGATCAGCACGGGATACTTGTTCGACCGCTGGGTATTCTCGTCGGCCGTCTATATTGCGCCGATGCGCAGCGTGCTGCTCTGGGGCGGTGTGATTGCGGGCGCCGCCATGTGGGGTTTCGTGCAGTTCATCATCTGGCCCGACCTGCAGATCGTGCTCGGTTCGGCGGACGGCGCGGCCAAGGCGGCGGCACGGCAACGCGTGCGCAGCTTCGCGAGGATCAATCTCGTGCTGTCCATCCCCGTGACGTTCCTGATGGTGGCCGCGACACACCTCTTTTGAGGCATGAGCACGACCGGCACCGACGGCAGCCTAGTCACGGACGCCGTGCGCGAGGCGGCGCGGCGCGGTGAGCCGGATCGCTATCTTGCAGCGCTGCTGGCTCCAAAGTCCGTGCGAGGCGATTTAGCAGCGCTTGCAGCGTTCTCGGCAGAACTTGCTCGTATTGCTCAGATCGTCAGGGAGCCGATGGTGGGCGAGATCCGCCTGCAATGGTGGCGGGACGCGTTGGAGACGATCGCCCGCGGGGAGAGCACGGCCCATCCTGTGGCAGACGCACTTGCCGGGGCGATGCGGCGGCATCATCTTCCGGCTGCCCTGTTGCAGAGCCTGATCGATGCAACATCGGTCGAGCTTGGGATCGAGGCGGCCTCCGACGAGCGGGCGCTCGGCGCCTATCTGGAGGCGGCCGAGGGGGCGCTGTTCCGGCTGACGCTGCGTGTGCTCGGGGTGCCGGACAAACCGCGTCTCGACGCAACGGTAAGCGCGGCAGCGCGTGCCTACGGCATCGCCCGGCGTCCGGGACGCCTTCTCCTGGCCTTGCATGGGCCGGAACTCGTCCTCCCGGGCCCGCAGTCGGGGAGCGCGTTGCCGGGCGAGGCGCGCGATGCTCTTGCCGCTTTGCGCGAGGAGGCGAAGGCGGCGCTCATGGCGGTCCGCACCGAATTGCTCGCGCCGGAGCCAGGAAGCCTGCCGGCTTTACTCCCTCTGGTCATGGTTGAGCCATATTTGCGGGCTCAGGAGCGTACGGCAGATCCGTTGCACGACGTTGCGGATGTCGCACCCCTGACGAGGGCTTGGCGGATCTGGCGGGCCAGCATGCGAGGCCGGATTTGAGCGGGGTCAGCGAGCAGGATAGCAAGGTTGGCAGCAGTACTTAAGTTCGGCGGTCTCTTGGTCGCGCTGGGCCTCGCGCTGGCGGCGCCGGCGCAGGCCGAGCCGCGCATTCTGTGGCGTCTGGAAAACCCGTTCCGCTTCTTTACCCAGCCGGCGGATACGGAGATGCACCGGGCGACCTACCTTGCGCTCCGGGGCGAGGAGCGGCAGGCGCCGATCCTCTCGGCCGAACGCGAGCTGGCCGTCCGTCACGATGGGCAGGGCTGGGCTGCGACCGTGGCCGAGCGCACATGCTGGAACACGGCCCGCAACCGGCACGAGTGTCCGGGCACCAAGGACTATCTGCATCCGCTATCGCACCGCCTTGTGTTCGAGCTGACGGATGTCGAGGACGCTTCGGCCATCGACTGCAGCTGGGTTATGGAGCCCGAGAACGGCCGCGCCGAAGTCGCGCGCCTGACCATGCCATGCGATCAGCCCATCGTGCTGGAGGTGCCGTATCCTCACGGCGCTGCCGTCAGCGTCAGCGTCGGAGGCGTAAAGATCGCCGAAACGCCGGCGCGCGTCACCGACCTTCTGATCGTGGGGATCGGCGACAGCTTTGCCGCCGGTGAAGGCAACCCCGATGTGCCCGTGCGCTTCTCGCGCGAGCGCGCGGCGGACTATGGGCTGATCGGACCCGACCGGCAGCTCATCGGCTATCCGGCGCGGGTGGGCGCCTGGCGCCAGATCGGCGACGCGGCATTCATCGAGGAGAACCCGCGCTGGCTCGATCAGGCGTGCCACCGGTCGCTCTATTCGCATCAACTGCGCGCGGCCTTGCAGTTGGCGATCGAGGCGCCGCATCGCGCGGTCACGTTCGTCAGCTACGCGTGTTCGGGCGCGGAAATCCTGCAGGGTTTGTTTCTGCGGTACAAGGGTCACGAATGGGTGCCCAATCCGCCGGACCTCTCGCAGATCTCGGCGGTCGCCGAGGCGCAATGCGGCCGGCATCGCGCCAGTGCTCACGATCTGCCCGAGGCCTATCATCTGGCAGGCAAGGTCTCGGAGCTGAAGGGCGGTCTTGTTCTGCGCAAATGCGATCCGGACAGGGCGCGCAGCATCGACCTGCTCATGGTCTCGATCGGCGGCAACGATGTCGGCTTCTCGCGCCTCGTCGCCAACGCCGTGCTCAGTGATGAATCGCTGCTGCGCCAGCTCGGCGGCTGGTTCGGTGAGGTGCAGGGCTTTCTCGATGCGAATGCGCGGCTCGATCGGCTGGAGGATCTCTACAAGTCGCTGAACCGCGCCATGCACAACATTCTGCATATCCCATGGGGCGAAGCGGACCGGATTCTTCTCACGTCGTATCCGCGGCTGGCGTTGCTGGAGGACGGCAGCACGGTGTGCCCGGATGGGCGCGCCGGTATGACGGTATTGCAGGATTTCGCACTGAGTGCGGTCAAGGCGCGCGACTCGGGCGTGGCCGCGGCGCGGCTCGATGGCATCATGGAGGACGTGAGCCGGCAGCACGGCTGGACCTTCGTCAATCGTCACGCCAATGCGTTTCTCGGCCGCGGCATCTGCGCAGGATGGAGCGAGAACGCGTTTTCCTCGACGGACGATCTCAGGCTGCCGCGCAAGATCGGCGGCAAGTGGCAGCCCTACAATCCGGCGGATTGGAAGCCTTACGCCTCGCGCCAGCGGTGGTTTCGCACGCCCAACGACGCCTTCATGACGGGAAACTT
Source organism: Hyphomicrobiaceae bacterium (assembly GCA_046154585.1). Taxonomy (GTDB): domain Bacteria; phylum Pseudomonadota; class Alphaproteobacteria; order Rhizobiales; family Hyphomicrobiaceae; genus CADEFX01. The sequence goes on along the minus strand of JBJXDX010000048.1, from coordinate 16,628 downwards.
CCACGTCAGCGCATCGCTCCTGCAGCGGGCGCTCAAGCTGCAGGCGCTTTCCTGGTTCCAGATCCTGCTCGCCAGTACGTATTCGGGTGCGTTCCATCCGACGGCCGAGGGACAAGCGGCCATGGCCGATTCGGTGGTGACGGAAGCGCGCCGCGTGCTGGCGAAATATGAAGGCCGGCGCGCCGAACGGTGACGTTGCTAGGCGCGCGATCGTTTCGCAGGCATGCCGCGGATCGCCGTCAGAAGTCCACTTGCCGCTGAACGCGCAATTGCTGCACAGTCAGACCTACAGATCGCGGAGGTTGCCATGATTACGGTGCTGCATGAACAATCTGAGACCTCTTGCCCGACAGCGCGGGTAAAGGGCGGTGATTTGTGGATCAACGCGCAGGAGCTGGAGGCGGCAACCGGTTGGTCAATGAAGCCGCAGGGACTTTGCCGCGGCGACATCTGCATCCCTGTGCCTCCCGGCAGTGTCGCCGACGACGTGACAGGCGATGCGGTCAACATCGCCGCATTCTGGCGTCGGATGGGCAATCCGATTGTCCACGATGCAGCAGGCGACGCTTGGGTGTTGGGCACCAGTGCCGCCGATCGCAGCACGTCACTGCGATCGTTGGAAGCTCCCGACTTCGCACTCCCAGACTTGGCGGGAGTGACCCGAACGCTTTCAGAGCAACGCGGAAAGAAAGTGCTGCTGGTCACCTGGGCGTCCTGGTGAGGCTGCAGAGCAGACTTGCCCGTGTGGCAGTCCCTCTACGCAGAGTTGAAGGACCACAACTTCATCGTCCTTGCCGTGGCGCTGGACGAAAAGGAAGCCTCGCGACCGTGGATCGAGGCGGCCAAGCCGACGTATCCGTGTCTGATCGACCGACATCATCACCTCGGAGATCTCTACAACATAACCAACGTGCCGCAAGCTGCCTGGATCGATGAGGAAGGCCGCATCGTGCGGCCACCCGAGAATGCGGGATCCTCGGACACATTCCGCCACATGGATCGCGTGACAAGGCAAATGACGCCGGCCCAGTTGGATGAGCGCGAACGCACCAAATCGACCTATGTTGCCGCTGTGCGGGATTGGGTGGTGAATGGGCCGGCGAGCGAGTTTGCCTACGACCAAGCCGAAGCGCTGACCAAAATGCACCTACCTGATGCGGGGGCGGCGTTGGCCCATGCTCATTTCCGGTTGGCTCAGCACCTGCTCCAGAAGGGTCGCAACGAAGAGGCAGCACGTCATTTTGCCGAGGCCAGCCAGCTCCAACCGGAATCTTGGGCCATCTGGCGTCAGGCAGCGCAGAAGGATGCCAGCGGCCTCGCAACGAGTGCAGAATTCTGGGCCCGCGTCGATGCGCTGGGTGAGCGACCTTACCATCGCCCTATCGACATCAAGGGCATCCAGTCGTGATGTGCCGATTGATCGGTACGATGCCGGTCTGACGGATGGTTTATGCCTGCGGACGCCGCAGGCGAAAGTGCTCGCGCAGCGTTTGACCTTCGTATTCGGTGCGGAAGCGACCTCGTCGCTTGAGGATCGGCACGACCTCCTGTGCGAACGCTTCCAGCATCCACGGCAGCACCGGCGGCATGACGTTGAACCCGTCGGCGGCGCCGCTGTCGACCCAATCCTCGATGGTATCGGCGACCTGCTCGGGCGTGCCGGCCATCACAAAGTGTCCACGTGCTCCGGCAAGCTTGGCAAGCAGTTGTCGCATAGTGAGCTGCTCACGCTTCACCGCGCCAACGATCAATTCGGTGCGCCCGCGTGAACTCTCGTTTGCGGCAGGATCCGGGAAGTCCTTGGGAAGCAGTACCTGATCGAGCTTGATGCTGGAGAAATCGTAGCCGTCGAAGCGGTCCGAGAGCCGCGTCAATCCAACGTTGATATCTGCCATCTCGTTGAGCTCTTGCTGTAGTCGTTTTGCTTCCGTCTCGGTGCTGCCGATCATCGCGCTGATCCCGGGCAAAACGAGGAGCTGGTCAGCAGGGCGCCCTGCCGCAACGACGCGCGTCTTCAGGTCGGCATAGAAGTCCTTAGCCGTGCTCTTCTGAATATGGGCGGTGAACACCGCTTCCGCGTGGCGAGCCGCGAAGGCTTTGCCAGTGTCGGAGGAGCCAGCCTGCACGAGCACGGGCCAACCCTGCGGCGATCGCGGCAGGTTGAGAGGGCCGGCGACCTCAAAACTCTGGCCTTTGTGATTGACCTCTCGCACGCACTCCTTCCTCAAAAAGGTGCCAGCCATGCGATCGTCGATGACGGCGTCGTCGCTCCAGCTGTCCCAAAGCGCCGTCACGACGTTCATGAATTCCTCACCCTTGTCGTAGCGCTCCGAGTGTGAGAGGCGACCGGTGCCGCCGAAGTTGCGGCTGCCTGCGATGCTGAATGACGTGACGATGTTCCAACCGACCCGGCCACGACTGATGTGGTCGAGTGAACAGAACTGGCGCGCCAAATTGAACGGCTCTGTGTGACTCGTGGATGCTGTGGCGATGAGACCGATGCGGCTCGTTGCATGGGCGATGGCACCGAGCGCCGTCAGCGGCTCAAGCCAGAGACGCGCAGAACTATCGACGTCTGGGGGCAGATTGAGAACGTCTGCGAGAAAAATCGAGTCGAAGTGAGCGGCCTCTGCCTTGCGTGCGCAGTCGATGTAGTGGTCGATGTCCATCAACGACCGGGGAGAGGAACGCGGATGACGCCACGAGGCCTCGTGATGCCCCCGGCCGTAAATGAAGAGATTGAGATGCAGCCGTCGCTTCATTCGAAGCCCCTGACCGACACTGGAACGAGGCGCAACGCCGATTCTGCCGATCAGCATGATGCCACCGCCAGATAGGTCTATGCGACCATTCTACGTCCACGGCATCGAAGCTCGGCGTAGGTTAGCACGCTCCATTCTCAACCTTCTCGCCCTCGCGTTCGAGAGGCCATACGGCGATGGCTACGAGAGCGTACAGCCTTCGTAGCCGTTGGCCGCAACTTCGTCACAGATCTTGCGATAAGCGCCAACGCCGGCCACGTAGGGCATGAACACACGCGGCTTGCCCGGGATGTTGGCGCCGACGTACCACGAGTTTGCCTTGGGATAGAGCGTGCCGTTGGCCACATCGTTGACATGCGCGACCCACTTGTCCTCGGCATCCTTGTTGGCCTCGATCCGATGTGCCTGACGATCAGCCGCGGTCTTGAGCAGGTCCGCGATCCAATCGACGTGCTGCTCGATGGAATGGATCATCTGGCTCTTGACGCCGGGGCTGCCGGGGCCGGTCACCATGAACATGTTGGGGAAGCCCGCCACCATCACGCCGAGATACGTAACCGGACCGCCGGCCCACTTGTCGGCGAGGCAGGCCCCGTCCTCGGCGCGGATGTCGATCTCGCGCAGGGCCCCGGTCATGGCGTCGAAGCCTGTGGCGAAGGCAATCGAGTCGAACTCGTACTCGCGCTCCGTCGTGCGCAAACCATTTTGCGTGATCTCGACGATCGGGTTGGCGCGGACGTTGACCAGCGACACGTTCGACTGGTTGTAAACTTCGTAGTAGCCGGTATCGAGGCACAAGCGCTTGGTACCGATCGGATGATCGTTGGGGCACAGAATCTCGGCGACCGCCGGATCCTTGACGATGCCCCGGATCTTCTCGCGAACGAACTCGGCAGCCGTTTCGTTGGCCTTTTCGCTGACAAAGAAGTCGCTATAGCAGGACATGAAGCCGATGGTGCCCCCGGTCTGCCAGAGCCGTTCATATTTGGCGCGCCGCTCTGCGTCGGGCGCTTCCAGCGCCGATTGTGTCGGAACGGGATACCCCGACACGCCGAAGCCTGTCGTCCGCGCCTCCATGCGGCGCTCCATGTAGTTGGCCTTGTAGGCGGCTTCGCGCTCTTTCTCCATCGGACCGTTCTGCGCCGGCAGGCTGAAGTTCGCCGTGCGCTGAAAGACGTAGAGGTGCTTGGCCTGTCTGGCGATGTGCGGGATCATCTGGATGGCGGACGAGCCGGTCCCGACCACGCCGACGCGCTGACCGGTGAAATCGACGGGCTCCGACGGCCACATGCCGGTGTGGTACCACTTGCCTTTGAAGGTCTCGATGCCTTTGAAGTCGGGAACGCGCGGCGTCGAGAGATTGCCGGTCGCCATCACACAGAAGCGGGCAGAGATCGTCTCGCCGTCGGCCGTCTTCAAAATCCAGCGATTGGCATCGCCATCGAAGTTCGCATGCGTGATGCGCGTGTTGAGCTGCACATCCTTCATGAGGTCGAACTTCTCGGCTGCATAATTTACGTAGGCAAGGATCTGCGGCTGGGTCGCGTAGCGCTCCTCCCAGCTCCACTCCTGCTGCAACTCGTCGGAGAACGCATAGGAGTACTCGAGGCTCTCCACGTCGCAGCGCGCGCCCGGGTACTTGTTCCAGAACCATGTGCCGCCGACTCCGCTGCCGGCCTCGTAAACGCGCGTCTTGAAGCCCAGGGCACGCAGCTTGTGGAGGGCATAGAGCCCTCCGAGCCCGCCGCCGACAACGGCAACGTCGAGTTGCGTTTCTTGTGCTTTTCTGGCTCCGTTGCTCGTCTTCATGGCTGTCCCTTGAGCTCCATAAACTGCTGCCAAAAAGATTGTTGTGCGTGCGCCTCGGACGGCTACATAAGGAAAACGCCCTTGCCCGATGTCTGCTTGTCGAAGAGCTGGTAGGCCTCCACAGCCTGCGGAAGCTTCCAGCGGTGCGTGAACAGGTCATCGACTTTGATGCCACGGTCGGAGATGAACGCGGCACATTCGGCCTGGCCTACTGTGGAGAACGTCCACGAGCCGATAATCGTGACCTGCCGGCGCAGCACGTCCGGGCTGACGTCCAGCGTGATTTGACCGCCTTCGCCAACGAGGCAGGCCTTGCCCCACGTCCGCACGCTCTGCACAGCCTGTCGCCGTGCGTCTGGCGACGACGAGGAGTCGAGGGTGGCGTGCGCGCCAAGCCCGCGTGTGGCTTGTCGAATGGCGTCGACCGCATTGATCTTCGATGGGTCGATGACAATATCGGCACCGAATTCCTTGGCACGTGCCAGTCGATCAGCGCTGATGTCGAGCGCGATCACCCGCGCGCCCATGGCCGATGCGAGCTGCGTTGCCGACAGTCCGACGGGGCCTTGGCCGAATATGGCGATGGTCTGGTCGGCGCGCAGGTCGAGCCGATGCAATGCACCCCACGCCGTGCCTGTGCCGCACGAGATCGCGGCACCTGTCTCGAATGAGAGCGAGTCCGGCAATGTCACAAGCGTGCGCGCCGGCACCTTCATGTAAGGCGCGTGTGCGCCATGACCCGTTGCGCCGTAGATTTCTTTCACACCCTCGTCGCAGAGCTGCATCCAGCCTGTGGAGCAGTGTGGGCACACGCCACACCCGCGATAATGGTGAACCATCACGCGCTGGCCGACGCGCGCCTCCTTCTCGCCGACCCCTTGGCCGACTGCCGCAACGACGCCGCACGGTTCGTGGCCGGCAATGACCGCACCGGTTTCGCCGAGGCCCAGCGTTCGCGCCGCCTCGCCTTCCGCGGCGCGATACATCTTGAGATCGCTTCCGCACATGCCCGAGGCTTTGATGTCGAGAACGACTTCTCCAGGGCCGGGCGTGGGATCCGCAAAGTCGCGAAACTCGATCTTCCGGTCGCCGGCGAACACAACCCCTTTCATGGCTTCCTCCGTTTCATGGTTATGGGTTCGCAGATGCTGAGCGGCTTCCCTGGTTGCGACAAGCCTAGCTCCATATTGTCTGTTGTCAACAATTTGGCGAAATCTGCCATCTGTTGACAATTTCGCCCCGTCAGCGTCAATCTGCAAGACAGATTGGGAGCCCGAATGCTGCAGTTGCCTGAAATCGTTCGCCCGCCGTCCCTCGCCGTGACGGCCAAGCGGCTGCTTCAAGAGGCGATCTGGTCGGGCCAGCTCGCGCTCGGCGCCCATCTCGTGGAGACGATGCTGGCCGAGCAGTTCCAGATCAGCCGCGGACCTCTGCGCGAGGCGCTGCGCAGCCTTGCTTCGGAGGGGCTGGTCGAATTTCATCCTCGCCGCGGCGCCTTTGTCGTCAATCCGACGCTCGATCAGATGCAGGACATGATCGTGCTCAGGGCGATGCTGGGTGGCATGGCGGCCCGATATGTGACGGCGAAAGGCGATCTGGCGCTGTACGACGAGCTCGCCATTCCGCTGCAAAGGATGCGCGTCGCGGCCGACAAGAACGACGAGCGGGCGTTCTTCGACGAGCACTGGACGTTTTACGAGATCATGCATCGGGGTGCGAACGAGTTCATCTTCCGCTCGTGGCAGTCCCTCTACGGTCTCATCAATATCTACGTCCGCAAGATGGGCCGGCCCTATCTGCCGCTGCACAAGATTCTTCTCTCCTACGAGTGCTTTGTCAGGCTCCTTCGCGCCGGCGATCCTGACGAGGCGGAAGCTGTTGTCCGAAGCCAGATGCTTATTGTCGGCTTCATCGTGCTCAACCGGCGTTTGCCGAAGCTGCTTCACCCCTACGTCACGCGCAAGATCCTGGAGGATGGGTCGATCGTGAAGTTCGATCCAGGAGCGCCCCCAGACGGCTGATGCCGGCTCAGAAAAAAATTAGTTCGAGGAAACGCCAAGTTGCCAGTTCACCCGCAGATCAAGCTCGCGCTCGAGGCGTTGGTGAAAGCCAACCTGCCGCCCATTCAAACGCTGACGGCGTCGAAAGCACGCGAGGTGATGAACGCCATGTCCAAGGCGCGAGGCGGGGAGCCGGCGCCGGTGGCGAAGACGGAGAATCGAACGGTTCCTGGCCCGCGCGGTGACGTGCCCGTGCGCATCCATTGGCCGAAGGCGAAGGGACCGCATCCGGTATTCGTCTATTTCCACGGCGGCGGCTTTGTCATTGGCGACATCGACACGCACGACACGATTGCGCGCAATATCTGCGGCGGCGCCGATGTCGTCGTGGTGTCTGTCGACTACAGGCTGGCACCGGAGCACAAGTTCCCCGCGGCCGCCGAGGATGCGTGGGCCGGCTATCAGTGGGTGCGGTCTGCTCCGTCCGGTCTCGACATCGACGCCTCGCGCATAGCCATCGGCGGCGATAGCGCCGGCGCGAACCTCGCCGCCGTTGTTGCGCTGATGGCCCGCGACGCCGGCCACGACAACATCCGCCTGCAGCTCCTTGTCTATCCTGTCACCGACTTTGCCATGACGAGCGCCAGCTACGGAACGTATGCCGACGGCTTCGGCGTGCTGACTGCCGATGCCATGAAGTGGTTCGGCGATCACTACCTGGCGCGCGCCGAGGATGCCGCGGACTGGCGTGCCTCTCCCATCAAGGCCGACCTGAAGGGTTTGCCGCCGGCGCTCATCATCGCGGCGGAATGCGACGTGCTGCGCGACGAAGGCCTGGCCTATGCCGAGGCACTGCGCGCCGCAGGCAACGCGGTCGAGCGCAAGGAATACGCCGGCATGATCCACGGCTTCTTCGGCATGACGCCGGTCATCGACGATGCCGTGGGGGCGCAGCACCATGCCATCGCTGCGTTGAAACGCGCACTGAGTTGAACACGAGCATGGGACACCGGACGCTGACGATGGAAACGGAAAAGACGGACACAGTCGTAAGCTGCCTGTGAATTGTCGCGATTGAAAAAGAAACCCTACGGAGGAAACAACAGTGAACCTTGGTCTTCGCCATCTGAAACTTGCCGCGGCGGTCGCCATTGCTGCGGGCCTGGCCAACAATGCGACGCCGTCCGGCGCCGCGGAGAAACTCATCTACGCCACGTACTTCTCGGACGTCTACTCAGCCAGCAAGACCGATTTGTGGTTCATGGCCGAGGTCGAGAAGCGCTCAGGTGGCGAGATCACGTTCGAGAAATATTGGGCGCAGTCCCTCGTCAAGGCGCCGGAGCTTTTCCCAGCTTTGCAAAGTGGCGCCGCGGACATCGTGGATGGGGCGCCGGCCGCCTACAACGTGCGCGAGTATCCGCTCGCCAACATCGTGCTGCCGCTGACGTCCATCCGCGCTGACGCCGTGACGCTGGCCTGGAACAAGCTCTACGCGCAGAACGCCGATTTCCGGAAGGAGTTCGAGAGCAAGGGGGCGAAGATCCTCTACTCTGCGGCATGGTCTGAAAACACGGTGTGGTCCAGGAAGCCCATTACCAAGGCAGACGATTTGAAAGGGATGAAAATAAGGGCCGTTCCAGCGATCTCCGACGCCTTCGCGAAGCTCGGCGCTACGCCGATCGCCATGACCTGGCCCGACGGCCTCGAGGGGCTGCAGCGCGGCGTCGTTGACGCCATGTCCTCGGCGCCCTTCGACTCCGCCGTGCACGGCAATGCCCATGACGTCGCCAGGTTCGGGACGGACGCCGGCGGACTTGGCATATTCGCGATGTCGACCGTCGGCATGAGTCTCAACCGCTACAACAAGCTCAGCGAGAAGCATCGCAAGATCATCGACGAGGTTGCGGCCGAAGCCCCCGCGGCCGGCATCAAGTCCAACGATCAAAGTGTCGATGCCGCCGTCGAGAAGCTTTGCGCGAAGAAAGACGCGTTGACCGTTCAGGTCTTCGAGCCGGCGGAATCGGACAAGGTGCGCAAGACAGCAGTCGCGCCCCTGCAGGAAGCCTGGGTCAAGCGCGCCGACACTGAGGCGAAGGTCAAAGGTCAGGCCATGCTCGACGAGTTTCTTGGCTATGTCCGGGAATTCGAGAAGAGCTCGACGTATGTGCCGGGCTTCCAGCGCTTTATCGAGAAATGCGGAAAGAAGGGTTGATCCAAACGATGGCGAGAGCCCGGCTATCCGCCGGGCTCTCATCGGCAACCCTTCCTTCCGGTGCCACATGATCGCGCTGATTGAACGCGTGGAGCGGATGCTTCTGTCCCTGAGCATCTCCTGCGGCTTTGCGACCCTCCTCATCGTCTTCATTGTCGTCCTCGACGTGGCAGGCCGCTTCCTGTTGAACATGCCGTTTCACAGCGGCGTGGAGCTCAGCGAGCTTCTGCTGGTCATCCTCGTGTTTCTTGGCCTCGCCGCGGCTCAGCAGCAGCGCCAGAACTATGCGATCGAAATCCTGACCCAGCACTTCCCGGGATGGCTCCAGCAGATCTTCGAGCTGGCCGGATACGTGGCATGTCTGTTCATCACCGTTGTTCTCGCCTGGCCAAGCTCGAAACAGGCCGTCGCGTCCTTCGAGCGCGGCGAGTCCGGCTTCGGCATCGTACCGTTCCCGCTATGGCCCGCGCGCGTCATTCTCGCCATCGGGCTTTGGCTGCTCTGCGTGCAGTTCCTGTGTGACATCTACCGCCACGTCGTCGGCCTGCCCCGCCATAAGGCGCACGCCGCTCCGGAGAAGGCCTTCGAATAATGCAGGAACTCGGTCCAGGGCTCGCCATCATCGGGCTGCTGCTTGTGCTGCTGCTGTGCCGGCTGCCGATCGCTTTCGCGCTGGCTGGTGCAGGCATGGTCGGCTTGCTGTGGGCCAGGCCCGTGCGCGCCGTCGAGTTCCTGCTCTCCACCTTCGCCTATAGCGCGACAGCGAACTTTGCCTACGTCGTGCTGCCGCTGTTCCTCTTCATGGGGTCCATGGCCTTCTCGGCCGGCCTCTCGCGGCAGGCCTTCGATGCGGGGCAGAAATGGCTCGGGCGAATCCCAGGTGGCCTCGCCGCGGCGACCGTGTTTGGTTGCGCCGCATTCTCGACAATCTGCGGATCGAGCGTGGCGACGGCATCGACCATGGCCCGGGTGGCGCTGCCGGAGATGCTGCGCAAGGGCTACGCCGGATCGCTGGCGGCGGGCTGCATTGCCGCCGGAGGCACGCTCGGCGTGCTCATTCCTCCCAGCGGCATCCTGGTCGTCTATTCGATCATCACCGATGTCTCGCTCGTGAAGCTGTTCGTGGCAGCCTTCGTGCCGGGCATCCTCACGGCCATCATCTATGTTATCGGCATCATGATCTGGGTGAAGCTGAAGCCCGAGATCGCCCCCGATCCAAGAGACGAGGCCATACCCACATGGAAGGAACGCGTCGCTTCCATCGGGCGCACGTGGGAGCTTGGCCTCCTGTTCGCTGCCGTGATGGGGACGATCTATCTCGGCGTCGCGACGGCAACCGAAGCGGCAGCCCTAGGCGCCTTCTTCGCGTTGATTTCCGTTCTCCGCCGCCCCGGACGCAAGAACGCCGTTTTGGAGGGATTGCGCGAGACGGGAACGGCGACGTGCTCGATTTTTGCGCTGATCATAGGGGCAGGCTTGTTCAGCCTCGGCCTGTCCACGACCGGCTTGCCGGTGAAACTCGCGGCCATGGTCACGGATCTCAATCTGTCGCAGACCGCGACCATCTTGATCATCCTCATCCCGTTCCTGATCCTGGGCTGCTTCGTGGACGGCCTGTCGATGATTCTCATCACCATGCCGATCGTGTTCCCGATCGTGACCGCCATTAAGTTCGATGGCGTTCTATTCGGCCTGCTCGTGGTCAAGATGGTGGAGATCGGCGCCATCACGCCGCCTGTAGGCCTCAATGCTTTCGTCGTGAAAAGCATGGCGCCGAACATCGAGCTCAAGGACGTTTTCCTCGGCTGCGTTCCGTTCGTGATCATGGAGCTGATCATTGTAGGCCTGCTTATCGCATTCCCCCAGATCTCGCTGTTCGCGGTTGGCGACTGAAGCACATAGGCAGAAACGGGAAATAGCCATAGCCGGCCGAGCCACGACAGCGGCCTGGTGTCCCGATTCCGAAGTTCGCAGGAGCTCTCGGCTGGGCCGGAGAGCGAACTTCGGAACCAAGGGACACTAGACTCATAAACTTGCTCGTGTGATTCAGATCGAGAAATTCGCTCAGAGGCGGCCAGTGGATACGGCGAATTTCTCGATCATCACACTAGCGGCTGACCCGCCGGCTCAACCCAGTGGAACTGCCAAGCGGTTGGAAGGGGCGCCGCGCAGGAAGCGTCGGGTGGGCACCTCGATCCAGCGGGCACTGGCCAGCGAGATGAACGCCAGGACGACGATCGCTGCGACCGACAGCCACCACCCAGGTGTCCCGCCGGCGATCTCGGTGACGACCAGAAGGACGCTCCACTGGAGCATGTAGAAAGAGTAGCTGGCCTCGCCCAGGCGCAAGGCCCAGCGCTGTTCGAGCAGCGGATTGACCGCGGTCGGGCCCCAGCCGATCGCCGTCACCAGGAGCACGGCGAGCGGGGTGTACAGGACGTACAGGCCGGCCCTCGTAAGGTGGGCGAGCAGGCCCCGTTCGGGCAAGACGACCACAGAGGGCAGCAATAGCAACACCAGCAGGCCGAGGGCCGAGGCGGTCAGCATGGCGTCACGAACGCGGCGGCGGCTGAGGACGCGCCACCACCCGTCGCCGCCGGCCCGGGCGTGCAGGAGGGCGAGCCCCATCACGCAACCGATGAAGAACTCCCAGATCCGTAGGCCGGGGAAGAACTTGATGCGGCCGAGTATCCAGGTGATCTCTTCGGCTCTCTTGCCGGACTGGTGGAGCAGGTGATCAGCGGCAACGGCGACGACGCAGAAGCACAGCACCTCGGCGGCGAAGAGGGCCACAGCCAGCTGCAGCAGCCGGCTTGCTGAGCGGACTCGACCGAGCACCCAGCAGAAGAAGAACGGAAACGAGCAGTACAGGATCAACTCGCACGACACGCTCCACGCCGGCGGGTTCCAGCTGTGCATCCCCACCGACGGGACCAGGGCCTGGAGCATCAGCAGGTTGGCGACCCACGAGGTGGGCGAGGGCGTGGTCGCCCACCAGATCGTGAGCGGTGTGACAATGGCCAAAGCGACCACGTTGATCGGCCAGATTCTGGCGATGCGGGCGCGCATGAACGTCACGGCGCCCGCCGTCGAGGTGCGGAAGGTGTCGGCGTAGTTGTAGGTCAGCACGAAGCCACTGAGGACGAAGAAGATCGTTACACCGGCCGCGCCCTGTTCCGTGAGGGGCACCTGAAGCCGGTCGATCGGAATGACCTGCGGGAAGTGCGACACGGCGACGATCAGCGCAGCGAAGAACCGCAGCCCCGTCAAGGCCTCGATCGGTCGACGCTGGGGCGACCATGCTGTCTCGTTCATCTGCCCGCTCCTGCGTCAGGTGTTCCCAAACGGCTGCCACCGACTTCAACAGTTGCCGCACTCAATATTCGTGTAAAGACCAGATGTGAATTCGTGTCTAAAATGTGGATCGAGAAACCATTTGCGACATATCCGGGAGGACAAAGATATGTCCACTGACGTCGCTATAGATCTCATTGCCAATTATTTGAGGCACTCGCCAGTTCACTAGGTCATGAACCCATAAGAAACGAGGCGCCTATCCTGTACTAGACACCCAGGGGACCGTAGCTACGCCGTGTCGGTAAAGGGCTCGAAAGCAGACGGAATCGTTCCAGTGCGGAAGTCGTCGGCTTGGGGCCATGACCTGACCAGCGGATCGGTTCGCGAATGCTGTCTTTTTTGTGGTATCAAACATGCGATGCAGATTTCTCCTTGCGCGCCGAGGGTCCAAGGCCAAGGGAGATCCATGATGTCCAAATTCGGCGTACCGATTCCCATAGCTGTGGCCGCGCTCGTAATGGCTGCAACGGCAGCGTCGGCTCAGACTACGTTGAAGGTCGATGGGTCAACCGGGGCAATGCCGCTGGTTGCGGCGCTCGCCAACGCTTATGAGGCCAAGATCCCGAACCTGAAGGTAGAAATTGGGAAGGGGCTCGGCACCAAAGCCCGCATCGATGCTCTAAACGCTGGCAGCATCGACATCGCGGTAGCTAGCCACGGGCTAAAGACCGATGAGCTCGTCAAGCAAGGGATCACTTTCGACGAAATCGCCCGCACCCCGGTCGTGTTTGGCGTCAATTCAAGCGTGCCGGTCACGAACCTCTCGCAGGCGCAGATTTGTGCGATCTATTCGGGCAACTTGCAAAACTGGAAGGAGGCGGGTGGCATTGATCTCGCCATTGCTGCCCGCACCCGTCCGGATACCGAAGTTGATGCCGAGGTCGCCCGCGACGGAATTGCGTGCCTTAAGACACTGAAGATGCCAGAAGCGGTCAAAGTCATGCAGCGCGGCGGAGACATGGCCAACGAACTTGCGGCCACGGTGGGTGCGATTGGAATGACCACCACCACGGTTGCCGAACAGAGCGGCGGCAAGATCAAAGCTTTGTCCCTCGACGGAGTTGCCCCTACGGAGGCCAATGTGAGCGCGGGAGCCTATCGGTTGGTGCGCGAGGTGTTCCTGGTGGTCAAGGGGGATGCCTCTCCCGCTGTGAAAGCTTTCCTCGCGTTTGTGAAGAGCGCTGACGGTGCGAAGGTGATCAAGGCTAACGGGGCCATTCCCAAGACCGCCAACTGACGGATCAGTGAGGGCAGCAAGCAATGCGCCGCTCCACCCGATGCGCGGTCGGCGACGGCGGGCGCGCAATCCGCCGACCTTCTGAATTGGGTCAAAAGTGCGCCTTCCGACCGTGGTCTACTTGTGTCCGCACCGCCCCCGAAAGCTGCCGACATGTCGGCTTGCAACAATGCGGATGCGGCCGACGCTGGCAATGAAGCGCGGGCTCTTTCGGGCTTCGCCCGCACTTTCATCTGCGCCGACTCCCGTGCGCCTGACCGCGGCAGCGTTGGCCGGAGAAAAGCTAAGGGTTGGTTGGAGTGATGGGGAAGTCGTGTGCTTTGGCGCCAGCAACGCTTGCTCGATGGGTAAAGTGCCACCACTCCCGGTAATAGTTCGAAAATCCGTGGCGGTTCATAACGTCAAGTAAGAGCTGCCGGTTCTGCCTCTGCGTGGAGGTCAATCCGGCTGCCGATGTGTGGCTCTTCGGATCGAAGCAGTCGAACTCCGTCCCCATATCGAGTCCTTGAGGATGTGAGCCTTCGACTGTGGTAGCGCAGTTGTCGCGACGAGTCGGTTCATCGGGCTTGGGCTCGTTTGTCATTGCGGCAATGGTCAGGTCGACCGCAAAGCCCGACGAGTGACCAGACTTGGGCGCTACGTAGCCTTGGGCCACGAGTGCGCCACGCGCTATCTGCGGGTGATAGCGGTTGCTCCTTTCGTCCTTACGAGCGTTCGCCCACCGCATGAAGGCGGCCACCGCACGCTCGGGTCGATAGCAGTCGAATACCCTCAGGGCCAAACCGCGCGCACGGAGTGCGTCGTTAGCAGCTTTAAGCGCGTCTGCGGCTCCTTTCCTCAGAATGCACTCACCGGCCTCGTACCCAGGCACCTTGGCTCCTGTGAAATTGTCCGAACCAGCGTAGCGAATGTCCTGCACTATCTCAGGTGCTACACTCCGAAGAAAAACGAGATCGCCAGGAAGGTCCGCGGCTCCAACTCGCCATGGCCAAGCGGCAAGTCCCAGAGCGACGAACGCGCCGAACGTCTGCAATCGCATGCGCTACTGCGCTTTCGTTGATTGTAGTGCCAGTTCGGAGATGGCCGTATCGGAGTACTTGCTGCCTTTGAACACTCCGTCGATTGTGATTTGCACCCAGTGAGACCTAATAGGCTGCGGGAAGGTAATGTTTTGAGGTTCGCTGGAATCACGCAGCTTGATCGTGCGCCTCTCGCCGCCGGAAAACACCAACGTGAACTCTGACACCCGGCTGTTCTTCTGAAAGATATCAGCGTTCTTGGCGTAGCCGTTGCGAAGGGTCATGCCGTGCACATCTCTTGCGCCGTCGAACTCCACAACGATCCATTCGCCGACGCCATGGGAGTCTTTGCCCTCGACCCATGCGGTGTCGGTTCGACCATCGAAGAGGTTTTGCGCGCCGTACGAGTTTCCCTGCTGCGGTGAAAGGACAGAACTCACACAGACTTCCTCGCGGCCAGCCAGTGCCTGGCGGGAGGCGCAGTTTTCCGTGCTTACTCTCGGTCGGGGAGGACGCACCGGTTGTACACTTGCGGTTCTGACGTCCGCGGTCGTCTCACTTCTGGACGGAGGAGCTGGCATTCTCGTGGTTTCATTTGTTGAGGTGCGCTGAGATCCACGTCCGTCGCTCCACCCAAGAGCTACTGCCTGAATGCGCTGGTCTCTCGGGGGATGAGTCGTAGAAGAGCTGCCGGTGCCGAGATTCCGAACGGCGGAAACAGCATCTTCATAGCTGGCGCCCATTCTACCCAGAATGAAGCCTGCATATCGGTCAGCTTCCAGCTCGACCTGATGGTTCTGCCCCTGAAAATCCAAGTGACCGGCAATGTGGTGTCCCACCTCGTGAGCGACAACAAAGACAAGGGACCAGTACCTCCCCGTCTTCGCCTGCATCTCCTGCATGAAGCTGGCGTTGTAAAAGATGAAGCGCTGATTGTTCTCACTGATCTGAGCCTCGGCGTTTTCGGTGTCCGCGCTGGCGCGGACGGAAATACGCTCGGCCACACCAGGAATGCCCGTTGCCGATAGGATTTCCCGAAACACGCCCATCGCCTCCCGGTCGGATTCAAAGCTTCGCTTGATCTGAACACCGGGGCCGTGAAGCCCGCGCATTCTGAGACCACCTTGTTCGTGGTCCATCATGAATTGTGCGTGACCCGCGCTGGGCGCAACCGCGAAGCTGGAAATCAACAGAAGCAAGTATGAAAACAGCCGCATCGGCGAGCCTCCGCATAAGGAGAGACTACCTACAACCGCCCTGGCTTTAAAGGGCGCGGGCTAAGCAGATGCGCGATCTCTGTGTATTCTTGCGCCGGCGAGCCAACTCGGAAGCGTGGAGCGCGCCGGGCAGAGGGACGCTGGGCAACCCCAGCGTCCTCGATGGTGTCACTTCACGCACGCTGATCCGGTCCATTTGAACCCGGCATTGCACTGACACCTGCCGTTGACGACCTTGCTGTTTGCGACGCACTTTGGCTTACCCGCAACGCAACTCGCGCCCGTCCAGCTAAAGCCGGGTTTGCACGCGCACTTGCCGAAGCCGGTCATCACAGCGTTCTCGACGCACTGGCCTTGAGCCGACGCCGGCATGATCGCAAAAAGAGAAAGAAAAACTGCAACTGAAATCTGTTTCATCCGATATTCCTTAAGCAGCCCACGGACGATCTGAGCGTACGCAACTCTCCGGGCATCGGCAACCGCCGAGGGGCGGCGATGGAGCGTGGGAGGCCCTTGCTGTCGCCGCTGCAACTTAATCCTGAGCGTTCGGTGGAGGTCCAGAGGGTCGCGAATGCGCTCCGACCGTCGTTCTGGAATTTCGGACATCCGATCGCGCGCTCGAGCAGATGATCGAGACGACGCGTCGCGTTCTGCGGACATGTGGCACGGCGCTGCCGAGCGCTTCATGCGCGGCAGCAGACAAGGTGGTCTCGAGACGCCGCCGCGGTGGCAATTGGGCTGGCGTCAGAGTGCCTTCGTCATCCCGCCGTCGATGTCGATGATCGAGCTGTGGATGAAGCCGGCGCGCGAGGAGCAAAGATATGCGACGAGCCAACCGATCTCGCGCGGCTCGCCGTAGCGATTGATGCCGTATTCCGCCACCAATCGGCGTTCCGCCTCGGCACGATCCTGAGACGCGTAGCGCACCATGGCGGCGTCGATGCGCTTCTCCAGGCGCGCGGTCCTGATGTGTCCCGGATTGATCGCGTTGATGCGGATTCCCTCCGTGGGGGCG
>JBJXDX010000047.1:0-6937 GCA_046154585.1 Hyphomicrobiaceae bacterium | reverse complement strand
GGGGCCGGGCGTTGTCGGCGGGGCCCCGGCACATTTTGCGATGGCAAATCCTGGCCGCCTGCTAGTTCACCAGCGGGCAGCCGCCCTTGTCCATGGGTCGGAACGCTTCCTCGCCTGGGATCGTGCGGACAAGCTTGTAGTAATCCCAAGGACCTTTGCTTTCCTCCGGCTTCTTGACCTCGAACAGGTACATGTCGTGGATTTTGCGCCCGTCCTTGCGCACATATCCTTTGCCGAAGAGCGGATCGTCCATCGGTGTGCTCTTGAGCTTCGCCATCACCTTGTCCGCATCGTCGGTGCCGGTGGCTTTGATCGCCTCCAGATAGGCCATGGTCGCCGAATAGAAGCCGGCCTGGATCATGGTCGGCATGCGACCATTCATCTTCGCGCTCCAGCGCTTCGACCAGGCGCGCGTTTTGTCGTTGAGGTCCCAGTAGAACGCCTCCGTCAGGTTCAATCCCTGAGCCTGCTTCAATCCAATGGTATGAATATCCGAGACGAAAACCAGCAGCCCGGCAAGCTTCTGCCCGCCGGCGAGCAGGCCAAATTCGGCGCCTTGCTTGATGGAGTTGACCGTGTCACCGCCTGCATTCGCGAGGCCGATGATCTGGGCCTTCGAGTTTTGCGCTTGCAGCAGGAAGGAGGAAAAATCCGACGTATTGATGGGATGGCGCACGCCGCCTACAACCTTGCCGTCGTTGGCCGTGACGACGGCGGTGACGTCGCGCTCCAAGGCGTGGCCGAAGGCGTAGTCGGCGGTCAGGAAGAACCAGGTCTTGCCGCCGGCCTTGACGACGGCTGAGCCTGTTCCGTTGGCGAGCGCGATCGTGTCGTAGACCCAATGGATGGTGTAGGCGTTACACGCTTTGCCGGTGATATCCGAGCTTGCGGGATCGGTCGCGAGATACACCTTCTTCTTGTCTTTCGCGACCCCCGAGGTGGCAAGCGAGGACGACGAGGCAGCGGTGCCGAGGATCACGTCGACTTTCTCTGTATCGTACCAGCGGCCGGCGATGGCAACGGCCACGTCGGCCTTGTTCTGCACGTCGGCCTGGATGACCTCGATCTTCTTGCCGAGAACCGTGCCGCCAAAATCCTCGACCGCCATCTGTGTGGCTACCACGGCTCCGGGCCCGTTGATGTCGGCATAGAGGCTGGACATATCGGTCAGCACGCCGAGCTTGACGACATCATCAGAGATTTGCGCCGCTGCCGGTGTGGCAAGAAACACCGCCGACAGAACGGCGGGCAGAATGCTGGCTCGTTTCACTAAATTCCTCCCATGTGCGCTCGAACGTTTGTTCGAGTCTATGGCAGCACAAACACTTCGCGTTCACAAGCGTCATCGTCAGTGTGCGAGGGATTGGAGCGCGCAACCGAGGGAGCACGGCAGCGATGCTGCCTGTCGCGCCGAATTGTTTTGCATTTGCCGCACTGAGCGCGCCAGACTTGCAGTCACGTGCGGAACCGCTAGTGTCCCGATTCCGAAGTTCGCGAGAGCTCTCGGCTGGGTCGGAGAGCGAACTTCGGAATCAAAAGGAACACTAGACTCATAAGCTTGCTCGTGTGATTCAGATCGAGAAATTCGCTCAGAGGCGGCCGGTTGATACGGCGGATGTCTCGATCATCACACTAGGCGCGGTTCATCGTAGCCGATCGTTGCCAAGTCATCGGGTGAAACATGCAGAGCGTGCAGTATCGTTCATTGGGCAAAAGCAATCTTCAGGTGTCCGCCATCGGCCTCGGCTGCATGTCGCTGTCCGGCGTCTACGGAGTTGCCGAGGACGCAGCGTCCGAGGATCTCATTCGCCATGCTATCGATCAGGGCATCAACCATCTGGACTCCGCCGATATGTACGGCTGGGGACACAACGAGGAGGTGGTGGGTCGCGCCATCAAGGGTCGCCGCGATCGCGTTGTCCTCGCCACCAAGTTCGGCCAGACCCGGCGCGACGGTCAGCCCAACGGTGTCAACGGGCGCCCCGCATACGTCACGCAGGCGTGCGATGCGAGCCTGCAGCGCCTCGGCGTCGATGTGATCGATCTCTATTACCAGCATCGCGTCGATCCCGATGTCCCCATCGAGGACACCGTCGGCGCCATGTCGCGGCTCGTCGAGAAGGGTAAGGTCCGGTGTCTCGGATTGTCGGAGGCGGCTCCCGACACCATCACTCGCGCCCACAAAGTCCACCCCATCACCGCCGTGCAGACCGAGTACTCGCTCCTCTACCGGGTAGAGGCGGAGGAGACACGCGAGACTACGCGCGATCTCGGCATCACCTTTGTTGCCTACGCCCCGTTGGGCCGTGGATTTCTGACGGGCGTCCTGCAGGATCTCTCGGATATCGATGGCCGCCGCGCCAGCCATCCGCGCTTCCAGGCCGAGAATTTCGAGCGCAACCGCAAGCTCGTCGTGCGCATCGAGGCGATGGCCAAGGCGAAGGAGTGCACGCCGTCGCAGCTCACGCTCGCCTGGCTGCTGACGCAGGGCAGCGATGTCCTGCCCATCCCCGGCACGCGCTATAAGCACCGCCTGGACGAGAACGCGGGTGCGATGCGGGTCAGCCTCACGCCGCAGGACGTGGAGGAGATATCCGCCGCGATTCCGCCCGGTGCCGCCGCCGGCACGCGCTATCCCGAAGGCGGGATGAAGGCTGTCTACGTTTGATTGGACGCCGCGCCGGTCGGCTAAAGCCCACCAGCGCTAATTTTTACATGCGGGTGCGCGCGCGGGCGCGCCGCGCGGCCTGATCGCGGGCACGCCTCGACTTGAAGCGCTTGAGCTCGCCGTCCGGCAGCCTCAGCGCCTTCGTGCCGATCGTGACAGGCCGCTTGCTGCCGAGGCGACGATACATTGTCGTGCGGCGGCTTTTCGACACGTAAGGAAGGGTGCGCTCGGTCAACGCACAGATCCCACGCTCCGACAGCAGCGGGTAGCGGATATGCAGCTCCTCGTGCAGCAATGTGTCGATCAGTTGCTCCTTGTTGCGCTTGTGCAGCGATTTGTTGATACGGACGATACGCTGATCGAAATCAACCTCGCCGTAGGCACGCATCTTATTGTCGATAACCCAGATCCAGTCGCGCATGGGACACTTGTGCCGGTCAGATGTTGATACTCGCGGTGTGCAGACGCATCGCGTCTGAATTCGAACCCCGATTTGTTTCGTGGTGATGCGAACATTCTAAGGCCCCCGGGATTGGCGGCGGCATCAAGATTTTATTGACGTAGTTGCAACGCGGGCAGCAATTGCGCGTGCAACATTTAGCCGCGCATAATTTCGCCTATGCCTGCAATTTATGCGTGAAGACGACGAGCCAAGTATTGGTGGATTTGCCGATCAATGGAAATGAATAGAAAATACGGAAACCTATGAGCATTGAGCGAGATTAGGGGTGGAAATACACTCTTAGGCCGGCCTTCGGTCTGTGACTGACGGCCCAGGTGCTGTGTGCCGTCCGTTGCCCCGGGGCGGCAATACAATGCAGCCGTTCGGGGCCATCAGGACCAGGATCAGGAGGCACTACCTGCGCGAGAGGACCGTCGGGAACACATCGTTTTAGCAGCTTATCATTGGGCGGAATCGGAAGGTGTTGTGCCCATTCTTTCCCCTGCTCGTAGGCGCGAGAACGGCGGAGCAAGCCCATGTGCATAGTTCTTATTTTGCGCACGTTTCTGCCACGAGCAGGTCGACCACGCTTTTGAGTGCGTCGGCATCGCTGCGCGCCGATCGGCGCGCGTCCTCGTACATCGCGATTTGCCGATCGGCGCTCGTGCCGCGCGCAAGGATCTCCGATACACGGCCGATCTCGGCAGTGCAGCCCTGAGCTTCGGTATCTGTGGCGATCTCGGTCAGTAGCTCGTGTACGAGCGCAGCGCAGGGAATCAGCTGCTGACGGTGGAAATCAATCAGCTCTCCCGCGATGCCGTAGCGCTGCGCGCGCCACCTGTTCTCATTGAGCAGGAGCAGCGAATGTGCGTCATCGGCGGCGGCACGCGTTCGGCAAAGCCTGCGGCAGATGCAGACGAACAGCATCGCCACCGCTATCGCATCATCAATGCGTGGGCAAACGTCGGTGATCCTCATCTCGAGCGTTGGAAATCGCGAGGATGGCCGGATGTCCCACCAGATTTTCGTCGGATCGTCAATGGCACCGGAATGGCACAGCAGCGCATTCACGCGCTCGTAGTCAGCCCAACTCGCAAACGCTTCGGGAAGCCCTGAGCGAGGCTGCGAGTCCGTGACAGCCAGCCTGAAACACTTGAGGCCGGTATTGCGTCCTTGCCAGAACGGCGACGAGGACGACAGCGCCAGCAGCAGCGGCAGACATTGGCGCACACGGTTCATCACCGCGATCCGCATCTCCTCGTCCTCGATGCCCACGTGGACATGCATTCCGCATGTATTGAGACGGCTGCCGACACCCGCCAGATCCTGCGCAATGTCGTGGTATCTCGGCAGGTCCGCAATCGTCTGATCCGACCATTTGGCAAACGGATGGGTCGAGGCCGCGACGACAGACAAATCATGCTCGCCGGCCAATCCGATAACGGTTTGCCGCAGACGCGAGAGTTCGGAGCGCGCCTCTTGCGCCGACCTGCAAACGGTTGTGCCGATTTCGATTTGCGAGCAGAGAAACTCGCTCGCAACCTGGTCTCCAAGCGCACCCTTTAGCGCGCCCATCAGTTTGGGCTGCTCGTTTCGAACGAGATCGCGAGTCTCGCGATGCACGAGAAAATATTCTTCTTCGATGCCGAAACTAAATATCGGCGTCTCCGGGTTCGAATCCCCACACGCTTCGGAAACGTCTGGAATGACCATGTCTGCGAACCGTTTACGCTAGGCCAGCAGCGGCAGCGATAGGCTGAGCAGCATGGCAATCGCGACGAACGCGATGTAGACGCGAAACAGGTCCTCGTTCCTAGGCGGGCCGTCGCCGCTCGATTGCTTGTCTGGGCATGGCATGACGCGCTCCTTGCACGGCTTCGGCACGTAGACGCGGTGAAGCCGGCAAAGTTCCAATCTTTAGAGGTCCGACTGGTGGGTGCACGGGTCAATGCCCCGCCGAGGGCTTGGCGGGAGGCCTTTGCCCGTCCATCGGGACGCGCTTGGTGCGGAGGATTTCAATGGGTGGCGTGGCGCTCTTGTCGTAGGGCTTGCTCGGCGGATGCCAGTCGAAGAAAGCGACCGCCATAACGCCTGCGACCGCGAGACGCGACAGCCGCGTCGACCACCGCGCCAGCGCAGACGACACGTCGCTGCCGCTGGGCAACAACTTTCTGCTGCCAAAAATGTTCAGTCGGGTTCCGAGGGTCGCAGCCACTCATGCCTCTTGCCGTCCGGGCAGCGAATAAGGTTAAGAACGAGATAACGTCGCTGGCGTTCCCTATTAACCCTGCCCTGCAACTTCAATTCTGGTCATCATCCGCATGTCGGGCGCGGCGGCTTGGTTCGTCCTGGAGTACGGGTTGAGATCTGGTCATGAGCGCTCGGATGCACGGGCCTGCAATGCAAAAGGAGACGCGACAATGCGATTCATGGTGATCGTTAGGGCGACGAAAGAGTCCGAAGCCGGCGTGATGCCCTCGGAAAGGCTGCTCGCCGACATGGCGAAGTTCAACGAGGAAATGGTGAAGGCCGGCGTGATGCTCAGCGGCGACGGATTGCAGCCGAGCTCGAAGGGGGCGCGTATCCGCTTTTCCGGCAAGGACCGCATCGTCACCGACGGTCCGTTCACGGAAACGAAGGAGCTGATCGCCGGTTACTGGATCATTCAGGTCAAGGACAAGGCAGAGGCCATCGCATGGATGAAGCGCTGCCCCAATCCCCATGAGGAAGGCGGCGAGATCGAGATCCGCCAGGTGTTCGAGTTGGAGGATTTCGGCGAGAGCGCCGCCATCGAGCACCATCGCGCGCTCGGCGAGACCCTAGCCAAGACGAAGACATAGCCGTTGGCTTGCGGCCGGCGGAAGCTTGAGGGGCAAACCCAGGCGGGTCTGCCCCATTCTTGTCATTCGCAGGCGATGTTGATCAGCGATCCGATCGTCGCCGAGTACTGCTTGCACTCGCGTGCCAACCCGGCCGCGACCGGCGCCAGCGTGTCGGTGCCGGCAATGGCCTCGACGGCGGCAACGGCCTGCTTGGAAAGTTTGGCCTCAGCCGCATCCGCCAGCGCGGCCGAGCGTTCGGCGTCCTTCGCGGCCTTGGCCAGCTTCGCCGCTTTTGCCGCCGCAGCCTTGCGCTCTGCAGCCGCATGCGGCGCCGGGGTCGAATACTGCCGGGAATTGCTCTGTGCACTGTAGGCGCGTGAGTAACCCCCCCCCGTGCGAGCCGCAGCCGGCGAAGGCCGGTCCGGACGCGAAGAGGGAGAGGGCTGCAAGGGTCATGATCAGTTTTTTCATTATTGTCTCCTGAATCCTCGGGATGGACGGGCCAGCTCCGCTAGGGCGGACCTGATTGCCCGCCGGTCTGGATCACAATGGGACATACGGCGGAGGTGGACTGTTCCGGCGGAAACAACCATGTTGGGTTGATGAGACGCCTTGCTTGGGCCGGCGCACTTGAGCGCCTTTTTGGCGCCGGTTCCGGTGCCATAAATCCACCGAACATCCCATGTCGGGAACGAACCTCTTCATTCGTCCTTGGAGAGTGCACATGAAAGGATCGCTGGCCATGCAGTATGCCATCCTCTGTTATCACTCCGAGAACGCCGTCTGCTCCTGGACCAAGGAGGAGGACGACGCGGTCATGGCCAAGCTCGCCGTAGTCCAGGACCGGCTGACCAAGGAGGGCCGCTTGGGCCCGGTCGCGCGCCTCATGCCAACGACGGCCGCCACCACGCTCCGCAAGCACAAGGAGCCAGCCGTCGTGGTCGACGGGCCGTTCGCCGAAACCAAGGAACAGCTTCTCGGCTTCTACATCGTCAACTGCCAGTC
>JBJXDX010000046.1:0-13340 GCA_046154585.1 Hyphomicrobiaceae bacterium | reverse complement strand
CTCGGTTCCAATTTCGGCGGCGGTGCATTCGCCGACACCGTTGCCGACGCATACTGGCGCCGCCAGCGAAACAACAGGCTCGAATGGACGTTGTGCCGCCGCGCGACCTCGCAGACCGTCGCGCCGCGCTCGACCTCGGCGACGATCGCCAACTTCTGGTCGCGACTGAACTGCCGCCGTGTACTCGCCACCACGTCGAAGCGCGGGCTGATCCTATCGCCAGACATAGTGCCGTCCTATGGCTTGATCCCAAGGTCGGCATCAGTCGTAGCTACGCCAGTGCCAGCGCCAAGGCGGCCCTCGCCGGAGGCTTACCTAGAGGGCAACGAACGCACGACTGGACATGCCCGGAGGGTCACGCGTGGGCCATCAAGAAAAGCTGGGCCTGCAACAGAGCTGAACGTCGCTGCAAACGCGAACTCGAGCGCAAAAGGCGTCAGGGAAAAGCGGGTCGAGGCAATTGCAAGAGTGTAACGAACTACTGAGAGCGCCAGGACTGTCATTGCCGGTGCATTGCTACGTTTGACTTGTCCAGCGCTAGGCGCTTGCAAAATATTGACACCGCCTCAACGAGCGCGAATTGCACCGGCAGCGACAACCTCGATCGCCCAGTCGTCTTGGACAGCGTGACACCGAGACGGAAGCGTGGTCGTGATCGATCCGATCCACGGCAGGCCCCACCCCCTTAGCAGTGACGGTTGGTGCGCCGCTACGCCGGAACGTCGGTCAGGAAAATCTGGAGGATAAGCGCGCTCCAGTCCTCGCTGCCAACCTTTGACACCTCGAAGATTTTGAGCGCCGACCCGGGGCGCTCCCGTCGACGAGCAATCACTCGACCATCCGAAACAGTCGCAATCTCCGTGATGGAAAAATCGCCGCCGTTGTTTCCGCTGTGCTTCAACAGGCCCAGTGCAAAATTGCCCCCTGGCTGTGAAAGTGGTTCGAATTGAAATCTGCTCGGCGAAGCCGCGCCAGCAAAATCCTTGTTTGCACTCTCAATGGCCGTGCCAAGGGTACTCTCTGCGCGCCGCCAATGGCTCGGAACTCCCGCCGCGACCTCGTCGGATTTTCTGCGCTTTTCTTCCGTAGCTGCTGCTAGTGCTGCAACCTTGACTCTACGCTCTTGCAGGAGCGTAGCGAGTGGCGATGCTTCTGACATCCGTTCTCCTTCTCTGCGCGCGCCACGGGATGAGCCTATCACGCGTGCTCTGCGTGGTTGCGTTGCAGCGACTTCTAGCGGCGCCCATTTGATGAGCAGCATATCATCCGAGACAAACCTCAGCGAGCCAGGAAACATTTCGACACTCTAGATCGCGCCATCTTCGACATTGGCGTGTGGCGGGCAAGATCACATCCAAAATGTCAGCTAGTGGCTGCCTTCGAGCACTGGTCCTCTGCGCGGACCGTGCAATCGGTCTACCGAGGCGATGCCGATGGCCGACAGGATGAAGATGGTGTGGATGATGGTCTGCCACATGATGCCGGCCTCGGTGTAGTTGGACTGTGGTTTGCCCAGATTCCCTGCCTCGATGAAGGTTCGGAGAAGGTGGATCGACGAGATGCCGATGATGGCCAGTGCCAGCTTAATCTTGAGCACGCTGGCGTTGACATGATCGAGCCACTCCGGCTGGTCGGGATGGCCCTTCAAGTGCAGGCGGGAGACGAAAGTTTCGTAGCCGCCGATGATGACCATGACCAGAAGGTTTGAGATCATCACCACGTCTATCAGACCGAGCACGACCAGCATAATCTGCTGCTCGCCTATGGTCGCGGCGTGCAGAACCAAATGCCAAAGCTCTTTGAGGAACAGGATAACGTAGACAGCTTGGGCCACGATCAATCCGAGGTACAGCGGTACCTGGAGCCAGCGCGAGCCGAAAATGAGCTGCGGAAGGGGGCGTAGACCGAGAAAGTCGGGATTGTGGGCCATTTTCCGTGACGGTTGGAGGAGGAGGTGAGCCCGAACGCGCGGGTTCGCTACCGCCACGGACACACCGGCGGTATCTCGCGCTCCTCAATGCACCGAACACGAACTGGACACATCCGAGCATGGCTTAACGCACCGAGCGTTGTCGGGTTCCATTGTTCCCATCAGGCCCCTCGCGCGGCATGCGATCCATTCCGTGTGCTGCCTTGAGCAACAAACATGCCCGGCTCAAACAACGCTTCCTGAAAGTGATTGCGGTCTTTGAGTTTGAGTTGCCTCGATGGCGATACCACTCTTCTACATGGCGTCGGCCACTTCCGGGCATTAGAGCCGACGGCCGGAGCCACCCTCGGCGGCGCCAGCATGCTTACGGTGTTGATCAAGAGTGACGGAACGAACATGTTGGCACGCCGATGCTGTTCAACGCAGTAGGTCAATGGCTCATGGCGAACATCCACGACTCTGGGAGACTCTACGAAGAGTGGCTGCGAAAACAGCTGCATCGTGAGATTGTCGAGGCGGACCTCGACCGCAAGCATGACAAGATGAAAAAGAGCGCGTTTGTTTTCCTGCGTGCAACATATTGGCGCTGGGCGGAGACGATTTTGGATATCTGCCCGGACTTAGGCGGGGCTCCTCCGGTTCTCGCCGTTGGAGATATCCATCTCGAGAACTACGGGACGTGGCGGGATATCGATGGCCGCTTGGCTTGGGGCGTCAATGATTTCGACGAGGCGGCAGAAATGCCCTACGTGCTGGACCTCGTGCGCCTCGCCGCAAGCGCCTTGCTGGGGCGCACGGTGAATGGCATCACCGCCGAAGAAATTTGCGCAGCGATACTGCTGGGATATCGCCAAGGACTCCAGGCGCCAAAGCCCATCGTGCTCGACCGTGACAATCAATGGCTGCGAGATCTCGTCGTCGTCTCGGAGAAGCAGCGGAGCAAATTCTGGAAGAAGCTCGCCGGCGCGAAACCGAAGCCGGCTCCGGCTCGCTACCGCAAAGCGCTCGTTAACGCCATGCCGGAAGCGTCCCTTGCATTGAGGTGCTCTCGGAGAAGTGCCGGAACCGGAAGTCTTGGCCGGCCGCGATGGATCGGTGTCGCCGAATGGCGAGGAGCGCCCGTCGTCCGAGAAGCCAAAACCCTTCTGATGTCTGCCTGGTTGCGCGACAGCCGAGGCAATCGCAAGATCCGCTGCGGTGACATTGCCAACGGCCGCTTCCGGGTGCCGGACCCATGGTTCCGGATTGACGGAACCATCGCCGTACGGCGCTTGTCTCCAAACAACCGCAAGATCGAGGTTGAGGACAACACCAACGCTCTGCTCGTGCCCGAAATGCTGCGCATGATGGGCTTCGAGCTGGCGAACACGCACCTCGGAGTGATCGACCGCCGGACAGCGGTCAGCAGAGACCTGACAAAACGCAAACGCGGCTGGCTTTCTGCGAATGCCAAGACGGCGTGCGAGGCAATCACACGCGAGTACACAGACTGGAAGGCGAGCTGAGATTGTTGGGTCGGGGCCAAAAGGCAAAAAAAGAAGCAGGAAATAGCCTGCTCTACGACTTATGTTTAGAGGACGATTCACGTTTCGCATGGAAGCCTTAATTGCTTCCATGCGAAACGATCGCGCTCCAGTAGGTAGAGAAGTTAGCGACTAGCGCCCGTCGTGGCGATCGCGCCGGTGGTGCCGATCTCGACGATCGTGGCGATCTCGGGTGCCGAGCTGCAGCGTGATGCCAGGGCTGCTATCGCGGCGGTAGTGGCTTCCGCAAGCCACACGATCACCATCGGACCTATGGCGATGACCGCGACGGCACGATCGATGGAAGTCGTGCACCTTTTCTATGCTGCTCTCGGTAGATGGAATACCTGGCGACAGCGACAGTGGCGCGGCGTTCGCAGTCATGCTTGCTCCGACGGCGAGCGTAGCACCCAAGAACGCTGAATATAAAAAGCGGTTCATATCTACTCCTTTGACGCCAGATGGCGCGAATAGAAGCAACGTCAGACATCGGCCTAAGTTCCAGAGAATGCAAAGGTGTTCTCATTTGGCGCGAGCATGAATTAACTTGGATTAGTTTTTGCCCGGTTTGGCCGTGCTAAATGTTTTCACATCGGTGTCTGACGAGCCGTGGCAACATCCGACCGAGAGAGCCCGTCGCGTAGCGCTCCCGCCTCATTATCACGGGAAGGTCGCATCATGTCATCCGCATCGGGGCTTATAGAGACGGACTTCAGTCCTGAACTGATCAAGACGATGGGTGAGGTCTTCGATACTGTCTGGGCGGACGCTGGACAAAAATTCACGGGTCACAAGGCCGATGAAATCCAATCAGCGCGCGCGGCCTTGGCCCGAAGGATTGTTTGGCTTGCCCAGCGGGGACACAGGGACCCCGATATCCTCAGGGCTATGGCGCAGGTGACGCTCAGGCCATTGAAGCAGAGACCAAATCCGCCAGTATCGGTGCGTACGGCCGTGTGAGAACCGTGGCCGCATCCCGGACCCGGAACAACGTCATGCGACACAGCCGCCGGCGCGGCAAGCGTTGATCTTGCGTGAGTCGACCCTAGTCACGTGCCCGCAGCGACAACGCCACATTGCGTTTGGCTCTAGAACGCGCACAGCCGGCTATCGCCTAGCGCGAGCGATATCATCGCCAGCGTCCAAACGGAGAGGTGCAGCCAAGTGCTGGATCTCACGCTCTCCCCGTAGCGGACTTGGGGATTGTCGGGTAGTTGGCAATATCTGCTGTTCGACAGTCACGGAAATCAAGGTTCCGCTGCTATCAGATTGAATTAGGAGATCGCCACCCAACTGAGACGCGAAGCTTCGGATCAGGGTCAGACCCAATCCACCCCGGACGTCAGGCGAAAATCCGACTCCATCGTCTTGAATGCCAATTCGGAGCCCGCCGCCGGCAGTTTGCGATACCCTGACGAAAATCTCTCCAGTGCCATCGGGATAAGCATGCTTATACGCGTTCGTGATCGCTTCGTTGACGAGAAGCGAGATCGAAAGGGCCGCTCTTGGTTCCAGCAGCACGTGGTCAGCCTGAACCGTGAGCGAAATAGACGGGTCATCCTCTGATCTTGTGGCCTTTAGTGCGTCAACGAGCTTCTCGACGATCTGGCCTATATTGACCGCGCGACTATCGCCCGTGTTGCCGTGCAGAAGCTCGTGTACCGTACCGAATATGCTCAGCCGGGCGGCCGCTTCTTCTATCGCTTTGCGGGCCTCTTGCACGCGGCATGAGCGCGCCTGCAAACTAAGGAGAGATGCCACAGACTGGAGGGTGTTCTTCACACGGTGATCAGTGTCTCTGATGAGTGCGATCTTATCCGCGATTTCGTGGCCGTGGGTCTTGGCGTCGCCCATGAGCTTGAGGGCCAGCACCAGTTGCACAGAGAGTTCCTCCATCACTCGCGCGTCATGTGCGTCGAAAAGCCTGTCGTTGTGATGCACGACCCAAAGCACGCCCAACGCGATTCCGCTCACATCGTAGACGGGCACAATCAATGCCTCAATAACCGGTGCATCGACTTTACTGAAGGAGCTGAAAACTCGTGCTGGACGCGACACGAGGATTGTCTTGCCTGCATCGAGACACAGCCCACAGGGGCTCAAGTTCCGAGGTATGACTCTACCGACATAGGGGCTCAATTCGCCTGCCAATGCGTCCCACGAAAAAACCTCTTCTCTGGAGACGCTCTGCGTCAGGCGGCTCCAACCAGCTGAGCCAGCACCACACAACTCCAAAGCCAATTCCAGAAATCGCTGCACCGCAGCCTCCGGGCTGCGCATGGCAAGCTCGGTGAGATCGTGGAACGCGCGTACCTCTGCGACGCGGTGGTTGGACTTCGTTCGGCGGCCTTTGAGCGCGTCTGTGATAATGAGATCATCAGGCGCAATGGAAGCTGGACGTGAGTGCACGATTGCTTGGCGGCTGGCCTCGCTGGGACCTAGCAACCGTATCAAATGATTGACGATTGCCTCAGCATTTGCAGGTTTCGATAGCAGAGACGCGTGTGGCCAATGCGAGAACTCGCTCGCTTCTCGTCCGCTACAGAAAATGAACGGCAATCTGCGTTCAGTTAGCCGATCTGCCACAAGTGGCAGCGCTCCATCGAGCACGGCACCAGACAAGGTCGCGTCGTCCACATTGTGCGCGCCCGACACGACCCTCGCACTGGCTAGCTCTAGTGCCTGCTTTAGATCGAGCAAGATGACTGGCTCGTCCTCGACGACAAGGATCGTGCGTCCAAGTAGATTGTCCATTGGCGTTACCCGTTGCGCGGCTAAGCGGACATACCTGAGGCATTGGGGCCAATCGACCGGGTCTCCGACTCTGATCGCGTCTCCTTTGCCGATCACGCCCGGACTCAGCATCCCGCCTTGCGAAGCGAAGATTTGTTGCGTTGGTGCTCCTGAAGGACGCGCAATGTTAACGTACTTCGCGGGTAGGCCGGCGCCACCAACATGGATTAAGAACGCGCTGACAAATCCGTGAAAGCGGAGTGTGCGAGGGCCCCAGCAAGCGGTTTACCCTCTGCACCGCCGAGCTAGGGGCCCTCGGCTTCCCCGCACGGCAAGGCTAGCCAATGTCAGCTCGGAACCCCTAATCCAAATTAGTGCTTGAGAGCTTTGTCCTCGCGTGTTGCGGGCTAGTCCCTCGAATTCAAATAGCCACCCTGGAATCCCGCGAGCTTCCTCAATCGGTTCAGATTGTGGATTCTGACGCTGCCCTTGCTCAAGGTCAGCATGTCGTCCTCGCGAAGCTGACGCAGCACGCGATTGATGTGTATGGCCGTCAACCCAAGCGCGTCGGCGAGAACGAATTGACTGAGCGGACATTTGAACGCGGTCTCGGTCGCCAGGCCTGCCACGCTCAGCCGTTCCGCCAACTCCATGAAGAAGTGCGCGGTTCGCTCGATGGCGTTGCGGCGCCCGATGCTGACAAGGTGCTCGACGACCATGGCTTCATCGCGTGAGGCGGCCCACATCAGCGCGGCGCCCAGCCGCGGAAACTCGGTGATGCATTTCAGGATCTGTGTGCTTTCCACAGGGCTGACCACAGCATCCGTCAAGGCCGAAAAAGAATGGTCCGCTGTGCGCAAGAGAACGCTGCGCAGCCCCACGCAATCTCCGGCGATTGGAAACGAAATGATTTGGCGGCTGCCATTGGGAAGGTCTTTGTAACTGCAGGCCCAGCCGGTCTGCAGGACGAAAGCCGTGTGCCCGGACTGCCCCTCCTGGGGTAAGCTGCTTGCCGCGCTTTACCTTGAGAGGCGTGGATTGCATGTCCGCAAGGCACTTCAGCTCATCGCGCGACAAAGGGAGGAAAGTATTCAGCTTTCTCGCGAGAATGCTGTCAAACTGCATAGAGGTCATGAGGGTTCCCGATGGACAGAGAGGCAGCTGACATCGCGAGCGCTGCCGCTTGGGATGCATCCCTTGACTGCATTCCAAACGTATCACGGCCCTCCGGGGCAAAGCACCAAAATTGAAAGACTGGGAGTCTTTGGCTCCTTGGTTCTGCCGGCGAGAATAGCGTCCGATGCAGAAATCGCGTCGGTAAGGTGGATAATCGGCTCACGAATAAATCCGCTAGTCATCGATCTCACCAATGTGGATCAGCGTCGCCCGAGCGACAGCGCGATAGACTGAGCGCCGAAAAGGAATAATGCCATGGCAGAACACACACGGTTCGGTGATGCCGATGGGACGGCTGCCCTTGGTATCTGCGAATCGCTCCTTCTCGCGCTGACAGATCTAAAGCTCATCAGCGAGCAGGACGCACTTGACCTGTTGACGGATGTCGGCAACGCACACGCTGAAGCCGCGGTCGCGTCGCCAACCCCAGAAAAGCATCAGGCGGTTGTCAAAATCATCGAACGTATCCGCTCTGGCAGAAACGGCGTCCGTCGCTGAATGTCGATCAGAGATCAAGGGCGAGGTGAAGCAAAGGGCGCGGGTGTGTATCGCTGACTGGCGTTTCCGCCTCTAGGAGAGCGGAACGGATTTGCACCCGGTTGACAGTTAAGGGGCCTTCTCAGTCATGAGAATCGGTAAGTTGGAGGATCGCATCCTAAGAGAAGCGTGCGAGCTGTATGATGAAGCTTGCGTTGACTTGCGCATCGGCAAGAATTTGAAGACGCTGCGGATGCGACTCGCGCGATTGAAGGACCTTACAGATCGACTTGCAGCAAAATAGATGGACGGACCCGGAGTTATCGCGGGCTTGGGGGAGACTCACGCGCACTTGCATTGGTCAAAACATAGACGCCGCCTGGCGCCGAGTTTTCCTTCTCGCTCCAGGAAGCTGAAGACTGGCTGAGTCAAGCCAAGCGCGGGCAATCAACTCAGCCTTAGATACGAAAACCGCGATCGATACTTACGCTATCGATTCCTTCGGCCCACCGAGATCCGGGGCGTCCGGTGAGGAGGAGTACGGATGGCAGTGCTTGCATGGCTCCGGCGCCTTGTCGTGTCGATCGGAATTGGCGGGACGAGCTACGTCATCATGCTCGGCATCATGGTGCCGTCGGTTGTCTGCGACCGCGAACTCGAACCGGTCATTGCGTTTGCCTTTGACATGGGCCGTAGCATCGTTGGAGCATTCGACTCGTTGGTGTCCGGGAGTCACTGGGGACAGGTGGCGGTGAACCACCTGCGCGAGCGGGTCAACATGACCCACGTCGTGCTCTCCATTCCGGCTATCATCATCGCAGCCATCGTCGTTGGTGTTCCCTTCAACCGGCTTCTCGGGGGTACCCGTACCGCGGCTCAGCGAATTGCGATAGGGCTTGTGAGCGTTCCGGCCACCGTCGTACTTGCCGTCGTGCTGTTCACATTCAACGCACTGATCCCGGACGCGTATGCGGTCCTCCTGCGCTTCGCCGACTGGATTTGGCAGGCATCATTGAATTGGCTGAGCGCTTCTGGAGATGTGATCCCCGGCGCGCGCAAGCTTACGAATGCGGCACGCCAAGGCTTCTCGGGGCATCATTACGTCATCACGGCGCTGTGCAGCGTGCTCGCCTCGTTTATCGTCAACGCGCTCTTCGCATTAGCGTCGAGGCCTCGACAAGCATAGCGCACAAAAGCTGGATTGCCGGGCCGCTTCAGCGCCGCGTTCGATACAAGAGGCGAAACGGACGGGCAGCGGACATTCCTGCCGGACAGGCGTACTACGTGGTCTGTCCACCGCGCGCGTCGGCGCCACAAGGTGAAGGCTTTTCGCGATTGGCTTCTTGCGGAGGCTGCGGACCAGGCACTGCAATGACGCCGGTGCTTATTGCGTTGCGAGGATGAAGACCGGCCATAGGGTGCCCCCTTGACCAACCTGGCGCGAATTCGTTGAGCTTGGGCGGTTCTTCCCGCACCGCTCGCGTCGCAAGTGTCCATGTGCCAGGGAGCTTCGGAGAAATAACGTCCGCGCGCATCCTGCGTCGGCTTCCAAGGAAACTGGAATGCCATTATGATTTGCTCGAATGAGGCTCGAATGGGCGCGGCAAAGGGATCTAAATTCATGTCGCTCGGGAGCATCCTTTATCGCCCTCATCATTTTCTTGCTGGGTGGCTTCAGCGGCCGTTCGCGACGGTTAGGCCTTGGTTACGGTGGCGGTATTATCTTCGCGCCATCTTGATCGTCATTGTCGTTCTTATGCTGCTTGGCCGGATCAAATCTGAACAGACCGATGTCGGATGAGTCGTCTGCGCCTGCATCCGCAAAACCACCTCGTCGACCGCATCGGGTGGTGGAGAGCAGAACGCGTTCTGGCCGGTCGCAACGCTTCCTGCGCCTCTCACTTGGTTTTTGGAGCGGGAAAACGCGAGCGCGAGCGTGGCTTCTGACGTCGGCCGTTCTATTTTTTCTGTTCGCGAATCTCGGCGCAGCCCTTGCGGTCAATCGCTGGAACAAATTCTTCTTTGATGCGCTCGAACAGAAGGACACCAAGGCCGTTGTCCTCGGTCTGGGTCTCATTCTGGCCTTAGCATCATTTTCAGCCGCATTTTCCGTGGGGCTCTTGCACGCGCGCATGCGCCTGCAGCTGCGGTGGCGCCAGTGGTTGACGCGCACACTCATCAGTCGTTGGCTCGCCGACCGGCATTTTTACCAACTGACTATCGTGCACACCGAGGCCGACAATCCGGAAGCGCGTATCGCTGAGGACGGCAGGATTGCGATCGAGCTGCTGGTTGATTTTTCACTGGGCGTTCTAAACGCCTTGCTGGCCGCGATCTCCTTCATCGGCATCCTCTGGATCGTCGGCGGCGCCTTGACCGTGGCGGGCTATGCCATCCCCGGCTACATGGTCTTCGCCTGCATCATCTATTCCGCAATCACGACACTCAGCATGTTTCTGCTGGGCCGACGGCTGGTGCGCCGCGTTGAGGAAAAGGCGGCCGGAGAGGCACAGCTGCGCTACGAACTGACCCGCGTGAAGGACAATGCCGAAAATATCGCATTGATTGGCGGTGACGACGACGAACGCGAGCGTCTGGACGTAACCCTCTCCGATCTCGTCCAACGTTGGCTCGGTGTGATCGTTTGGCAAGGTCGAATGATGTGGTTGAATGGTGCAAACCTCGTTTTGGCCCCCGTTGTTCCGCTGCTGCTCGGGGCACCAAAATATCTCTCAGGTGAGATGACGCTCGGTTCGCTCATGCAGGCGGCCACTGCGTTCATGCAAGTCCAGCTCGCGCTCAACTGGCTCGCGGACAATGCGTTGCGTCTGGCCGATTGGTTTGCCTCTTCGCACCGTGTGACGCAATTGTCGGATGCGATCGACCGTCTAGAAGCAAGCCTCGGGCCCGTCGGCCGGGGCGAAACCATCACGTTGGGCGCGAGCCCGGACAATCGCGTGCATCTTCGTCATCTGAACATCGCATTGCACGACGGCAAACTGATGATCGACGGCGCGGAGGCCATCATCTCGCCTGGCGAAAAGGTCCTCGTGAAGGGAGACTCGGGAACCGGAAAAAGCACACTCATTCGAGCGATGGCCGGCTTATGGCCTTGGGGAAGCGGTGAGATTTTGCGACCCGAGGGCGCCGACATCGCCTTCATGCCGCAAGGCCCGTATTTTCCGCTTGGCACGTTGCGCGCCGCTTTGCTCTATCCCCACTCCGAGCAAGAGGTCGCAGACGACAAGATTCGGGATATCCTCACGCGCTGCGGCCTTGAACATCTCATTCCACGCATCGATGAAACAGAACAATGGGGTGCGGTTCTGTCCGGCGGCGAACAGCAACGCCTTGCCTTTGCTCGCGTGCTGATTCATCCACCCGACATCCTCATCATGGATGAACCAACGTCATCGCTCGACGAGCTCAGCCAATTCAAGATGATGGAGTACATGCGTGATCTTCTCGCTGATGCGATGGTGATCCATGCGGGACATCGGCCGGGCCTGGAACGTTTTCATGATCGCGAGATCCACCTCATGCACGAAAAGAGCGACGGGCCGGCCACGATGCAGGAGCGCCTTTTCTCCGCACGAGAATTGGTCTCGCGCGCCTTGCAAGGATTGGGACGTGGGCGTTCAAACCGACCGGGACGATGATGCTATTGGATCCGTAGACGGCGACCGATCCTCACTTTGTAAGGACGTTCCCTCGATGACCGATATAGTCGATTTGCGCCAAGCGCGAGTATGTCGCTGTCGCTCCGTCATTCTGAGCCACCGCCTCAGCGGCATGGTCTATTGGCGCAACAAAAAGGCCGCTTAACAGGCGGCCAGTTGAGCACCGCATGAACCTCACTTCATGCGCTCAGGAAGGGTTTCCGCTCCCTGCAGGCGGGCGGATGTCAGCGGTGCCGTCCGCAGCTACGGCGAGCACACGATCCGGTAAGCTAGAAACGCCTCCAGAGCAGCAGAATGGCGCGGGACTTATCGCCCCCGCGCCATTCCTTGTTCTAGGTCGCGTACGCGCTCGACGGCGGAACGGATCGGGGCGATGAGACGGTTGCGGCGCTGCTGCCAGTAGGGCAGCCCCGTCTGGCTCTTGTGGCTGCGATGCATGATGCGGTCCTTGATGCCGGCGGCCTTCAGACGCGCGCGCCGCGCCTTGTGCTCATAGGCCTTGTCGCCGTAGACGGCGCGCTCGTCCCCGCACACGAGCCGGTCGGCCACCTCGCTCTCGAAGGTCTTGGCTGGCGTCAGGATCGCCTGCCGGATCAGACCGGACCCGGCATCGACGGCGACGTGCGCCTTGTAACCGAAGTACGACTTGCCGCCCTTGCGCGTCCAGTCGGCATGGTAGTGCCGCATATCCGCCGTTGGGATCAAACCAATATGCATGCTCTGAAACCGCGCCGATGAATATTCGCAGGCGCGAGAAAGTCTGGCTTCGCGCTTAGCGCGTCATAGCCTCTCGCGGGGAATGTCGGCTCTCGAGATTGGCATGCGATTATGCCAAATCATGATGCATGACCGATAAAGCATCCGCCACAGGTGGTTTGTGTGCGTCAGGACTTGGGCACACCCGATGAGTTCTACTTGGTCGCCATATCTGATGCGAGCAACGCAGAGGAGCAGGTGTGAGTCACTTGTGTTGCAGCCTAGCGGTACAAACTAAAGTTCAAGCGACCGGCGAACTATCCAAAGATGAGGTAGCCACCCACAAGCTTGGATCTGGAAAAATCATTCATGCCCCCAAGTAAGAAGAGCTCCCGTTACAGCGACCAGCAAGCGCATGGCGGACATTGCCACCGGCCTTCTCGGGTCTCTTGTTTGGGCGGACAAGGAACTAGCAGCCGAAGCGCCATGAGACAATCGGGCTTGCGGTGTTTGGCTGTTGGGGGGCGTTCAGTGTCCGCCTTGATCTGGGCAGGATCTCTTTGGGACTTCGAAACTAAGTCGGAGGGCGGGCCACCACCCACCCTCCGTTTGGCTGGACCTCTATTGCTTGACCTTTGGACTCGCCATCGCCTGCTCCTTGGTGATGGTCAGCAGGACTCGGTCGCCTTGCAGTTTGAAATCTGACAGCATCAGCTTGACGCGGGTCTCGCCCATCCCCAGAAAACCGCCGATATCTGCGTGTAGTTCGGTGACTTTGTTGTCGGTGGTGCGTTCGAACGCCACCACTTCGCCGATTTTGGTGCCATCGCTGCTGTAGATAGACTTACTCACCCACTGCTTGGCCTGATCGTCGGTCAGCATAACAGTCTCCGCCTTGTCTTGCGTGCTAGTCGCCTTTGACGGTGAGGCGCTTTGCGTAGCAGACGATGGCGTTGTCGTGGGAGAGGCTGTCTGCGCCAAAGCTGGTGATATGGCCAGTGTCCGTCGTCGAATGCTTTGAGACAGTTTGCGGCGTGACTGAGCGGAGGGCCTCGGCTCATCTGGGTTGAAGTTTATGCGGCTTTCGATTGGTGCTGCAATCGTCGTTTTCGAATGGTATCGCGT
>JBJXDX010000045.1:0-44628 GCA_046154585.1 Hyphomicrobiaceae bacterium | reverse complement strand
AACAGTTGAAGAGCGTCACGTCGCGGCCGCTGCCGGCCCCGGCGATGATGCGGCCGGCGGGCAGGAAGGCGAAGTCGCTGAGCGCGTCGTAGAAGCGCTCGGCCCACATGGGTCGCGTGGCGCCGCTCTCGGGCGCGGCGATGGCTTCAGAGACGCGCCGCCACGTGTCGTCGATCGTCTGATCGACGGGCGTGCCGTCCGCCTGCTTGAGACGATACTTGGTGTCCCAGATCTGCTCCGAGATGGGCGGAAGGCTCAATGGCGTCATGGGGTTCGTAGCCTATTGTGTACCCCATAAATATAGGCCTTCGGTGGTCCCGAGTCAATAAATGTTCTTTTTATGTTCTCTCTTTGGCCTGCCGGCTCCTGACATAAGCCAGAGCATCCGGCGGAGGGGCGGCAGAGGCAGCGGCCTCGCGGATCAGGCGGTCGGAGGCCTGCTCGATGGCGCCTTCGATGCGGCGGCGGAATTCGGCCCGGGGCAGGCCGGGAGGGATGGGGTCGAGGATTTCCACCACGATGGTACCGGGATAGCGCAGGAGCTGCCGCCGCGGCCAATAGAGCCCGGAATTGAGCGCCACGGGATAGCAGGGGAGGCCCAGGCCCTCATACAGGGCGATGTATCCCGGCTTGTAATCGGGCTCGGCGCCCGGCGCCCGGCGCGTGCCCTCGGGAAAGATGAAGACCTCCCGGCCCTGCGAGGCGCGCTGTTTGGCATCGGCGACAAGCTGCTTGAGGGCGGCGGCGGCGCGATCGCGACGGATCAGGATGTGCTCGAACTTGACGCAGAACCAGCCGTAGAACGGGATCCACTTCAGCTCTTCCTTGAGCACGATAGCGGGATCGCGAAACACCGGCACGAGCGCGAAGGTGTCCCACGCGGACTGGTGCTTGGAGACGACGAGACAGGGGCGGGTGTCGAGCTTCCCGGCGCCGCGCACCTCCATGCGCGTGCCGCAGATGACCTTAAGGAGCCACGTGCAGAACAGGCCGTGCAGCCGCAGGCCTTCCATTGCCCAGGAGCGGGGGCCGAAGAACAGCCAGCTGCCGCCGACGAGGAAGATGGCGGTGCTGATGTAGAACGCAACAGCGTAAAGCAGGGAGCGGAGCAGGATCATGGGAGCGGGGTCTCAGCCTCGTGCCGGGCGCGGGCCTTCAACGCCCCCGGCCGCCTGGCGCTGTCCTATACCAAGCACCCGTGCAGCAGCCAATCTGACCGCAGAGGCGAGAAACTTGACATATTCGACCCCCATGACGCGGGCCGTGTGACGATGCTGCCACCAGGCGTCGAGCTGCAGGCTGCGCGTGACGACGGGATACGGCAGCAGTTCGACATCAGGCAGCACGCGCGCGAACTCCAGCAGGCTGCGCGGCATGTGATAGCTCGACGTCACAAGGATGAGCCTGGAGAAGCGCCAGTTGGCAGCCCAGGCGCGCGTCTCCTCGGCGTTGGTGATGGTGTCCACCGCGCGATAGCCGAAGTCGATGCAGCAGTCGAACAGACGACGATCATAGCCCGTAAGGCGTTCGATTTCGGCAACGCGGGTGGACGGATTGACGCCGGAAATCAGCAGGCGCTTGCCCTTGCGCTTGGCCAGAAGCTTGATGCCGGCCTCGATGCGGTCCTCGCCGCCGGTCAGCACGACGATGGCGTCGGCGGTGGGCGGATCGGCGAGCGCTGTTTGCTTGACGGCGTGCGCGAAGGCGAGGAACCCCACGCCTGCGGCAATGCCGCAGGCCAGGACGAACGCGATCAGGAGTTTGGCCGCCTTCGGCATTTCCCGCGTTCCACATTTCGTCCCGCGCACCCCAATGGAGCCACGACCGAATTTCCCACCGCTCCGGTCCCCCCGAAGCACTCCAGCTTATCCCACCTTGTCATACAAGCGATGGGGCTCACAGCGGTTGTCGAAAACCGACTTCTCCCCGGGCCTTAGTTCTGGCTGTGAAGAATGCGGTACACGCCGAAGCGCGAGGTCAGCATGCACAGCGCGGCAATGACGACGACCACCATGGCCAGCAGAACGTAGCCGGCGGCATCGAGCGCGCCGGCGCCGATCAGCCGACGCATCTCGGCCATGGTGACGGTGCCGCCGCCGAGCAACTCCATCACGCTCGGCATCACGAAAAAGACGAACATGGCCGAGACTGCCCCAACGAGGCCAGCGCGGATACCGAGATGGAGGAAATGCTTTTCGAACTCCCGGGCGATGAACCGGTCCGTGGCACCCACGAAGTGCAAGACCTCGACGATCTCCCGGTTCGATGCCATGGCGCTGCGGGTCGCGGACACGATGATTGCCGTCGTCGCCGCGCCCACCAGGAGGAGAATGCCGACGCCGCCCAGCGCGAAGGAACGCGTCACGGTACGAATCTGCTGCTGCCACTGTCGATGATCGTCGAGGCTGGTGCCCTTGAACTCTGCCGAGAGCCGATCGCGCAGACTGTTGAAATCGGGTGGTGCAGAGCGATCAAGCTCGATGGCGATCAGCCGCGGAATCGGCAGCGACTTCAGGGCGTCGGACTGGCCGAGCCACGGCTCCACGAGCGCGGTGGACTCTTCGAGGCTCAAGGCCTTGACGCTGCGCACGCCGGGCTGACTGACCAGAAACGCCGCGACGTCCTTGACGAAACGGTCATTATCGCCGCGCTCGCGCGGCTCAACCTGCACCGTCACCTCGCTAGCGACATCCTTGAGCCAAGCGGTGGCCGACTGGTTGATCATGTAGACGGCACCGGCCGTCAGGCAGGCCAGAAAGCACATGATGGTGATGACGAGGGTGAGCGACTTGCCGGTGACCGAACCAGCCGGAACGATGGCCGTATGTGCCAGCGCCTGCTCCGGGGTGACCCCGCGGCGGTCGCCGACGATCTCGGAATCGACGTCGATGTCGATCGTTTGGCGCGGCGACTGCGTGCGCACCGTCGCCGTCGGCGGACTGGTATAGTCGTCGTCCAGCAGGCGTGACCTGTGGTCCTCGCGCGCGGCCTGCCCGCGCCCGCCCGGCGGTCTGTCAAACGGTCCGGACATGACCGTCCTGCAGTTCCAGCCGCGGAGCCTTGTACTGCCGCATCAGCTGATGGTCATGCGTGGCGATCACCACCGACGTGCCGAGCCGGTTCAGCT
This sequence comes from Hyphomicrobiaceae bacterium, assembly GCA_046154585.1. GTDB lineage: Bacteria > Pseudomonadota > Alphaproteobacteria > Rhizobiales > Hyphomicrobiaceae > CADEFX01. The sequence continues at coordinate 41,501 of JBJXDX010000045.1, read as the reverse complement.
CGATGAAAAGCCGCAGCAGGCGGCGCGCCATCTGCGGGTCGACGTTACCCGTCGGCTCGTCGGCCAGCAGCAACTCGGGCTTGCCGATGACCGCGCGGGCGATAGCAGCACGCTGCTTCTCGCCGCCCGAGAGCACGGACGGAAAGTGATTGATGCGTTCGCCCAGGCCGACCCACTGCAGCAGGTCGGTCACATCCTCCCGGTAGTCCGTGATGCGCTTGCCGACGACACGAAGGGGAAGGGCCACGTTCTGCCATGTCGTCAAATGGTCGAGCAGGCGGAAGTCCTGAAACACAATGCCGATGCGGCGCCGAAGCTGGGCACGGCGGGACGGGTTGATGCGGCTCACATCCTGGCCGAACAGCTGGACATGGCCGCGCGTGGGCTGCAGCGACATGAAGATCATGCGCAACAACGACGACTTGCCTGCACCCGAAGGACCGGTGAGAAAATGGAAGGAGCCGGGCCGCAAATGGAAATTCACGTCGTGGAGAACCTCGCCTCCACGGCCATATTTCAGCCCTACGTTCTGCAGCCTGATCACTGAGACCCCATCAGCCGTGGCCTAGAGCGCGATCGTTTCGCATGGAAGCTCTATCTGCTTCCATGCGAAACGTGAATCGCACTCTAAAAATATGGCGTAGAGCAGGATTCACGTTTCGGCCGAGGCACCTCAAGTGCGGACAAATGATTCCATCCGAAACGATCCTGCTCTAGAGCCCGACCGCCCGCACACCCTTATGCGAGAGGACGGGGCGCCGATCAATCGCCGATGAATGTGGCGCTGGTGGGAAAGTCCAGATAACCCACCTGCCGCGGGCCTATGGGCAGGGAGGTGCGACCACGTTCCGCGGCTTCGCCAATCCGGCCGCAATCTGATATCAGGAGGGCCGATTTGGGAACACGGCGGCTTAAACCCATGAACCAAGCTGATCGGACGGGTGGACGGATCGAGGTCATCTTTCCGCCGGAAGCGATCGCGGACCGTATCGAGGCCATGGCAAAAAACATTGCCGGCGCCGGCCTGGAACGGCCCCTGATCGTTTCGGTGCTGACGGGAAGCTTCGTGTTCTCGGCCGACCTGCTGCGGGCCCTGCATCGCGCCGGCATGGAGCCGGAGGTCGACTTTCTATCACTGTCGAGCTACCGGCACGACACGGCATCCACCGGCAGCGTGCGCATCCTGCGCGACCTCGACCTGGACGTGGCCGGCCGTGACATTCTGCTCGTGGACGACATCCTCGATACCGGACGGACGCTGGCATTCGCCCGCGACCTGATTGCCGCGCGCGGCGCCCACCGCATCGTCACGTGCGTGCTGCTCAACAAGCGCATGCGCCGCGCGGTCGACATCGAGGCGGATTACATCGCATTCGAGTGCCCACCCGCTTTCGTGCTAGGCTACGGCATGGACCTCGCGCATCGCTATCGGGAGCTCCCGTTCGTCGGGCGTCTCGCGTCTTCGGAGCCGAAGTCCTAACGGACGGGCCGTGAATCGCACTCTACGATCCTGTTCCAGGGGGCTCGAATGGCACGCATCCTTCTCGCCGATGACGATCGCGGCTCGCTCGATTTCGTGCGGCGCGCGCTGGAGATGGACGGGCACACGGTGGTGCCGACCGTGGATGGCAGCGAAGCCCTCGACAAGCTGACGTCGGATGGTCCGTTCGATGTGCTGGTGACGGACGTGCACATGCCGGGCCTCGACGGCATCACGCTGGCCGGGAAAGCACCCGGGATTCAGCCGGGCATCAAGCTGCTGCTGATGTCGGGGCTGGCCGACGTGCTCGATCAGGCGCGGGGCCTCGAAGCCCAAGGCGTGCGGCTGTTGGCGAAGCCGTTTCCGATCGACAAGATCCGCTCAGAGGTGCGGGCGGTGCTGGGGTGAGGCAACGATAAGGACGCATCACCCGCTCAAACCAGCTTGTAGTCGTGGACGCGGTAGATGGCGGTGCGTCCCGCATCCGGGCTTGAGCCGGCAAGAAAGCTGCCGTGCCGCAGAAGCGCGGCCTCGCTCTCGAAACTTACCTCGGCGATACCGGCGACCCGTACTTTGAGCTCGGGGATCTTGCTTGCCGGCGCCGCTGCTTGTTCGAGCAGCGTGTGCCGGACAAAACCGACGAGTCCCTCCAACGGCAGCACGCGGGCATTGAGCCGATCCGACCAGCCGGGACCCGACGAACCAATGGCGATGAAGATGACCTTGACCGCACCGACGGCAGGCCGATCGACGATCACCTGCGGTTCGGTGACAAGGCGCGACACGGCGCCGACGAAATTCTCGGAATCGACGTTGCACTCGGCAATGCGCGGCGATGTGTAGGCGATCCGTCGCGCCTCGATGCTATCGAACCAGAGTTGGGGAAATCCGTCGATCGCGAGGTCTTTGGCCAGCGCGTTCGTCCCCGGAGCATCGAGGCAATGGCTCTGAATGTAGAAGCGCGCGCCCGGCAATTCCGCCGTCATGACACCATGCGGGTCGAGCCAATGGCGACGAAACTGGTCGAGGCTGATGTCCGCCCGCCGCCGCATCATGCTGATCGCTGCGATCATGGTTCTCCCCCACCAGCTTCTTCGGCCGCTCCAAGCATGGTCTGGCTTACCGGCGCTAGTCAAACAGGCATGAGCTGGCGCACGATGGGGCATGGGCCAGACATGGCAATGTCCGTGCCGGTCAGATGCGGCCCCTGGCTGCCGAGTGCAGTCCGCCCAAGATACCGGCGCGCGACTTCTGACGAAACCGTTGTCCCCGATCAGCGGAAGCGAAGCTCGCGATAGCCGCCTCGCGCCGTGTCATCGGTCTTCTTGCGGAAATGCGCACCGTTGCCGTTGTAGCCGAGCACGCGGCGCTCCAGCCGGCCTTCGACGTTGCGGTTCACGCCCGTCTGCCAGGAATCGATCTGCGAGGCGAGCAGCCCTTCGGACGCCTTGATGACCGTCTCGGTCCACTCGGCCACCTGCTCGGGCCTCGTCTCGACGCGCGTGTAGTTGTTTTCCTTCATGAAGTGCAGCAGGCCGGCATGGAAATTCACGCAGTGCTCGATGGCGTGGGGGATGTTGCCGCGCGCCGTGTGCGGGCCGAGCACCATCAGCATATTGGGGAAGCCGTCCGCGAGCATGCCCAGGTACGTGCGCGGCTGCCCGGCATTCCAAACATCCTTGAGGCTTGTGCCGCCGGGGCCGCGAAGATCGATGCGATCGAAGGCTCCGGTCACGCCGTCGAAGCCGGTGGCCGTGACGAGGATGTCGAACGCGTGCTCGCGCTTGGCCGTCTTGACCCCGTTCGGCGTGATGCGCTCGATGGGCTCATCGTTGATGACGTCCACCAGCAGGACGTTGTCGCGGTTGTAGGCTTCGAAGTAGCCGCTCTCCAGCGGCACGCGACGCGTGCCGAAGCCATGGTCTTTCGGGATCAGCTTGTCGGCGACGGCGGAATCCTTGACGCGCTGGCGGATCTTCCGGGCGACGAACTCGCTCATCAGCGCGTTGGCCCGCTCGTCGGTCAGGACGTCGCTGAAGTTGCCGATCCAGATGCCGAAGCCGGGTTCCGCATAGAGCTTCTCCCAGAACGCCTCGCGCTCCTCGGGCGACACGTCCAAGGCCTTGCGCGGATCGGTCTGGTGGATGAACCAGGTCGATGTCTGGCGGCAGTGGGCGTAGATCTCGTCGTAACGGGACTTGATCTCTTCCATCTCCTGCTTGCTGATCTTGGCATTGTGCAGCGGCGCCGCCCAGTTCGGCCGGCGTTGAAACACCGTGAGCTGCTTGGCCTGCTTGGCGATCTCGGGGATGGCCTGAATGGCGGTGGCGCCGGTGCCGATGACGCCGACGCGCTTGCCCGTGAAGTCCACCGGCGTGTGCGGCCAGCGCGCAGGATGGTAGGTGGGTCCACGGAAGCTGTCGCGGCCCTCGATGGCCGGCAGGGTGTAGGCCGAGAGAATGCCGATCGCGGTGATGAGAAAGCGCGAACGGGCCTGCTCGCCGCTTTCGAGGGTGACCGTCCACGTGGTCGACGCTTCATCCCACCGGGCCGACTTCACCGTGGAGCGGAACCGCATGTCGCGGCGCAGGTCGAACTTGCCGGCGACGTGTTTCAGATATTCCAGCGTGTCGGGCTGCGGGGAGAAGTGCTCCTTCCAGTCCCACTCCTGCATCAGCTCCTTCGAGAAGGAATAGCCGTAGGTCCAGCTTTCCGAATCGAATCGTGCGCCGGGATAGCGATTCCAGTACCAGGTTCCGCCGATGTCGGTGCCGGTCTCGAACACGCGCGCGGTCATGCCGAGCTCACGCAGGCGGTAGAGCATGAACATGCCGGAGATGCCGCCGCCGATGATGATGGCATCGAAGTCCGTGGCTTTGGACACAGGCCGTTCTGGCGCGACCGTCAGCGTGTGCGTCATTGCGGTTTCTCTTGATTGTTTCTGGCTCGAGAGCGGGGCGAGATCCTGGAGAAAGACTAGCAGAGCATACCGTAGACGATCGAGCGTCAATGCGAGGACGTCATGGGCTTGAAGTGATGAGTGCCGTCGCGCTCGAGTTGCGCGACGAGGCCGAACTCCCAGTCTAGATAGGCTTGCATCGCCGAGTCCGGAACGTCCGTGCCTTCGTAAGGGCGCCGGTAGCGGTCGATCGGAGGAGATGCCAGTCGCGTTTCGCCACCTTCGAGCGAGTGTCCTGCAGCGGTCCACGCGCTGTTGCCGCCTTCGAGTACGACGACATCTGCCTGCATGGTCTCGGCCAACTCGGGCGCGACGAACGGCGCAAACATGCCGTCCGGACAGGTCACCACGTAGCGGCGCGCTTTCGGCAGATGGGGGACGGAGGCCGGCAGCAACGAGCGAATGAGGAACCACGCGCCGGGTATGTGGCCTTTGCGGAAGGCCGCGTGCCGCGCGACGTCGATCACGACCGTGTCGCCGTCGGCGAGCCAAGTCGCGAGATCGGACGCACTGACAGTCTCGTTGCGCGGAACGGTTGGGAGAGGAGCCTTCGGCACCCCGCTCTCCGAGAAATCGGCCGCATCGAAGCCATCGACGACGAACACGTCCCAGGCCATTTGCGCGAGCCACGATGCGGTCATGTTGGCGCGAACGCCGTCCGTATCGCAGAGAACGATGCGGGCGCCGCGGACGGGCGCGTACATCTCCAGCTCCTGCACAAGTTGGCCGCCGGGGATGGAGAGGAAGCCGGGCAGATGGCCGTGTGCATACTCCTCGGGGCTGCGCACATCGAAAAAGTAGGTGGTGCGGCCCTCTTGCGCCGACCATTGGCGGACAGCGTCAGGAGCCACGCGCTTCACACCGGCGCGGTCCGCGACGCTGCGCGCCTTTCGGGCTGAAGCAGCGGCGGCAGCACCGGGGTTCTCTGGATACCTGCGAGATTGACCGAGCGCGAGCTTCTGCCGGGCCAGCGTCCAGCCGATGGTTCCGTTGCGCAGCGCGTGCACTTGATTCGGCAGGCCGAAATTGATGAGCGACTGCGTACCCACGAGGCTGCGCGTGCGCCCCGCGCAATGCACGATGACTTTTGTCTTGGCGTTCGGGGCCATCTCGGGAACGCGCAGCGCGAGCTCGGCGCCGGGCACGCTGATGCTGCCCGGTATCGTCATCGTCTGGTATTCGTCGAAGCGGCGGGCATCGACGAGGATGCAGTCCTCGCCGGAGTCGATGAGGGCCTGGACATCCTCGGCGGGCATGGAGGGGGTGTGGCAGACCGACTCCACCAATTCGCCGAACGCCTTGCTGGGCACGTTCACGTCGATGAACAGCTCGCCGCCAGCCGCCTTCCAGCCGTCGATGCCGCCCTTGAAGACGGCCACATCGGTGTAGCCCATGGCTTGCAGGCGTTGGGCCGCCAACTCCGCAAAACCCTCGCCGGAGTCGATGGTGACGATGGGCACGTCGCGCCGCGGCAACTTGGTGTAGGCCAGCAACTCCAAGCGCGACAGCGGGAGGTTGGTGGCGAACAGAGGATGCCCCTCGGCGTGAGGCGCCTCCTCGCGCACGTCGAGAAGGGCGATCTCATCGCGGGCCAACAAGCTGGCGCGGACCTGATGATAGTCTCTCAGCGGCAGGTTTGAGCCAGTTTCTGGCATGGGGTGCGTCAGACTTTGCCTTCGACGACGACGTCGAGAAGCGTGGGAATGCCGCTGGCTACGGACTCCTTCAGGGCGGGCGCAATGGCATCGGAGTCGGTGATGCGTTGCGCCTTCATGCCAAGCGACGACGCCAGCGCGACGAAGTCCACGCTCGGCTCGGCGAAGTCCATGCCGATGAAGTGATCGTTCTGGTGGAAGGCCTTCAGGCGCTGCTTGATGATGCGGTAGCCGCCATTGTTGCAGAGGACGACCGTGATCGGGAGCTTGTGGTGCGCCATGGTCCAGAGGGACTGGATCGAGTACATGGCGCTGCCGTCGCCCACGTAGGTGACGACGGGGCGGCCTTTCTGCGCCATCGCAATGCCGACGGATGCCGGCAGGCTCCAGCCGATGCCGCCCGAGGCGAGGCCGTGGAAGCCGTAGCGGTCGCGGTAGGGGAAGAGGTCGGTGATCCGGCGCGAGGTGGTGAGGCCTTCGTTGACGATGATGACGTCCTTGGGCGTCGACTGCACGATGCGCAGCGTCAGGATATCGACATCGATAGGCTTCGCGCCCTTGCGCGTCTCGATGGTGTCGATGAGCCTGGCGCGCTTGGCGGACCAGTTCTGGCCGGCGAGCGCGGCGATGCGCTGGCGCGCGCGCTCCTTCATGGCAGCGCCGCCCTTCTTCTCCAGCACGGGCAGCAGTGCACGCAGGGTCTCGCGTACGTCGGCCAGGATGGCCATCTCGGCCGGATAGTTCTTGGCGAGATCCCAATCGACGAGGCCGATCTGGATGGTCTTGAGCGTGTCCGGCATGGGATCGACCTCGCTCCACACCGACATGCGGATGGCGTCGGCGCCGAGCACGATCATGAGATCGTGCTTGGAGAGGGCAGCGCGCACCTCGGGCTGCTCGCGGGTCAGGCCGCCGACGTAGCAGGGGCTTTCCGAGAGGAAGTGGGCGCCATAGGCGACGCTCTGCTGCATGGCGGTGGCGCCGATCGTTTCGGCGAGCTGCGCGGCTTCCTTGAGGGCGTCACTCTTCACGATCTCGTCGCCGGCGACGATCAGCGGCCGCTCGGCCCTGAGGATGCGGTCGGCGAGCGCGGCCAGCGTTTCGTCGGAGGGGCGGACGCGGCTGTCGACGCGCGTCGCGCTGCCGAGGTCGATACCGGCCTCCATGTTGAGGATGTCGCCGGGGAGCGAGATGAAGACCGGGCCCGTCGGCGGCGTCATGGCGACCTTGGCGGCACGATGCACGATGCGCGGCAGATCTTCGAGCCGCGTGACCTCGACGGCCCATTTCACAAGCGGCTCGGCCATGGGCACGAGCGGCGCATAGAGCAGCGGCTCGGTCAGGCCGTGGCCCTGCTCCTGCTGGCCGGCGGTGAGGATCATCGGCGTGCCGGTGAACTTGGCGTTGTAGAGCGAGCCCATGGCGTTGCCGAGACCGGGCGCCACGTGCACGTTGCACGCGGTGAGCTGGCCCGACGCGCGCCCGAAGCCATCGGCCATGGCGACCACGAGGCTTTCCTGCATGGCCATGACGTAGGTGAGATCCGGATGCTCCTTCAGGGCATGCATGATGGGCAATTCGGTTGTTCCAGGATTGCCGAAAAGGTGCGTGATGTCCTCGTCTTTCAGCAGAGCCAGGAACGCGGAGCGGCCCGTAATTTGATTGCGCGCCATGTTGGGATCACCTCGGATGGATTGTGCGTTTCGTTAGGGGTTTGGCGAGACGGTCTTCCTGTCGTGTAAGATCACCGCCCGCGCGCGAATACGCAACACCGAGAGTGGAGTTAGACAAGCATGGCAGCCCCGCTGGTCGTTTCGATCTCGCACTCGCTCGGAAAAGAGGAGGCCCGGCGGCGGCTCAGTCCCGGTTTCACGAAGGTCGCCGCCACCCTGCCGATCCTGAAGGTGGAGCAGGAAGCCTGGACCGGCGACCGGCTGGAGTTCCGCGTCAGTGCCATCGGCCAGGTCGCCGAGGGATTCATGGATGTGGCGGAGGATCACGTGCGCGTAGAAGTGCACCTGCCGTGGCTGTTGCAGCGGATGGCGGAGAGCATTCGTGGGGCGATCCAGGCGCGCGGGCGGATACTGCTGGAGCACAAGCCGCCCACCAGTTGACGGCTTCCTGCTACCGCGTTTGACACTGGGTCCCGGGTCGCGCGCGGGATTGACGACACGGATCCACGGCGCGATCTCGGCCCGCGCTTGCCCGGGATGACACATCGTGATGTGCGGCGACGCCTTACCCTAAGCTGTCATCCCGGCCAAGGGAGCGAAAGCGACCGCGAGCCGGGACCCAGGGCCAAGACGCGCAAGCCCTCGATGGACTGATCTCGCGCTTTAATTCAAGTCGGAAAGACTCTAGCCGCGTGCGGGTTTGAGGAATTGGGTGGCGCCGGCGGCGATGAGGCGCGGGACGTGGGTGTAGATGTAGCGGCAGCCCTTGGCGACGACGTCGGCAACGTTGTCGGCGGTGGCGGGGAAGCCCGGAACTTTGCCGGCGGCACGGATGGCAGCCATTGTCTCGTCGATGGCCTTGGCGACGGGCGGTGCCTTGGCGTTGCCGGGAAAGCCCATGGACTGGGACAGGTCGGAGGGACCGATGAAGAAGACATCGATACCTTCGACGGTCAGGATGTCCTTGATGTTCCTGACGGCCTGCTCGTGCTCGATCTGAACGCAGACGAGCGATTGCGCGTTCGCGGCGGCGGTGAAATCGGTCATCTTTGCGCCGAGACCCCACTTGTCGGGACGCGTGCCGGCGGCGAGACCGCGCGCGGCGCCGGGGCCGAACTTGACGGCGGCGACCGCGCGGCGCGCATCGTCGGCCGTGTTCACGTGCGGGATCTGCACGCCTTGCACGCCGCGATCCATCATGGACTGGATGTCGGCGGCGGAATTGCTGCGCGGGCGGCCGATGGGCGTGATGCCGGCGGCATCTGCGGCCATGGACATGACCTCCACGTCGGCGGGACCGATGGAGCCGTGCTCGCAATCGATCAGCACCCAGTCGAAGCCGGCGTAGCCCAGCATCTCCACGAGTTGGGGCGAGGGAAACATGACGGAGGCGCCGAGCGCGGGCTCGCCGCGCAGGATCTTCTCCTTCATCCGGTTGGGCGTCATGGGGTGGGGCCTCCAGTAGCTAGCGCACGCTTGCGCGCAAGGACGGCGCGCTCGCGCCGCAGCAGATAAAGCCCGGAGCCGACCACGATCGCGATGCCTGCGAGCGAGATGGCATCGGGAACGAAGCCCCACAGCAGGTAGCCGAGCAGCAGGGCGAGCAGAATGGTCGAGTAGCGGAAGGGCGCGACGACGGCAATCTCGCCGATGCGCATGGCGACGATGCCGAGATAGTAGCCGAAGAACACGGCGGCGGAGGCGAGCGCCAGCAGGATCAGAGCTTTGGGCGACGGCACAACCCAAGTCTCCATGGGCAGGAGAGGGAAGCCGCCGAGCATGATGAGCACGGAGGAGGCGAACGCAACGTATAGCGAGGGGATGGATGGATCGATGAAGCGCGTGGTGAGGTCGCGTATCGAGGTAAAGAGCAGCGCGGCCAGCGCGATCCAGACGTGTGCGTTGATACCCTCGGCGCCCGGTCGGATGATGAGAAGCACGCCGGCGAGGCCAACGAGCGAGGCGGTCCAGCGGCGCCAGCCGACAGCGGCGCCGAGCAGCAAAGCGGATCCCGCCGTGACGGCGAGCGGCGTGACCTGAAGGATCGCAGTGGAGGTGGCCAGCGGCAGATGGCGCAATGCCGCAACGATGAAGAGCGAGGCGAGCGAGGCGGCGAAGATGCGGATCATGATCGGCGGTTGGAGGAGCACGCGGACGGGCCGCATGGCGCCGCGCCACCAGGCGACGGCGCCGATCAAGAGAGTGGCCATCAGCCCGCGCATGACGATGATCTCGCCGGTCGGCAGCTCCTCGGTGACGAGCTTGACGATGGCGTCGTTGACGACGAAGCCCGAGGCGGAGGCGAGGATGGCCGCGATGCCGCGCAGGTTGTCGGTCATGCCGCGCGCCTGCTGCGAGCGAGGCGGCGCTCGCGCATGAAGGAGGCGAGACCGGCGCCGACGACGATGAGGATGCCAAGGATGGCCCACAGATCCGGCACCTCGCCCCAGATGCCGACGCCGAGGAGGATGGCCCAGAGGATCGTGCAGTAGCGGAAGGGCGCGAGCGCGGACATCTCGGCGCTGCGCATGGCGACGACGAGACACACGAAGCCCGCCGACATGAGCACGGCGGCGGCGAGGACCATGCTCGCCGCGTGGAGTGACGGTATAGGCCACGGGCCAGCAGGCAGCAGGATCAGCGACGAAAGACCGGCGAAGGCGGCGGAGACGGCACCGATGGGCAGCGTCGGCGTCGTCGGATCGATGCGGCTGGTGGCCAGGTCGCGGATCGACATGCAGAGCATGGCGGCCACGGCCCACAAGGACCACCATGAGAAGCCGGCCGTGCCGGGCTTCAGAATGAGAAGGACGCCGACGAGGCCGGCGAAGGCCGCGAGCCAGCGCTGCCAGCCGACGCGCTCGGCAAACAGCCATGCAGCGGCGACGGTGGTGACGAGCGGGATGAACTGCAGGATGGCCGAGGCGTTGGCGATCGGCATGTACTGGAGCGCGGCGTTGAACATCATGCCGGCACCGACCTCGCCGGCGATGCGCACGCCCAAGGCGGGCGACCGCATGCCGGGATGTCGCCAGCGGACGCCTTGGGCGATCGCGATCAGCGACAGGATCAGGCAGGTGAGGACACCGCGGCCCATGATAGCCTCGCCGAGGCCGATCTCTGGGATTGCGAGACGCAGGCAGGCGTCGGTCGACATCATGGCCATGCCGGCGCCGATGACGGCGAGAATGCCGAGCTGGGTGTTGCGTGGGCGGGCCGCGGTTGATTGAGCCGGCGCGGCCTTGGCGGTGTCGTCAAGGGCCATGGCGCTGCCGATCTGCTGCCACCTGCGCCATGGCCAGGCGCCGCAGCTTCTGCTCGCGAAAGAAGGTGTAGAGGCCGGCCGCGGCGACGATGACGATGCCGGCGAGGGTCGGCGCATCGGGAAAATGATCGAAGATGACGATGCCGGAAACGATGGCGAACAGGATGATGGTGTAGCGGAACGGCGCGACCGCGGACACCTCGCCCGAGCGCATGGCGACGATGACGCAGAGCTGGCCGGTGAGCGAGAACATGGATGCGGCGCCGAGCTTGGCCAGAAGCAGCGCCGAGGGCATCTCCCATTGCACGAACAGGGAGGCGACGAGGCTCGCGACAGTGACGGCGGCTGCCGACAGCGTCATGATCAGGATCGGCGGCACGCGCCGGTCGACGCGGCGCGTGGCGAGGTCGCGGACGGTAGCGGCGAGAACCGAGGCGATGCCGGCGAGCGCCCACCAGTTGAACGTGCTGGAGCCCGGCTGGATGATGATGAGGACGCCGAGCAGGCCAACACAAGTCGCCGTCCAGCGGCGCCAGCCGACCTTGTCGCCAAGAAACAGGGCGGAGGCGGCGGTGATGGTCAGCGGGTTGAGCTGGGTGATGGCCATCAGGTCGGGATAGGCCATCCGCGCCAGCCCGCTCTGGAAGAACCAGCCGCCACCGACATCGCCGGCCGCGCGCAGGGCCATGGCCGTGCTCATGGCCGCCCTGAGCTCGGTGAAGGCACCGAGCCAGAGCGCGGCGATCACCGAAACGGTGGTGACGCACAAGCCGCGAATGAACAGGAGCTCGCTGGTGGGCAGCGAACCGGCGGCGAGCTTCATCAGGGTGTCGCCGCAGGCGAAGGAGGCCATGGCGGCGGTCAAGGCGATGATCCCGGTGAGGTTGCCGGCGGCTACGCGCGCCGCGTCGGCGTGCTCGGCAGCGCGCAGGTCATCGCTCGCGCGCTCGCCCACCCCCGTCTCCCCGCTTCGGACCTTCAGCGGCCCGTTCGCTCGTGATCAGCCGCCGGTGACGCTCATGTGGCGCTGGACGGCCGGGCGCTTGGTGCGCCGGTCGATGATGAAATCGTGGCCCTTGGGCTTGCGCGAGATGGCCTCGGTAATGGCCTCGTGCAGAAGAACGTCGCCGGCGCCGGCGCGCAGCGGCGCGCGCAGGTCGGCTGCATCCTCCTGGCCGAGGCACATGTAGAGCGTGCCGGTGCAGGTAAGGCGGACGCGGTTGCAGCTTTCGCAGAAGTTGTGCGTCATCGGCGTGATGAAGCCGAGACGGCCGCCGGTCTCTTTCACCTCGACGTAGCGCGCCGGCCCGCCGGTGCGATAGGGGATGTCTTCCAGCGTGAATCGGTCCATCAGGCGGGCGCGGACGATCGACAGCGGCAGATACTGGTCGGTGCGATCGCCGTCGATATCGCCGAGCGGCATGGTCTCGATGAAGGTGACGTCGTGGCCGCGGCCGTGGGCGAACTGAATCAGATCCTCGATCTCGTCCTCGTTGACGCCTTTCAGCGCGACAGCGTTGAGCTTGACCTTGAGGCCGGCCTTCTCGGCGGCTTCGAGCCCGCTCATGACGCCGCTGAAATCGCCCCAGCGCGTGATGGCCTTGAAGCGGTCGGGACGCAGCGTATCGAGGGACAGATTGATGCGCTCGACGCCGCAGGCCTTGAGCTCCTGAGCGTACTTGCCGAGCTGGCTGCCATTGGTGGTGAGGGTCAGCTCGTCGAGCGTGCCGGCATCGAGATGGCGCGAGAGCGCGCGGAACAGCCACAGGATATTCTTGCGCACAAGAGGCTCGCCGCCGGTGATGCGGAGCTTCCTGACGCCGCGTGTGACGAAGGCCGAGCACACGCGATCCAGCTCCTCAAGCGAGAGCAGGTCACGCTTGGGCAGGAACGTCATGTGCTCCGACATGCAGTAGACGCAACGGAAATCGCACCGGTCAGTGACGGAAACGCGCAGGTAGGTCACGTGCCGGCCGAACGGGTCGATCATCTTGTCGCCTGGCGCGGCGAGCACCGCCGTATCGACCATCCGGGTTCAATCTCCGAGAGATTCAACGAACGGGAACAAAGCCCGTCCAGAACATGCCTCAACTGTAGGGTTTGCGCGCGCCTGTTTCAATCGCGACGGAGCCGGTTTGCCGCTTTTTTGCGCATGGCTGGGTATGCCGCAAAAAGGAAGGCCCCGGAAAGCCTGAGCTTTCCGGGGCCCGACGCCAACTATGACACACGCATTACTTGGAACGCGGAGCCGTGTCCTGGATGTCGCCGAACGCGCCCGAGTGCGGGGCCGTGTCGTTCAGGTCGCCGTAGACGCCCGAACGGGGGGCGGTTTCGTTCAGCGTCGTGAAGGACGAGCGCGGGGCGGTCTGGTTCAGGTCCTCGAAGGTGCCGGCCAGCGGCGCGGTCCGGTCGATATCGGTGAACAGATCGCGGGGGGCGGCCTGGGCGGAAGCCGTAAACAGGCCAAGGGCGAGAACAGACGCTGTGAGAAGAGTTTTCATGGCAGTGCTCCTAAAATCCCTCGATATCGAGAGCGGGTTGATCTTGTATTTGCTGAGCCGTGTATCGGCCCGATGAACCCCATATGGAGCGCTGCTGCGCTGCCGAAAGGGCGCCTCACGCATGCGTGACGATGGTTGATCGCCACCCCCGAGAGCGTGAACAATTCGTTACTGGGCGTAATAGGTTAGGTTGTAGAGCCGGGCTTTTTGCGGTGCACCATATCGCCCGCCTGCAGATGCCGCCCGCTGTCCAGCAGCTCGAGCATGTACTCATGGTAGGTGACGCCCGCCGCCTCGGCTCGGGCGAGGCGGAACTTCATGATCGATAGGGACGGGTTCTTCCAGGCCTCGCGATGCGCCTTGCGCCAGCGCCAGCCGACAAAGGCGTCGTTGGCGGGCTCGTCGAGCGGGGGGCCATTGTTGTGGCCGATGGCGGCAGGCGGGACCTCGGGCAGGCCCCATTTCATCATGTCGCGGGGCGGGCGCAGCGTCAGCTCGAGGCGCAGCCTCGGTGGCAACAACCTGCTTCGTTCGAGCCTGTCACCCATGGCGACCGATCCTGGACGTTCTGACTCCCGGGAAGGAGTCGACCATAGGCACCGGGCGCTTCGCGATATCAAAGAAGCGGCAAAATGCTCAAAAAATGGGCAGACCCTCTAAAAGCGCTGGCCGCCGTAGAGGCATTGGGGGTCGAGGACGGGCAGCACGGCGTCCTTGAACGTCTGCGGCTGGGTGCGCGTCAGGACGGCGCTGCGCGCGGCCGCGCCATCGAGCGGCGGTCCGCCGTGCTGGGCGCAGGCGGCAAAGGCGGCGGCGAGCGCATGCGCTTCCAGCGCATCGGCGGGAGGGCTACCGGGCCGGGAGCCGAACATCGCGGCGCCGCGCGGCCGCACCCAGACATCAACGACGGCGAGGAATGCTGGCGTGCTGATCTCGGCTGTGGCGAGCGCGGCGGCCGAGAGCAGATTGCCGGAGCGTTGCGCCGTCACGCCTTCGCCGGCTGGAATGATGAACAGCCGGTCGCGCGCGTGCGCAGCAGCCGCATTCATGACTTCGGTGATTTCCGGCCGTGCGTTCCAGAGCGGAACGGCGATGATGCGCGCAGGCGATTGCAGCACGAAGCGCATCGCCTGCGCGAACTGGGCCGGATCGGCGGGCGCAACACGCAATGGCACAAGACGGCCGCGCGCGTAAGCCGAGAGAATAAGCTTGGCGAGGTGCGTGCCGTCGATGCCGGAGTCGGGAGCGGCCGCGAACGGCTTGTTGTCGCCGGTGACGAAATCCCAACCGATGATGTCGCCTTCACCGTCGCGCGCCAGCCGCGGCGCGATCTCGGGATCGGTGTAGTCGATGCCGTAAGCGATGAGTGCGATGGCAATGCCGCCAGGGTCGGTGCCGGGTGGGATTTTCGGTTTGGGCGACGGCGATTGCGCGGAGGCGCCGGTGGCCACGAGCGCAAGAACGAGAAAGGCTGCGAGGTGGTGCGTTGTCTCGGCGATGATGCGCACGTCAACTCTTCGTCCGCGTGCTGACAGACTGGATGATGAAATCGGCAATGGCCGTGATGTCGTCGAGGGCGAAGGATGGAAGCGCGCTGCCGGTCACCTTGTGGTCGCTGGCGATGGCAATCACCATCGGATCCTCGTCGGAGAGCGACCGGCCCACGCGGCCTTCGCGACGCCGCGCTTCGATCTTGGGAATGGGAGCCGACTTGTAGCCTTCGACGAGGATCAGGTCGCAGGGCTCGAGCTTTTGCAGCACGTCCGGAAGATCAGGTTCGGGCGCGTCGCGCAGCTCGGTGACGATGGCCCAGCGGCTGCTCGATACAATGGCGACTTGGCTCGCGCCGGCACGGCGATGGCGCGCGCTGTCGGTCGCCTCATCATCGATCTGAAAGTTGTGATGAGCGTGTTTGACGGTTGCGACCTTCAGACCGCGCCGAGCGAATTCGCCGATCAGGCGCTCGACGAGCGTGGTCTTGCCGGAGTTCTTCCAGCCGGCGATGCCGATGACAGGAGCGCCGCCGGGACCCTTGGTGGTGGACGTCATGGCTTGGCCTCGCCGAGCAACTCGCGGACGAGCGCAAAATCCTCGGGCGTGTTGGCGTTGAAGAACGGATCGACCTTGCGGCCGCGGATCTCGATGTCGGCGAAATCGACCTCTTCGAGCGCATGACGCTGCGCCCACGTGACGACACGGCGCGCGCCGGCGGCAAGCTCCACCGCCAGATCATCGGCAAGCGCCACCGGCCACAGGCCGATGATCGGCTGCACCGCGCCGGCGGAGCGCGCGAGCGCGATGGCGCGTGGACGATCCGCGATTGCCGATGAGAGATGGCAGACGAGATCGATGGGCAGAAAGGGCGCATCACTGGAGACGGTGGCGATGTGGCGTGCCGCAGGCGCATGTGCCAGGCTCCAGCGCATGCCGGCGAGAATGCCGGCGAGCGGGCCCGGATAGTCCGCGGTTTCGTCGGCCACGACGGGCAGGCCGAAGGCAGCGAAACGGGAGGCATCGCCGTTGGCGTTGACGATGATCTGGGTGACCTGCGGACGCAGCCGATCGATAATGCAGCCGAGCATGGTGGCGCCGCCGAGATCGAGCAGCGTCTTGTCGCCGCCGCCCATGCGGCGCGACAGGCCCCCTGCGATGATCACTCCGGTGACTGGCGCGCTGGCCATCGTATTCCTTGCTCTATGGGTGCCGGAGGCTCCGGCGCGGCGCATTTAAACAGGCGTGGGGAGGCGCACAAGCGGCAGGCCACGCCTTTGACCAAGACGCGGCCCCTACCCGTGACTTCCACCCGTCGCTCTGCCATATACCGCATAGGACATGGGGCGCCTGCCCGCCATCTCTTGCCAGAGTTGATGGGGTAGCAACAGCGTCCGGGAGCAAAGCCCGATGGCAGTCACGAAAGAGCAAGTACTGGATCAGCTCAGGCGGGTGAAGGGCCCGGACCTGGACGGCAACCTTGTCGATCTGGGGCTCATCTCGGAGGTACTGCTGAAGGACGACCGGGTCTATTTCTCGATCACGGTGCCGGCAGAGCGGGCCGAGGAGCTGGAGCCGCTAAGGCAAGCCGCCGAGAAGGTGGTGAAGGACATCAAGGGCGTGACCGGCGTGACGGCGGTGCTGACGGCGGAGAAGCCGGCGGGCCGTCCGACGGCGAGTGCCGCGCCGCCGCGCGGGCAGGCGCCGGAGAGCGCACGTGCGGCGGAGGCGCGGGCCAGAGCCGCGGGCGGCGCCAGCACGGGCCAGAGGCCGGCGGCGGGGCCGCAGGCGGGCGGCGGGCGGCAGACGACGGGCGTGCCCGGCATCAAGCACATGATCGCGGTCGCGTCGGGCAAGGGCGGCGTCGGCAAGTCGACGACGGCGGTGAATCTCGCGCTCGGCTTCAAGGCCATTGGGCTGAAGGCGGGCATTCTCGATGCGGACATCTATGGTCCCTCGCAACCACGGCTGCTGGGTCTGTCGGGTCGGCCCGAGGTGGTGCAGGGCAAGACGCTGAAGCCGATGGAAGGCCACGGCCTCAAGGCCATGTCGATGGGATTCATGGTGGAGGAAGGCACACCCATTATCTGGCGCGGGCCGATGGTGGTGTCGGCGCTGACGCAGATGCTGCGCGACGTGGCGTGGGGCGAGCTCGACGTGCTGGTGATCGACATGCCGCCGGGAACGGGCGACGTGCAACTCACCATGGCGCAGCAGGTGCCGCTGGCGGGCGCGATCATCGTCTCGACGCCGCAAGACCTGGCGCTGATCGATGCCCGCAAGGGGCTCAACATGTTCCGCAAGGTGGACATCCCCGTTCTCGGCATCATCGAGAACATGAGCTATTTCCTCTGCCCGAAGTGCAACGAGCGGTCCGACATCTTCGGGCACGGTGGCGCGCACGAGGAAGCCGACAAGCTCGGCGTGACGTTCCTCGGCGAGGTGCCATTGCACATCGACATCCGCACGACGTCGGACGCCGGCAAGCCGATCGTGGCCTCGCAGCCGGACGGCCTGCACGCCACCATCTATCGCGATATCGCCAAGCGGGCGTGGGCTGAGCTGAACGCGTCGCTCGGCACGCGCACCAAGGCGCCGGAGCTGCAGGTGAGCGCGGGCAAGGACGAGCTTCGCGTCACGGTCGAGGGCGCGAGCCCGATCGTGCTGCCGGCCGAGATGCTGCGCGTGATGAGCCCCTCGGCGGAGGTGCAAGGTCATTCGCCCGAGCAGCGCGTGACGGTCGGGCGCAAGCGCAGCGTGCGCATCAACGACCTGCGGCCGATCGGGAATTACGCCGTGAAGATTGTGTTCAGCGATGGCCACGATACGGGGCTTTACACCTGGGACTACCTGCAACTCCTGGGCCGGGAGAAGGAGCAGCGCTGGTCGGAGTATTTGAGGGAGCTGGAGGCGAAGGGGCTGAGCCGGGACTAGGTGTACGATTGGGCAGCGAGGAAACGAGACGATGAAGCACGTGGTGCATACAGGGCTCCCGGAGTTCGGCCGCCCGACCGAGCACGCCGTGATGGCAGACGGCCATCTGCGCACGACGGCTGTTCCTCTAAAAATGGACGGGACTTCGAGACCGGCGATGCCGGAGCCAGATCGCGCTGGCACTCCAGAATCTCGAGAAGACAGTCAAGGCGGCGGGAGGTGAGATCGCGGACGTGATTCAGGCGCTCTGCTTCCTGACCAACGCCGATCACGTGCCGGTGCTCAACGAGGAATGGACCAAGCGCTTCAAGCCGTCCTACCCCAACCGCGGCATCCTGATCGTGAATGCCATCGGCGTTCCGGGGATCGTCATCCTGATCCAGGTCCACGCCTACATCGAGCCATGACGGATCGCGACGCCTGAGGTGCCGCTGATCACGCCCGGCCCGCTGGCGCAGTGGACGAAGCCAAGCCCGTCTCCTATAAGGCTGGCTTGCGAACAGGAGGTTCGACCCGAATCCATGGCCGGCAGACCCGATCCCACATTGAGCCGGATCGAGCGACTCTGTGCCGAACTTGGCCTGCGCATGACGGGCCAGCGCCGCATCATTACGCGCATATTATCGGACGCGGCCGACCATCCCGACGTCGAGGAAGTGTACCGGCGTGCCAACGCCATCGACCACCGCATCTCGCTGTCCACCGTTTATCGCACCGTACGGCTGCTGGAGCGCAAGGGCATCCTTGCGCGTCACGACTTCGGTGCCGGGCGGATGCGCTATGAGGAAACGCCGCGCGAGCACCACGACCATCTGATCGATGTGGAAAGCGGGAAAGTCATTGAATTCCGCAATGAAGACATCGAGCGCCTGCAGGAGCGCGTAGCGCGGGAGCTGGGCTTCAAGCTGGTCGGCCACCGGCTGCAACTCTTCGGCACGCCGATTCGCCGCGCGCGTAGTTAACCGGACGTTGATGCACCGCCCGCTGATGTAGGGAACCTGCCCAAAGGGCGTATATTTACCTACTGCTATCCAGCATTTGTTCTGTTTGACGAAACCATTGCTGCGATGCAGCATGGCATGCGATTAGCAGGTGCAGCCTGACGTCCAATTTCTTGCCGGGGTTTGTGAGTTGCATGAGCGACCCAATCGACAGCCAAGCCGCGACAACCGCGTCCCCACCGGTGGCGCCGAAGACGGTTTTTATAAAAACGTTCGGCTGTCAGATGAACGTTTACGACTCCGAGCGCATGCACGAGACGCTCTCCACGCAAGGCTATGTGGAGACGAGCGAGCTTTCCAACGCTGACCTGGTGCTGCTCAACACGTGCCATATCCGCGAGAAGGCCGCCGAGAAGCTGTATTCGGACCTGGGCCGCATCCGCGACGTCAAGATGGAGCGCGAGGCGGCCGGCAAGGAGACCATGGTGGCGGTGGCGGGCTGCGTCGCGCAGGCCGAAGGCAGAGAGATCGTGCGCCGCGCGCCTGTGGTCGATCTCGTCATCGGCCCGCAGAACTATCACAGCCTGCCGCAGCTCGTTGCACGCAAGGCCGCGGGCGGCGCAGCGATAGTCGAGACGAGCTTTCCCGAGGAAGACAAGTTTGCGCACCTGCCGGCGCGCACGGGCAATCGCGCAGCGACGGCCTTTCTGACGGTGCAGGAAGGCTGCGACAAGTTCTGTACGTTCTGCGTGGTGCCGTACACGCGCGGGGCGGAATTCTCGCGACCCGTCGCGGCGCTGGAGGCCGAAGCCCGCAAGCTGGTATCGCACGGCGTGCGCGAGATCACGCTGCTGGGGCAGAACGTTAACGCGTATCACGGCGAAGGTCTGGACGGCGCGGCGTGGACGCTAGCGCGCCTGATCGACCGGATCGCCGCGATCGACGGCCTCGAGCGGCTGCGCTACACCACGAGCCACCCGCGTGACATGAGCGACGATCTCATCGCCGCGCACCGCGACCAGCCCAAGCTGATGCCGTACCTGCACTTGCCGTTCCAGGCCGGCGCCGATCGTATTCTCGCCGCCATGAACCGCAAGCACACGCGGCGGGATTATTTCCGGCTGGTGGACAGCATCCGCCGCGCGCGGCCGGATATCGCACTTTCGACCGATATCATCGTCGGCTTCCCCGGGGAGACCGAGACGGATTTCGAGGCGACCCTCGATGTCGTGCGCGAGGTGGGATTCGCCCAGGCCTACTCCTTCAAGTACAGCCCCCGCCCGGGAACGCCAGCCGCCAACATGGAGCAGCTTTCCGAGGAGGTGAAGGCGGACCGCCTCAGCCGCCTGCAGGCCCTGCTGAACCAGCAACAAACCTCGTTCAATTCGGGCTGTATCGGCAAAATCTTTCCCGTGCTGTTCGAAAGGATCGGCCGCCGGGCCGGCCAACTCATTGGCCGGTCACCCTATCTTCAGGCGGTCCACGCCGATGCGGCTCCCGAGTTGCTGGGACACATCATGCCGGTTGAAATCGCGGCCGCCGGACCCAATAGTCTTTCTGGCGTCATAAAGGCGGCATAAGTGCGCTTGCACATGCATGTGCGCCGCTTTGCGGGCAAAGGACATGCTAGATTGCGATTCGAAGAAGCCCATTGCCGAGCGTTGAAACGCTGGGAGGTTAAGATTTGACGGGTGCTCGCGGATCGGCCGCACCAAAGGCGGCCAAGGTGCCACCACGTGGCGAAACGGGCGGACGCATCGTAGTTCCTTTCGAAGACAATCGCCTGCTGACGCAGGTGCTGGGCGAATACGACGCCCATCTGGCCATGATTGAGGAACGGCTGAACATCGGCGCGCACGCGCATGGCAACATCATCACCCTGACGGGCGATCCGGCCCGGTGCGAAATGGCCCGAGACGTGCTGACCGCACTCTATGAACGAGCGGAGAAGGGCCAGCAGATCGGCCCCGGTGATGTGGACGGACTGATCCGCCACGCGCGCTCGGGAGCGCCGCAGCAGGACGGCATGGCGCAGGTCCGTACGCGGCGGCGCATCGTGACTGCGCGCACGCCGATGCAGAGTGCCTACGTCCGCGCCCTGGAGCGCACCGATCTCGTGTTCGGCGTGGGACCTGCGGGCACCGGCAAGACGTATCTCGCGGTGGCCTACGCAGCGTCGTGCCTGGAGCGCGGCATCGTCGACCGCATTATCCTCTCCCGTCCGGCCGTCGAGGCGGGCGAACGTCTCGGCTTCCTGCCCGGAGACATGCGCGAGAAGGTCGATCCCTACCTGCGCCCGCTCTACGATGCGCTGGACGACGTGCTGCCGCCCGAGAAAGTGGAGCGGGACCTGGAGACGGGCATCATCGAGATTGCGCCGCTGGCCTTCATGCGCGGCCGCACGCTGGCGAACGCCTGCGTGATCCTGGATGAAGCGCAGAACACCACCAGCATGCAGATGAAGATGTTCCTGACCCGCCTGGGCGAGGGCTCGAAGATGGTCGTGACGGGCGATCCGAGCCAGATCGACCTGCCGCCGGGCCAGAAATCCGGCCTTGTGGAAGCCGTCGGGCTGCTCGACGGGGTTAAAGGCATCGAGGCGATCCACTTCACGCGGGCCGACGTCGTTCGCCGCGACCTGGTTGCGCGGATCGTGGAAGCCTATGACAATGCACCGGCCCAGCCCGATAGCGGGGGCCGGGACAGGACCAGGTGAGATCTTATGCCTGCCATTTGTGATGCGGCTGGCACCGGCGGTGATTCCAATCCGGACGCCGAACCTCCGCAACGATTATGGCTCGAGATCGTGCACGACGCGGGCGACTGGAGCTGGCTCGCTGGGGCCGACGCTGCGGCAATGGCAGCGGCCGCGGCGGTGGAACGGCACCCGGCACTGACATTCGAGCGGGCGAGCGCCTGCGTGGCATTGAGCTCGGCCGAGGCCGTGCGCCGCCTGAACCGGGAGTACCGGCACAAGGACAAGGCGACCAACGTCCTGTCGTTCCCGGCACCGCCGGGTGCCGAGGCGGCGGACGGCGAGCCGGGCGCGCTCGGCGACGTCGTGCTGGCAGCCGAGGTCGTGCGCGCGGAGGCCGAGGCGGCCGGGATCGCGCCGAAGCATCATTTCCAGCATCTCGTCGTGCACGGGCTGCTGCATCTCATCGGTTACGATCACGAGCAGGACGACGAGGCCGCCGTCATGGAAGGCCTCGAGGTCGAAATCCTGCGCACGCTCGGCATCGCCGATCCCTATGGCCGCGCCGCGGCCTAAACCGATTGAAGCCCACAGGAGTTGATCCCCCAGACGCCATGAGTACCGACAGTTCCAGTCCGAAGCCCGAAGGCACAGACACCCAGCGCGCGACGAACAACGGCTGGCTCGCCAGCCTGCGCGCGCGCTTCGGCCTTGCCGGTCCGCCAACGCTGCGCGACACGCTCGAGGAGGCGTTGAAGGAGGCCGACCGGAACGGCACCGCGTTCTCGACCGCCGAGCGCGACATGTTCTTCCGCCTGCTGCGGTTCGGCGCGCTGCGCGTGGACGACGTGATGGTGCCCCGGGCCGACATCATCGCGCTGGATGAAGCCGCGCCGCTGTCGGAGCTGCTGCGCGTCTTCAAGGAGGCGGGCGTGTCCCGCATTCCGGTGTTCCGCGAGACGCTCGACGATCCGAGCGGCATGGTGCACATCAAGGATCTGTTCAGCTACCTGGTGGATGGCGCCGCGACGCGCGGCGGCGCCCAACCGGCTACGGCGGGCGAGGTCAACTTCGGCAAGGTGGACCTCAAGCAGCCAATCTCGGCCGCCAAGGTGCGCCGCTCGGTGCTGTACGTCCCACCCTCGATGCTGGCCATGAATCTGCTGATCCGCATGCAGGCAACGCGCATCCACATGGCGCTGGTGGTCGACGAGTACGGCGGCACGGACGGGCTGGTGACCATCGAAGATCTGGTCGAGCAGGTGGTCGGCGACATCGAGGACGAGCATGACGTGGCCGAGGCGGCCAACATCGTCGAGGATGCCAAGAACGGCATCATCGCGCGGGCGCGCACGCCGGTGCGGGAGCTGGAGGAGCGGCTGGGCGTCGGCCTGCTGACGCCGGAGGAAGAGGCCGATATCGATACGCTGGGCGGTCTCGTGGTCGACCTGGCGGAACGGGTGCCGGTGCGCGGCGAGATGGTGCGGCATCCCTCGGGCATCGAGTTCGAGGTGCTCGATGCCGACCCGCGCCGCGTCAAGAAGCTCAAGATCCACGATCATCGCGCCGAGACGGGCGTGAGCACGGGCAGCGCCGGCGCCGAGACGCCCAAGCCCTCCGCGTGAGGCGATGGCCGAGGCGCCGCACGCGCACGGGCCGGCCGCGCGCCAGCGCTCACGCCGCCTATCGCGCGCTGGTGGTGGCGCTGCTGCTGGGCGGCCTGCTGTTCGTCGTGCGCGAGGGCCTGCTGCCGCAGCGCTGGAACCCGCTGCCGCCGCTGGATCTCGCCGAGCCCAATCCGTGGTTTCTCGACTGGCGGCTGGCGACGCTTCGCATCGATGCGGATGCCTGCGCGCGGCTGCTGCGGTCGCCCCTGATCGAGGCGACACAGGTGGCGGACGCGCCCATCACCAATGGCTGTGGCTGGATGAATGGCGTGCGCCTGAACGCGGCGGGCGGAGCGCGGGTGTCGGTTGATCGCATCACGTGTGAGACGGCTGCGGGGCTGGCGCTGTGGCTCGCCCATGACGTGCAGCCGCGCGCGCAGGAGATCTTCGGCGCCAAGGTCGCATCGGTACAGCATCTCGGCAGCTACGCCTGCCGCAACATCAAGGGCGATGCGCATGGGACGGGCATGCGCAGCGAGCATGCGCGCGCCAACGCGCTGGACGTTGCGGGCTTCACGCTGACATCGGGCAAGCAGATCTGCGTAGCGCGGAACTGGGCGGGCGACGGGCCGGAGGCGCGGTTTCTAAGAGCGGTGCATGCGGGGGCCTGCCGCACATTCCGCGTGGCGCTCGGGCCCGACTACAACGCGGTGCATCGCGATCATTTTCACTATGATCGGGGGTTGTTTGCGAGCTGCAGGTAGCGTCGCACAGGCTTTGTCATCACGACGGCGGCATTCCGGTTTGATCTTCCGGTCAGATGATCAATCTGCAAGGCCGCTCGTGAGTTTAGAGTCCGAGCGCCTTCTCGATACGCGGTTTGACCTCTCCGATCATCAGCTCCATCGAGCGCATAGCCGATTTGTGCGGCGTGTTGCCGACCTTGAATGCGAAGGACAGCTGCGCGGGCTTCGCGACCTTGATCTCCGCCAAGAGCTTCTCGGCCACGGTTTCGACATCGCCGATCGGCAGGTTGTCGTGGATGGTTTCGAGCGACTCCTCGCCCTTGGTCGGCACGTCGACGAGCGCGATGCCGTCCATCACCTCCTGCCGATTGCGAAGGCTTGAAGCAAGCCGCGTCTGATAGCGTGCGTTTTCGGCAAACCGCAGGCCTTCCTCCCGGCTGTCGGTGATGAGCGCGAAACGGTTGACCGTCATGTGCGCCTTCTCCACCGGCACTTTCTCCGCGGCGAAGGCTGCGGCGAAGTCGGCGTACTGGTCGGCGAGCATCTTGAGGCCGCCACTGCGGCCGGAGGTGATGACGCGGTGGCCGTGGCGCGCAGCGGCGCGGAACATCTCGACGGTGTGGCCGGCGACGTAGATGGGTAATGGGCTTTGAGCCGGGCGCGCCGCGATATGCGTTTTCGGCATCTTGTAGTGCCGGCCGTCGTAGCTGAAGAAGTCCTGCTTGAAGGCCAGATCGAGGATTTCGAGGAACTCGTCGGTCATCTCGATCTTGTCCTTGATGTCGACGCCGAAACGCTCGAACTCGTAGGGCTGGTAGCCGGCGCCGATGCCGAGCATCAGGCGGCCACCGGACATTGCATCAGCGGAGGCGATCTCCGCGATCAGGCGCATCGGATTGTAGAGCGGCACCACGACGACGGCCGTGCCGAGGCGGATGTTCCGCGTGCTTGCCGCGCAATGCGCCACCATCATCAATGGCGAGGCGCACATGCAATAGTTCGAGAAATGATGCTCGGCGAACCATGCCGTGCTGTAGCCGAGCTTGTCGGCGAGGGCGACCTGCTCCGCGACCTCTTCGAACACCTGCGCCGTCGGGGTGCGCGGGTCGCGCGCGCCCATCAGATTGAAGATCCCGAATTCCACGATCATCTCCTCCGGTGTCGCTCGTGTAAGCCTCGGAAATGCTAGAGCGCGATCGTTTCGGCGCAATTGGTCTGCTTCAACAATCGCCAAAAGCGCGGCACCATGGGTCCTCGCGACAAGCGCGAGGATGACACTGTGTGATGGTCACCCCGCCTTCTTGTTCTGGCGGTTGGAGACGAGGTCGTCGACGACGGCGGGATCGGCGAGAGTCGAAGTGTCGCCGAGGTTGGAGAAGTCGTCCTCGGCAATCTTGCGCAGGATGCGGCGCATGATCTTGCCGGAACGCGTCTTGGGCAGGCCCGGCGAGAACTGGATGAGATCGGGCGAGGCGGTGGGCCCGATGACCTTGCGCACGGTGGCGACCAGCTCCTTCTTCAGCTCGTCGGTGCCCTTGGTGCCGGCCATCAGCGTGACGTAGCAGTAAATGCCCTGGCCCTTGATGTCGTGGGGATAGCCGACGACGGCGGCTTCCGCGACCAGCGGGTGGGAGACGAGCGCGCTTTCGACCTCGGCGGTGCCCAGGCGGTGGCCCGATACGTTGAGGACGTCGTCGACGCGGCCGGTGATCCAGTAGTAGCCGTCCTCGTCGCGCCGGCAGCCGTCGCCGGTGAAATACATGCCGGGATAGGTCGAGAAATAGGTCTGCACGAAACGTTCGTGGTCGCCGTAGACGGTCCGCATCTGGCCGGGCCAGCTGTCGCGGATGACGAGATTGCCGCTGGCGGCGCCTTCGAGCAGCGCGCCCTTCTCGTCGACGAGGGCAGGCTTGATGCCGAAGAACGGACGCGTGGCGGAGCCGGGCTTGGTCTTGGTGGCGCCGGGCAGCGGCGTGATGAGGATACCGCCGGTTTCGGTCTGCCACCAGGTGTCGACGATGGGGCAGCGGCCGTCGCCCACGACGCGGTGATACCACTCCCACGCTTCCGGATTGATCGGCTCGCCGACGCTGCCGAGCAGGCGCAGCGACGCCCGGCTGGCGCGCTTGACGAAATCATCGCCCGCGCCCATCAGCGCACGCAACGCCGTCGGTGCGGTGTAGAACGTGTTGACCTTCCACTTGTCGACGACGTGCCAGAAGCGCGAGGCGGTCGGATAGTTGGGCACGCCTTCGAACATCAGCGTGACGGCGCCGTTGGAGAGCGGGCCGTACAGAATGTAGCTGTGGCCGGTGACCCAGCCGACGTCGGCCGTGCACCAGTAGATATCGCCGTCGTGGTAGTCGAAGACGTACTGGTGCGTCATCGATGTGTAAACGAGATAGCCGCCCGTGGTGTGCAGTACGCCCTTCGGCTTGCCGGTGGAGCCGGAGGTGTAGAGGATGAACAGCGGGTCCTCGGCGTTCATCTCGACGGGCGGGCAGTCGGCGCTGACCTTCACCAGCTCCTCGTGCAGCCAGATATCGCGGCCCTTGGTCCACGGCACGTCGGCACCCGTGCGCCGGACCACCAGCACCTTCTCGCCGCCCTTGCACTTCTTCAGGGCTTCGTCGGTGTTCTTCTTGAGCGGAATGGGACGGCCACCGCGCACACCCTCATCCGACGTGATGACGAACTTGGAGTCGCAGTCGTCGATGCGGCCGGCGAGGCTGTCGGGCGAAAAGCCGCCGAAGACGACGGAATGCACGGCGCCGATGCGGGCGCAGGCGAGCATGGCGTAGGCCGCCTCGGGGATCATCGGCAGGTAAACGGTGACGCGGTCGCCTTTCTTGACGCCGTTGGCCTTCAAGACGTTGGCGAACTTGCAGACCCGCTCGTGCAGCTGGCGATAGGTGATCTTCTCGTCGTGGGTCGGGTCGTCACCCTCCCAGATGATCGCCACCTGGTCGCCGCGTTTGGCCAGGTGCCGGTCGATGCAGTTGGCGCTGACGTTGAGGGTGCCGTCCTCGTACCATTTGATGGAGACGTTGCCCGGCGCATAGGTCGTGTTCTTGACCTTGGTGTAGGGCTTGATCCAGTCGATACGGCGGCCGTGCTCGCGCCAGAAGCCCTCGGGGTCCTCGACCGAGTGCTTGTACATGCTCAGATATTTCTGGTTGTCGGCCCAGGCGCGCGCCGACCACTCGGCTGGCACGTTGTAGATCTTCTCCGACATGGCGCGTTCTCCCCGGACGTTTCGGTTTGGCCGCTATTATGAACACCGGGCCTCGACCGGCAACCTGTCATTGGTCGAAGACACCTGGGGGACAGGGCCGGCGATTGGACGCGGCGGGCGGGGGCTGGTTTACTAAGCTGGGAGACGATACGCAAAGGGTTGCGGCATGAGCGATGTCCTGTTGTCAGAGATGCGGTCCGGCACGCTGCTGCTGACGCTGAACCGGCCGAAAAGCCTCAACGCGGTGAGTGCAGAGCTGCGGCGGGCGCTGACGGCGCGGATGGCGGCCGCCGATGCCGATGACGCCGTGAAGGCCGTGGTGCTGACCGGGGCGGGCCGGGCGTTCTGCGCCGGCCAGGATCTGGGCGAAGCGGCCAGCTATGAGATGAGTGACATCCGCGCCTGGGGCGACGGGATGCGGGCCATGTATCAATCCATCCGGGCACTGTCGAAGCCGTGCGTTGCCGCGTTCAATGGCATCGCGGCTGGCGCCGGCATGCAGATCGGGCTGTGCGCGGATTTGCGCATCACGCACGCGGACGCGCGCATCGGCCAGCCGGAGGTGAGGGCGGGGCTCGCCAGCGTGGTCGGCAGCTATTTCATGAGCCTGTATGTGGGGCATGGGGCCAATCGAGAGTTGTCGCTGACGGGCGCGCTGGTGGACGGGCGGCGGGCCTACGAGATCGGGCTCGTCAATCGCGTGGTGCCCGAGGCGGAGGTGCTGACGGCCGCGTTCGCGGCCGCCGACGAGCTGCGGCAGATCCCGGGCCAGGCATTCCGGCTGACCAAGCAGCGCTTCCGCGAAGTGACGCAAGGAGGCTTCGACGACGCGGCGGCGGCCGGCATGCGCGCCTTCTTCGAGGCCTATGCGACGGGCGAGCCGCAGCGCATCATGCAGGCGTTCATTGCGGCGCGGGGGAAGCGCGAGAACTAGCGCGGTTCCGCAAAAAAACTTGCGCACCCTTTAAGGCTTCGGCTCAGACCCGAAGCGAAGCACATGGCTGTCGGGGTCCTCAACCGCGAATTCGTAGGCCCAGCTGAAGTTTTGCGGCGGGCTCTTTATGCGCGCTCCCTTAGCTGACAATTCAGCGAACAGGGCATCGGCGTCATCGACACCGATCCAAAGCCAGGTGCCTGGCTGGCCTTGCTCGCGTTCGCACAACATGATCGACTTGTTATCACGCGAAACGGAGATCATTCTCCCTGCATCCCAATCCAAGGAAAAGCCCAGCTTCTGTGCGTAATAGCTTCGACTGACGTGGAGATCTTGGACTCGCAGAATCGGCGTCACATTCTCGATCGTGGCCACCGTGCACCTCATCCAAATGTGTTGTAACTTCGCCCCTGACTGGAACGATCGCATTGCGGCTATTCCGTCGGACTCAAACTGACGCGCTATCGATTGTTTGGTTGTCGACATCTGGAGTTGGCTGATGGCCTCAAGCGATTCGATGATGCTGTCGCACGACGCGCTCGGCTTTGCGGGTGCGGAGGGGTTGGAGACGCCGGTTGTCGTCATCGACAAGGCGAGGCTGGTGGCCAACATCAAGCGTGCGCGGGCGCTGGTGCCGGAGAGCGTGGCGCTGCGGCCGCACATCAAGACGCACAAGAGCCATCGGATCGCGCGGCTGCAGCTCGAGAATGGCGCGTCGGGGCTGACGTGCGCGAAACCGGGCGAAGCCGTGGCCATGCTGGGCGGCGGCGCGCCGTCCGTGACGGTGGCCTATCCGGTGGTGGCGGCGGAGAAGGCGGAGCGCGTGATGCGCGCGGCACGCGAGCGGGGCGCGGAGGCGCGGTTTGTCGCCGACAGCGCCGAGGGCGTAGCAGCGCTGGCGGAAGCGGCACGGGCCGTGGGCGGCGACTGGCCGGTGTATGTGGAGGTGGACACGGGGTTGAGGCGCTGCGGCGTCGATCCGGCGGGCGATGCCGGCGCCAACATCCCGCGCGGCATCAGCGAGGCGAAGGGCCTGACGTTTGCGGGCCTCTTCACGCATGAGGGCCACGCCTACAGCGGCAAGACGCCGGAGGGCGTGCGCGCGGTGGCGGCGCAGGTGAAGGAGACGCTGGCGGGGCTCAAGGCGCGCATCGAGGCGGCGGGCGTGCGCGTACCGGGCATCTCGACGGGCTCGACGCCGACGCTGTTTGCCAATGCGGGCTGGGATGTCTCGACGGAAGCGCGGCCGGGCAACTACGCGCTGGCGGACCTGACGCCGGTGAAGCTCGGGCTGATCCCGATGCAGGATATCGCACTGGCGGTGGTGGCAATGGTGGTGAGCGCCAATCGCGACTACGCCATCATCGATGCGGGCTCCAAGACGCTGACATCGGACCTGGCGCCGCACAGTGCGGGCGGCGCCGCGTCCTATGGGCTGGCCTATGCGATGGAGGCGGCGGGAGCCGTGGCGCCGTTCACGGTGGCGCGGCTGTCGGAGGAGCACGGGTTTCTCGCGCGCGAAGGCCGCGACATCAGGATCGGCACGCGCGTGCTGATCTTCCCCAACCACTCGTGCCCGATCGTCAATCTGGTGGATGCGGTGACGGTGCTGGATGCGGATGGCGGGGTTGAGACGTGGCCGGTGAGCGCACGCGGAACGATTCGATAGCGCGCACGGCGCGTGTCGGTAACGTGCGTAGCGCGATGGATAGGAGTTTTCATGCGCCCACAACCCCTTATTGCAGTGACCGACGTGAAAGCCAGCAGCCGCTGGTATCAGCGCCTGCTCGGCTGCCAGGGCGATCATGGCGGTGACGAGTATGAGCGGCTGATCTGGAACGATGTCCTCATTCTTCAGCTGCATCGCTTCGACGTGGAGCATCATCACGGCCCGATCGGCGATGCGAGTGACAAGCCTTACGGCAACGGTCTTCTACTGTGGTTCGAGACCGACGATTTCGATGCGGCCATGGAGCGTGTGGCCGAACTCAAGGCGGAGATCGTGATGCCGCGTCACCGCAATCCTGCGCCGAACCACTGGGAATGCTGGCTGCGCGATCCGGACGGGTACATCGCGGTGCTGGCGAGCCCGGATGGGTCGGCGGGGTAACGCCATGCCCTCCCAGTCTCGAATGGAAATGCTGGCGGATCGACTGGCCCAGGCGCGGCGGGAGGCGCGGCAGATCGAGGCGCTGCCCGGCGAGCTGGTGCCGCGCACGGTCGATGAGGCTTATGCGATCAACGGACTGGTGGCCAAGCGTCTCGGCTGGGAGCCGCTGGGCTGGAAAATCGCAGGCACGACGGCGGACGTGCGCAAGAAGCTGAGCCTGGACGCGCCGATTTATGGACACACGTTCCGGCGGTTCGCGTGCCAGTCGCCGGCGCGATTGCGAAGGGACGAACTGCTCGATCCGCTGGTGGAGTGCGAGTTCTTCGTGACGCTGGCGAAGGATTTGGGCGCGCGAGAGAAGCCCTGGAGTATGGCGGATATCGTCGATGCGATCGGCACGATCCATGCCGGCATCGAGGTGGCCGAGTGCCGGTTCCCGTCTGCGGCGCTGCCGCCGCTGCCGGCCGTCCTGGCCGACGGCAGCGCCTCGGGCCGTTATGTGTTCGGCTCTGCCATGCCGCACTGGCGCGAGGGTCTTGCCGCGGTTCCGGTGACACTCGAGGTGGATGGCGCGATACGGCGCCGTGGCACCGGCGCGGATGTGATGGGCGATCCGCTGCAGCCGCTGCTCTGGCTGGCGGAGGAACGGCGCCGCTGGGGCGACGGTTTACGTGGCGGGGAGACGGTGAGCACCGGCTCCATGACCGGCATGCTGCCGATCCGCACCGGGCAAAAGGTGCGTGCGCTGTTCGGCGCCTCGGCCAGCGTCGAGATCGCATTCGACTAGGTAAGGCGGCACTGCCGGGGCCATCAGAAAGGAGCGATCCATGAAAACGTTTGTGGCGATCTACATGGGCACGCAAGACGCGCTCAAGCGGGGGCTGTGGACCGAGTTGAGCGAGGACGAGCGCAAGGCGCGAGTCGCGAAAGGCATGCAGGCGTGGATGGACTGGGGCGCGGCCCATGCCGCCGCAATCGTCGACGGCGGTGGCCCGCTCGGCAAGACCAAGCGCGCGTCGCCGGAGGGCATCGGCGAAACGAAGAACAGCATGACGGGCTATGTGATCGTTCGCGCGGAGTCGCATGAGGCGGCGGCGAAGCTGTTCGAGAACCATCCGCACTTCTCGATCTTTCCGGGCGACTCGGTCGAAATCATGGAATGCCTGCCGATGCCCGGGCAGTGACGGACGTCAGAACCACATGTCGGCGACGCAGCGGCCGTCGCGCGGCAGGTCGTCGAAGCTGTCGAGGCCGTCGAAGTGATCGATGACGATGGTAGCGATGGCGGCCGGGTTCTCTGTGAGCCTGAGATTGACGGCGATGCGGCGCTGGCCCTTGTTGTTCAGATTGAGCCCGCGCCAATAGGCGACGCATCCGCATTCGGGGCAGAAATTGAAGCTGAGAGCCTTGCCGCGGACATAGGCCTTGGTCTCGCCCGAGACATTGATCAGCTCGCCTTCGTAGTCGTAGGCCCACAGCGTGCCGTAGCGCCGGCAGGCCGTGCAGTTGCAGGCGGTGGTCGACTCGGGGATGCCGTCAAAGGTCCAGTGGACGGCGCCGCAGAGGCAGGAGCCTTTGAGCATGGGGGGATCCTTGTGACATTACTTTAGAAGGCCCAAACTTTAGAAGGCCCAACCCTCGGCCTGCATGAATTCTTCGAGCGTCATGCATGGAACATCGAAATGCCGACAAATATTGGGAATCTTGGCGGCATTGTCCTTGAACAGTTCCATGGTGACGACAGTGCCGCCAGTAGCGGCAGCACGAGCGATCACGAACGGGTCCGCGTTGTGTCCGCCTTTAAGCAGTTTCTTGGCCTCGATGTTCTGCTGAAAATGCTGCACCTCATAGATGCGGGCAACGAAGGCGGCTTCCTCTGCCGTCGGCGTCGCGAAGATATCCTTGTGATCAACTGCCCACGTACGTAACGCTTCGATGGAAGAGTCCCCGATCTCGCGGAGCACCTCACGTGTAGAGAGAACCTGCCCGGCATCCACGAGATCATCGAAGCCCTGCCATAGGGTTCGAAAAACGCCGCGATAATAGTTCTTAAACAGGGCCGAAAGCGGCGAATTGTCGAACACGTAAATCATACGTGCGCAGACTGCGCTTTGAGGAAACGGTCCTCGATCCCGCTCAAATTCTTCAGCGACACGCCGAGATGTTCAGCTAATTGCGCCTCAGTGATGCGATTCTGGTAATATTCGCGCATGGCCATCCCGAGAAATTCTCGCCCGAGGTAGGCCATGGTGGTGTTGTAGTAGTTCCCGCCGCTGCCTTCTTCTCGCTCCACGTCTTGTGCGGCGTCGGCAGCAGCCTGTGCAGCCGCGTAAGTATTGCGGTCGATCAAGCGCAGGTCGAGGAAGCGGCGATAGACGACGAGCCAGCTGACATTGAAATCGCGCGCCAAAGCGCGAGCGGTGGTTTCATTAGCCACCTGTCCGCGCATAGCTTCGCCTAGTGCATCGTCAGGTACTAGGAACGCGCCTGCGAAGCGATTGCACAAGATTTCAATACGGCGGGCTTCGCCGACGAGGTGGGGAGTTAGATCATCGGATCGGAAATCAATGCCTGATGTGTGAAAAATCAGGTGACCAAGCTCATGGAAAAGGGTGAAAATTTGCCGCTCCTTGGCGGCACTATTGTTCACGTAGATGATTGGAAACTGCTGATCGTAAAGACAGAATCCGGCATAGCTAATGGCCTTAAAGGCATCCTTGAACACATAGACGCCAACCTTTGCGAATGCAGAGCGCCAACTTTCTAGGGCAACATCGGCGGATGGCCATCCGCGTTGCTCTTCGATGCTGACGCCGAGATAGTCACGCACGCGCTCCGCTAGGTCACCGGCGGGCATGTCGAGCCTCGCGCGCAGGTCGTGGATAATTTGGCGTTCGGCGGGATTCCGCCCGCCATTGAGTTCGGCGAGGCTGAGTTGGAACGCCTTGGCCTTGCGCAGCAACAGTCGGATGCGGGGCGCAATTTTATCGAGCTGGGCAGCGGGGATCGTCCGAAAACTCTCAGTAATAGATGGTACCTTGGGCGGCTTCGGAAAAAAGAAGACAGCCACAGGTACCTTGAACGCGTCGGCAAGGTCTTCGAGCTGGGGATAGGTCGGACCGCCCTCACCCGCTTCCCACGCAGCTATTTTCTTGAACCTGGTAGCTGCTTGCTCAATCGAGAACCCAGCGCGCTCGCGCGCCCACGTGACGAGGGCGGGCGTCACTGGCATTTGCTCACCGGCCATGGTTGTCGTCCCGGCTCATGAAACCCTCGATACGATCGAGTGATGCAGCCTACAATTGCGAACGATGGTCATGGGCATTGCTTGTGCAATGGGTAGCTGATTTGCGGGAAGGTTGCACCAAACTCCATTGTAGCGGCAATGTGTCGATAAGTTACTTATTCAGGTCGCGCCCAGGTCGTCTGAAATCTTCGCCTGGGCCGTGATCGGCACAAGGACTCACCCGCATGCGTCTGTTTGCTGCCTCGCTCGCGACTGAGACCAATACGTTCTCGCCGATCCCGACGTCGTATGAGAGCTTCACGGCGTCGTTTCATGCGGCGCCGGGGGAGCATCCAGACGAGCCGAAGCTGTGTACGGCGCCGCTGTTCGTGGCGCGGCGGCGGGCGAAGGACGAAGGCTTCGCGCTGGTGGAGGGATCGTGCTTCTGGGCGGAGCCGTCGGGCACGTGCCGGAAGGATTCGTTCGAGCTGATGCGCGACCGCATTCTCGCGGAGCTCAAGGCGGCGTTGCCGGTGGACGGCGTGCTGCTGGGGCTGCATGGCGCGTTCGTGGCCGAGGGCTACGACGATGCCGAGGGCGACCTCATCGAACGCGTGCGAGCGCTGGTGGGGCCGAAGACCGTGATCGGCTGCGAGTACGATCCGCACTGCCACCTGACCGAGAAGCGCGTGCGGCTGGCGGACATCTCGATCCTGTTCAAAGAGTATCCGCACATCGACTTCCTGGAGCGCGGCGAGGAGGTAGTGGAGCTGGTGCTGCAGACGATCTGGGGGCGCATCAAGCCGGTGGCGTCGCTGTACGATCCGCGCATGGCCGACATGTTCCCAACCACGGTGGAGCCGATGCGCAGCTTCGTCGATCGCATCACGGCGCTGGAGGGCCGGAACGGCGTGCTGTCGGTGTCGATCGGGCACGGGTTTCCGCCGGCCGACGTGCGCGACATGGGCACGCGCGTGCTGGTCATCACCGACAATGCCAAGGCGGAGGGCGACCGGCTGGCGCGGCAGCTCGGCAAGGAGCTGTTTGCCGGGCGCGGGACATGGGTGGCGCCGCTGCTGTCGCCGGATGCGGCGATCGATACGGCGCTGGCGGGCGAGGGCACGACGATCATCGCCGAGCCCGACGACAACGCGGGGGGCGGGGCGGCGTCCGATAACACGCTGATGATCCACCTGCTGCGCGAGCGCGGCGTTAAGAGCGCGGCGGTGGCGCCGGTGTGGGACCCGGGCGCGGTCGAGTTCTGCTTTCATGCCGGCGTGGGCGCGCGGTTCGCGCTGCGTCTCGGCGGCAAGGCGTGCGCGCAATCGGGTCTGCCGGTCGATGCCGAGGTGGAGGTGCTGGCGCTGGCGGAGAACACGTGGCAGCACTTCGGCGCGGCGCGCGTGCCGCTCGGCGATACGGCGGCGATACGCCTGGATGGCGGCATCGACGTGATCCTCATCAGCCGGCGCACGCAGGCGCTCGGGCGTGAGCTGTTCACGCATCTGGGCCGCGATCCGGGCTCGTACCGGCTGCTGGTGCTGAAATCGGCGCAGCATTTCGCGGGCGCGTTCGGGCCGCTGGCGAAGACGATCGTGCGGGCCGAGACGGGCGGCAGCTCGGCCTTCTCGCCGACGCGGATGAGCTATACGAAGCTGGCGCGGCCGATCTGGCCGCTCGACGAGGTGGTGGAGGGGAGGATGGTTGTGTGAGTACGCCTCATCATCGCCATGTCTGCGGATGGCCTGTGCGTTGTGGCCCTGGGTCCCTGTGTGCCGGATGGTGCATGACGGTGTGGGAGCAGGCTGCACGCGCACCAATGTCATCCCGGGCAAGCGCGGGCCAGGGGCGATATTGAGGCGTTCGCCACCGGTTGCCGTGCGCGACCGGGGACCCAGAGTTCTTGGCGGCAGCCGGCGATCCGAAGAGACGTCAATCCATGTCCAGCGGCCAAACCGGCCGGCGCACGTGCTTGAAGTCGAGCTTCTTCAAGTCGTGCGAGGTGATGCCGCCGCCTTCGTCCACGACGAGGATCTCGGACGCCAGCGGCGCGTAGGCCGCCCGGAAATGCTGCATGGACTTGACCGCCAGCACCGAGCGTTCCACTGGCTCGATACCGCCGACCCGGAAAAAGTTGCGGTCGTAGTTCTGAAACCGGCGCGAGGATAGCACGACCTCGACCCCGCCGACCTTCACCGTTGCCGTCGGCCCCATGTCGAGGGCAAGTCCGCGGAACATGGGCCCTTCGATCTGAAACTTGCCCTCGGAAAGATGTGTGACCGTCGCTTCGGTTTCGATCGGCGCGCCATACGCCGGGTCCACCTTGCCGCCGATCTTCAGCGTGAGCGTGGCGCCCAGCCCCGCCTTGTGACACGCGGCAGCGCTCTCGGGATCATAGAGCGCCGACATCGCCGCATTCTCGAGCTTGACCTCGATCATGCCGCGCAGCAGGCCGGTCGTATCGCAGTAGCCGCCGCCTCCGGGATTGTCGGCGAAGTCCGCCAGCACGACAGGCGCGCCGGGTTTGCCCTTGGCCTTGGCGCGTGCCACCGCGTCCGCAACCGGCAGAAACTGCACCGTCGTGCGATGCCGCGTCTCCCAGATGTAGGCCGACAGCTCCTCGGCCATTTTCGCGAAGCGCGCATCGTCCCCATCGCCGACCACGACTGCTGTCGGCCCGACCTCCGGCAAGTCGGCCCAGGGAAATCCCGCATTGATCGAGACAGCCAGCACACCGGGCTGCTTCTTCATCTCCTCCGCCTTGGCGAGGATCTCGCGCATGGGGCCGGGCGCCGTCGTGCGGCCTTCGTCCACGCCGGTGATGAGAGGATGGCGCGCCAGATAGACCTTCGGCTTGATCTTGCCCGCCAATGTCTGCGCCACAATCTCCATCGTTTCCGCGGCGATGTCGTACATGTCGATGTGCGGATACGTGCGATAGCTCACGAGAATGTCGGCATGCTTGGCCATGGACGCGGTGACGTTGGCGTGCAGGTCGAGCGTTGCCGCAATGAGAACCGACGATCCGAGCTTCGCGCGCAGGCGCTCTAGCAGCGTGCCCTCGCCATCGAACGTGTGCTCGCACACCATGGCACCGTGCAGATTGAGGAGGATGGCATCGAGCTTGCCCGCATTCGCCGCCGCATCGACGATGTACGTCGCGATCGTCTCGTATGTCTCGCGCGTCAGCTTCCCCGACGGCGTGGCATCGGCCGCAATCGTCAGGATCGGCTCCCAGCCGTGCTTCTTGCAACCGTCGAGAAAGGCCGCGATCTCCGTGTTGGTGCCGCCATAGGCCTTGGCGATCTCGTCGCCCGTGTGATAGCCGCGCGCCCGATAGGCGGCGAGGTCGGTCGGCATGATCGAGAACGTATTCGTTTCGTGCTTGAAGCCCGCAATCAGAACGCGCTTGCTCATGGCCCATGGTCCTCCGCGTCAAACCGCCATGGCCATGCCGTCGCGCCCCGGATCGGCGCCGCCGTCGAGCTTGCCGTCGAGGATGCGGATGGCGTGCACGCCGGAGAAATGGAAGTTCATGGGCCAGCGCCTTACCGGATAGTTGCGCGCCTTCAGATCGCGCTCCGTCGCGCGCAGGATGCGATTGGTGATGTCGATCGTATCGGATGTTACGCAGAAGCGTGCCGCCGATACGGCCTCCGAGGCCGTCATGCCGAACTCCACCACGTTCAGGATCACCTGCAGGATGCCCATGGTGATGAAGGTGCCGCCCGGCGCGCCCAGCACCAGCAGCGGCTTGTCGTCCTTGAACACGATCGACGGCGCCATCGCCGAGAAGCGCGACTTGCCCGGCGCCAGCGAGCCCGGCCGTCCCGGCCGCGGATCGAACACACCCATGGCGCCGTTGTACATGAAGCCGAGGCCCTCGGTGACCACGCCCGACGGCGTGCCGAGCGTATGCGTGAGCGACACGCACACGCCGTTCTCGTCCACCGCGGTGACATGCGTCGTGTCGGCACTCTCCCTGCGATCCTTGAGGCGCGGCACGTGCGTGCGCTCGCCGGCCTTGATGCGCCCCGCGTGCTTGGCTGCGTAGTCTTTCGATGTCAGCTCGGCCAGCGGCACGTCAACGAACCGCGGATCGCCGACTTTCATATCCTTGTCCACCGTTGCGATTTTCATCGCCTCGGCCACGGTGGCGATGTAGTCGGGCGAGTTGTGGCCCATCGCCTTGAGATCGAAATTCTCCAAAATGTTGAGCATCTCGACCAGCATCACGCCGCCGCCGGGCGGCCGGTTGGTGGCCAGCCTCAGGCCGCGATAGGTGCCCCATAGCGGCTCGTTCGTCTCAGGCTTCGCACCCTTGAGATCGTCGAGCGTGATGAGGCCGCCGTTGGCCGCCATGTCCTCGACAATGCGCCCCGCAATCTTGCCCGAGTAGAAATCCTCCACGCCGTCGCTGGCGATCGCGCGATACGTGCGGCCCAGATCCGGGTTCTTCAAAATCTCGCCGACGGCGCGCAGCTTGCCGTCAGGCTTCGCATAGATCTTCCGCGTCGCCGGCAGCTTGGTGAGGAAATCGCTGTGTGGCGCGCGGCCCTCGGTCGGCACCTGGTTCCAATAGGCCGCCACATGCGGGCGGACCATGAAGCCATCCTCGCAGTAGCCGATAGCCGGCTGGATCAGGTCTTTCAGCGACATCGTGCCGTAGCGTGTCAGCGCCTCGTTGAGCCCACGCAGTGTCATGGGCGTGCTGACGGCCCCGTAGCCGATCTCGTTGACGCGACCCTTGAGAATGAAGCCGAACCCATCCTCCGCCTCGCCTTCGAGCAGGTGCTCCCACATCGTCGGTGTCACCGAGAGTGGCGCGCGCCCGTGGAAGTCGAGGAAGGCGTGCACGCGCTTCTTGGGATCGTAGACATGCAGTGATCCGAAACCCGCGATGCCGCACATCTGCGGGTCCACCGCCGTCTGCACCAGCGCGGTCGCAACCGCCGCATCGATGGCATTGCCACCCGCCTTGAAGGCTTCCAGCCCGGCCTCGACGGCCTCCGGCTGCGCTGCCGAAACCATGCCGTGCGTCATGCTGTGCTCCCGGGCGACCATGGAAAATGACGATTGTGCCGAGCTTAGCCAGCTTGGGCCGACGGCGCGAGCGCGATCCATGCTTGACGATCGCGCAGGGTGGGCCGCTACATTGCCCATCCCTCAGGCACGGGAGGCCCTCATGCGTTTCGTAACTCTGGCGACCGGCGAGAAAATTCCGGCCCTCGGGCTCGGCACATGGCACATGGGCGAGCGCCGCTCGGACCGCGCCGCCGAAGCCAAGGCCCTGCAACTCGGCCTCGATCTCGGCTTGCACCTCATCGACACGGCCGAGATGTACGGCGAGGGCGGAGCCGAGGAGGTCGTGGCAGAGGCCATGGCCGGCCGCCGCGACAGCATCTATCTCGTCAGCAAGGTCTATCCGCACAACGCCTCGCGGCAGGGCGCCATCGCCGCCTGCGAGCGCAGCCTGAAGCGTCTCAAGACGGACCGGCTCGATCTCTACCTGCTGCACTGGCGCGGCTCCTATCCGCTCGCCGAGACTGTGCAGGCTTTCGAGAAGCTCAAAGCCGACGGAAAGATCCGCAGCTGGGGCGTCTCCAACCTCGACACGGACGACATGGCCGAGCTGCGCGGCGTGCCCAACGGAGGTAACTGCGTGTCGAACCAGGTGCTCTATCACCTCGGCAGCCGCGGCATCGAATTTGATCTCATCGGCGATTGCGCCAAGAACAACGTCATGGTGATGGCCTACTCGCCGCTCGGCCAGGGCCATGTGTTGCGCAATTCGGCGCTGGCATCGGTGGCGAAGAAGCATGGCGTGACGCCGGCCGCTGCCGCGCTCGCCTGGACCATGCGCCACAAGCACGTCGTCGCCATTCCGAAATCCGCCAATCCCGAGCACGTCAAAGCGAATGCCGCCGCCGCGGACCTTGTCCTCGACGCCGACGATCTCAAGGCGCTCGATGCGGCCTTCCCGCCGCCGAAGCGCGCCACCCCGCTCGGGATGCTGTAATTAGCGCGCCATCAGCTCCCCGGCAGCACCATCACCGTCTGCTTCTTCGGCAATGTTGCACGTGAAACAATGGTGGTCGGCACCTCGTGCCGGTTCACGTCGAACTCCGCCTGTTGCGCGCGCTCCAGGAACCGCTGCAGCGTGAAGCTCGAGAAATAGTGCATCGGAATCATCAGTGGTGCCTTCAGGGCCTTCAGCACCTCCATCATGCCGTCGAGATCCAGCGTATAGCTGCCGTCCACCGGCACGAGCACGACATCCAACTGTCCGATCTGCGCCAATTGCTGGATCGTCAGTGTGTGATGCAGATGCCCGAGGTGGCCGATGCACAGGTTGCCCATCTCGAAAATGAAGATCGAGTTGCCCCACACGGTCGTGCCGCCGGACCAGTCGCGGATGTTCGTCGGTACGTTGCGAACGCGCACGTCCTCGAGCGTCACGTCGTGCTGCGCTGCGCCCGTCCCGTTCGTATCCCAGCCCGGCAGCACGTGGCGGATGCGCGGGTCCGGCGCCATGGAAAAATGCGTGCTGTGCGCGCGATTCATGGTGGCGATCTCGGGGACTTCGACGGGCCGCACATAGTCGTTGTAGTCGGTTGCGATCTTCACGCCGCGCTCGCTGTCGATCTGAAACGTCGAGTGGCCCACGTAGGAAATGCGCACCTCGCCCACCTGAAGCTGCGTCAGGCGCACATTGGCGCGATGGAAAAGCTGAGGGCCTTGCGCCAGCGCCAGGCAGCGATCCTCGGCCGGCGGCTTCTGCTGTGCCTGCGCCGGAAGCGCCGCGGCGGCGGCCGCCATCAGCACAAGCAGGATACGCAACACCAACGCTGGCATGCTCGCACCTCTCTCTGGGACCACAATTCAGGCAGCAGTCCCGCTGCCCTTCAATGCGGCATGTTCATCCTTAAGACCACCGCATGGCAATCGTGCGTGCGATCCGGAGACTGATCGGAACGTTCGGCGGATCACCCCCGATCACCACTCGGACACCACCCGATCACCCACCGGACCCCCCTCCGATCACCCGACCCTGTTCGGCTGTCCAGCCTTCGTGGCTGGCACGTGCACCGCTGCCGCGGGGAGATTAACTGGGCTCATCCACGCCCGGGTCGCATCGCTCGTGCCCGGCGCTTCACCGTCGCATGGCCGCCTGTCAAGATGCGTTCGCCTTCGCCTCGCCCCGCGCACTTAGCCTAACCCGCCCGCGCGATCGAAGTCACGCCACGCCCACCGTCGTCATCCTCGCGTCGCGTACGCCGAAGGCGTATCATGTCGAAGACATGCTTCCAGCATGATCCCCGGGGACCCAGCATAAGAATCATCGAAGACACCTTAGATATGGAGCCTTCGGCATTTTCTACGCTGGATCCCCGCGCTTCACGCAGCTTCGCCGCGCTCGCGCGAGGATGACGAAGTTGAAGTAATTTTGGCCGCGCGGTGCGCAGACACGCACTTCTCTGCGTCGATCAAGAAGTCAGCCCGCCGCGCGGCTGCCCCTCAACGCCGCAATCTCCTCCGCAGCAAATCCCGCCTGCCGCAAAATCTCGTCGGTATGCTGGCCGAGCGCCGGACCAGGCCCCGCTTTGCGCGGCGTCACACCGCCCACCTGGAACGGCGCTGCCAGTGTCCGCGGCATCTCCGGATTGGCTGTCTCCACCACGGCGCACGCCGCCACTGCCTGCGCGTCGTCCGGAATATCCTCCGCGCGCGCAATGGGCCCATGGGGGATGTTCACCTCGGCGAGCAAATGATGCCAGTAGGCCCAATCGTTCTGCTTGAACACATCGTCGAGGATCGCCGTCAGCGCCACGGCGTTCGCGCGCCGGATCGGCGTCTCCGCAAAGCGCGCATCGTGCTCCAGCTCCGGCCGCCCGATGGCACGGCACAGCGAGCTCCACATCTTGTCCTCGCGCACGATGGAGACCTGCATCCAGCGCCCGTCGCGCGTCTCGTAGATGTTGGCGATGGCGCTGCGCGGCCGCTCGCGCGGCGGACGCGGCGGCAGAAAGCCGCCGGCCAACGCCGCCT
>JBJXDX010000044.1:0-56885 GCA_046154585.1 Hyphomicrobiaceae bacterium | reverse complement strand
CGGACGGACGGAAGGCGCTCCCCTGCAGTTTGCCGCGGAGCTCGCACGCGTGCTGGACGACGGCGACAACATGCGGGTCCTACCGATCGTCACCCGCGGGCCGTTCGACAACATTTTCGACTTGCTCTACCTGCGTGGAGTCGACGCGGCCATCGTCTACGGCGACGTGCTCGAGCATTTCAAGAAAACGCCGGAGATCGCCGGCATAACCAAACGTATCAACTACCTCATCAGTCTGTTTCCGTCCGAAGCACATGTCTTCGTGCGGCCCGAAATCAATTCGCTGCAGGACCTGGCCGGCAAGACGGTGAACTTCAACACGGAAGGGACGGCCGCCGCCTACAGCGGCCCCATCATCTTCGAAAGGCTCGGCATCAAGATCAACGCCACCTTTGTTCCGCACCAGGTGGCGATGGGGGAAATGAGGCAGGGCGACAAATACGCGGCCACGTTCTGGATTTCGTCGAAGCCTTTGCCCCCGTTCCTGAAGGGCGGCTTCCCGCCGGGCTTCAAGTTCCTGCCCATCGCATACAGCGACAAGCTCGACTACTACATGCCGGCCTATCTTGAGCATGCGGACTATCCCCAGCTCATTCCCGAGGGTCAGCGTATTGAAACCATCGCGGTGCCGGCGCTGCTCGCAGTCTACGACTGGCCCGCCGACACCGACCGGTATCGCCGCATGCTGCGGGTCGTCGACTACCTCTTCGACCGCTTTCCGAAGCTCCAGACCGAGCCGGGCTATCATCCCAAGTGGAAGGACGTGAACCTGGCTGCATCCGTCCCGGGCTGGAAGCGTTTTCAGCCGCTCCAGGACAAGCTGAACCAGACGACGGCCGCCACGGCGAGGCAGCAGCCCGCCTCGGCGCGGCCAGCACGGATCGATCCTGGACTTGCACGATCGCAGGCTGCGCGCGAAGCACCCAACGATGCCGCCGCGCAAGAGCGGCTGTTCAAGCAGTTCATCGATTGGAGCAAACAGCAAAGGAATTAGTAGCCGAGCGCGGGCCGGCTGTCGGTTTCAAGGAGACTACGATGCGGCACCCTCTGGGGAAGAGGGGCGACCTGAAACGGGGAATCCCGTGGCGCCAGCGCCAACACGGATTGGCGGCGGTGGTCCTGGTCAGCTTGTGTGTATCGGCGGCGGGGATTGACGCGGCTGATGCGGCAGGAGGCGCGCGCGTCCTTCGGGAATTGGCGCCCGCCGATAGCAGTAGCCCGCTTGCACCATTTCTTCTGCTCGTACAGGGGCAGCGTCAGGCGACGCTGAACGTCAGCAAGGTCATTCTGGCGGAGCCCGCGGGCGAGACACCGCTTCCCATTCAGGTGGGACCGGTCGATGCCATTGCCCGCAACAGCTTCATCCGTATCCGCGGATTGCCGCCGTCGGCGGCGCTGACCGAGGGCCACTCCATCGCGCCCGGCGCATGGGCCATTCCGATCATCGCGCTGCCGAACCTCAAGATCACGCTTCCCGTCGGTCTTTCCGGAAAGTCCGAGGTGACCGTCGCCCTCGTCACGGTGGACGGAACGGTGGTGTCGGAGACCAAGACGGCCCTTGTGATCGCATCGACGGCACTGATCGCCCCGGGCGATGCGGAG
This sequence comes from Hyphomicrobiaceae bacterium, assembly GCA_046154585.1. Taxonomy (GTDB): domain Bacteria; phylum Pseudomonadota; class Alphaproteobacteria; order Rhizobiales; family Hyphomicrobiaceae; genus CADEFX01. The sequence continues at coordinate 55,283 of JBJXDX010000044.1, read as the reverse complement.
CCGCAATCCAAGAGCGTCGCATCGCTTGGCCCGTCATCAGCCGCAGTGCGCAGCTCCGAGCCGGCGACACGCCCGCAAACCTCCCAGACCCCGGCGATGACCGACGAGCAGAAGCGCGCGCTGCCCTTTATCGGCCGGGGCAACGAGCAACTGGCTCAGGGCAATATCGCGGCGGCGCGGCTGTTCTATCAGCGCGCTGCCGAAGCAGGTCTGGCCCAAGGCGCATTGGCTCTGGCCGCAACCTACGACCCGGCCGAACTGGAGCGCATCGGCGCCCGGTACGTGCAGCCGGACACGCAGATTGCGCGCAAATGGTACGAACGGGCACGCCAGCTCGGGGCACTGGAGGCCGAAGACAGGCTCAAGCAGCTCGGATCTCGCTGAGGGTGAGTTGGAAATAGGGGACTGATCGATGCGTTGGTATGCTTGTGCACTCGCGGCGGGTTTAGCGATGAGCCTGATGCCGGGCGCCGCCCTGGCCCAGGATCAGAAGCGGGCGCCCCTCTCCAAGTCGGCGGCCCAGCAGGCTCTTTCGGAGCGCCTCAACCAGAACACCGTAACGGTCATCTCCGGCAATCCCAACGGCACCTATCTCTTCTTCGCCTACGACATGTCGGCTGTGCTGGACAGCGGCGACGATTTGCGCGTGCTGCCCGTCGTGGGCAAAGGCGCCTTCCAGAACGTGAAAGATATTCTCCATCTGAAGGGTGTCGACCTCGGGATCACCCAGTCCGACATCATGAGCTTCCTCAAGAAGACACCGGAGTTCGGCGCCAACATCGACGACCGGATGCACTACATCGCCAAGCTCTACAACGAGGAGATGCACATCCTGGCAGGCCCGGGCATCAACTCGATCGCGGATCTGAACGGCAAGAAGGTCAACTACAGCGACGCGGGAAGCGGCACGCAGTTCTCGACCCGCCTGATCTTCGAAGCACTTGGTATCAAGCCGCAGGAAGTGAACATGGGGCAGGCGGACGGCTTCCTCCAGGTGAAGTCCGGCGAGTTAGCCGCCACGGTGCTGATCGGCGGCAAGCCGACCGCAGCCTACGCCAAGCTCCAAGCGGAGCCTGGCCTCAAGCTTCTGCCAGTGCCTTATACCGAAGCTCTCGAAACCGGCTACTTCCCGGCCAAGCTGAGCCACGAGGACTATCCGGGGTTGATCCCGCAAGGCCAAGTCGTGGATACCATTGCCGTCGGCGCCATCCTTGCGTGCTACGCATGGCCGTCGAACACGGATCGCTACCGGCGCGTCGCCAAGTTCACCGAAGCGTTCCTGAGCAAGTTCGAGGAGTTCCGCAAACCGCCGCGCCACGCGAAATGGCGCGAGACCAACATCTCGACCGCGGTCAAAGGGTGGAAGCGGTTTCAGGCGGCGCAGGAATGGATCGACGGCGAGACATCGCGGTCGCGGCAGACGTCATCGGTCCGCGTCGATCCCGATCTCGCCCGCAAGCAGGCGGCGCGGGCCGCTCCGGGCGATACCAACGAGCAGGAACGGTTGTTTCAGCGATTTCTCGAATGGAGCAAGCAGCAAGCGAAGCAATAGGCGGGAATGGATGCGCCACCGCCCGCGGGCGGTGGCGTAATTTCCGGGGGGTATCGTGCAGAGCGCGACGGGTGGCATACGAGGCAACGCTCGAGGGACTGAGGCATCCCGTGAGCGTGACTTGCGAGGGGGCCGACATACGGCGCGCACCCTCGGCTGCGTCATACTGCTGGCGCTCGCGGCTGGCGTTCCGGGAGCGGCCTCGGCAACCAGCATCCCGGCATTTCTGCCGAGAAGATACGAGCCGCCTGCTCGGCAACCCACGCTCCATGAGCTTCTGACGCTGGCCCAGATGCGAGGCCAAACGGCCTTGGTCATCAATGTCGGCACGCTCATTTTGGCGGAGCCCGCCAACGAAACGCCACTGCCGATCCAGATCGGCCCCGCCGACGCGCTTCCCAAAAACACGTTCGTGCGCATCCGCGGACTGCCGACGGCGGTTTCCCTGTCGGAGGGCCACTCGATCGCACCGGGAGCCTGGGCGGTGCCGTTTGGTGGCCTGCCGACGCTGCGCATCACCGTGCCTGTCGGCCTGTCCGGCCGCTCGGAGATCGTCGTGGCTCTCGTGACCGTCGAGGGCGTGGTGTTGACGGAAGCAAAGTCGACCCTCGTCATTGCCACGACCCTGCCGGGCGGCTCCGACAAGCCTGAACCCCAGCCGAAAACCGTGGCATCGATCGGCCCCTCGGTCTCGACGACGCCCGACAAGGGTGCGACGGGATCAACGGCGCGAACCACGCCGCCTCAAGGCCCCGCCGCACCCATACGCACCGAGGAACAGCGGCGTGCGTTCCGCTTCATCGCCACGGGCAACGAGTTGCTCGGTGAAGGGGATATCGCGACCGCGCGGCTCTACTATCAGCGTGCTGTGGATGCGGGACTGCACGAAGGGGCGCTGGCGATGGCGGCCTCGTTCGATCCAACCGAGCTCGGGCGCCTTGGCGCCAGGGGACTGCAGGGGGATACACAAGCCGCCCGCCGCTGGTATGAGCGCGCACGAGAGTTGGGTGCGCCCGAGGCGGCCGAGCGCCTGCGACGGCTTGGTGAGCGCTGATTTAGTCCTGTGCTCGGTCGTGTGCCTGCCTGTACCTGCTGAAGCGCCACGGCGCATAGGGATGGCGCACGGACCGAATATCCGGGACCGGGTCGTATCCCGACCTGCCCCAGGGATGACAACCGCCCACCCGCGATGCCGCAAGCCACATCCCGCGCCAGGCGCCGTTGATGCGAATGGCCTCGAGTGCGTATTCCGAGCAGGTGGGCAGATGCCGGCACTCGTGGCCGAGCAGCGGCTTCAACGTCCATCGGTACACGTGGATGGGTGCGCTGGCGACGGCCTTCGTTACTCGCTCGATCCGAGGATGTGGCATCGCACCTTCAGGCCGTGGCAGCCGCCTCTTTCGCGTTGATGCTGTCGAGGGCTTTCTCGACGGCATCGAAAACCAGCAGCGTCGACGCATGCCGCGCCCTCACCTCGCGGACCGGTTCCAGCACGGCAAGATCGGCCCAGCGCCCGTTGGGTGGACTCCCGTTTTCCTTGAGCATGCGCCGCATGTCCGCTGCCACGCGCCGCAGCTCGTCCGCAGACGTACCGACGATGTTGCGCTCCACGATCGACGCCGAAGCCTGGCCAAGGAGGCAGGCCTTAACCGTCTGCGCGTAGTCCGTCACGCGCCCGTCGCGTACCTTCAGATCGACGACGACGGTGGAACCGCACAGCTTCGAGTGGGCCGACGCCGTGGCATCCGCATCGGCGAGCCGGCGGGCCGGAGCAATGCCAGCCGCCAGCTCCATGATGCGGGTATTGTAGATCTCGCTCAGGTCGGTCATCGGCTCCTGGGGCCTCTCTGCTTCCCTTGCACGGGCGGACCCGACATACTATACGCCCGGCACTTGCCCTATTGTAGCCGCTCGCGGCCGCAGGTAGCTACAGGCCGATATCGCGTGCTGACCCGGCATTTGCAAGGATTGTGCGCGCCTGCGTCGATGATGGCGAGCACGGTTGAACCACAGGAACACGATGGATCCAACGCTCAAAAAGACTTCGGTCGTGCCTGCCGGCGGGCGCCGTCCCATCCGGCGCCCGTCGCGGTCCGAGGCTGAAGAAGCTGTACGCACCCTCCTGGCCTGGGCCGGAGACGACCCCGAACGCGAAGGCCTCCGGGATACCCCGAGGCGTGTTGCAGCCGCATACGAGGAATACTTTTCTGGATATGGCGCCGACGCCGTCGACGTCCTGTCACGCACATTTGGGGATGTGGCGGGCTACGACGATATGGTCATGCTGCGCGACATCCGCGTCGAAAGCCATTGCGAGCATCACATCGCCCCTTTCATCGGCGTGGCGCATATCGCCTACCTGCCGCAGAACCGCGTCGTGGGCCTCTCCAAGCTGGCGCGGGCCGTCGACATCTTCTCCAAGCGCCTGCAGACGCAGGAGTCGCTCACGGCACAGGTTGCAGATGCGATAGAGGTCGCGCTGGCCCCACGCGGCGTGGCCTTGCTGATCGAAGCCGAGCATCAATGCATGTCGACGCGCGGTATTCATAAGCCGGGCGTGTCGACGATCACGACGCGGTTCAGCGGCGTGTTCGAGCAGGATTCGAGCTACCGCGACCGCTTCCTGCAGATGGTGCACGCCGAACGCCGAGGATAGCCGGCACCCATCGGCCGGCTACCCGCCAACCTCTTGGAGTCTCACCATGGCCGGGACCGCCGCCCAGCCCTTCGCCCAGCGCGGCACCACCGCCGAAATCGAGGCGGGCCTGACGCTCATGCCGAAGTTCGACGCGGCGGGGCTGATTCCGGCCGTCGCCACCGACGCCGATACCGGCGAGGTGCTGATGCTGGCGTGGATGAACGCCGAGGCCCTGCAGCGCACCCTCGAGACCGCGGAGGCGCATTTCTTCAGCCGCTCGCGGGGCCGGCTATGGCGCAAGGGTGAAGAAAGTGGAAACACGATGCGCGTGGTTGAGATGCGCACCGACTGCGACCAGGACGCCATCTGGATGCGCGTGCACCTGGGGGGGAAGGGCACGGCCTGCCACACCGGCCAATACAGTTGCTTCTACCGCCGTATTCCGCTCGGGGGGGCTTCCGCGCCTCTCAAGCCCGCTAGCCGCCTGCCGAAGGTCACAACAAAGTGACGGCGGCAAGCCGGTCCCTGATTCGTTGACCAAGGGTAGCGCAAACTTAATTTCATCGCGCTAGAATTTGCTCAAAGTCGCAAGACCAGCGGCTGCACGGCCTTCTCGCGCCCGCGAAAGGCGGAAGGCAGGACGCCCAAGGGGTCTAAAATGGCGCATGGAAAGATCGGTGTCGCGTTGGGCGGTGGAGCCGCGCGCGGCTGGGCCCACATCGGGGTTCTGCGGGCCTTGGCACAGTCTGGCATCGTGCCGGATATCGTGGCTGGAACGTCGATTGGTGCCGTCGTTGGCGGTTGCTACGCCGCGGGACGGTTGGATGAGCTCGAAGGTTTCGCGCGCGATCTGACGCGGCGCAAGGTCTTCGGCTTTCTCGACTTCAACCTTTCCGGGTCAGGACTTATCACCGGCCAGCGGCTGGTGGATCGGCTCGACGGTCATCTGCGCGATGTGCACATCGAGGAGCTGGCTACGCGCTTCGTGGCGGTCGCTACCGAGATCGGCACGGGCCACGAGGTGTGGATCTCACGCGGGCGCCTGGTCGAATCCATGCGTGCGTCCTACGCGCTGCCCGGCATTTTCAAGCCTGTCAGCATCAACGGCCGCTGGCTGTTCGACGGGGCGCTCGTCAATCCGGTTCCGGTATCGGTCTGCCGTGCGCTCGGCGCACGCTACGTCATCGCCGTCAATCTGAACTCGGACTTGGGCGGCCGCGGCACGGTCATCGCCGACGCCGGTGCGGTGCCGGAGTCTGCAGAGGAAGCTGCGGCCAACGGATCGCTGAAGGGCAAGAACGGGCGCGCTGCGCGAAAGCTGCTGCAGCGTCAGATCTTCGGCAGCGGCAACACCGGTCCTGGCATCTCGACCGTCATGGTGGATGCGTTCAACATCGTGCAGGACCGCATCGCGCGGTCGCGGCTGGCGGGTGATCCGCCCGATGCCATCATCAATCCGCGGCTGGGTGGAATAGGGCTGTTCGATTTCCATCAAGCCGACGAGCTGATTTCGCGCGGCATCTCTGCCGTCCAGCGCGATCTCGACGATCTTGGTCGCGAGGTCGCCGCGCGCAGGACGCTGCGCGCGGTGTACGCATAGTCGATTGATGCTCAGCCGGTGGTGATGTAGTCGCGCATCGCCGTGGCTTCCATTTCGACTTCGGCGATGTGGTGTTTCACGACGTCGCCGATCGACACGATGCCGGCCAGACGATCGTCGCTCAGCACGGGCAGGTGCCGGAAGCGGCGTTCCGTCATGGTGCTCATGAGATGATCGATCGTATCGCTCTCCACACAGGTGAGCACGTCCGACGTCATGACCCGGGATGCCGGCCATTCAACGGACTCCGGACCGCCGGTCGCAAGTGCGCGTACGACATCGCGCTCCGACACGATGCCGGTGACCGCACCATCGTGGTCGGTGATGACCACGGCACCGATGCGCTTGGCCGCCAGCTTGCGCGCCACATCCATCAACTTGGTGTCGGGCCGGGCGGTCTCTACCGCGCGCCCCTTGTCTTTGAGGATCGTTGCAACGTGCATGATCGTCGTCTCCTCCCGGCCTCGGGCGAAGGTGACCGATCTTGATAACGGCAAGGCGCCTGAGACCAACCTCGCGCGCACACTTGATCTGATCAGCCGCGACCGGCCGGCTTTGGCCTCTGTCGCATCCGGCTTCCATGGCCGGCGTGTCACATTGTCGCTCAAGACCTGCGGCGGGCGCAAGTGCGCAATCCCGCTACGGCGCAATGTCCTGGTGAGCGCGATCGAAGGCCCCGAATGTCAACAGTCCTACGATGAAGCCGCCGAGATGGACTTCCCAAGCGATGCCTCCAGCCGACACCGAGGCCGGCACGGCCATCGCCATGACGAAATTAATGATGGTCCATACGACGACTACCGTCAGAATCCGGCGATTGGTGAGCGTCTCGGCCAAGCTGATCAGCGGCACCGACTCGGGAGCGCTCTGCAGCTGGTCCAGATCTCCACGATCCGCAGCGCCAAAGAAGAAGCGCAACGCAGCCGCCATGAGGCCTGACACGGCTCCCGACGCGCCGACCACCGGAACGAGCTCGCCCCATCGGAGCACAAGAAACAGCAGCGCACCTGCCGCGCCGCAGAGCGTCGCGAACAGAAAGAAGCGCAGGGTCCCGACGCGCCGCGCCACCGCACTTCCGAATGCAAGAAGCCAGGCACCATTGACCAGAAGATGGGTGATGTCGGCGTGGACGAGCTGATAGGTCGCGAAGGATGCGATGGCGGCCTCCCACCCACCCGGCAGCTCCTCGGCGAGACCACTGCCATAGCGCGCCGGGATGAAGGCGAGCGCCAGCGTCGTCCAATTTTCGTCGGCCGTGGGTAGCAATTGCAAACCCACGTGTACCGCGGCCAGCAGGCCAAGCGCGGCCATGACGCTGGGCGGGATATTGAAGATCGGCTCCCGCTGCACGCGGCCCCTCCGCTGTTTACCAAGCAAGCGCGAATTTCGCTGTCCAACACGTCGCACAAATCCAGGGGCGGTCAATCGAGAACATTTTGAACGGCTGGCATGGAAGCTGCTGAAAGGCCCGTATCGGACGACGGACAGCCGTCTTTCCGTCCCGATCCGGGACACGTCTTAAGTTAACGAGCACGAGCGGTTGCCGGCCGCGCTGCAGAGGCAAGGAATGAGACAGCAGACGAACCAGATTCTGTTCGATTACTGGAACGAGGTGCGCGGCAATCGCCAGACGCCACGCCGTTTCGATATCGAGCCGGCACGTATCGCTGCCATCCTGCCCGAAACGTTCATTCTGGAGCGTCACGACGCATCGACATACCGTTTCCGGCTGGCCGGGACGCGCATCTGCGACCGTTTTGCCGTGGAATTGAGAAATCGGAACTTCTTCGATCTCGTCGGGCTGGACGATCACGTGGTCCTGAAGGACCGCCTCCGCATCATCGGCGAGCGCGGCGCCGCAGGCCTTTTCGAGTTCGAAACCAAGGACGCCGACCGGACCTCGGGCCGGATGGAAGTTCTCATTCTGCCTCTCACGGACACGCGCGATGTCGTAACGCGCTTCGTCGGCGGCATGAGCCTGTTCGATGCTCCCGCCTGGCCCGACACCGCCATCACGATCAAGGCCCTGCTGCGCCATGAGCTGATCTGGCCGGACGGGAAGCCGAGTGCTCCCGCCAGCGCGGCGTATGCGCCGCCGCCATTCCGTCCCATGACGCCGCCCACACGTATCGTAACGTCGAACACACGCCGATTCAGAGTTTATGACGGCGGCAAATTGGACAGCCCGACGAAGAGCACCTGACGCTTCCCGCGCGCCTCACACCCATCCGACACTGGCCGAGTTCCGAACGTCCCAAAAGGACGCCCTCGGTTAGAGCTTCTTTAAGGTCGCCAAAGCCATAGTCGAGGCTGCACGCACGCTGGCGGGGTTCCATACCCAGCCGCATCAGCCGAGCCGTGGAGGCAGCAGGCAATCGATGGCCCCTTCTGTACAGGCAAGCATGCCCCGGGAAACCCCGCGCCTGGTTGCGGATCGCAGGCGGCACAAGCGTGTCAACGTCACGCTTCTCGGGCGCTTCATGCGCTCCAACAAGCAGGAATACCCCTGCAAGCTCGTCGACATCTCCGTCGGCGGCGCCGCCATGATATCGCCCGTCACAGTAGACGACGATGAACGCATCGTTGCCTACTTCGACAACATCGGCGGCATCGAAGGCAAAGTCGCGCGCTTGTTCGAAGGCGGCTTCGCCATTCGCCTGTCCGTCACCCCGCACAAGCGCGAAAAGCTTGCCGCGCAGCTGACGTGGCTGATCAACCGAAGCGCGCATCTGGTCGACGATCGCGTGCACAAACGCAGTCTTCCCAGGAACGAGCAGTCGAGCCTGCAGCTCGACGAGGGTATCGTCATTTCGTGCCGCGTCACGGACATCTCCATATCGGGTGCGTCACTCGAGACCCAGGCGCGTCCCGAGATCGGCCGCGAGGTCACGCTTGGTAAACTGCGAGCCCGTGTGACGCGCCACCATGCCAGCGGCATCGGCGTGCAGTTTCTGGACATCCAGAACCCGGCGGCCCTGCGCCGCTACTTCGGTTAGCAGCAGTTGAACAGGGACGACGTCACCTTCAGGAACAAAGGGACATGGTCAACGTTCGATGAACCAATCATCCGGCATTTGTCTCTAATTGCCGCGCTTAGATTGAACGGTGATCAAGTCGAAGTTGGTACACTGCAAGTGAGTATGGGCGCGGGGCGCGAGTATGACGATGGCATGGATGAGAGTTCTTGCATGCGCAGCAAGTGCGATGCTGCCGATGATGGCGCACGCCGACCCAGTGCGCGCGCCGAGCCAGGACCAGTCGTCGGCGTTCATGCGCATCTACGGCTCCACGCTGCCCCCGTTCGGCTTCGTCAAGTTCTGCGAACGCACGCCCTCCGAGTGCAGGCAAGGCGCCCTCGAGGAAGCCCGGTTTGAAGCGCGAAGCGCTCGGCTGCAGCAGCTCGACGAGATCAACCGCTCCGTCAACCAGGCCATCGAACCCGCGACCGACCTCGAGGTTTACGGCCAGACGGAATACTGGACGCTGCCCACCACCAAGGGCGATTGCGAGGACTACGCGCTCCTCAAGCGCCACATGCTGATGAACCGCGGATGGCCCGCAAGCGCATTGCTGATGACGGTGGTGCGCGACGAAAAAGGCGAGGGCCATGCCGTGCTCACCGTGCGCACGGCGCAGGGTGATTTCATCCTCGACAACAAGACCGACGACATCAAGCCTTGGCACAAGACGCCGTATGCCTTCGTCATGCGGCAGTCCTACATCGATCCGAAGGTGTGGGTGTCGCTGGATCCGAAAGACGCGCGCCTGCCGGCGCTGCTGTCGGGCGTTCGCGGCAACCGGTAAGCGCTCCGGATCTCTATTCCGATTGGAGCTTCATGCGCTCAGCGAAGCGACGCTGGTTGTCGACGTAGAAGTCGACGCCTTCCTGAATGCGTTGACGGTCCACGTCATTGATCGGTCGCACGACCTTGGCGGGCGATCCCATAGCCACGACGCCGGGCGGGATCTCCTTGTTCTCGGGCACCAAGGCGCCGGCGCCGACGACCGATCCTGCCCCGACCTTGGCGCCGTTGAGGACGATGGCGCCGATACCGATCAGCGCACCCTTGCCGATCGTGCAGCCGTGCAGCATGGCCAGATGGCCGATGGTGCAGTCCTCTTCAAGCGTCATTGTATATCCGAGATCGGTGTGCAGGACGCAATGCTCTTGAATGCTGGTGCGGGCGCCGATGCGGATCAGCTCGTTGTCGCCCCGGATGACCGAGCCGAACCAGACGCTGACGTCCTCGCCCAGCTCAACGCGTCCGATCACCATTGCGGTCGGGGCAACCCAATACCGCCCTGGGCTGGGAGTGACGACCTTGTGGCCGTCGAGCTCATACAACGGCATGAGAGAAGATCCCCGGCCTACGCTTCGTCCAAGTCGAGATCGAGGACCGTCATGTTGATCTGGTAGCAGGTATCGCCGTCCTCGATGTCTTTCGAAACGACACCGAGGAACTCGTCACGCAGGTAGATCTCCGCAGCATCCGCCGCCTTCTGGCGGGGTCTGACCTGAAGCGCTTCGGTGCCGAAGACCTTCCGCAGATACCGCTGGAGCTTCACCACCTCGTCTTTGTCGAGGTCCTTGCTTTTCGCCACGAACGTTTCTCCAGCTGGTTTGATCGGTATCTTCGCGGTGCCGCGTTCAGCCGCAGCCGCAATCGGGACCGAGGCGCTGATCCATGGAGCGCGACGGCTCGGGGCAACCCGCCGGACCGACGACGCGTGCAGGCACACCCGCCACCGTCGTTTCGGCCGGGACGTCGTGCAGCACCACGCTGCCGGCTGCCACGCGAGAGCAGTTGCCCACGCTGATATTGCCCAGCACTTTGGCGCCGGCGCCGATCATGACATTGGCGCCGATCTTCGGGTGCCGATCGTCGCCCTTTTCCTTGCCGCTGCCGCCGAGCGTGACGGAGTGCAGCAGAGAACAGTTGTCACCCACCACGGCCGTCTCGCCGACCACGATGGCGGTCGCGTGATCGAGCATGATGCCGCGCCCGATGCGGGCGGCCGGATGGATGTCGACGCCGAAGATCCGGCTCGACTGGCTCTGCAGGTAGAGCGCGAAGTCCTTCCTGCCGTCATGCCACAGCACATGGGCGAAGCGATGCGTCACGAGCGCATGGAAGCCTTTGAAGTACATCACCGGCTCGATGTAGCGGTTGCAGGCCGGATCGCGATCGAACACGGCAGCGAGGTCGGCCCGGAAGCACTTGCCGATCTCAGGGCGGCTCTTGAGGACGTCGGCGAAGATCTGGCCGATCAGGCCGGCGTCCACGTCGGCATGATTGAGGCGCTGGGCGAGACGGTGGCAAACGGCCTCTTCCAAACGCTGATGACTGAGAATGGTCGCGAAGACAAAGCCGCCAAGGGCCGGCTCGGTCCGGACGACCTCCTCGGCCTCACGGCGCAGTTCCTGCCAAATCGGGTCGACAAATTCGAGGCGGCCTACGGCCGATGCGGAAGATGCCATGCCATGCTCCTTGGGGGCCCTGGGCGAGGGCCGGCCCCGGTTCTGACTTTATTGGCTATCGAGGTAGCGACGGGCCGTGCCCAAGTCAATGCACGCCTGCGCGAGTCCTAAGGGCAGCCGGCTCGAGTTGCACAGCAGACACCCGACCTTGCCCGCGAAACAGGCGACCCCGGAATGGTTGCTCGATGGGGCGGCGGGCCTTAGAACCCATAACGACATCGAAACAAGGGGTTCAGGATGCCAAGCGAGAGCGTGCCGGGTCGGCTGCGGACGGAAACCGAGGCCGGCATCCGCTGGGTCATTGCCGACAACCCGGCCCGCCTCAATTCCTACACGCGTGCCATGTGGGAGGCCCTGCCCGGCCTGATGCGTGAAGCCGAGGACGACCCCGCCGTGCGCGTCATCATCCTGACAGGCGCGGGCGAGAAGGCCTTCTCGGCAGGCGCGGACATCTCGGAGTTCAAGAGCAACCGTACCGGCTTGGAAGCCCGCCGCTACGACGAGATCAACCACGTTGCCTTCTCGAGCGTGTCGCAGTCCAGCAAGCCAACCATCGCCATGGTGCACGGCTATTGTTTCGGCGGCGGATGCGAGCTGGCCATCTGCTGCGACCTGCGCTGGGCGGCCGACGACGCGCTGTTTTCGATCCCAGCGGCCAAGCTGTCGGTCGGCTACAACCCGCGCTGGATCAAGCCTATGCTGTCGGTGATCTCGGCCGCCAAGACCAAGGAGATGCTGTTTACCGGCAGGCGCTATCCGGCCGATGAAGCGCTGGCTATGGGCCTCGTCAATCGCGTGGTGCCGAAGACCTCTCTCAAAGTGGCGACGGTCGAGCTGGCGAGCGAGATCGCGGCCAATGCGCCGCTCTCCGTGCATGCGGCCAAGGAGTCCATCGACGAGATGGTGGCGCACCCCGAGAACACGGACATGGCCCGCCTCGACAAGCTGGTCAACGCCTGTTTCCAGAGCGAGGACTTCGCGGAGGGGACGCGGGCGTTCATGGAAAAGCGCAAGCCGGTGTTCAAGGGGCGCTGACCTCCGACTTGGATTGAGCGCGCTCGGATTTTATGGCGATCACGCCGCCTTGCGATCCTTTTCGGCGAGCGCGGCAAGCTCGAGGATCAGGCCGCGGACGCCTTTGACGCGAGCCTCGGATTGGTCCCAGTTCGCCTTGAAGATGAGCTTGTGATCGGGCTGGACCTTGACCAGTCCGCGCGATGCCTGAACGAACGCGACCAGCGCCGCCGGGTTGGCGAACTGGTTGCGGCGGAAGGCGATCGCGGCACCCTTCGGCCCGGCGTCGACCTGGGCGATGCCAGCCCGCCGGCACAGCGCCTTGATCTCCACGACGTCGAGCAGGTGATGCACCTCGGGCGGCAGCTCGCCGAAGCGGTCGACTAGCTCGGCGGCGAAGCCATCGATGTCCTCGCGCTTCTCCAGGAAGGACAGACGCCGGTAGAGACCGAGGCGGACCTGCAGGTCGCTGACGAAGCTCTCCGGAATGAGAACCGGCGTGCCGAGCGTGATGGTCGGGCTCCACTTGTCTTCGGTCACTCCGCCCTCGCCGTCGCGCATCGAGGCGATGGCCTCCTCCAGCATGGACTGATACAGCTCGAAACCGACCTCGCGGATGTGGCCCGACTGCTCGTCGCCGAGGAGATTACCGGCGCCGCGGATGTCGAGGTCGTGCGAGGCGAGGGAGAAGCCCGCACCCAGTGTATCGAGCGACTGCAGCACCTTCAGGCGCTTCTGCGAGCCTTCCGTGAGCTTCTTGCCAGGTGGCGTTGTCAGATAGGCATAGGCGCGCGTCTTGGAGCGGCCGACGCGGCCGCGGAGCTGATAGAGCTGCGCCAGGCCGAACATGTCGGCGCGATGCACGATGAGGGTGTTGGCGTTGGGAATATCGAGGCCCGACTCGACGATGGCGGTGGACAGCAGCACGTCGTATTGGCCGTCGTAGAAGGCCGTCATGACGTCCTCGAGCTCGGTCGGCGCCAGCTGTCCGTGGGCTCGCGCGACGCGCAGCTCAGGCGCCTCCGTGCGCAGAAATTCGGCGACGTCGTCGAGATCGGCGATGCGCGGTACGACGTAGAACGTCTGGCCGCCGCGATAGCGTTCGCGCCGCAAGGCCTCGCGCAGGATGACGGGATCGACGGGCGCGATGTAGGTGCGCACGGCGAGGCGGTCGACCGGCGGCGTGGTGATGAGCGACAGCTCGCGCACGCCGGAGAGGGCGAGCTGCAGCGTGCGCGGAATGGGCGTGGCGGTGAGGGTGAGGACGTGTACGTCCTCCTTGAGCTGCTTCAGGCGCTCCTTGTGCCCGACGCCGAAATGCTGCTCCTCATCGACGACGAGCAGGCCGAGGCGTGCGAAGTTGATCGACTTGCCGAGCAGCGCGTGGGTGCCGACGACGATATCGACGGTGCCGTCCTTGAGCCCCGCCTTGACCTCTGCCAGCTCCTTGGCGGCGACGAGGCGCGACGCGCGGCCGATGCGCAGCGGCAGGCCTTTGAACCTATCCGAGAATGTCTTGTAGTGCTGACGCGCCAGCAGCGTGGTCGGCACGACGACGGCAACTTGCAGTCCGGCCATGGCCGTGACGAACGCGGCACGCAGGGCGACCTCGGTCTTGCCGAAGCCGACGTCGCCGCAGATCAGGCGATCCATCGGCTTGCCCGAAGCGAGGTCGCCTTCGACGGCTTCGATGCTGGCGGCCTGGTCTTCGGTCGGTTCGTACGCGAAGCGGGCGGTGAATTCGTCGTAGGCGCCGGCCGGCGGTACCAGCGCCGGTGCTTCCCGCAGATGACGCAGGGCGGCGATCTTGATCAGCTCCGAAGCAATCTCGCGCAGCCGCTTCTTCAGACGGGCCGTGCGCGTCTGCCAGCCCGCACCGCCGAGCCTGTCGAGTTGCGCGTCCGTCTCGTCGGACCCGTAACGCGACAAGAGCTCGATATTCTCGACCGGCAGATAGAGCTTGTCGCCGCCGGCATACACCAGCAGCAGGCAATCGTGTGGCGCGCCCAACGCCGTGATGGTCTGCAGGCCCTCGAAGCGGCCGATGCCGTGGTCGGCGTGGACGACGAGATCGCCGACGGAGAGACTTGTCGCCTCGGAGATGACGTCGGCGGCACGCCGCGGGTGACGCCTCGGCCGCACCAGCCGGTCGCCGAGGATGTCCTCCTCGCTGATGAACGCCATGTCCGGCGTCTCGAAGCCGGAGTCGAGGCCCAGCACGGCAAGCTGCGTCGACGTGAGCGGCGTGGTGAACAGATCGGTGCCGCTCTCGATCTTAGTGGCACCCGAAAGCCCATGCTCCGACAGGAGAACCGATAGGCGTTCGCGGGCACCCGGCGTCCACGTCGTCACAATGACGCGTCGCCCCTGGCCATGAAGCGTACGGATGTGCGCCACAACCGCGCTGAAGACGTTGACGTCCTCCATGTTGCGCTCGGGCGCGAAGTTGCGGCCCTGATGCCCAGCAAACTGCCGCATGGGCATCGCGCTGCTCTTCGGCCGCTCGAACGGCGACATCCAGCGCACGGACCGCTGGCGCAGAAGGTCTTTCCACTCCGCCTCGAGGACGTACATCCGCTCGGGCGGCACGGGCTTGTACGGCGGCGCGCCGAACGTCGTCGTCTCCAGAGAATTCACGCGCGCGTCGTAGTGCTCGAGGATCTGCTCGATGCGCCCTGACACCGCCTCGGCCGCAAGATGGTCGAAGCTGATGGCGGCACCAGGCAGGTAATCGAACAGCGTGTCCAGATGCTCATGGAACAGCGGCAGCCAATGCTCCATGCCCTGGTATCGCCGGCCGGCGCTGACCGCCTCATAAAGCGGATCCTCGCCGGTCACCGCGCCGAAGGCGGCCACGTAGCTCTGGCGGAAGAGGCTTTCCGCAGCGGGACCAAAGGCCAGCTCGCTCACCGGCAGCAAAGCGAGCTTCTGCACGATGCGGGAGCTGCGCTGCGTTTCTGGATCGAAGCTCTTGATGCTCTCCAGCGTATCGCCGAAGAAGTCGAGCCGAACGGGAGTGGCGCGGCCCGGCGGAAACAGATCGAGCAGGCTGCCGCGTACTGCATATTCGCCGGGCTCCATGACCGTGCCCGTGCGCACGTAGCCAGCCAGCGCCAGGCGGGAGATCAGATCGCCGCGGTCCACACGAACGCCCGGGGCCATCTGGCTGATGCTTTGGCGCACGAAGGTTCGCGGCGGCACACGCTGCAAAATGGCGTTGATCGTAGTGAGAACGATTACCGGCTCCTTGCGCGATCCGACCGACAAACGTGCCAGTGCCGCCATGCGCCGCGCCGCGATATCCGAGTTCGGCCCGACACGGTCGTAGGGCACCGTGTCCCACGCCGGAAAGGAGATGATGCGGGTTTTGGGCGCGAAGAACTGCAAAGCGGCGGTGAGCGCGGCGAGGCGCCGGTCATCGCGGCAGACGTGCACAATGGTCGCCGGTGTGCCCTGCTGTGCCGTCGCTTCGCCGACGAGTTGGGTGAGCACGAACGCATCGTAGCCTTCCGGCACGCCAGCGAGCAGCATCTCGCTGCCCGTTGCGTCCACAGCCGGTTGTCCGGCTTTTTTGCTTTGAGGTGCCGTATTCATTGCGCCGGACCGAGCCCGTGAAATTCGCGTATCCGCATGACGAGATTTGCATATTCGCTGGCGCCGAACCCTTCGCCCGTGGTGATCCATGCATGCAATTCAGGGTCGGGCAGAGTCAGAAGTCCCTCGAAGTGGTCCAGCTCCGCTTGCGACATGTCCGAAAGGGCCGCAGCGGCGTAGCGCCCGAGCAGCCAATCCATTTCCAGAGTGCCGCGATGGGCGGCGCGGTATTGGGCGCGTCTGCGCCGCTCCTCGAGTGCCGACATCATTCCCGTAGGTGCTGGACAAAGGGCGACATTGCTTGACGGCCCCCGGTACGGCCGCCACCTTGCCCCTCTTTCAACGTGATATAGCGCTGTCACCGCCAACAGACAAACATCCGGCCGGTTGTCAGGATACGGCAGCACCAGAACTCATGCGCCCCACCTCTCTCGTCCCGATGTTTGCCTCGGCGCTCGACCTGAGCGGCGTGGGGCCGCGCATCGAGATCCTGTTGAAAAAGGCCGTAAACCTGCCGCCGGGGGTCACGACGCCGCGGGTCATCGATCTGCTGTGGCATTTACCGACGGGCGTGGTCGACCGGCGTGCCGAGCCGACCGTTGCAGGAGCGACGCCCGGCACCATCGCGACGTTGCTTGTCCGCGTGCTCAAGCACCGGCCCTCGCCCCGCGGCAATACGCGCGCACCCTACAAGGTGGCCTGCGAGGACGAGACCGGCCGCATCGACCTCGTCTTCTTTCATGCCGACCACCGCCTCGTCGAGCGGCAACTGCCGGTCGGATCAATGCGCTATATCAGCGGTCGCATCGAGCAGTATAGCGACAAGCTGCAGATGGCCCATCCCGACTACATCGTGGCGCCGGAGCGCCGCAACGATCTGCCGCTGCTGGAGCCGGTCTATCCGCTGACGGCCGGCCTTTCCAACAAGATCCTGCAGAAAGCCTCCACACAGGCCCTGCTGCGCGTCCCGCATCCTGCCGAGTGGCAGAATCCGGAATGGCTGCGGCAGCGCGGATGGCCCGACTTCGCCTCGGCTGTTGCGCGGCTGCATAGGCCTTTGGACGCCGGCGACGTATCAGCGGGCGGAGCGCCACGACAACGCCTCGCCTACGACGAGTTGCTGGCGGGCCAGCTGGCGCTCGACCTCGTCCGCCGCAGCCAGAAGGAGCGGCCTGGGCGCCAGATCGTGGGCGACGGAAGCATTCGCGCGCGCATCGCCGACGCCCTGCCGTTCGCGCTGACGGCCACCCAGCGCCTGGCGTTGAAGGATATTGCGGCGGACATGGCGGCGCCGAGCCGCATGCTGCGTCTGCTGCAGGGCGACGTCGGCTCGGGCAAGACCGTTGTCGCGTTGATGGCGCTGGCCATCGCCGTGGAGGCCGGCACCCAGTCCGCGCTTATGGCACCCACGGAGGTGCTGGCCCGTCAGCATGCCGAGACGATCGCGCCGCTCGCCGACGCGGCGGGACTGCGGCTCGGACTGTTGACCGGGCGCGAGAAGGGCAAGCCGCGCAAGGAGCTGCTCGACAGGCTGGCCTCGGGCGAGGTCGACATTCTCATCGGTACGCATGCGCTGTTCCAGGACGACGTCACGTTCCGCGATCTGGCCTTCGCCGTTATCGACGAGCAGCATCGCTTCGGCGTGCATCAGCGGCTGGCGTTGCAATCCAAGGGTGGCAGCGCCGGCACGGACGTCCTGGTCATGACGGCAACGCCCATCCCACGCACCCTGCTCATGACGCACTACGGAGACTTGGACGTGTCGCGGCTGACGGAAAAGCCGGCCGGCCGCAAGCCGGTGACGACGACGATGGCCTCGACCGAACGCATCGTGGACGTCATCGATGGCCTCAAGCGGGCGCTCGCCCTGGGTGCACAGGTCTACTGGGTGTGTCCTCTCATCGAGAGCTCGGACAAGACGGAGCTCGCAGCCGCCGAGGAGCGGCACGCGCATCTCGCGCAAACTTTCGGCGATCGCGTGGGTCTGCTGCATGGTGCGCTGCCCGCTGCCGCCAAGGACGAGACCATGCAGGCCTTCGCCGAGGGGAAGCTGGCCATTCTCGTCGCCACCACCGTCATCGAGGTCGGGGTCAACGTGCCCAATGCCTCCGTGATGGTGATCGAGCATTCCGAGCGCTTCGGCCTGGCGCAGCTGCATCAGTTGCGCGGACGCGTCGGCCGGGGCACACGGCAGTCGTTCTGCGTGCTCCTCTACAAGGCGCCGCTCGGCGAGACGGCACGGGCACGCCTCGAAATGATGCGCGAGACGGAGGACGGGTTTCTCATCGCCGAGAAGGACCTGGAGCTGCGCGGTGGCGGCGAGGTGCTGGGCGCGCGCCAGAGCGGCATGCCGGAATTCCGGGTGGCGGAGGTGCCGAATTTTACCGAATTGCTGGCTGCGGCGCACGATGATGCGCGCATGGTGCTGGCATCCGACCCTGCGCTGCGCACGCCGCGCGGGCTGGCGCTGCGCGACCTGCTCTACCTGTTCGAATGCGACGAGGCCGTCCGGCTGTTTCGCGCGGCGTGAGGATGGCTACTCGGCCGCCTCTTGCTTGATCGGTTGAGCGCGCGCCCCTTCGGCCAGCTCGCGAAGCCGCGCCTGCGTTTCCGGGTTCACCATGCCGGCCGAGATCACGATTTTGGCGGCATCCTCTACACTCATCTTGATGAGCACGATGTCCTTGCGTGGCACGAAGCAGACGAAGCCCGTTGGCGGCAGCATTCCCGTCGGCATGAACACGCTGACGAGATCGTCGCGCGGACGGACCGACATGATTTGAGCCGTCGCTTCGCCGGTGACGAAGACAATCGACCAGATGCCCTTGGATGGAAACTCCATCAATCCGACATTCTGGAACTTCTGGTCCGGGCCCGAGGCGCTGAGGACGGATTCGAAAATCTGTTTCAGCGCGCGGTACAGGCTGCGCACGATCGGCATGCGATCGAGCATCAGCTCACCTGCACTGATCAGCCAGCGGCCAATCAGGTTTGCCGCCAGCGCGCCGATCAGTGTCAGCCCGACGATCGCAAACAGGAGACCCACACCCGGGACGGAGAACGGCAGGTAGTGCTCGGGGTTGTAGGTGCTGGGGATATAGGGCTTCACCCAGTTGTCGATGACGTTGATGACGTACCAGGTAAAATAGAGCGTAATCGTCACCGGCCCCACGATGACGAGGCCGGTCAGAAAATAATTGCGCAGGCGAGCGCCAAGGTGCCGCGAGCGCGGTGGCTCCTCGACAGCGGGCAAAATGCCAGGGATCACCTGCGCCGGGTCCGGCGCCGGTCGTTCCATATCCGAAGGCGGAAGTTTTTCCTGCATCGCTCCAGTCTATGCGCCGGCCCTTAACAAGCCGACGCACGCCCCGCACCCGACACTTGAGCAGGATCGCTTCGATCACGCTCTTGCACTATTCTGCCACAATTGGCCTTGCCGCCGCCAGTGGCGGAACGCGTGCGGCACGACATAACGACCAAAGGATGAGTTAGTCGGCCAGGATCAGGCAATCAAGGCCGCTGCCGCGCAGCTTGGCGCACAGCGAGCCCGGCTCCTGGGCGTTGGCGTAGGGCCCTATCCGCACACGGTAGAAGGTTCCCATGTTGCCGATGACGGTCTCGTCGATCTCCAGCTGCCGCGCGCCGAGAACGGCAGCGTGTTGGGCCTTCACCTTGCTGGCCAGCGCCTGGGCCTCCGCACGGCTGCGCACCGAGGCCACCTGCACGCGATAGCGCCCGCCGGCAGAAGCCGCCGTCGACGCGGTGGTCGTCACCGCGCCGATTGCAGGCGCGGTCTCGGCGCGGGATTTGGGCGCTGATGACTGCACATCCGTCACGTTGGACCATGAGGTGCCGATGGCGGGCTGCGGCGCGGACGCCTTGCGCTTTTCACGCTCGGCGGCCTCCGGTGCAGACTCGGCAGCCGAATCCGACGATGCGCCGCCGCCAAAGAGATTTGAGAAGAACCCCGAGACACCGCTGCTCTTTTGAGCACT
Organism: Hyphomicrobiaceae bacterium; assembly: GCA_046154585.1. Lineage (GTDB taxonomy): Bacteria > Pseudomonadota > Alphaproteobacteria > Rhizobiales > Hyphomicrobiaceae > CADEFX01. The sequence goes on along the minus strand of JBJXDX010000044.1, from coordinate 35,411 downwards.
CGCGGCCGGAGCAGCAGTCTTTTCAGCGCGAGGCGCGGGCTTCGCCTCCTCCACCTGGCCACTCGATGGGACCGCCGCAGAACCGGTTTCAGCGCGCTTGCCGGCCGATGCCTTCGGTTCGGTTGGACTGGCGTCGGCGAGACCGGCTTCGCGATAAGCTTCCGTGCGCATGGCGAGCGCAGCCGCGCGGTCGGCCTCAGACAGGCCACCCTTGAGCCAAAGCGCGCTCGTCAGATCGGCGATCGCCTGAGCGGGTTTGCCCTGCTTGCGCCAGGCCGAACCGCGCAGAACCATGGCGCGCGCCATGATCCGCACGTCGAGCTTGGGGCCGGACAGAAGACTGTTGATCTGCTGGACCGCCTGCTCGGCCTTGCCGGCATCGAGCGACTTGGCGGCGGCATCCAGCGCTTGTTGCGCATCGGCCGGATCGCGGGCTTTGCGCGCCTTTGCAGTTTGGGCATCTTGTGCGTCAGGGGCAGCCTCTGGTGTGACGGTCTGCGCAAGCGCAAGACTGCCGATAGGCAGCGCCACAAATGGCAGTGCCAACAGGGCCAGTCTCAACCAAAGCCAAGCCATGCACCGTCCCCCGAACCGCCAGGCTCGTACCACACACCCCCTGTGAACGCAAAAAATAGGTCAAACCAGTGTTTTGCGGCAAATCCGCGACAACGGCCTCGACGCTCAGGTTATTCCACAGTGACCGACTTGGCTAGATTGCGCGGCTGATCCACGTCGGTGCCGAGGAAGGTCGCCGTATGGTAGGCGATCAACTGCATCGGCACGGCATAGACCAGCGGCGCGACAAATGCCGGGACGTCCGGCATGCGGATATGCGTGGCGATGTTGCAACCGACGACATCAGGATCGGCGTTGGATACCAGGACGATCTGGCCGCCGCGCGCCGACACTTCCTGCAGGTTGGAAACGGTCTTCTCGAACAAGTCGTCCTGCGGCGCCACGGCGATGACGGGCACGTTCTCGTCGATGAGGGCAATCGGGCCGTGCTTCATCTCGCCGGCGGCATAACCTTCGGCGTGGATGTAGGAAATCTCCTTGAGCTTCAGCGCCCCTTCGAGCGCCAGAGGATAGCTGACGCCGCGCCCCAGATAGAGGACATCGCGGGACTTCGACAGCCAATGTGCCAGCTCCTCGTAACGGCGCTCGTCGCGCAGGATCGCGGAGATGTGGCGCGGGACTTCCATCAGCGCGCGGACCAGCTCCGCCTCCTTGCGCGCATCGATCTGTCCGCGGGCGCGGGCGATGGCGAGCGCAAGGCAAGCCAGTGTCGCCAACTGGCAGGTGAACGCCTTCGTCGAAGCAACGCCGATTTCGGGGCCGGCGAGCGTGGGAAGCACCACGTGGCTCTCGCGCGCAATGGTCGATGTGCGCACGTTGACCACCGAGGCTATGTGCTGGCCGTTGGCCTTGCAATAACGCAGCGTGGCGAGCGTATCGGCCGTTTCGCCCGACTGGGAGACGAACACGGCCAGGCCGTCCTTCGGCAGCGGCGCCTTGCGATACCGGAGCTCGGAGGCGACATCGATCTCGACCGGCATGCGGGCGAAACGCTCCAGCCAGTACTTGGCAACGAGGCCGGCGTAGTAGGCGGTGCCGCAGGCCGAGATCGTCACGCGGCTGATCTTGGCGAGATCGATGCCAAGGTCGGGGAAGTTCACCCGCTCGGCAGCCATGTCCAGATAGTTCGTCAGTGTGTGGCTGATGACCTCGGGCTGCTCATGGATCTCCTTGAGCATGAAGTGCTTGTGATTGCCCTTGTCGACCAGAAAGCCGGATGCCGTGGAGGTGATCATGGGGCGGGCGACGGTGCGCCCGGCGCGGTCGCGGATGATGACGGAATTGCGCGTCAGGACGGCCCAGTCGCCCTCATCCAGATACGTGATCTGACTGGTGAAGGGCGCGAGCGCGATGGCGTCGGAGCCGAGGAACATCTCGCCCTCGCCATGCCCCACGGCGAGCGGGCTGCCCTCGCGCGCACCAATCATCAGGTCGTCGTGGCCGGAGAAAATGATGGCCAGCGCAAACGCCCCCCGGAGACGCCCGAGCGACCGCCGGGTGGCCTCGACCGGATCCGCGCCGTTGCGCATTTCGTGGGTGATGAGCTGCGTTACCACTTCGGTGTCGGTATCGCTCTCGAATGCGATCCCGGCCCGGAGCAACTCTTCTTTCAGCTCGCGGAAGTTTTCGATGATGCCGTTGTGCACGACGGACACGCGGTCGGTCATGTGCGGGTGGGCGTTGCGCTCGTTCGGCGCGCCGTGTGTCGCCCAGCGCGTGTGGCCGATGCCGGCCCGCCCCTTGAGCGGGTCGCTGACGAGGCGGTCGGCCAGATTGCGCAGCTTGCCCTCGGCGCGGCGGCGCTCGAGATGGCCATTTTCAACGGTCGCAATGCCTGCCGAGTCGTAGCCGCGGTATTCGAGCCGCTTCAGCGCATCGACCAGGTCAGTCGCGACCGGCGCATGGCCAAGTATCCCGACTATTCCACACATGGAATCAAGTCCTCGCCAAATCTCGTAGTTGGGGTTGGGAGATATACCGGGAAGGTCATTGCATCAACTCAAGTTCTGTTACCGTGGTTTACTCAACTGTTTATTCATTTCTTCTCCGCGACTCGCTTGGCGAGCGCCGCCCGGAACTTGGCCACCCAACCCGGAATGTCGCGCCGTTCGCCGCGTACGACCGTCAGAGCGCCTGGCTCGACGTCCCGGCTCGAGACGACGCTGCCGGCGCCGACATAGGCATTGGCGCCGACCGCGATCGGAGCCACGAGGGCGGTATTGGAACCGATGAATGCGCCTGCCCCGATCTCGGTGTGCGCTTTGGCGAAGCCGTCGTAGTTGCAGGTGATCGTGCCCGCGCCGATGTTGGCCCCAGCGCCAACGTGCGCATCGCCGATGTAGGTGAGGTGGCCGGCCTTGGCGCCCTGATCCAGCGTGGCGTTCTTGATCTCGACGAAGTTGCCGATGTGCACATCGGGCCCGATGTCGGTGCCGGGCCGCAGGCGCGCAAACGGGCCGATCTCCGCGCCTTTGCGCACGCGGACACCGGTCGCGATCTTGCGGTCGATACCCTGCAGATGGCAGTTGGCTTTAATGACGACGTCGTCCTCGATGGTGACGCCCGGACCAATCACAACATTGGGCTCAATCACGACATCGCGGCCGATGACCGTGTCGTAGCTGAGCCAGACTGTCTCGGGAGCAACTAGCGTGGCGCCGTCGCGCATGACCCTGAGACGCGCGCGCCGCTGCCAGATAGCTTCGGCCGCCGCGAGCTGGTCGCGCGAATTGATGCCGAGCACGTCGTCCTCGTCGCACGTGCTGGTGGCGACAGGCAAGTTGTCCGCGCGGGCGATCTCGACGGCGTCGGTCAGGTAGTATTCCTGCTTGGCGTTGGCATTGCCGATGCGCTCGAGAAGGGAAACGAGCTTCGGCGTGCGGAAGGCCATGACGCCCGAGTTGCAGAGGGTGACCTTGCGTTCGGCGTCGCTAGCGTCCCGGTCTTCGCGGATGGCGAGGAGCGAACCGGCAGCATCGGTCAGGAGGCGGCCGTAGCCCGTCGGGTCGGCCGCGTGAAAGCCAAGGACGGCCATGCCGGAACCCTTGCCGAGGCTCCCGCGAAGGCGATCGATCGTATCGGGAGTCAACAGCGGCGTATCGGCAAACAGCACGCAGACATCGCCCATGTGGGACGCGATGGCCTCACGGGCCGCCAGGACGGCGTGGGCCGTGCCAAGTTGCTTATGCTGCACGAAGACTGCGGCATCGCTGGCATGCCGGCGCACTTCCTCTGCCGCCTCGGGCATGCCCGGCCCCACGACAACAGCGAGACGAGTTGCGCCAGCATCCCGGCTCAGCGCCATGGCGTGGCCCAGCAGCGACCGGCCAGCCAAGGGGTGCAGCACCTTGGGCAGTGCGGATTTCATGCGCGTGCCCTTGCCTGCGGCAAGGACGACGACGAGGAGCGGCTGCATGGTCATTCGGCCTCCTGCCAGGTGCGGCGCGACGCAAGAATTTGCCATGGGGATATGGGCGACACCTGGCTGGGTTAACATCAGCCAGAGCAAGTCCCGTGCCGCGATGACGGAAGGTGGCTGATGCGCGGCGGGATGACAAGGGCCACACTGTGAAAGTGCGCCTCAACCGCCACTGTGGCCGTCGGAGCCTTTCCACAGCGACGCCCGGATAGCCGCTCAACCCCGCGTTGACCGCCGGACCGATTTCGGGCGAGCCTTACATGATGATTCGGCGGCCATTTTTGCGTCCGCACGCCGCCAGGCACAGTCAGCGCATCAGTACCGACAACAATTGGGAGAACGTCAGCATGCCATCGCCTGCGGATCCCGCGCGCAGGGGCAATCGTCTCACAACGCTTTACGTCGCGATATGGGGCGTCATGGCCGTTGGGGCCCTTGCCTATCTCATCATGACTTTCGCCGTTCGGCCGGGGGCGCTGTCGCAAGTCGCCGGCGGGCTGTCCCCGGTCGTGACAGGCTCAATCGACACGCCCGCGACATCTGCCGAGCCGTCCGAGCTCGAACAGGTCAAGCAATCACTGACGGCCGTGCAGAGTGACGTGCAAGGCATCAAGGAGGTTCTCGGCCGGCAAGACGGGCGCGATCGCGAGGTCACGGCGCTGCGCGCCGACGTGACGGAGTTGTCCAATTCATTCGCCATGCGCGAGGATCGAGATCGCGCGCTGTCCTCGCGGCTGGCGGCGGTCGAGGCACGGCAGGCGACGACGGACAATGTCGCGGCCGCCTACCGCTCGCCCGTACAGCCCCAGACCGCCAAAGAGTCCGTCGTCATCAGCCCGACGATTACGGGCAGCGTCGACGATCCCGGGCGGCGCGCCACGCAGGCCGAGGCACGCAGCGAGCCGAAGGCGGCCAAATCGCAAACCACCCAGACGGCGGCAGCGACCAGCGCGATACCTGCGTTCGGCGCACCGAAGGTGGTCAACGCACAGCCGAAGGCCGAAACGATCTCGGGCCCCGTCGGCCTGCAGCTCATGAGCGCGGATTCACCCGACGCATTGCGCCTGAGTTGGCTGAAGCTCAGCAGCGGGAACGGCGACATCTTCCAAGACCTGGACGTGCGCTATCGCCAGATCCCCACGGCGAAGGGCAACGTCTACAGGTTGATCGCCGGACCGGTGGCTGATGCGGCGGAAGGCGCACGCCTGTGCGCGCAACTCAAGGCGCGGAAGCTTGGATGCTCCATCGCCGCGTTTGCCGGGGAGCCGCTCTGACCCAGTCGGGCCGCGCGATCACAGATCGGACGTGTTGAACGTGTCGCACTGCTGAATCTGCGCTGTCTCCATGCCCTTTTTGAACCAGCGGACACGCTGGGCCGATGAGCCGTGGGTGAAGGCGTCCGGAACCACGCGGCCCTGGGTCTGCCGCTGGATCATGTCATCGCCGATGGCCTGCGCGGCGTTGAGGCCTTCCTCGACGTCGCCGGGCTGCAGCCGGTTCTTGACCTGATGATTGAGCGCCGCCCATACGCCAGCGAGGCAGTCCGCCTGCAACTCCATGCGCACCTGCACCTGGTTGGCGTCGCGCTCGGACATGCGTGACTTGGCGCGCTGCACCTGCTCGGCGATGCCAAGCAGCGTCTGCACATGGTGGCCGACCTCGTGAGCAATCACATAAGCCTGCGCGAAGTCGCCGGGCGCCCGGAACTGGCGCTTGAGCTGCTCGTAGAAGGCCAGATCGATGTAGATCTTCTGGTCCAGCGGGCAATAGAACGGACCCATGGCCGCCTGGCCGGTGCCGCAGGCCGTCGGAAATGCGCCGCTGAACAAGACCAGCTTGGGTTCCTGGTAGCGCTTGCCGAAGGACTGGAACACGCGGTTCCAGACGTCCTCGGTGTCCGCCAGAACCCGGCCGACAAACGTCCTCATTTCGTCGTTGGTGGTCACCTGACCGCCGCGTCCGATGTCGAATGGCGAGCGGCCCTGCCCGGCATTGGGATCCATGCGCGGCATCGGCGGCACCTGCCCCATGCCGCCGCCCGGACCCGCGCCGCCGCGCAGGAGATCCAGGGGGTTGATCCCGAACAGCAGCATGACGGCGCCGATGATGAGCAGTGTCGTCAGGCTGAAGCCGCCGCGCCCGCCCATGGGAATCTGCATGCCGCCGCGCCCGCCACCGCCTGGAAACGGAAATCGGAAGCCGCCGCCGCCGCCTTCGCCGCGCCGATCCTCGAGGTTCTTGCTTTCGCGATCCTGGTCGTCATAACGCATGGATCAGGTCTCCTGCATCAGGCCCGGCGAAGCGTCTTGCGGGCAATTCAGCACGGGCCATCGCCCAGGACAAGCCACGCTTTGCGGGGTCAACCATCCTCGCCAGTAGCAAGCCGGGCCGGAGGTGCCGGCAGAGCCGCCGGGGCTTTGGGCTTGGCCTTGGGCGGCGCGCGCAAGAGCTGGCGTACGGGGCGGGCGGCCACCACGGTGGCGCTGTTGGCGTAGGCCTCGTGGTTTTTCTCGATTTCCTTCAAATCGTATCGGTAGTTCACCATCACGCCGTGGGATTCCCGCAGGCCCTTCTCGGATACGTCACCCTGCCAGTTGATGCGCTCGAGCCGGGCGCCGTTGCCCAGGTGAAACCGCGCCACCGGATCGACCGGACGGCCGTCGCGCGCCTTGGCAATCAGGAAATAGTGGGCCGCCAAAGCCAGCACGGCATCCTTCATGCCTTCGTCCTCCTCGGGCTCCTCGATCCAGCCGGGATCGGCGAGGACCTGCAGCGCGACACGGTCCGTGTCGATGACGACCCCTGCCGCGTCATCAGCCATGGTGGATGACAGCCAGCGCGCGAAGCCCGGCACCGGCGACAGGGTGACGAACGTCTTGAGCTGCGGCTGCTCGCGGGCCAGTTCCTCGACCACCTGCTTGATGAGGAAGTTGCCGAACGAAATGCCCCTGAGGCCTTCCTGGCAGTTGGAGATGGAATAGAAAACGGCGACCGTCGGCTGCGGCCCGCCCGTGCCCTTCCGCTCCTCGTTGAGAACGTTTTGGATCGACGCCGGCACCTCGTCGGTGAGCGCCACCTCGACGAAAATCAGCGGTTCGTCCACCAGCGAGGGATGGAAGAAGGCGAAGCACCGGCGGTCGGTCGGATCGAGCCGGCGGCGCAGATCCTCGAAGCCTTGGATCTCGTGCACGGCCTCGTAATGGATGATCTTCTCGAGGATGGCCGCAGGTGTCTGCCAATCGATGCGGCGCAGCACGAGAAACCCGCGATTGAACCAGGAATACAAGAGGTGCATGAGATCGTTGTCGACGGCATCGAGCGACGGCTCGCCCGGCAGCATCGTCAGCAGATCGCGACGCATGGCGACAATCTCGGCCGTGGCGCCGGGCGCAAGATTGAGACGGCGAAAGAACTCCTGCAGCGGACTTTCAACGGCCTGCTGAAGCCTGGTCAACGCGTCAGCGCCGCCATCCGCCAGGTAGGCCTCGGCAGCGCTGCGGACCGAGGCATCGTCGGGTTTGATGGTTTCAGCGAGGAAGCGGAAGAAGTCGCGACGCTCGGTGACGCTCAGCTTACGGTACGTGTCGAGGATGTGGCGCGCTATGGCAACGCCCGACGCCTCGCCGCGGACGGACACGAGCGCTTGCGCCACGTCGGTGATGTCGTCGTCGCCTCCACGCAACGAAGCGGGCAGAAATTGCCGCCCGCGCTCCGCCACGGTGTTGAGAAGCTCCTGCAGGAAGGACACGTTCAACGGCAAGTCCATGATGCTAATCCTATGCTCCTCTGGCATGCCAATATGATGGAGCTGCGACGCACGCAACAGTTTCCCTCGACGTTTGGGCCGGGAGGCGACATTCTCGGGCACGATCAAGAAATCTTCGGAGGAAATACATGGCGGACGCGGACACCTACGAAATCCTGGCGGTCAAGTACGGTAGGCACGACGAGCGCATGCGTGCCGATAATTTCATGAGCCCAGGCCCGCGCATGTCCGCGCCCGGCAGCGCTCCTGCCCTGGATGATCATGCGACGCCCATGCCGCTCGACTATTTCGTCTGGGTCGTCCGCAATGCCGACCGCACGCTGCTCGTAGACACGGGCTTCTCGCGCGAGGAAGCACCGATCCGTGCCCGCAAGCTGGAGCACGATCCCCGCGACGTCCTGAAGACCATTGGCATCGACGCCGGCAAGATCGAACAGGTTGTCATATCACATCTGCACTACGATCATGCCGGTACGCTCGACCATTTCCCGGCCGCCCGCTTTCATCTGCAGGAAGCCGAGATGAAATACGCGACGGGCCGCTGCATGTGCGACGAATCCATGCGCAAGCCGTTTACCGTCGATCACGTCTGCCAGATGGTGAAGAAGGTCTATTCCGGCCGCGTACAATTCCACGACGGCGACGGCGAGGTGGCGCCGGGCATCACCGTGCACAAGGCGGCGGGTCACAGCCAGGGGCTGCAAGCCGTGCGCGTCAAGACGGCCAACGGCTATGTGGTGCTGGCGTCCGACGCGACGCACTTCTACGAGAACATCGAGCAGCGCAAGCCGTTCTCCATCACGGTCAACCTGGAGGACACGCTCAGGACCTACGATCGGCTGCAGCAGCTTGCCAGCACGCCTAAGCAGGTTGTGCCCGGGCACGATCCGCTGGTGCTCAAGAAGTATCCGGCGTGGAAGCCCGAGACGAAGGGGATCGTGCACAGACTCGATGCACCCAGAGTTGACTGAGCGCGCACCGATCGTCCAGCTCGGGAATAGTCGCGTGGCTGCGCCGTTCCCCCTTACGGACCGGCCGGCTGGTGCAGCATGACCTTCGGCGATTTGACATTCGCACAGATTGCGCTCGTCGCCGTGACGGCGCTCGGTGCGCAAATCGTCGGGGGGCTCGCCGGCTATGGCACCGGGCTGCTGATGCCGCTGGTGCTGGTGCCGATCATCGGTGCATACGCGGTCGTGCCGGTCATCGGGCTCAGTGCCATCATCACCAACGCGACGCGGGTCGCGACCTTCCGAGGCAGCCTGGATGTGCGCAAAGCCCTGCTGGTGAGCGCAACGGCCCTTCCCATGACGGCGGTGGGGGCGTGGGCCTACTCGCTGCTCTCGGGCCGAGGCGCCGCGATTTTGATCGGCACCATGCTGATTGTCCTCGTGCCTGTGCGCCGCATCTTTGCGCACCTGCGCATGCGTTTGAGCGACCCCGGCCTCGTTGCATCGGGTGCGGTGTACGGCGTGCTGACGGGCGGCACCTCCGGCGCCGGCGTCATCCTGATCTCCATGCTCATGGGCGCCGGACTGAGCGGAACGCAAGTGATCGCGACCGACGCCGCGGTCTCGTTTCTCCTGGGCTTCGTCAAATCCGGAACATTCATGGCGACGGGAGCGCTGCCGCCGCACCTGTGGCTCATCGCCCTGCTGATCGGCGTCATGGCGACGCCTGGCATGATGATCGCCAAGTGGCTGACCCGAAAATTCTCGGCCCAGGTGCATGATGTCCTGCTGGAGGCCGCAATCGTGACGGGCGCACTTGTGCTGTTGATCCGCAATATTGCCGCCTAGTTTTCGGTTGCCGCCGGACGCATGTTCGCCACAATCGCCCTCTGTTCTTGCGGTCGGATCAACCCGGGGGCCACCTGTATGCGGCGCGCGTTACGCGTCTGCTCGACTTTGCTTTTGTCGGGACTAGCGTGGCTGGCCAGCCAAGGCGCGGCCCAAGCCTACACGTTGCGCATGGCGACCCCGGGTGGTCTTCGTGAGGTCGTCGTGCTGCCCGCGCGCCGGCAGCCGGCGCCCACCGTCATCGTCCTCCACGGCATCGCCATCTCGGCGTCCTGGACCTCGCAAATTTCGGGGTTTGCGGAAGCGGCCCGCGAGCGGGGCTTCACCTCCGTCTATCCGGAGGGCATCAAGTCGGCCTGGAATGACGGGCGCGAAGGCGTCACGTCCGGCGCGGACGACGTCGGCTTTCTGCGCAAATTGGTGCGCGAACTGGTCCAGCGGGGGATCGCCGACCCGGCGCGGGTGTATATCACCGGCATTTCCAACGGCGGCATGATGGCCTTGCGCATGCTGTGCGAGGCATCCGAGCTGTTCGCGGGTGCAGGGACGACGATCGCCAACATGCCCGCACGGACGGGGGCAACGTGCCAGATCGCCAACCCTGTGCCGGTCGTCATGGTCAATGGCTCGGCCGACCTGCTCGTTCCCTACAACGGCGGCTGGGTTGGTCCGTTCGGCATCGGCGGCAACGTCTGGGGTACTGAAAAGACCGCAACCTTCCTGGCACGCGCCAACGGGTGCGCCACGGTGGCACGCACGGATTTTCCAAAGTCGAGCAGCAACACGAGCGTCACGAAGACGGCCTGGCGTGACTGCATTGCGCCCGAGAAGACGGTGACGCTCTATCGCGTGAACGGCGGCGGGCATCAAATCTATGGCCGCCGCGGTGCGATTGCGTCGCTGCTCCGGAGCTGGGGGCCGGACATTTCCGCGGCTGAAACGATCATGGCCGCATTCGTCAAAGACGCGCCGCTTCCGCGCCGCGAGCGCGTCGGCTCGCGCGTGGCGCCCGGGCGGCTGTGACACAGCAGCGTCAAGACCGCGCGTCACCTCGCAGAAAGTCGAAATCGCAGCCTTCCGGCGCCTGCATCACCGACTGGCGGAAGAGCCGGTCGTAGCCGCGCTGCGGCAGCGCCACGTGGCGCTTCTCCCATTCGGCGCGGCGCTTGGCGAGTTCCGCATCACCGACGAGCAGGTCGAGGCGACGCTCCTTGACGGACAGCTTGACCTTGTCGCCTGTGCGCACGAAAGCGAGCGGGCCTCCCACATGCGCCTCGGGGGCCACGTGCAGCACGATGGTACCGTAGGCGGTGCCGGACATGCGGGCATCGGAAATGCGCACCATGTCTTTCACGCCTTGCGCCAGGAGCTTCTTCGGGATCGGCAGGAAGCCTGCCTCGGGCATGGCGGCGGGCGAACCGGGGCCGGCATTCTGGAGGATCAGAAAGTCGTCCGCCGTGACATCGAGCGTGGGATCGTCAATGCGCTGGCCCATGTCCTCGAGCGAGGAGAACACCACGGCACGGCCCGTCTTCTCGAACAGTGACTTGGTGGCGGCCGATCGTTTGATGATGGCGCCGTTAGGCGCGAGCGAGCCGAAGAGGGCGACAAGTCCGCCTTCCGGCTCGAAGGGATCCGATGCAGGGCGGATCACGCGGCGATCGACCCAGTCTTTATCCTCCGATGCCAGGCGCTCACCGAGCGTCTCTCCGGTGACGGTCATGCAGTCGAGATGCAGCAGCGGCTTCAGCTCGCGCAGGATGGCGCCGATGCCGCCAGCGGCGTAGAAGTCCTCCATGTAGAACTCGTTGCCGACAGGCTTGACGGCGGCGAGCACGGGTGTCGTGTCGGACAGCGCATTGAAGCGCCCGAGGTCGAGCTTCAAGCCGAGACGGCCGGCGATGGCGGCGAGATGAATGACGCCGTTGGTCGAGCCGCCGAGTGCCAGCAGCACGCGCGTGGCGTTCTCGATCGACTTCTGCGTGATGATGCGATCGGGCGTCAGGTTGAGCTGGATCAGGCGGACAGCGGCGGTGCCTGATGCTTCGGCGGCGCGCAGGCGGTCAGCATGAACGGCCGGAATGGCAGCGGTGCCGGGTAAGGTCATACCGAGCGCCTCGGCGATTGCTGCCATGGTCGAGGCCGTGCCCATCACGGCGCACGATCCGGCGGTTGTGACGAGCTTGCCTTCGACGTCGTCGATCTGGGCCGCGCTCATGCGTCCAGCGCGGAACTCGGTCCAGAACTTGCGGCAGTCGGTGCAAGCGCCGACCCGGTGCTCGCGATAGCGCCCCGTCATCTGCGGTCCGCCGATCAGCTGGATGGCTGGCTTGCCGGCGCTCACCGCGCCCATGAGCTGGGCCGGCACGGTCTTGTCGCAGGCGCCGAGCATGACGACGGCGTCCATCGGCTGGGCGCGGATCATCTCCTCCGTGTCCATGGCCATGAGGTTGCGGAACTTCATGGAGTTGGGCGCGAGCGTCGACTCGTGCACGGAGATGGTCGGGAATTCGAGCGGCAGGCCGCCTGCGGCGCTGACGCCGCGCTTCACCGCTTCCACAAGATCGGGGAAATGCCGGTGGCAGGGATTGAAGCGGCTGTAGGTGTTGGCGATGCCGACGATGGGGCGCTTCAGCTCGTCCATGGAATAGCCCATGGAGCGGGCGAAGGCGCGGCGCATGTAGGTGGAGAAATCCGGGTCGCCGTAATTCTGCAGGCCGCGCAGGAACCCGCGCTCGGGTACGGACTTGCCTTCGCTGCGCTTGCCGCCGCCGTTCTTGTTGTTCTTCGTTGTCTTGGCCATTTGCCGTAGGTCCTCCCTGAATCCGGAGGAGAGTAGCAAGAGGAGCGCGCGGCGCAATGCGCAGAGCTGGCGGGCGTCAGATCGCCATGAACCCGCCATCCGTACACAGGACGTGCCCGACGACAAACGAGGCGGCATCCGACGCCAGCCAGACGACGGCCTCGGCGACCTCCTCGGGCTCTCCCATGCGCCGCAGCGGCAGACCGGCGGCGACGGCCTGCATGTCCATGATCTTGGAGCCCAGCATCATGGGGGTCACGACGCGGCCGGGAGCCACCGCGTTGATGCGGATGCCGTGCTCGGCATATTCCATGGCAGCGGCACGCACCAGGGCAATGGTGGCCGCTTTTGAGGCACTGTAGAGGGCCAGGCCGGGATTGGGATTCCTCAATCCGCTGACTGATGTGTTGACGACGATGGCGCCGCCGCCCTGCTTCAGCATGATGGCGATCTGATGCTGCAATCCGAAGTAGACGGCGCGGACGTTGGTGTCGAAGACCTTGGCATAGAGCGAAGGGTCCTGATCGGCCAGGAGCGCGCGCGGCTCCTGAAAGCCGGCGTTGTTGAAGGCAATGTCGAGACGCCCGCGCGCGTCGACAATGCCCCGATGCAGGTGCGCCAGATCGTCCGGATCGGTGACATCGGTTTGAATGTAGGCGCCGTGCCCGCCGGCTTGCTCGATGAGAGCAACGGTGTGAAGACCTTCATCCTCACGGCGTCCGGACACCGTCACGTGTGCGCCACGCTGCGCGAACGCGAGGGCGGCTGCGCGGCCGATGCCGGAACCACCGCCCGTCACGAGAACTGTCTTGCCTTCGAAAGAGTGGACCATGTTGATCCATAGAGCCGGGGGATCGCTGCGCTATAGGCGAAAATTGCCGCGCTGCCGCAAAGACAGAAAACGCCCCGCACATGCGTGCGAGGCGTTCCCTAGTCTCAAACAGCCGTTATGGCCGCGATTTAGCTGAGCTCGATCTGGCCAGCCTGCTTGCCGCGACCCTTGCGGTCGTCCTCAAGCACGAAGGTGACCTTGTCACCTTCATTCAGCGAGCGGATGCCAGCGGCCTCGAGGGCGGTCGCATGAACGAACACGTCCTTGGAGCCGTCGGCGGGAGAAATGAAACCATAGCCCTTCTGGCCATTGAAGAATTTCACTGTTCCGTTGACGCGCATGTGGGTAGTCCTTTCCGTATCTGCGTGATTAGGCCGGTCAAAGTGGGCTGCACGCACAGCCCGGCAACTCAGACATCGGAAAGGCAGACTACCCCACGGGCAGGCAAGCAAACCGTAAATCTTGAGGGCGCGCTCCCGCGTGGAGCGCACCGGCTTCACGGCATATGGATCATGGCAGGGGAGATTGCAAGGACGATATTTTTCCGGCGGTCATACGACCGTCAAGAAGTCTACTCCCCGATCGAGGTCATTGGTGGCCATCTTCGCCTGCGCCGGGCAGGTTGGGTTCCATCTCCACGGTGACGTGATCGACCCCATAACCGACGCGCAGCCGGGATTTGATCGCCTGCGAGATATCCCGGGCCCGCGCGACATCGGACACGCACGCATGCAGCGTGACCATCGGCCGATCCTGGGTCAGCGACCAGGCGTGGACGTGATGCACGAGTACGAGCCCTTCGATATTGGACGTCAGATCCTGCTTCATGGCCTCGATGTCGAGGCCGCGCGGCGTCGCCTCGAGGAGAATGTGACTGGATTCGCGCACCAGGAACCAGGCGCTGCGCAGAATGAGCAGCGTCACGAGAACCGACAGCAACGGGTCGATCGGCTCCCAGCCTGTCCAGAGGATGACCAGGGCCGCAACGATGGCCCCGGCGGACCCGAGCAGGTCACCGATCACGTGCAGCATCGCGCCTTTGATGTTGAGATTGTCGCGCTCGGCGCCGTGCAAGACAAAGAATGCGACGACATTTACCAGAAGGCCGATCACCGCGATGACGAGCATCGGACCGGCCAGCACGTCCACGGGCTCGGAGAAGCGCCGGACGGCCTCCCAGATGATGATGATGGCGATGAAGAACAGCACCAGACCATTGATGAAGGCGGCAAGAACCTGCAGGCGATGGAAGCCGAAGGTGCGTTCGAGGTCCGCAGGACGACGCGCCAAGCGCATGGCAAACCACGCGAGCCAAAGCGATGCCGTGTCAGCGAGCATGTGGCCCGCATCCGCCACCAGCGCGAGCGAGCCGGCAACGAGACCGCCGACGGCCTCAGCGACCATGAAGCCGGCGGTCAGGACTGCAGCCTGCCGCAACCGGGATTCATTGCTGCCGTGCGAATGGGCGTGCGCGTGTCCGCCCGAGGGCGCATGCGGATGCGCGTGGTCATGCCCCATGCAAATCTGCCGTCAGGCTCGGTGGATCCGGCCTCGACTCTATCAGATCCACCGCGTGCAGGTCCAAGCCGCTCGCACTGGCATGGCCGAAACTTGCGCGCGGTATACCCTTTGTGAAGGCAGCTAAGCCAGGAGGTTCACGCGCGAGGACTCAGAACACCGACTTGGTCCATGGCACGCTGGACGGAGCCATTCTGGCATCGACGCAATGTCTTTCGTGCCAATACTTGTACTCACCGCATTCACCGGGTCCTGTCGCCGCTATGGCTGCCATACTGCTGGCACCGAGCAACGCGCTAACGATCGCTGCTTGAACGAGGAGCGTTAAGCGATTCATGTTGGCGTTTCCTCTTGACGTTTCTTGACGCCTCTTAGCTGGGAGCGCGAACGAGGCCGTTCCAGTTCTCGGCGCGTCACGAGTGCGTGACGGGCTCTTGACGCCATTGGCAATGATCGTCAGTCGCGCGCGCTTGTCTGGGCCTTGGCGACCAGCGCGGCGCGATCGACAACGGGATCGTAGCCGAGCTTCTTGCGGGCCTTGGTGATGTCGAGCACGCTTGCGGTCGGGTTGTCGCGGTAGATATCGGCGCGGTGGATGGCGGGCATCGCGTCCCAGCGCTCCTGCGCCATCTCCAAGGTCGGCCGCGTGTTC
This sequence comes from Hyphomicrobiaceae bacterium, assembly GCA_046154585.1. Taxonomy (GTDB): domain Bacteria; phylum Pseudomonadota; class Alphaproteobacteria; order Rhizobiales; family Hyphomicrobiaceae; genus CADEFX01. Next base: position 20,047 of record JBJXDX010000044.1, on the reverse strand, counting down.
ATGCCGTCAGCCGCCGCGATGGTAAACACGTCGTAGCCGCGATACCCCGGCATCGTGAGAGCGAGGTCAAACGCTTGGGCAACGTCCTCGGGCGCGACCCAGGCCCAGAAATGATAGTTCTGCACGTCCGCGCCGCGCTTGCCGATGTCGGGATAGCCGCGCGGAAAGACGATGTGCGAAGGGCGGATCGCCAGCACTTCGAGCTTCTTGCGGGCAGCGTAGCTTTCCGCGATCGCCTCGGTGACTTTTTTGCTCAGGGAATAGAACTCGGTCGGGCGGACAGGATGGGTCTCGTCGACGGGAAGGAACTGTGGCGGCCAGTCCGGCGGGTTGAACGAGAAGCCGAAGACACTGTCGCTCGAGGCGACGACGACGCGACGCACGCCGGCATCTTCCGCAGCCTGCAGGACCGTCCATGCGCCCTGGACGTTCGTGTGGAAGGTGACGCCGGCCGCGGCTTCGCGCGGATTGGGGATGGCAGCCAGATGTATGACGGCATCCTTGCCGGCGAAGGCGGCACGCATAGCGTCGTAGTCGGTGATGCTGGCCTCGACGAACGTGCCAAGCGCGCGGTCGCTCTCATGCGGCGGCTTGATATCGACAGCAGTCAGTGCCGCGCGGCCCTGGAGGCGCCGCATCACGTGGCTGCCGAGAAGGCCGGTCCCGCCGGTGACGGCTATGTTTTCGTGTGCCATGTCCCATCCCGTTTTTGCGCCATGGCGCAAGTTGTATCAAAGCCTAGGTCGGCAGCCACCCCTGTCAACACAGCGTGGACTGCGCGTCCGAAACCTTTCGTTAAGGACTACGTGAAAGATTTGATTAACCAGACACATGACGCAGCAGAGACCCATGCCACCCGATTTTGACTCCGATTTTGGCAGGCCAACCTCCAGCCTCAACACGGCCAACAACGACACGGGCCGTGTCGCGTTCTGCGGGCCGGTCGTGCTGTCGGCCATCACGGGCTACTCGATCAGCAAGGTCGAGGATGAGATCCGCGCGTTTCGCGAACTCCCGCCCGAGCGCAAGCCGATCATCAAGGGGACCTACGCCGAGGAAGTCGCGTCGGCGCTGGCGCACTTCGGCTACCGCATGGAGGTGAAGGCGAGCTTCATGCATCTGGCGCGCAAGGAGCGGCCGACGGTGTGGAGCTGGATGCAGAAGCCGCGCAACGCGTGGGCCCACTACATCCTGGCCATCCACAAGGGGAAGGAAGGTCACTGGATCCTGATCAAAGGCGTAAAACTCTGCGACACGTATTCAGAAGGCAAGTGGCAGTTCGTGTGTGACGGCCCCCACAAGGGCGCGCGCATCATGGACATCTTCGAGGTCAAGCGCGCCCTGGACGATTGATCGGGTTTTCGCACCTGCGGCGCATTGCACATCTCAAGCAACCAATTCGTCCTCTCCTCCGTTTGCTCCATAAGCCGGGTAGAAACAGGAGAGAAACTCATGAGAACGTTGAGCGCATTTGCACTGGCCATGGTGCTCGCCACCGGCGGCGCGCTGGCGCAAGGCTCCGGCGGTGCGGGTTCCGGCGGCGGAACGCCATCCGGACCGGGCGGCACGAGCACCGGCAAGGACGCGGCAGCGAAGCCGACCGCGCAGGATTGCGCCCGCGGATATCAGGCCGGCTCGCGCTGGACGCAGGCTGAGTTCAATGAGGCCTGCAAGAAGTAGATTGTGAGCACAAGGGAGTTCCGGAAACCGGGGCTTCCTTGTCGCTTATCAGCCTTTCATCTTCGGATCGAGCCAGTCGCGCAGGCTGTCGCCGAACAGGTTGAATGCGAACACCGCGAGCGTGATCGCAAGGCCCGGGAACAGGATCATCCAGGGTGCGGCCTTATAGAAATCCGCTGACGTACCCGAGAGCATGAGTCCCCACGCCGGGGTGGGCTCCGTCACACCGAGCCCGAGGAACGACAAGCTGGCCTCGAGCAGGATGGCCTGGGCGATAAAGGCCGTGACCATGATGAGGTAGGGCGCCATGATGTTGGGTACGATGTGACGCAGCACGATGCGCGTATGCCCATAGCCAGCCGCGCGGGCAGCATCGATGAACGGCATTTGCGCGATGGACAGGGTCGACGAGCGCGCGATGCGCGCCATCTTCGGGATCATCGGCAGAGCAATGGCGGCGATAAGATTGACGTCGATGCCGAAAACCACGCGTTTGCCGAGCACGGCCACCACGACCATGGCGAGGACGATGATCGGGAAGGCCAGCATGATATCGACGACGCGCTGAATCAGGTTGTCGATGCGGCCGCCGAAATAGCCCGATGCTGCTCCAATCAGCGCCCCCAACGTACAACCAGCAAAGGCAGACAATATGCCGACGCCAAGGGCCGTGCGTGCGCCGTAGACGAGGCGTGAGAAAACGTCGCGGCCGTACTGGTCGGTGCCGAACAGGTGATCGGCGCCAGGTGCGGCCAGCATCGCCGTGAAATCCACCGCTTCGGGATCGTAGGGTGCGATCCAGACGGCTCCCAACGCAAAAAAGAAGTAAAGCAGAATGATCAGGAAGCCGGCAAAGCCCAGCGGCTCCTTGCGGATGAACGACCAGACGGGATTGGGACGATGCGGGATCGCATCGGCCGGGAAACTACGGACAGCTGCGACGTCGGCCATGGGGCGGCTCCGTCTTCAAGAGAGGCGAATGCGGGGATCGAGCCACGCGTAAAGCAGATCGACCACCAGATTGACGAGAATGAAGTTCACCGCGATCAGGAGCACCAGGCCCTGGATCAGCGTGAAGTCGCCGCGTGCGGTGGCATCGACGAACAGCTTGCCGATGCCGTTGATATTGAACACCTGCTCGGTCACGACCAGTCCGCCGATCAGGAACGCGAACTCCAGTCCAACGACCGTCACGACCGGCAGCATCGCGTTGCGCAGCGCGTGACGCCGCATGACGAGCTTCTGATACACGCCTTTGGCGCGGGCCGTCCGGATGTAGTCCTCGCGCATGACCTCAAGGAGGGCCGAGCGCATCATGCGGGTGGCGACCGCTGCGTAGCGATATCCGACTGACAGCGCTGGCCAGATCAGGGCAGACAAATTGGCCACCGGGTCCTCGAATATCGAGACATAGCCGATCTTCGGGAGCCAGTTGAAGAAGGCCAGCAGGCCCAGGATGATGAGCATGCCCAGCCAGAACGACGGTATGGCAAGGCCCGAGACGGCGAGCACCCTGACGCTGTAGTCGATCCAGGTATCGCGGTATACGGCCGACAAGGTTCCCAACGGTATGGCGAGGACCACTGCGATCAGCGTCGCCATGATGGCCACCTGCAACGACACCGGGAAGCGAATCTTGATCTCTTCGAACACGGACTGGCCGGTCCACAGCGACTTGCCGAGATCGAACCGGGTCAGGCCCACCATGTAGTCGGTGAACTGCACGATCAACGGCTTGTCCAACCCAAGCCGCTTGCGTTCGGCCTGGATCGTCTCCTCGGTGACCTGCGCGCCGTCGGCGCGCAGCTTGACCACCACGACGTCACCCGGCATGACACGAATGAGGAAGAAGACGGCCACCGCCACGCCGACGAGTGTCGGAACAACGAGGATGAGGCGGCGAATAATGTAACCCAGCATTGTGTTCAGCCACTTTGGTTCGGATGCACCGGGACACCTTCGGCACCCCGGCCACGCCTGCGAATACTACTCGTCCAGCCAGACGTTGACGAGATCTGATGCCGTGAAGTGGTTGGCCTGATGCTCCCAGCCCTGGATCTTCTTGTGGTTGGCGATGATGCGCTGCCACCACAGCAAGGGGATCGAGTAGGACTGGGTCAGCGCATAGCGTTCCAACTCGTTGACGATCTTCTTGCGCTCAGCCGGGTCGACGGTCCGGGCCTGCTTCTCGAACAGTTCGTCGACCTTCTCGTCGGTGTGGCCGCTGGCGGCCTGGGACGACTTTTTCTTGGTCAGTATTTTGTCGAACTGGGCCGTGGGATCGTCGGCGAAGTCGGAAATGAACTCCACCAGGACGTCGAAATTGCCGTCCTTCATGGCGTCGAAGAACAGCTTGGTTTCGATCTGGCTATGCTCGGTCTCCACGCCGATGCGCTTCCACTGATCCATCACGTAGATGGCGCCAGTCGTGTAGGGCTCGCCGATGGCACGATTGACGAGCTTGATCTTGAGATTGGAGACGCCCGCCTCCTTGAGAAGGCGCTTGGCCTCCTCGCGGGACTTGTTGATGTCCTTGGAGAAGCCCGGAAGCTTGACCAACTCCGACTCCGGCAATGCCATCTCGTAGCCCGGCCGCATCAGGCCGCTGACGTACTTGAGCGCCGAGATCTTCGACAGCGCCTCGCCGCCGGCCCAGCGGTCGATCGCCAGCGAGAGCGCCTGCCTGACACGGATGTCGTCGAACGGCTTGCGGGTCACGTTGATTGTAAAAAGCAGGCTGGTGACCCAGGGCCCCTCGATGACATTCGCGTTGCCCTTGAGGCCTTCTACGATCTGGTCGCGCTCCTTGGGCGTGCGGCCGCGGAACTCGGCGTCGAACTGGCCGCCGACAATGCCCGTGACAACGTTGTTGGATTTCACGAAGTAGGCCTTGTAGCCGTCGAGGTAGGGCCGGCCCTGACGGAAGTAACCGTCGAAGCGCTCGCCGGTCCAGTGCGATCCCTTCACGTACTCGACGAACTTGAAAGCTCCCGTGCCGAGGATCGTCTTTTCCGGAAACCTCGGATCTTCCTTCAGCTTTGCCGCCCGATAGATGCAATTCCACGGTGATGCGAAATGGATCAGCATGGATGCGTTCGGCTGCTTCATCTTGAAGACAACGGTGGAGGGATCGGGCGTTTCGATGTTGCCGATGTCGGCGTGCGCAGAGCGCCGGAGCGAAATAACGCCCTCTGGAGGCCGCACGATTCGTTCATAGCTCGCCTTGACATCCTCGGACGTCATCTCGGCGCCGTCGTGAAACTTCACGCCCTTGTACAGCTTGAACGTGTAAGCCAAGCCGTCGGGCGACATCTCCCAGCTCTCGGCAAGATCGCCGACGATCTTCATGGCGTCGTACTGGCCGGAAAACTTGAGCAGCGTCGAATAGTGCGGGCGACCCGGATGGGCAAACGCGAATGTGGACACCCCGTGACAGTCGATCGTGGGAGGCTCGGCCACGACGGCGAAATTGAGCGTTCCGCCCTTCTTGGGCGTCTGCGCGTGAGCCATTCCCCCCGTCAGAGCCAGAGCGCCGACGACCACAGCAAGTTTACGTAGCAGTTGCATTTACGTGCGTTCCCATCGAAATCGGCATGCCTCCGCACACGGGGTGCGGAGGCATATCCTCACTACTGGTCCAGCCAGACGTTGACCAGGTTCTGGTTGACGAAATGACTGGGCGGCAGGTCCCAGCCCTTGACCTTCTTGTTGTTGACGACGATGCGCTGATACCAGAGCAGCGGGATATTGTAGGCCTGCGTCAAGGCATAGCGCTCGAAATCGTTGACGATCTTCATGCGCTCAGCCGGATCGACGGTCTTGGATTGTAGCGCGAACAGATCATCGAGTTTGGTATCGGTATGTCGCGAGTAGGCGATGCCCGACACCTTGGTGCTGAGGAGCGTGTTGAACTGGGACGTCGGATCGTCGGCAAAGTCCGATATGTTCTGCACGACAGCGTCAAACGTCCCGTTGTTCATGGCGTCATACCAGAGCTTGGTCTCGACCTGGGAGTGCTCGGTCTCGACACCGATACGCTTCCACTGGTCGACCGCGTAGATGCCGGCCGGCGTGAACGGCTGATCAATGGTGCGGTTGACGAGCTTGACCTTCAGGTTGGGGTGGCCGGCCTCCTTGAGGAGGCGCTTGGCTTCCTCGCGGGATTTGTTGATGTCGCGCCAGAAGCCCGGAATTTTCTCGAGCTCGCTCGCCGGCAGCGACCAGGATGCGCCGGGCCGGAATGCCCCGCTCACCCCCTTGATGAGCGACACCTTGCCCAGCGCGTCGCCGCCGCCCCAGCGATCGATCGCCAGCGTCAGCGCCTGGCGCACGCGGATGTCGTCGAACGGCTTTTTCTCGACATTGAAGGTCAGCAGGATGTTCGTGACCCACGGCCCTTCCTGCACGGTGACGTTATCTTTCATTGCTTCGACGAGCTGATCGCGCTCCTGCGGAGTGCGGCCGCGGAATTCCGCGTCATACTGGCCGCCGCGCAGGCCGTTCACGACGACGTTGCCGCGCACGAAGATGGCTTTGTACCCGTCGAGGTAAGGCCGGTCCTTGAGGAAATAGCCTTTGAACCGCTCGGCGGTCCACGTCGCGCCTTTCACATACTCCACGAACTTGAAGGCGCCCGTGCCCATGACCTCGGTCTCGGGGTATTTGGGATTCTGCTTGAGCTTGGCGGCGCTGTAGACGCAGTTGAAGGGCGATGCGAAGTGCAGCAGCATCGACATGTTCACCTGGCTCAGCTTGAAGACCACCGTGAAGGGGTCCGGCGTGTCGATCGACGCGATGTCCTGATGCTGGGCCTTGCGCACCGAGATGACCCCCTCGACGGGGTTGACGATGCGCTCGTAGGTGGCCTTGATGTCTTCGGCCGTGAAATCCGAGCCGTCATGGAATTTCACGCCGCGGCGCAGCTTGAAGGTGTAGGTGAGGCCGTCCTTCGACACCTCCCACGACTCGGCGAGATCTCCCTCAATCTTCTGGTTGTCGTGAGGCCCGGTGAACTGAAGAAGCGTCGAATACTGCGGCGCCACCGGATGCACCATGGCGAACGTCGTGGTCGCGTGGCAGTCCGTGGTCGGCGGCTCGGCAACGACGGCGAAATTCAGGATACCGCCCTTCTTCGGGGTCTGGGCAACGGCAGGCGATGAAATCGCCGCGGCCGCAAACAATGCTGCAAAGGATAAAGCAATTCTCGGTCTCATTGGTTTCCTCTCCGTTCATATTCCGGTGCAGTTGTTTCCGCACTTCGATAGTGCTGCAGCGTAAGCCCACGCCGGGCTTACGCCATGGGTTTTGCGCTCGCGGCCGCAAGGCCGCTCACGGGAAGCCTACTCGTCAAGCCAGACCTGAACCAGATCCTGATCCAGATAATGGCTGGGCGTCATGTTCCAGCCTTTGATCTTCTTGTGGTTGACGATGATCCGCTGCCACCACAGGAGCGGCACGCTGTAGGCTTTCTCCAACGAGTAGCGCTCCATCTCACGAACGATTTTCGTACGCTCGGCAACATCCGGCGTGCGGCGCTGCTGCACGTACATGTCGTCGATCTTTGCGTCCGTGTGCCCGGAGTAACCGCTCGGCGACGATTTCTTGGTCAGGAACTTCGAGAACTGCGCTGTCGGATCATCCATGAAGTCGGCCTGGAATTCGACCGCCACATCGAAGTCCCCGGCTGCCACCCGGTCTTGATAGAGCTTGGTCTCGAGCTGTTCGTGCTCGGCTGCGATGCCGACCCGGCGCCACTGGTCGATCGAGTAGACCGCCGCAGGCGTGTAGGGTTCCGCGATGTTTCTGTTGAGCAGCTTGAACTTCAGGCTGCTCTGCCCCGCCGCGGCCAGAAGTTTTTTGGCGTCCTCCCGCGACTTGGCGATGTCCTTGGAGAAGCCCGGAAGCTTGACGAGCTCGGCTTCCGGCAGTGACATCGAATAGCCGGGGCGCATCACCCCGCCGACGTATTTCAGGATAGAGATCTTGGCGAGCGCTTCCGAACCGCCCCAGCGATCGATGGCCATGCTTAGGGCCTGACGCACGCGGATATCGTCGAAGGGCTTGCGCGTCGTGTTGAATACGAGCATCAGGTTGTTGACCCAGGTGCCCTCGAAGACGGCAAGCTTGTCTTTCGCCTGCTCCAGCAGCTGGGCCCTTTCGGACGGGTTGCGGCCCCGAAATTCCGCATCGAACTGCCCTCCGATCAACCCCGGCACGACGGCGGGCGATTTGACGAAGAACGCCTTGAACCCGTCCAGATAGGGCCGGTCTTTGAGGAAGTAGCCGTCGAAGCGCTTGCCGGTCCAGCTCGAACCCTTGACGTGCTCGACCAACGTGAAAGCGCCCGATCCCATGATCTCGGTCTCGGGATACTTCGGGTTCTGTTGCAGCTTGGCGGCGCTGTAGATGCAGTTGTAGGGAGACGCCAACGATTCAAGGACACCCGCTACCGGCGCCTTCATCTTGAAGACCACAGTCGTCGGGTCCGGCGTCGCGATCGTATCGACGTCGGCGTAGTAGGCCTGGCGGATCGACACTACGCCTGCCGGCGGCTTGACGATGCGATCGTAGCTGGCCTTGACGTCAGCGGACGTCAGGGCAGAGCCGTCGTGGAACTTCACGCCGCTGCGCAGCTTGAACGTGTAGGTGAGCTTGTCTGGCGAAACCTGCCAGCTCTCCGCCAGATCCCCCACCACCTTGGGATAGTCCTTGCCGTCGAACTTCACCAGCAGCGAGTAGTGCGGTGCAATGGGATGAATCAGGGCGAACGTCGTGCTTCCATGGCAGTCGTAGTTTGGCGGCTCGGCCACGACCGAGAAATTCAAAGTGCCGCCTTTTTTGGGTGTCTGCGCTGTAGCCGAAGAAGTCGCCAGCATGGCCAGCACGCCCGATACGGCGATCGACCATCCAGTAACTTGTCGCATTCTAGCCTCCTCAGGTGAATGAGCATGCCCACCCGCAGCACGCTCGTTGGGTTCCCTCTCCTCTTCGCTTATTCGCTGACCCACACCTCTTCGAGCGTGTTGCCGAGATAGTGGCTCGGCGTCAGCTTCCAGCCGTTGATCCGCTTGTGGTGCACGACGATTCGCTGCCACCAGAACAGCATCTGGTTGTAGGCCTGCGTAATGGCATAGCGCTCGAAATCCTTCGTCAGAACCTTGCGCTTGGCGGGATCCAGCTCCCGCTTCTGCGCCTCGAACAACTGGTCGATCTTCAGATCCGAATGCTTCGAGTAGGACTGCGGATTGTTCATCGCTTCCGACACCACGTGCACGTACTGCAGATTGGGGTCGTCCGCATGGTCGGTGATAAAGTCCATGGCGACGTCGAACTCGCCGCGGGCGAGGCCGTCGAAGAACAATTTCGTCTCGACCTGGCGATGATCGGTTTCGACGCCGATGCGGCGCCACTGATCGACGGCAAAAATGCCGGCGGCGGTGTAGGGCTGACCGACGCTGCGGTTGAGGAAGTTGAGCTTCAAGTTCTTCACGCCCGCTTCCTCGAGCAGCTTTTTCGCGTCCTCGCGCGCCTTGTTGGCGTCCCGCGAGTAGCCCGGCAGCTTCTCCAATTCGGCATCGGTCAGGCCGTACTCGTAACCCGGGCGGGTGAATCCACCGACGTACTTCATCAGGGAAATCTTAGCCATTGGCTGAGCGCCGCTCCAGCGGTCCAGGGCCATCAGCAGCGCCTGCCGCACGCGTAGGTCGTCGAACGGCTTCTTTTTGGCGTTGACGGTCAACATCAGGCTCGCCGACCACGGGCCCTCGAGTAGGACAAAGTCGTCCTTCTTTGCCCCCATGATCTGGTCGCGCTCGCCAGGCGTCAGACCGCGCATCTCGATGTCGAACTGGCCGCCGATGAGCCCGGTCGCCAGGGCTGAAGACTTGACGAAGAATATCTTGAAGCCATCGAGGTACGGCAGGCCCTTGCGGAAATACTGGTCGAAGCGCTTGCCCTCCCACGAGGAGCCTTTCACATGCTCGGCAAACACGAATGCCCCCGTGCCCATGATGTTGTTCTCGGGGAAACGTGGGTCCTGCTTGAGCTTGGCAGCGCTGTAGATGCAGTTCCAGGGCGACGCAAAGCCGTCGAGCATGGATGCGTTCGGCGCCTTGATCTTGAAGATGACGGTATGCGCGTCGGGGGTCTCGATGGCGGTGATGTCCTCGTAGAGCGCGCGCCGCAAGGAGATCACGCCCGCTGGCGGATTGGCGATGCGCTCATAAGTGGCTTTCACGTCGGCCGACGTCATTGGTGAGCCGTCGTGGAACTTGACGTCCTTGCGCAGATTGAAGGTAAACGTCAAACCGTCAGGCCCCACGAGCCAGCTCTCGGCCAGATCGCCTTCAATCTTCATCGATTTCCAGTCGCCAGCGTATCTGATGAGCGTGGAATAGTGCGGAAAGATCGGGTGAGCCAGACCGAAGGTGGAGCTGCCGTGGCAATCATAATTCGGCGGTTCGGCGACGACAGCGATGTTCATCGTCCCGCCCTTCTTCGGCGTCTGGGCGGCAGCCGCAAACGATATTGTGCCGGCAAGAATGACGGCCAGCGCAGCAACTGATCCCAATCTCTTCATAGCGATCGATTCTCTCCTGTTTCTTTATCTTGGTGACGCACAGATGGCATTCATGCGTCAGGCATGGATACATGCGGCCCAGTGGCCGGGCGCGAGTTCGCGCGTCGCGGGGACGGCCTTCTTGCATTCCTCGGTCGCCAGCGGGCAGCGCGGGTGGAAAACGCAGCCCGCCGGCGGATTGAGCGGGCTCGGCAATTCACCCTTGATGATGGTACGCGGCCGCGTGCGCTCGACGACAGGGTCCGGCACCGGTGCCGCCGCGAGCAGCGCGCGCGTATAGGGATGTTTGGGATCGGCAAAAAGATCGTCCGCGGACGCCAGCTCGACGATGCGGCCGAGATACATGACGGCGACGCGGGTCGAGATGTGGCGCACGACAGCCAGATCGTGGGCAATGAACAGATAGGTGAGCCCGAGCTTCTGCTGCAGATCCTCCAGCAGGTTGATCACTTGCCCCTGGATCGAAACATCGAGCGCGGAGACCGCCTCGTCGCAGACGATGACGCGTGGTTCGACCGCGAGGGCGCGCGCGATGCCGACGCGCTGGCGCTGCCCGCCCGACAGCTCGTGCGGGTAGCGCAGCGCCATGTAGGGAAACAAACCGACGAGCTGAAGCAGCTCAGCGATGCGCGCCTGGATCTTGGCTTTTGGCATGATGTCGTGCACGGCGATCGGCTCGCCGATGATCTGGCCGACCGTCATGCGCGGATTGAGCGAGGAGTACGGATCCTGGAAAATGACCTGCATCTTCTTGCGCACGTCCGTCATCTGACGGCGGCTGAGCGGAGCGAGATCGACCTCCTCGAAGAAGATCTCACCCGCGGTTGGATCCTCCAGACGCAGGACCAGACGGCCCAGGGTGGACTTTCCGCAGCCGGACTCGCCGACGAGCCCGAGCGTTTCTCCGGGGCGCACGGCGAGCGACACATCGTTGACCGCGCGCACGAGCTTGGAGGCTTTCAGGAAACCCCCGCCGACAGGAAAAAACTTGCTCGCATGGCGAATGTCGAGGATGGCCGCGCCGCCACGATCCGAGCCATGCGCGAGCGATGACCCCGACCGGGGCGGCGTGCCGGTGTCGAGCGCCTCGATCTCGTGCGCGCGAATGCAGGCAGCGAAATGCCCCCCTTCGACCTCAAGAAACGGAGGCACGTTCATGCAGGCATCGACCGCAAATTTGCAGCGTGGCTGGAAGCGGCAGCCTTCGGGCGGATCGAGAAGGTTGGGCGGCGCGCCGTCGATGGTCGCGAGCTTGGTCGTGCGTCCCTGGTCCAGCCGTGGCACCGCCGCCAGCAAGCCCCGCGAATAAGGATGCAGCGGCCTGCCGAACACGCGTTCAGCGGTTCCGCTCTCGACCAGGCGTGCGGCGTACATCACGTTCACCCGGTCGGCGTAGCGCGCCACGATGCCGAGGTTGTGCGTAATGATGATGACGGCGATGTTCAGGCGCCGCGACAGATCCTTCATCAGCTCGAGGATCTGGGCCTGAATGGTGACGTCGAGCGCGGTGGTCGGCTCGTCGGCGATCAGCAGCTTGGGATTGCAGGCAAGGCCGATCGCGATCATGACGCGCTGGCGCATGCCGCCGGAAAGCTGATGTGGATACTGGCCAAGCCGGCTTCCGGGATCGGTGATGCCGACGAGCGTCAACAGCTCGATGGCGCGCGCGCGCGCCTGCTCATCGGTCATGCTCAGATGGATGAGCAGCGGCTCCATAATCTGGAGGCCGATCGTCAACACGGGGTTGAGCGACGTCATCGGCTCCTGGAAGATCATGGAGATGTCGCGCCCGCGAATCCGGCGCATCTCCTCGTCGTCGAGCTTCAGAAGCTCGCGGCCCTCGAAACGCACGACGCCGTTGCGGATGCGTGCCGTGTTCGGGGGCAACAGACGCATGACGGCAAGTGCGGAAACGGACTTTCCCGATCCGGATTCGCCCACGATGGCGACCATCTCGCCCGGGCACACAACATAACTCAGGCCTTCGACCGCCCGCACGGTTCCGTGCGAGGTAACGAAGTGGACGTGCAGATCCTCGATCTCGAGGATTGGCTGCCCGATAGCTTTTGCCGGTGACGCCCCGACGGCTTGCGATTGAGCAAGGCCAGACGCCGCCGCGATCCCATGCTGCAAAGATTGCTCCTCCCGAGTCACCGGAACGGATGTGACAACCGGTGCTCCGATTAGAATTCGTTGGGCACCTTGCTAGCGGAGCTTGGCGGCAAGAGCAAGCGTTCCTGCAACAAATGGTAATGCAGCGGGAAAGCCGTCTGCCGCGCGCCCAGTATTCGCATCAGTGACACACGTCGACTGCCTAATATTCTGTCACATGGCTTGGATTGGAATTCGCGATGCAACGATCGCCATTAGAGGGTAGTTTCCCGATTGCACGAAATCTAGGTTTTCATTTGCGGGGCGAAGTATGACAGCCGGGCATATGACAAGGCGAGGCCTCGCGTACACGACGCTGGACGCCAGGCCGCCCTGGCACGGCGACGGGCGGCCGGTGGTCTTTCACCATGGCATCGGCACGAACCGCGACATCTGGTGCGGCTGGCTGCCTGAAGTTGCAGCGCAGCATCGCGTGGTGCGTTTCGATTTTCGCGGATTTGGTGCGTCTGCCGTGCCGCCAGCCGATCACACATGGACGATACGCGAGCTGATCGACGACGTGCTCGACGTGGCCGACATCGCGGGACCGGAACCCGTGCACATCGTCGGAGAGTCCATGGGCGGCACCATCGCCCTGGCGGCCGCCATCGAGCGGCCGGACCGGTTTGCGTCCGTGACGATCTCCAATGCCGGCTACAAGGGCCAGGGCATCGGGCGCCTGCCCGGATGGAAGGCCGAGATCGAGATGGACGGGATCGCGGCCTGGGCCGAGCGCATGATGCCGCTCCGCTTCGCGCCGGGCGCGGCTGATGCCCGGCGGCTCGCCTGGTTTGCGGCCGAGCAGGCCCGTGCCAAGCCGCATGTTGTGCTCGGACTGGGAGACCTGCTGGCCCGGCTGGACCTGACCGAGCAGGCGCCGTCCTTGAAGATCCCGCTGCTGATCCTGGCGCCGGACTCTAGTCCGTTCGTGCCCGTGCGGCAGGCGACCGAGCTGGTCGAGCTGATCCCGCATGCGGAGCTCAACGTGTTCGCCGGAGTGCGCCATGGGCTGCCGTTCTCGCACGCGGCTGAGGCCTCGCGCATCACGCGTGACTTCCTGGCCCGCGTCGAGCGCGGCGAGGCCGGACGCGCGCGGCTTTCTTGACCTGATTCCGGACCGCTCCTAACGTTCGCAGCCAATCCCGGGCATCGGCTGGAAAAGGAAGCGGACGTGGCACGCGAATACCTGAAGAAGGCGGCCGGCGGCGCGCAGGTGCGCAAGGCCGAGGTGGAAGACACCGTGCGGCGCATGCTGGCAGAGATCGCCGCGGATCGCGACGCGGCCATCCGCAAGTTTGCCCGCGACCTCGACAAGTGGACTGGCGAGTTCCGCGTTGCCAAAGCGGAGATCGAGGCCAAATCCAAACTATTGCCCGAGACCTTCAAAGAGGACTTCGCCTTCTGCCACAAGCAGGTGACCGAGTTCGCCAAGCGGCAGAAAGACAGCATGCGGGCGTTCGAAGCGGAGGCGGTGCCCGGTGTCGTTCTGGGGCAGAAGCTGATCCCGGTCGGGAGCGTCGGCTGCTACATTCCGGGCGGCAAGTATCCGTTGATCTCGGCCGCCATCATGAGCGTCGGCACGGCAAAGGTCGCCGGAGTCGGGCGCATCATTGGTGCCGCACCGCCACGCGGGCCGGACGGCATCTATCCGCAAACTCTGTATGCGCTGCATCATTCGGGTGCGGATGAAATTTATGCCATTGGCGGCGTGCAGGCGATGGCGGCCATGGCGTACGGCTGTGTGGGCATGCCCGAGGTCGACATGATCACGGGGCCGGGCAATGCCTACGTGGCGGAGGCCAAGCGCCAGCTTTACGGGACGGTCGGCATCGATCTGCTGGCGGGCCCGACGGAAATTCTCATCATCGCCGACGACACGGCCGATCCGGCGCTCGTGGCGACGGATTTGCTGGGGCAGGCCGAGCACGGGCCGGACAGCCCGGCGTGGCTGGTGACGACCTCGCGGAAGCTTGGAGCGGCCGTGCTGAAAGAGATCGAGCGGCAACTACCGGATCTGCCGACGCGCGACAATGCCGGCAAGGCGTGGGCGGACCTCGGCGAGATCGTGGTGGTCGACACCGACGACGAGGCGATTGCCGTGTCGGATGCCTATGCGCCGGAGCATCTCGAGCTGCAGACCGGACGGGACGACTACTATCTCGAGAAGCTGACGAACTACGGTTCGCTGTTCATCGGCGAGGCATCAACGGTGGCTTACGGCGACAAGGGCGTCGGCACCAACCACACCCTGCCGACGGGACGGGCGGCGCGCTACACGGGCGGGCTCTGGGTCGGCAAGTTCATCAAAACGGTGACGTACCAGCGCCTGACCCGGCGGGCGTCGCGCGACATGGCCGGCGTCATCAGCCGCATCTGCCGCGAGGAAGGCATGATCGCGCACGCGATCACGGCAGAGGTGCGGGAGAAGCGGTTCGAGCAGGCGAACTAGGGTCGACGCATGGACCGCCGGCAGTTCGTCGCGTCAGGTCTGGCACTGCCGTTGGCGTACGCCACCGGAGCGCTCGCCAAGGACCCGATGTTCATTGGCGACATGCATGCTCACTTCTATTTCGACCGCCAGGGCGTCATGCGCTCTCCTCCGCTCGGACCGGCCATGGCCGAGGGCAACGCGACGCTGGTGGCGTGGTCGCTGGTCGGCGACCTGCTCTGGATGGGCCTGACGCCGCGCGGATTCGCGCAGAAGGCGGTACCGAAGGCAGGCGAGACGCTCGGCTGGTTTGAGCGTGAGCTGGCGCGCATCAAGAAGCATGCCGCCGAGCAGAACCTGAAGATCGTGCGAACGGCGAGCGACGTCGATCGCGCGGTGAAGGGCGAGCCGCATGTCGTGCTGGCAGTTGAAGGAGCCAGCTTTATCGAAGATGACGTGAGCCGAGTGCAGGCGGCCTACGATCTCGGCGTCAGACACTTGCAGCTCGTGCACTACATCAGGAATTCGGTCGGCGACTTCCAGACCGTGAAGCCGGAGTACGGCGGCCTGACCCCGGTCGGAAAGAAAGTCGTGCAGGAATGCAATCGCCTGGGCATCCTGATCGATCTCGCGCATTCCACACCCGACGCCGTGACCCAGGCGCTGGAGATCTCCAAGGCGCCGATGGTTTGGTCGCACAGTTCGGTGACGCGGCAGCGCAAGCCCGATTGGACGATGATCGGCTGGCGCGCGCGCCAGTTGACGCTGGACGGCGCTAAAGCGATTGCGCGCAAAGGCGGCGTGGTCGGCTTGTGGGCGCTGCGGCAGGATGTGGGCGAGAGCATCGAGGCCTACGCGGACCGGCTGCTGGAGTTGGCCGACTGGCTCGGCGAGGATCACGTCGCCTTCGGCTCGGACATGAACGGCCTGGGCCGGCATGCGGTGATCAATGCGTACGCCGATTTCCCGCGCGTGATGGCGCATTGGGAGAGGCGGCGGGTGCCGGAGGGTCGCGTGCGCAAGCTCGCGATCGAAAATTACGCACGCGTGCAGCGGCAGGCGATGGGGTGATTGCCGTCAGATCACATCCTTCACCCGCACCGAGGCGTTTTCCATGTGGCGGGTGAGGACTTCGGCCAGCGCAGCGCCGTTGCGGGCTTCAAGGGCTGCGATCATCTTCTCGTGCTCGGCGACGGCGGCAGCCCAAGTCTCGGGGCCGCTGTTGCCGAGGAAGCGGACGCGCTTCAGGCGGGCCTGCACGACGCCGTGCACGGTCGAAAGCTCTGGATTGCCCGAAAGGCGCACGATCTCCGTGTGGATCCGCTGATTGAGCTTTGCAGGTCCAAGCCATCGCGTGCTAATGGGCGAAGGAGAAAAAGCTCACGGAGGACACGCGCATGCCGGCCTCAGCCTCTCGTCCCGTTGTGGCCCTTGCGATCGGCGATGCCGCCGGGATCAGCGCCGAGCTTGCCGCCAAGGTGCTGACCGATCCGCAAACCCGCGATGCCGCGCATTATGTCGTCATCGGCGACCGGCGCCTGCTGGCGCAGGGAGAAAAGATCGCCGGCGTCGGGGCGACCTGCGAGACGTGGACGCCCGGTACGCCGTTGACGGTGGGAGCGAAGCCGGTTCTGGTCGATCTGGAAAACATCAATCCTGCGGCGATCACGCATGGGCAAGCGAGCGCCGTCACCGGCGGGGCGGCGCTGCAGAACTTCCGCACGATCCTGAGGCTTGGGGCGGCCGGCGCAGTCGATGCCGTCGCGTTCACGCCCTTCAACAAGTACGCCATGAAATTGGCGCTGCCCGCCTACGTGGACGAGATCGAGGTCATCACGCACGAGACGGGCGCGAAGGGCAATGGGCGCGAGTTCAACATTCTCGACAAGCTGTGGAATGCGCGCGTGACCTCGCACGTGCCGCTGAAGGATGTGGCCAAGTACATCACCAAGGATGCGGTGCTGGCCGGCATCGAACTGACGGACCGGTGCATGCGCGAAGCCGGCGTTGCCAATCCGCGCATTGCCGTGGCGGGGCTCAACCCGCATGCGGGAGACGGCGGCAACTTCGGGCGCGAGGAAATCGACGAGATCGAGCCGGCCGTGGTTGCGGCGAAGGCCAAGGGTATCAATTGCGAAGGCCCCTTCCCGCCCGACACGGTGTTCGTGCGCGCCAGCCGTGGCGATTTCGATGCGGTGCAGACCATGTTTCACGACCAGGGGCAGATCGCCATGAAGCTGATGGGCTTCGAGCGCGGCGTGACGCTGATCGCAGGATACGGCTTTCCAATCTGCACGCCGGCGCACGGCACGGCCTACGACATCGCGGGCAAGGGTGTCGCCAACATCGGCGCGACGCGGCAGGCGCTGCTGATCGCGGCAGCCTTGTCGAAGCCGGCCGGCATCGACCCAGCAGCGCGCACGCAGCGCTTCGAGGCGGTCGTGTCCACTCTTCGCCTGGCCGCATGAGCGTAGACACGCCGGCAGCGATCGAACAACGGCCGATGGACGATACCGACCTACCCATCATCGATGCGCATCATCACTTCTGGGATATGGCGCACAAGGCGCATCCGTGGCTGCGCGACGAGCCGATGATCCCGTTCCGCTACGGCGACTATTTCGCCATCCGCCGCGATTTTCTGCCGGCGGATTACCGGGCGCTGACGCGCGGACACAACGTCGCCACGACGGTGACGATGGAAGGCGAGTGGGACGAGGCAGACTTGGTCGCCGAAAGCGCGTGGATGACGCAGGTGGCGAAGGCGTCGGATCTGCCTGCGGCGCATGTCGCGCGCACGATCCTGCACGAGGATGGGGCCGTGGACGAATTGGCACGGCACGCGGCCTATCCCATCGTGCGCGGCATCCGGCACAAGCCCGCGGCTGCGCCGGGACCCGGTCAGGTGGAGCACGGTGCACCCGGCGGCATGACGGACCCGAGATGGCGGCGCGGCTATGCGGCACTAGCGCCAAACAAGCTGCACTTCGAGTTGCAGGCACCCTGGTGGCACGTGGACGAGCTGCTGGACCTCATCGCGGCCTATCCGGAAACGCCGGTCGTCATCAATCACGCGTTCATGCCGGTGGACCGGACGGCGGAAGGGCTGGCCGGGTGGCGGGCGGCCATCGAGCGCGCAGCGTCGGCACCGCACGTGAGCATGAAGATTTCCGGTATCGGCATCAAAGGCCAGCCGTGGCGGCTCGAGGATCAGCGGCCGATCATCGACGGCCTGATCGACGCGTTTGGCATCGGGCGCTGCATGTTTGCGTCGAACTTCCCAGTGGATTCGCTGGTCGGCTCGTTCGATACGATCTATTCGGGCTTCAAGGACGCAACCGCCGATCTGCCGCGTGCTGATCGCGTGAAGCTGTTCCACGACAACGCCATACGCATCTACCGATTGGACATCCCGCTTCAGTCCACCTGAAAGGAGCCGCCCATGCGCATCATCGACCTGTCGATGCCGATCACGGCCGACCATCCGCGCTGGAAGACGGAAGTATCCGCGACCGGCGATCTCGCCAAGGGCGACCTGGCGCAGATCACGTTCATCCGCGTGTCGTGCCACGCCTACACCCACGTGGATGCGCGGCGGCACATGTTTGCGGATGGCGCGACCATCGAGGCGACGCCGCTTGGCGATCTGATCGGGCCGTGTGCGGTCATCGACCTGATGGATGTGAAGCCGAACGAGGCGCTGGGGCCGGAGCGTCTGGCGGAGCGCGGCAGCCATGTGAAGAAAGGCGGCATGGTCCTGTTCAGGACGGGGTGGGACCGGCACCGCGCGCCGCAGACGAAGGAATTCTGGCTCGATTCACCGTATCTCACGCGCGAGGCTGCCGTGTGGCTGAAAGGGACCGGTGTCAAGACGGTGGCGTACGATTTTCCGCAGGATTATCCGATCCGGCTGTCGCTGTCGGGCGAGCGGCGGCCGCTGGCCGAGCATGTCACGCACGACGTGCTGCTGCGCACGGGCGTGCATATGATCGAGTATGTGGCGAACACGGCGGAGATCCGCGAGCCGGAGGTATTTTTGTCAGCCGCACCGCTGAAAATTCCCGGCGGCGACGGCGCACCGGCGCGGGTGTACTGCATCGAGGGGATGTGAGGGGAGCCGCGGCTAAACTGCGATTATGACCAAATCCGACATACGCCTCGGCGAGGTGGCGCTGCCGAACGATCCAGCTCAGAGCGAGGGTGACGCGCGGCTCGTGTTCATCGGCCGCATCCGCACGCCGTGGACCTCGCGTATGGAAGCGCCGAAGAATCCGAACGAAGCCCGGGCGCGAGGCGGGACCGCGCACATCGAGCTTGATGCGCCTTTCCGGCCGGGCCTGCAGGGGCTCGAGGGTTTCTCGCACGTCATCGTGCTCTACTGGATGCACGAGGCACGTCGCGATCTCGTGGTACAGGCGCCGCGGCAGAGTGGCAAGACCCACGGTACATTCGCGCTGCGCTCGCCGGTACGGCCCAATCCGATCGCGCTGTCGGTCGTGCGCCTCCTCAAGGTCGATGCCGATACGGGCCGCATCGACATCGATGCCATCGACTGCCTCGACGGTACGCCGCTTATCGACATCAAGCCGTATCGGCCGGGGATCGATGCGGTGCCCGACGCCACGACGCCCTGACATGGAGTAGAACGTCTTGGCGCGGCGCCGTCCGAGGGCTTAAGGTTGGGCGGATCATCATAACGACGGGAGTGATACGTGCCGAAGTTCACCTGGGACCACATTCATCTGCGCAGCCCCGATCCGGAAAAGACGGCGGCGTTCTATCAGCGCATGTTCGGCGCCGAGATCATCCGCTCGACAATGCCGAATGGCATGGCGCGCATCGACATGAAGATCGGCGGCGGCGACATCTTCATTGCCGAGGTGAAGCCAGGCGACAAGATCGGCGCGCCGCCGCAGACGCCGTATCAGGGGCTGGATCATTTCGGGCTCAAGGTGGCGGGGATCGACGCCATCGTCGCCGACCTGAAGGCCAAGGGCGCCGAATTCACCATGGAGCCGAACGACATCCGTCCCGGCGTACGCATCGCCTTCCTGCGCGGGCCGGAGGGCGTGTCGATCGAGCTGCTGGAGCGGCGTTAGAGACTCCTGGCTGGCTGCCGCTTGAAACGCTGGGTCCCGGGTCGCGCGCGGGAATGAGTTCCGCATATCCGATGGTCGTTTTCGGCCCGCGCTTGCCCGGGATGACAGTGA